>NZ_JBCGUH010000003.1:0-707354 GCF_039822605.1 Paenibacillus wenxiniae
TAGGCACGCCGCCAGCGTTCGTCCTGAGCCAGGATCAAACTCTCCAATAAAGTGTTTGACGTGCTCATTTCTTGCTGGCGAGAACATTGCTGTTCTCTATAATTTGAAGAACTAAGTTCTTCACTCACTCGTTGTTCAGTTTTCAAAGATCAAACTCTTTCGTTGCCGCTCAGTGTCTCTCGCAGCAACTCTTATATCTTATCATCTCTTCAACTATCTGTCAACAACTTTTTTTGAAGTTGTTTTCAAGCTCCGTTTGACGTGAATTTGAAGCAGAATGTGTTGGCTACTATGTAGCTAACAAGAGAAGAAAGATTATTTTGTTCAGCCTGCAAACTTGTTTGTTTGTCGACCGGAATTAGAATATACCATAGATCGAAATAAGAAAGCAACCCCTTTTTATTATTTTTTTATTTCGTCTATAAAATCCTTCTTTACTATCTAGTATTAAACCATAGTGTTAAACAGGCTTCTCTACTATTATTCCAGCATTCCAGTATTCCAGCATTCCAGCGTAATGAATATAGATGCTTTACTGGAACTTAATAGGGATACAGATACCTTTAGTTCATCCATCAAATTGTTTTAGCGAAGATCGTAGTAGTACCAGTACCCGCTTTAAATAACTTAATAAAGAGCATCTATCTTCCTTACTACTTCGTATTTATGTCATATATACATATAGATTCATGTATACCTGATATAAGAATTGTATCTTAAATAGAGGTTGGTTAATCGCGAGATCGCTTTTCTTTAGAACATTTAACTTACGCGGTGCCTTATTGTCGCAACTCGTGTCTTGAATGGACGGATTATAAAAGAATGCTTGTTGGTCTTTCCTATAAAACATTGTACAGAAGAACCTTATCATTACATACTATCAACCAAACATATTATCAACCAATGATCGAGTTCTTCTGTTTACTATTTATTCTCATTTTACTGTTTACTGTTTATTCTAAATTACTGTGCTTACCCTTCTACTATTCTTACCTTTCACTTCAACATAAGAGCATTTGAATATAATAGTATATGTACGTATATAGAGAATGAAAAACATTTACTTCTATACACAAATCAATTACCCAAACGTATATAGGCGAAAATAACATTAAAAAAAACGGCCAATTGCGAGCATACTTTCATGCTGCAAATGACCGTTTTTTGATCACTTCTATATGATTCGATTCTATATGTTTCGATAATCGCTAAGCTCACTTATTCATAGCAATCACAACTACATTTAAGAAGAAATGCATTCCATCCTACATGTACATACACTTAATGTACATACACTCAATGTACATACAGCTGATCACTCCGAGCCGAGGAATACGTAACGCGCCACTACGATAATTGCCAGAATCCACATCAGCCAGTGAACTTTCACTTTATAGCCTGTGAATGTGTTAGCAAAGAAACCTAAAATGACGTAGGACAGAATCCCTGCGGAAATACCGTTTGCGATTCCGTTTGTGAATGGCATGAAGATAATCGTCAGGAAGGCTGGGAATGCTTGCATAAAGTCATCCCATACGATGTTACGCACCTGACTCATCATCAGTACACCTACGATCACGAGTGCTGGAGCTGTTGCTGCCGAAGGAACCATCAATGCCAGTGGAGCGATAAACAGCGCCAGAATAAACAGTACGCCCGTAGTTACAGCCGTCAGACCTGTACGTCCACCTGCCGCCACACCGGATGTACTTTCTACATATGAAGTAATTGTACTTGTACCAAGTACCGCACCTGCACTTACACCGACAGCATCAACGAGCATCGCTTTGCTAACTTTTTTCTCGCCTTCTTTACGGTTTTTGAACAGACCGGCACGTTCTGCCGTCCCGACCAGTGTACCGAACGTATCAAACAACTCGACAAAGGTAAAGATAAATACAATTTCAAACAAACCGAGACCAATGGCACCTTTAATATCCAGTTGACCGACTGCCAGATCATTAAACGAAGGCAACCATTGTGCATGAGACAGGCTGCTCACATCGGTCAGACCCATTGGGATACCGAGCAGGGTTAACAGGATGATCCCGATCAACAATGCACCGCGGATACGCATAACCATGAGCACACCGATCAGGAACAGACCGATGAGAGATAGCAATGTATCTTTATTATGAACAAAATCGCTCAGCGCCAGTTGGAAGTTACCGCCACTTACCGTTACCGGACCAGCCAGTTGGCTTACATCGGTTACACCTTTTATCGTCGCCGATACGGAAATGACGTTACCCAGCTTTAAACCGATGATCGTTACGAACAGACCGATACCGACGGTAATCGCCATTTTGAGCGAATGAGGAACGGCTACAAGCAATAGCTGACGAACTTTGGTAATGGTCAGGATAATGAAAATAATACCGGACAGAAATACTGCACCCAGTGCCGCCTGCCAGGAAATCATACCGTTTGAACCGAGTACGACCGTCATAAAGTAAGCATTCAAGCCCATTCCCGGAGCAAGTGCAACTGGAATATTCGCAAATAACCCCATCAAAATTGTAACCAGACCTGCACCTACTGCGGTAGCAAAAAATACGCCATGTGCAGGGATACCTGCACCGTCCGGTCCTAAAAACAGATTGTTGACGAACAAAATGTACGCCATCGTGATGAATGTGGTCAAACCTGCGATCATCTCTGTTTTTACATTCGTGCCGTGTTCCCGTAGCTTAAAGAAACGCTCCATAATGAATACATACCCTCCCGTTTTTGAATATGGATAAGAAAACGACAAAGACCCCGATGTGTACGGTTACTCATCGGGGTCTCTAGGTCAGATTGCACCTGCACTCCCGTTTGCGATCATGTATGTAGTAAATAAATGTTCCATCCACTACCTCTGCATCGATCCCAGGAGCAACAAGTCATATTCTGAATTCCGTAGAGAGATCATTCCGGTGATCACGTAGAGACTCCTGTGCCTATTCACAGGATTATACGAAAACATTATAACTGTCGAAATTGTAAAGCTTATCCGTGTTCATGTTGTTTTTGCCATATTACTATGACTTACCTGTTACATTTTAGGACACTGCTTATTTGTTTGTCAATCGCAAAATACGAATGTTTATATTGTTGCTATCTTTTATTGTTCGGTAATACTTTTACAAACTACCCTCATTTTGGAGATGTGCTGTTGTAAACGCTATCGAATAGCTATTTTATCAGTATAAGGCGAGAACAAAATAGACAAACTGACTCAATTTCATGAGAGCTATATTACTTTTTGTCTAATGCATAGGGATCAAGCTATAAGTATGATGTTAGTCATCAGAACATAATCTGGACATGATGAAGTGAAATTAGATTGAACATACGCAATATATTATCAAAAATATATATTTTGGTTTAACTCTATGTTCGATTACCTTTCACATAATATTCCACTTTTATTACACCTGCTTTAGTTATCTATCGCAAACGTAGAAACTTCGGGTCATATTTCTTCAAAATCAGATTTCGATACAGGAGGGGATTATGGATGTCTACGATGCCTGTACCGCCTACCGGGACGGCCATGCCAGAAATTCAATTAAAGGATGTAGAGATGCGTTATCCGACTGGAAATACTGAAGTGCTCGCCTTGCATCAGGTGAGCATGGATATTGCTAAAGGTGAATTTGTATCCTTACTTGGTCCGTCTGGCTGTGGCAAAACGACATTATTGCGTCTCATGGCAGACCTGCTCGAACCGACAACAGGCTCTATAACGGTTGCAGGCGAAAGTGCGCGTGCAGCAAGACTTGCACGCAAGTATGGCATCGTGTTCCAAAGTCCGGTGCTCTATGACTGGCGCAAAGTCCGACATAATGTGGCGCTTCCGCTTGAAATGATGAACGTACCAAAAAAGGAACGCGAGGAACGCGCGATGGCACTGCTGGAACTGGTCGGTCTACAACGGTTCGCGGATAAGTATCCGTGGCAGTTAAGCGGCGGGATGCAGCAACGTGCTGCGATTGCACGTGCGCTGGCGATGGAACCGGAAATTTTGCTGATGGACGAACCTTTTTCGGCATTGGATGAATTTTCACGTGAGCGCTTGAATGAGGAACTGCTATCGATCTGGAGCAAAGTACAAAATACGATTGTGTTTGTTACCCATAGTATTCCAGAGTCGATCTTTTTGTCGGATCGGGTGTTTGTCCTCTCTCCTCATCCAGGGCGATTGTCTGCTGTGGTAGATATTCCGCTGCCACGACCGCGCACGCCGGAAATGCGTAACAGCCCTTTATTTTTCGAGTTGATCGCACGGATTCGAGACAGCTTTGAAGGGGTGTGAGTTATGACATGAGAGCAGGAACATTGTTCATGCGGCATCGATTGGTGCCGGTGCTAGTATGGGTCGCGGTGATTTTGGTGTTATGGGAGGCGGGATCATGGGCGCTGCTGAATCTAGCCGGAGTGCCGCTGGCGCAATCCAAGCTTCCTTATGTGCATGCGATTGTGACTACCAGTGTGCAGTATAGCGGAACTTTACTAAAAGAAGGCAGTGCGACTTTTGGCAATGCAGCTATCGGATTCATAATCGGCGCGGCGGCTGGCGTATTGCTCGCCATACTGATGAGTGTCTCACGCTGGATCGAACGACTAACCTTTCCCTATGCCATTGCTTCGCAAATGATTCCGATTCTAGGATTGGCACCGATCATCTATGGCATCGTGCGTGATGAATACATATCGCGGATTATCATATCAGGATATATTACCTTTTTTCCGGTTGCACTGAATATGTTGCGCGGTTTGCGTAGTGTTGAGCCATCCGCACTGGAATTGATGTATTCCTATGCTGCCAAGCCGTGGTCGGTGTACTGGAAACTTCGTTTGCCGGCAGCTTTGCCAAGCTTGTTCAGCGGCTTAAAAATCGCTGCACCACTCGCCGTTACCGGAGCGATTCTGGTGGAACTGATGGGGGCACAGCACGGGATCGGTGTAATCATGCTGCGTAATCTGTATTACGGCCCTTCACATGTATATATGTTCTGGTCAACCGTTATCGTTGGGGCATTGCTTGGAATTTTGAGTTACTGGGTGATCAGTCTGATCGAGCGCCTCGCCTCGCCGTGGCAACCCGAGTTCCGTACACGTGGAGGTGAACGTTAATGGAAAATCGATATCCAAACGCTCCATCCGCCACCGAGGCCAGTAATCATTCTGCTCCTCCCGATCCGCCTGCTTTACCTTCTGCCTATCGATCATCCAGCCAGTCTGCTTCACAAGCTCGCTCTGATCCACGGCATTCGCCCTTCCTGCGTATGCTTGTGAATAGTTCCAGCATCTGGTTACCACTGTTAGCTGGTGTACTGTTCCTGTTATTATGGCAGCTCGAAGTGTTCCACCACATACTTGATCTGAAAAAATATCAACTCCCTCTTCCTTCCGCTATCGCAAACGCTATGCTGGACAACTGGAGCATGCTGCTATCCTATACCGGCTACACGCTTACCGAAGCCGTGCTCGGCATGTTATGCGGATCAGCGCTTGGCTTTGTGATCGCGTTAATCGCTACGGCATGGCCACGCTGGGGTGGCGCCAGTCTAATTGTAGTCGCTACGATGAATGCTGTACCGATCGTTGCACTCGCTCCGGTCATGAACTTATGGTTTGGTGACGGGATCGGCTCCAGAGTAGCGATCGTCACTGTCACGACGATGGCTGCGATGGCAATCAATGCTTATAAAGGCATGACATCGGTTCATCCGCTCGCACTTGATCTGATGCATTCGTATGCTGCGAGTCGAATCGATACCTTTCGCTATTTGCGCATTCAGAACAGCTTACCACATGTGTTCACCGCGCTAAAAATCAATGCTACAGCAAGCATGATCGGCGCCATTGTCGGGGAGTTCTTTTTCTCCTCCCAGGGGCTTGGTTATTTGCTCTCCAACTCCATTAAAGTTGCCAAAATGCCGCTCGGCTGGTCGTGTATCGTACTGGCTGCTATTGCCGGAGTGATTTTTTACCTGATTGTAGAACGATTGGAAAAGGTATTCATTCGCTGGCATTCATCACAGCGCATCTGACGGTATAACGGCTAAAGCTATATGTACATTCGGCATAAATGCATCAGCAGAAAATATAGTGCCGACAATACAGTAACAAGCATCTGTATCCTATGTATGTGGAAGCGCCATACAGTGCGTCAAATGCAGGGCACTATCTATTGAAGTATTCAGAGCGCAATGAAATAGATAGCATGTAGTACATTGAATTGTGGAATGTCGTTTAACCGAATAACCGATGAATACGCGCTGGTTGAGACAATGAATGAAGCAAATGGAGTCAATATTTAACACCTGTAATAGTATAGCCGTACTACCGCAGCTGGTTGGAATATCCATCCTATGCGGCAGTAGCATTATAAGCTAGATTCGAATATACAGGGGGCATGAACCAATGAAAACAAAGCGTTGGAACAGAAGGATGAGTATGTTACTGGCGGTTGTATTATCACTAGCTGTTATCGTTGCAGGCTGTGGCAGTAGTTCCAACGAGAATACGAGTGCCGCCGGACAAACGGGTAGTGCAGAAGCTTCTACAGAACCCGTAACCGTTAAGCTACAACTTAAATGGGTACCACAGGCTCAATTTGCTGGCTATTATGTCGCTCTGGATAAAGGCTACTACAAAGATGAAGGATTGAATGTGGAGATTTTGCCAGGTGGTCCGGATATTGTGCCTGAACAGCAGGTCGCTGGCGGTTCGGCAGATATCGGTGTGGACTGGGTAGCCAGTCTGCTCACCAGTCAGGAGCAGGAAATGCCACTCGTGCAGATCGCTCAAATTTTCCAAAAGAGTGGATTGGTACTCATCTCCAAAAAATCAGCTCATATCCAATCCCCTGCCGATCTGAAAGGGAAAAAGGTAGGAAACTGGATGGGCGGTAATGAATTTGAGGTGCTGGCGTTATTCGATAAATACAAGCTTGATCCGAATAAAGACCTGAGCTTTACCAAGCAGGGCTTTACGATGGATCAGTTTTTGAATGGTGAGCTGGATGCCGCTTCAGCGATGACCTATAACGAATATCAGGTGGCGATTGAATCCGGTGTGAAAGCTGACGATATGAATGTGATCGATATGAATAAGGAAGGCGTCGCCATGCTGGAGGATAATCTATTCGCCAACAGTGAATGGCTGGCGAATAACAAGGAAACCGCCGCCAAATTCGTTCGTGCTTCATTAAAAGGCTGGCAGGATGCGATCAATGATCCTGAAGGTGCGGTCGATATCGTTATGAAGCAGGCGGAATCCGGTAGTACGACTAAGGAGCATCAGCTCAAAATGATGCAGGAAGTCGCCAAGTTGATTCTACCCGAAGGCTTCGACAAAGCCAAAATGGGCTACACTGATGGCACGATGTTCAAACAGACCGCAGATATCGCACTTCAATTCGGTGTGATCAAGCAAGCTTCCGATACACAAAAAGCATATACGAATGAAATTATGGATATGGCAACACAGTCCAAGTAAGCCGATCGATAAGCCGTACTGTTACGATACGCTAGCGTAGTCAAACTGTTCATACCATTACACTATACTTCGGTGGACGGTATCGATGATAAGAGACCGTCCCCGAATGCTCAGGAGGAATTCATGATGCTCAAGTCAGCAACCGATAATGAAGCCGCTCTGCAAAAGGATCGACAGTACCTATGGCACAATATTACGCCCTATAGCGAAGCCGCTCCGCCGATGATTGTGGAATCCGGACAGGGTGCCTGGATTACTGATATGAATGGAAAACGTTATATGGACGGCATGTCCGGACTATGGTGCGTCAACGTCGGCTATGGACGCAAAGAGCTGGCGGAAGCCGCTTATGAGCAGATGATGAAACTGCCTTATTTTCCATTAACCCAGAGTCATCTGCCTGCGATCCAGCTTGCCGAAAAGCTCAATACGTGGCTGGGCGATGACTATGTGATCTTCTTCTCCAATAGTGGCTCCGAAGCGAATGAAGCTGCTTTTAAAATGGTACGGCAGTATCATCAGCAAACCGGACAGCATTATCGTCATAAATTCATTTCACGCTATCGTGGTTATCATGGCAGTTCACTGGGCGCGTTATCGGCAACTGGCCAGGCGCAGCGCAAATATAAATACGAACCGCTCACAGGCGGATTTCTGCATGTCGCGCCGCCGGACAGTTATCGTCGTCCTGCCGGACAATCGGTAGAGGAATTCAATGTGCAATGTGCACAGGCTATTGAAGATACGATTATCTGGGAAGGTGCTGAGACGGTTGGCGCGGTCATTATGGAGCCGGTCATTACAGGCGGTGGTATTATCGTGCCCGAACAAATATACCTGGATCGTGTACAGGAGATTTGTAAGCGGCATGGGGTACTGCTCATTATCGATGAGGTCATTTGCGGCTTCGGGCGTTCTGGGCAAAAGTTCGGCCATCATAACTTCGGCATCCAGCCGGATATCGTTACGATGGCCAAAGGATTGACGAGTGGCTATTTACCATTATCGGCTACAGCAGTACGCAAAGACATTTACGAAGCATTTAAAGACCCGGAAGATGAATATGCACATTTTCGGCATGTGAATACATTTGGCGGTAATCCGTCAGCCTGTGCGCTCGCCCTGCGCAATCTGCAAATTATGGAAGATGAGCAGTTGATCGACCGGGCGCGTGTGCTCGGCCAGCGACTTCGCGATGCGCTACAACCACTGGCAGAACATCCGCTCGTAGGCGATATTCGCAGTTTTGGTCTGCTGGCAGGCGTGGAGCTGGTAGCAGACAAAACGACCCGGCAACCGGCTTCGCTCGATATTGTAAAAAGTATTATCGCAGGCTGTAAGCAGCATGGACTGATTATTGGTAAAAATGGCGATACCGTTGCAGGCTTCAATAATGTGCTGACGTTTGCTCCGCCGCTCGTGTGCACGGATGAGGATATGGAGTTTTTGATCGCTACTTTTTTAAGGGTGATGGAGGAGCACTGATTTGTCTGTAATAGAGACACCACTCCGGGAAGGAATAAGGGGACGGACTCAGGTGGAGCCGCGGGAATCTTTTGAATGAGGTAAAATGAAGATTCCCGCCCCTCCAAAATCGTCCTTACCCCTTATTTCCTTCCCTCCGTTCTGTGCTTATCGCAACAAATCTCTGCTCCAGCAGATATGACTACATTTAACACATGCACTGCTACATTCAGTTAGCGTTATATACACTTCTACATGTGCTCATCATCCTATCATTGTGCACCTCTACAAGGAAGATTGCACATGGGGCAAGCTCATCTTTTCCGGGTAGAGTAGCTGGTACGCGCGTAGTGCAACCTGAACGGAGATGCGGTTTTCGGGTGACATGAAGTCTTCGCCCAGTAGTTCGGTAATTTTGTCCAGTCGGTAGTATAGGGATTGGCGGACGATGAATAGTTTCTGGGCGGCGATTTGTTTGGAGCCGTCGTGATCGAGATAGACGCGTAAGGTGAGCAGTAGCTCGCTGCCTTTGGATTCATCGTGATCAATGAGTGGGCCGAGATAGTTGCGGACAAAAGTTTGCAAGCGGCGGCCATCGTTTAAACTCAGCAATAATTGATACACGCCTAGCTCTTCATAAAAGAGCACTCGACTGCCAGAACATGAATAGACGGATAACGCCTGTACCGCTTCTTGATAGCTGGTGGAGGCGTTTTTCAATTGTTTGTTCGCTTTGCTCACGCCGATGATTAGCTGTAAATCCTTCAGCTTATCGTCGGAACGAATATGGCGTAATGCATGCAGCGCCTGCTCCAGACGGGGCTTGGCTGGCATTCGTGCCTGTTTGTCCAATGCGATAACGGCTAAGCGATTATTTTTCAGTGTGATGAGCGGATGAAATAAACACTGCTCGAAGATGGAGCGCAATACGATGGACAGATGGAAAGTGATCGATTCCCATTCGTACTCCGAGCTACTCCAGCGCACATCCTGCGGATTCTCGATCTCGATCAGGCAGACCCGATACGGCAAATCGTTCATCGCGCCAAAATCCGGACCGATCAGGCTTTTCAGACGATGCTCTTCTTCCAGACGTCCGTTGATCAATTCCTCCACCCACAGATTTTCGGAAAAGAGACGGCGCTCTTCCATATATCGTGTGCGCAATAGCTCTTGTGCAATCGATAATGCCGCCGAGTCAAGCAGCAGACAATCATACTCCTGCGGACGGTGCGGACAGACCATCATCATATACGCCCACGTCTGATCAAGCGCACCTACCGGTTTTAATACTAACGTCTCATTGCCCAGCTCATGAAAACAAGGCGCAGTGTCCAGCCCCACTCCGTCTTTCTGCGCTTCAAACGCCGCAAACTGTTCTAGCAATACACGCTGCTTATCTGGAGCAAGCGGCGGATAAAAGACAGGCTTACCGCCCATTTGCACATAGAGCAGCTGGTTCCCTGTACTGCGATGCAATAGCTGTAACACCTTACTCGTTCCTTGCGAACTGAGTGTCAACCGATTAAATTCACGCGAAATACTTTCCAATTCTTGCAGCAGTCGATGATGCCGATTAATAAGCAGCGAATGCAGATCCAGCGTAATATCTACAAAGCGGACCGTCTTTGTAAATACGAGTAATGGAAACTGATGCTCATCCGCCAGCTCCATCATCTCCTGCGGAATATGGTCGAAGTATTGACCCAGCTCAATGCAGAGGCAAGCCGCACGCTTTTGCGCCAGATCATGCATAAAGGATAACGCTGATTCCAGATCGGTATGAAAACCGAGACCTGTCGTCAAAATCATCTCTTCCCCATGAATCAGACTGTCAATACTGGCGCTTTCGAGCACATGCACCCACCGGATCGTGCGTTGTAACCCCTCTTTTCCTCCAACGACTTGAACTTCTGCAAAAAGCGGCCGTGTCAGTGCATCGCTGATCGTAAACATACGTTGTCCATTCATTCGTTCTCCCCCCACCTGGTTGAATGGTAATCTGTCGTCCTCCTGCCATCGATGCCGTAAAAATTAAACTTTTGAAATTAGACAGACTGTCTAATGTAATAAAACCTCCAATTCACTATAGTTTGTATAACTAATGTTAGTATATATAACTTATAAAGAATGAAATTTGTTTGATAATGAATTATTATATTTAATTTTGTTAACTTTAGTTACACAATTTCGATAATTATAGTGAATTATTTTATTAAAACTATTATTTTATCGTTTCCAAAAAAAGAATATGGACGCGTAGCTAACATTACATTTGAATGAAGATCGCTATTTTATTACTCCGAACGATATCAATATGATTCACTACCCTATCCGTCCATATCACGCATACGATGGACCGATACACGTCCTATTCATTTTTATATCGGATATTTTAAAAGGAGGCTGACCTATGAAGCATTCTGCAATCACCGCATTTTCGCCGGATATGTTCATGCATAATTTTGCCGAAGCAGCGCCAGGACTCACATCGAAAGGAGCGATCGAAGAATCGAATCGCTGTCTGTATTGTTATGATGCGCCTTGTATTAAAGCCTGTCCGACGAGCATTAACATCCCCTCCTTTATTAAACGTATTGCGACCGATAATTTGCGCGGTGCTGCCACGACGATTATGGACTCCAATCCAGTCGGCGCCAGTTGTGCTCGCGTCTGTCCAACCGAGGAATTGTGTGAAGGCGCATGCGTGCTTAACGATGCATCGGCTCCGATCCAGATTGGTATGCTGCAACGCTATGCAACCGATTGGGCAATCGCGAGCGATGCCACACTGTTTAAGCGTGGTGTCGATAACGGGTACAAGGTCGCTGTTATTGGCGGTGGACCAGCCGGTCTGTCTGCTGCGCGCGAGCTGGCACGTCAGGGCATGAGCGTCACCATCTATGAGGCACGAGAACAAGCAGGTGGTCTGGATACATATGGTATCGTATCGTTCCGGCTTCCCCAATCGATCTCACTGTGGGAAGTGGAGCAGGTGCAAAAGCTAGGCGTTGAGATCAAAACGGGTGTACGTGTAGGCACCGACATTACAGCCGATGAGCTGTTAGCGCAATATGATGCCATCGTACTGGCAGCCGGAATGGGCTATGTACCACCGATCGGCATCGAAGGTGAGCAACTGCAAGGGGTATATGATGCGATCAAGCTAGTCGAACAAACGAAAACAGGTATGCCTTCCGTCCATATGATCGGTCAAAAGGTGGCTGTGATCGGTGCAGGCAATACGGCGATTGATGCCGCTACCTGCTCAGTTCGACTCGGTGCCGCCAATGTAAAAATGATCTATCGCCGTACACGCGAAGAAATGACGGCATATGATTTTGAATATGAATTTGCCAAACAGGAAGGGGTAGAGTTCCGTTGGCTCACCTTACCCAAACGCATCGTCGGCGACGAAAGCGGTAAAGTTACTCATCTGGAATGTGTAGATATGACGCTGACCGGTGAAACGGGCAAAGACGGTCGACTGATTCCGACACCTGTGGTAGGTTCCGAGTTCTTGCTCCCTGTTGATGCCGTTGTACTCGCCATCGGTCAGGAACGTCAACATGGACTGATTGAACATTTTGGGCTTAGCCATACATGGGGTGTTGTGGAGGTCGATGAACGAACGTATCGTACATCTCATCCTAAAGTGTATGCAGCCGGCGATATTATTTTTGGTGCAGGGCGTGGAGAAGCGATGGTCGTGTCTGCCGCTCAACAAGGGAAGCTGGCCGCGCATGCGATCATTCGTGAGTTATTGCCACACACTTCAGAGGTGATGGGTTCTGCTGTATAGAGTGCGGAATAAGCCACGGTAAGCTGTAATCAAGCGAGCAGCTAGACCACGTTAAATATGATCTTTGATCGTGTGCTGGTAGATCGGTAGACCAGAATTGGAAGCGAATTTTAAAGTTAAACTCACTTTCAATCCTAAATGATAGCGGTGCGAACACAGAATTAAATTTTAACATGGTCATGGCACCATGAGAAATCGCATCACTAGTATCCGCCTCATCCCGATTTTTAAATCACACGCCACGAGGAGTATAAACAAGTTCACCTATGACTGGAGGTCATCAACTATGGCAGATTTAAGCATTAATCTTGCAGGGATTCGCTCGCCTAACCCGTTCTGGCTGGCATCAGCACCACCGACGAATACCGGCTATCAAGTACAACGTGCTTTTGAAGCAGGCTGGGGTGGAGCAGTGTGGAAAACGCTGGGTGATCCGATCATTAATACATCGTCTCGTTTTGCGGCGGTTAGTTTTAATGGGCAACGTGTTGCCGGCTTCAACAATATCGAGCTAATTACGGACCGTCCATTAGATGTGAACCTCAAGGAAATTTACGAAACGAAGAAACGTTTTCCGAACCATGCCATTATCGCCTCCCTCATGGTAGAACCGAAGCAGGAAAAATGGCATGAGATCGTCAAACGTGTCGAGGATGTCGGTGTAGACGGATTGGAGCTGAACTTCGGCTGCCCACACGGGATGGCGGAACGCGGTATGGGTGCGGCATCCGGTCAGCAACCTGATTTGGTTGAAGCGCAGACACACTGGGCGAAAGAAGTTGCCACGACACCAGTCATCGTCAAACTAACACCTAATATTACCGACATTACCGTTGTCGCTCGTCATGCTGTTCGCGGCGGCGCGGATGCAATTAGCATGATCAATACGATCAATAGTCTGGCTGGCGTCGATATTCATACCTGGAATACGATTCCGCATGTGGGCGGACAGGGGGCGCATGGCGGTTATTGCGGCCCAGCGGTAAAGCCGATTGCGCTTAATATGGTTGCTGAATGTGCACGTCATGCCGATATCGGCGTACCCATTTCCGGCATTGGCGGTATCTCTACGTGGCAGGATGTGGTCGAATTTATGCTGATGGGTGCGACCGGCGTACAAGTATGCACAGCCGTTATGCATCATGGCTTCCGCATCGTTGAAGATATGATCGATGGATTAAGCAATTATTTGGATGAAAAAGGGCTGGCGTCGGTCGAAGAACTGATCGGACGTTCTGTACAGAAATATTCGAACTGGGGCGATCTGAATCTGAATTATCAGGTCGTCGCTCGCATTAATGAAGACAACTGCATTAACTGCAATAAATGCCATATCGCCTGTGAAGATGCATCCCATCAATGTATTGATATGCTGACGAATGCGGATGGCAAAAGCGTGCTGCAAGTACGTGAAGAAGATTGTGTAGGCTGTAATCTATGCTCGATCGTCTGTCCAGTTGATGGCGCCATCGATATGGTCGCGATTGAGAACGACCTACCACCCATGACATGGAATGAACGTCAGCGTGCCATTGCTTCGCTCAACGATGCGTACAATGTGGAGGTGATGTAATGAAGAAATTGATTAAAAACGGCACCATCGTGACCGCATCTGAAACGTATGCAGGGGATATGTTGATCGAAAATGGCATGATTACGAGTATCGCCGTACAGTTGGATGTGCCTGATGCCGAAATTGTCGATGCTGCCGGGTGCTATGTATTCCCCGGTGGCATTGATCCGCATACACATCTGGATATGCCGTTTGGCGGAACAGTAACAAGGGATGATTTTGAATCCGGCACGATCGCGGCTGCATTTGGTGGCACGACGACGATTATCGATTTTTGCCTGACGAATAAAGGAGCTTCTCTGCAAAGTGCGGTGGACACATGGCACGCCAAGTCGCATGATAAGGCGGTGATCGATTACAGTTTCCATCTGATGATTTCGGAAATTAATGATGAAGTGCTAACAGAACTACCGCTCATTATGGAAAATGAAGGCATTACGTCATTCAAAGTATTTATGGCCTACAAAAATACGTTCCAGGCTGACGATGGCACGCTATTCAAAACATTACAAACCGCTCGCCGTGAAGGCGCACTCGTGATGGTGCATGCCGAAAATGGCGATGTGATCGAATACTTGATCGAGCAAGCGCTAGCTGCCGGACAGACCGATCCGATCTATCATGCTCTCACTCGCCCCCCAGAGCTGGAAGGCGAAGCAACCGGACGTGCTATCTATTTGACCGAGCTGGCTGATTCACAGCTATATGTCGTGCATGTTACCTGTGCCGATGCTGCGCTAAAAATTGCTGAAGGTCGAAAAAAAGGACTGCGGATCTATGGCGAAACCTGTCCGCAATACCTCGTACTGGATCAATCCGATCTGGAAAAACCAGACTTTGAAGGTGCCAAATATGTATGGTCTCCTCCATTGCGTGAACGATGGAATCAGGATGTGCTATGGAATTGCCTGTGGAGCGGCAGCTTGCAAACGATTGGCTCGGATCAATGCTCATTCGATTTCAACGGTCAAAAAGAACTCGGACGCGGTGACTTTTCCAAAATTCCGAATGGCGGTCCGACGATCGAGGATCGGTTTAGCCTTTTATATTCGGAAGGCGTGGCGAAAGGTCGTATCTCACTCCAGCAATTTGTGTCGATGATCTCGACGACTAGCGCCAAGTTGTTCGGGATGTTTCCGCAGAAAGGCACGCTGTCGATTGGCAGTGATGCGGATATCGTTATTTTCGATCCCAACGTGAAACGCACGCTGTCTGCCAGCACACATCATATGCGGGTCGATTATAGCGCTTTTGAAGGGATGGAAGTGACCGGCGAGCCGGTTTCCGTGTTAGTTCGAGGCGAATTTGTCATTAAAAATAAACAGTTTGTCGGTGTGCCTGGCAGCGGACAATACTTGCATCGCCAGCGTTTTGAAACATCGACGACGCTGGATCATCCACCTGTCACCGAAAAAGTATCCAGTGGAGGGATGTCCTGATGTCTGCATTTGCTGAATACGAACGGGAAAAGCAACAGATCGATGAGATCCTTGCCCAGGGCTATATCATCGCAGCCATTGAGGAAAATCTGGATGGTGCGTTGCTGCATTTTACGCCAGCTAGTCCTAATATGGAGCGCACGCAGTTGCAGATTCTGACCGCTGATGCGCGCAAGTATGTAACCTCATTGCTGTTTGCCAGACAGACGCAGCTGACATCGAGATAAATGTGTAGCTGGACAGGTTGTCCGAGTTATACCGGCAGCGTTGTAGTTCATGTAGTTCAATAACTAGGTGTGAACCGCAGTGTTACAGAGGTGGGATGCTGCCTAATATGGAATCTACTCTAGCGGATGAACCCGGCATCTTCAAACAGGAATGGAACGCGCTGGAATATATATTGAGCATACTCCCCACCGTCTGTGCCAAACTTGAGTGGAACTGCGAGCGCGTTGGAACATATCATAAGCACATGCTAGCTGTTCCCACACCATAACCAGCAACAATAATAAAGTTAGACTGGATGTGAACAAGTTCGAGTGTAGCTACAACATACTGTAGCTACCGTAGAGTTCCAGTATAGTTTCGGGTAACAAACTAAACTATACGAGCTGCAAGGTAAGCTTGCTTACACTCATGCACATTTACTATTAAATCCACAGTCTCCTCCCTCTATTCCTATCCGTATGCTACAGAGTCTATCGATGCTTCCCTGCATCGGATCGGCTCTGCTTTAGCATAGAAGTACCGCTCGACCTTGATGCTACAGGTTATCGTTCCGCTCACGTGTTCCCTACCGTAAACGGTAACTACAGCCTTAGCGATCAAGCGCAATACCGCTTCACCCCCATCCTCCCCCATAGGATGTGTTGTGCCTTACTCCATATTCCAAAGCTATCCAGCAGAAGCGGATAACTTCGGAATATGGAGCTTTTTTATATTATTTTCCAATTTTTTCTTAAAAAGGTGTAACGATTCTGCGCTTCTGTCCGTCTATACGTATAAGTCGCATATTGACAATTCCAATACAGAGGAGTGTTCAACATGAAATCAACCTACAAAATCACAACACTCGGTACAGCTGTTGCAGCTGTATTATGGCTTGGTGCATGCAGTAACGAAGCCGCGACAGGTACAGCTGGACAAACCACTACACCTGCAACCGAGCAATCTACCCCTGCACCAACAGGCACTGGAAACGAAGCAACAGCGACTGATCCAACTGAAGCTACGGGCACAACGGGTTCAGAAGCAACCACAGGCGAACAACCTGCGACGAACAACGCTAGCGCAACATCTGGCGCTAATAGCACGACAGAAGCGACGAATGCTACTACCAGCACGCGTCCAGCTACACAAACATTTGAGCTAATGGACAAAGGGAAACTGGTTAAACACACTACCAAGCTTCAGCAGGGCAACGGCTATTCGCTCTATGTATTTGATGGATATACGTTGGATAAGCAGAAAAACCGCTTACAGCTGACCTCATTCCCTGAATATTATGTAGATATCCAAAAGTTGGATACAAAAACTTCCATCGATGAGCTACGTAAGCAAGGCATGGCCGCATTAAAACGATACGGTACACCAAAAGAATATAGTGGGGATCAGCTGTATGAAAGTCCAATGGCGCCAGCAAAGCTATATTTGCAAATATCCAGCGAAAAAGGAACGTATGATTATATCGTCTGGGAAGATCAGAAAGGTAGCCAGTATACATTCCTAATTCACAACCCACAGGCAACCCCTTCTGACCTATCCACTGTGCCGACTACGACTTCTTTAGCTACAATTGAAGCAGATGGAGCTTCTTAATCAATGCTCTGATAATACAAAAGCAATGGAGGAATTGTAACGAATCGTGATGGATAGTAATAGGCTATCTGTATACAGAACAAAGAACTCTCGTCACGCACGGGAGTTCTTTGTATGTAGTATGGCTTCGATGTATGGCTTCGAGACTATGATGTATGACTTCGATTTTTCGATGGATAGAGAATGAGCGACTCATAGCCAACGCCATATGTGGCGTCTCTTCTACATCCACCTCTAAACCATATTGTATAGTCAACCAGACTGGACGCAGACAAGCATACATCGAAATTTGAAAATACAATTGCCTATCTGCCTGAGTTTACTCGTTTATTTATTCGCTAGTTCGCCAGTTCGTTGGTTCGCCAGTTCGCTGGTTCGTTGGTTCGCCAGTTCGCTGGTTCGTTGGTTCGTTGGTTCGTTGGTTCGTTGGTTCGTTGGTTCGTTGGTTCGTTGGTTCGTTGGTTCGTTGGTTCGTTGGTTCGTTGGTTCGTTGGTTCGTTGGTTCGTTTCAAGGATAATGAACTGACCCTTTCACTGCAACCTGCAATCCTTTACGCGTTTCCAATACACGCACAGGAACGCGAATTCCTTCCTGAAAACGACTGCGATGAATGGAATACACGGTCACGGTCGCTGTCAGTTCTACCGGCAAACGAGTTCTTGACTCGATACGCAAACGTAATCGCAATTCCGGCTGACCGGAGTGATACTGTCCGGTTGGGATCACGTCCAAAATATAACCATGCGCCGCATAGCCATCCTGCACCACTCGTTCCATATGATGCTCCCGATTCTCGCGCCGCTGCAAGCGTGGCAGGATGACCAGCGCAAGCACAAACAGCGCCAGCAAGCCAATACAACTAATTATTAGCGACGATGAGATCGTATTCACGAGGCAGTCTCCTTTCCATATGTACGATGGGTTAGCGATGTATTCTCACTATTTTTAATATTACAGATTTTGTTATATTATTAAATGTAAATAATAGGGGTGAATAGGATGATATGCAAAGCTTGTGAAGGCAGTTCGTTTATTCAGGCAACCGATTACATAAACCTTCGTCCACTCGATAAAAAATTGGCGATCGGCTCTGAGAAAATCTACACCGTATGTGAAGACTGTGGCGAGGTCGCATCGATTAAGATTACTAATCCTGAGAAGTTGAAATGATAGGTAGTATACACATTTTCGGCAGAAACCTAGCTTGAGAATTAGACCTCTTGTATGAGGTCTTTTTTGTGCGGTTTTAAGTGCGGTTTTAAGTAAATCTGTAAGTACATGTTTACGTATGTTTTTAAATATCGTTTTAGATATAATTCTAAGTGCTATTTTGAATAGCATCCATTCCAATCCGTCGTGGACGAACAATAGCGATATTCGTCCTTTTATTATATCAGTCTGTGTGGTGGATGGTGTAGCCAGGTTGGCTAGCCTTTTCAAAAATAACGATTGTTCCCTCCCTTATTGGCTGGGATTACAGATATTTTTTTGCAACCCATCCTTATCATTGCACAGGACTCCACCTTTCAAAAAACCACCAAAAAGGGTATCCTAGACATAGACTGAAGTGAATCAGACTCCACCATCAAGCTGTGCGGTATGTGGCAGCAACGATACAAGCCATTGTGGAACAACAGAAAGGTGTGTCAACTGTGCGAATCAATAAATATATTAGCGAGTCGGGAGCGACTTCCCGTCGCGGTGCAGATAAATGGATTAATGAAGGCAAAGTAACGATCAACGGCGTTGTCGCTGAGCTGGGCAGTCAGGTGCAGCCGGGAGACGATGTGCGGTACAAAGGCCAAAAGATCGGTGCCGAGCAGAAAAAAGAGCATGTGTATATCGCGCTCAACAAGCCGGTCGGCATTACGAGTACGACCGAGCGACATATTAAAGGCAATATCGTCGATTTTGTTAATCATCCACTACGGATTTTCCATATTGGTCGTCTGGACAAGGACTCGGATGGGCTGATTCTGCTTACCAATGATGGCGATATCGTCAACGAGATTTTGCGTGCGGAGAACAAGCATGAGAAGGAATATATCGTTACGGTCGATCGCCCGATCACCCATGCTTTTTTGCAAAAGATGGCATCCGGTGTGGAGATTCTGGATACGGTGACGCTGCCTTGTAAAGTAACGCAGCAGTCGAAATATGTATTTAAGATTATCCTGACGCAAGGATTGAACCGCCAGATTCGCCGGATGTGTTCGGCGCTTGGCTATGAGGTGCATGGGCTGCGCCGTACGCGAATTATGAATATTCAGCTCGGTAATCTGCCGATTGGGAAATGGCGGGATTTGACGGAGAAGGAACGGGAGCAGTTGTTTCGGGATTTGGATTATACGCCGCGGCCGTTGTAGGTTGGTTTTGTGATGTGGGGATGAAGAAATACAATGTACCGATGCCGTTAGGAAAGACACACGAGGTACGTTGAATTTAGCAGAACAACACGTAGTCGTGTAAGTAGGTAGCAAAGGCGTAGGAGCGGCGATAACAAGATAATCTTAACTGATCTCTAAATGAAATCGCATTTGATGGCCTGTGTATCCTACTTCAATAGCTATACCTTTCATAACTGCCTGTAAGTATTTCGTATGCATATAATAGACATCATAAATGAATGCAAGAAAAGCTGCTTCCTTCATATCGGGAAGCAGCTTATTCTTCTATCGTTCAGCGATATGATGTGGATGGCATTTCACTTGTAAAATACTTTGTCCACATTGTAACGCGCGTGCAAGCTGTTGATAATATACGTTTCATAAATCTCACGCTCGGTTGCATCCTCTACAACACAAACATCGATTCGAGTCACTTCATCGCGATGGTTTTTGATCGGCGACACGGTATCTTCGAAATGCTTTTTGATACGCGGTCTGAGTTTGCGAGCTTTACCGACGAATAGCAGTTCATCTTGCTCGTTGTAGAACATATAGATGCCGCCCAGTTCGCGGGTGATGAGATGGAAATCGGTGAAACCATAGATGTGGCTGAGTTGTGGATTGCTTTGTTTTGTAATGGATACGTCCGGTGTAGGGATCGTGATTTGAATCAAGTGGTGTCACTTCCTTTTTTGATGTAGGGGTTAGTTTAACATAAATGAGGTAGTATAGATATCATCAAATTTAAATCGTTATGTAGATACAGTACTTGTGGGTGATTTTTGGTTATGACTGCTGTAATGATTATGTTTCCGATTCAGCAAGCTTTTTTAGTTGCTGCGCTCGTAAAGACAAAATTGCGTCATATATCTGTATAAAAATAAGACATCTGCGATCATACCTAATGGAGCTTTATATTCAAAATGATCTTTCATTATCGTCCCTGTGCCAACTTGAATAAACTTGTGTGTATGCATAAATGAATGAAATATCCCGCGCGTCATCACATCAATAAACAGAAGCGGCTGTTCCATATATATAATCTTTGCTGTTAACCGCTGTCTAATGCCAAAATGGACCGCTTCCCACGTAACTTCATCACCCTGTTCAAGATAGCCGCTTGTTTTTCCACCTACTACCTGTTCATACGTTTTAGCTGTTGTCTAGGTATGGATCTCCACATTGCGGGCGAGATTAAAGCAACGTTCAGGCGGTGCATCAATATAGATGTTATGGCGAATAATCGGCATTGCTCCACTTCCTTTTGCATAAAATAAAGAAGCAGACTGATCAATGACCAGACTACTAATTAATACCAGCAATCAAAATGAATTATACAAAAAACCTTATGATACATATGATCTTTTCCCAATAAAAAGAGGATGTGTATACAATCTACACATCCTCTTTTTATTGGGAAAAACATAATCTTCCACACGAAGTAAGAAGTACACCTTTCCCTGCCACTAATTGGCTCACATTCTATTATTAGAATAACACTAACATTCACTAACGTCAATAATACTAATATAAAACATGTTTCCAATCTTTATAATTTTTATTTCCCATTCGTTCAAGCATTCGCTCATTTAAATCATACGTACGTTTTTTAAAAGATCGATTATTTTGGTAAATTAAAGCTTTTAATGGCTTTTTGAGACGTGTAAGACTTTCGTACATACCTAACACTTGTAAAGTGTCAAATAAGCTTAATTTAGCTGCATGTTTTAAATTTCCTCGTACTGTTCTTGCGGGTTTCATAGGATGTAAATGTAGTCTATTCACTAATACCGGAAGAACTTTAACAGATAGCGAAGTTGAAAATCTATTGATTAGAGAGAAGTGTGCACATTTGTTTCTGATTTCTCGAATGATATCCAATGAATTGAGAAACATATCTCTATCAGCCGATTCCAAGCCGAAATCTTTCAAAATCCCATTCATTACGTTACTTTTCACATAATGAACAAATCTAATCAATGTTCCAAAATCGAAAGTTTCGATTGCTACCCACAAAGGAACGACAATTTGTCTTGAACCATCCTGATAAGAGCAACAGTCAGCAGGCGGAGAATAATGCGCACCTTCAGTCGAAAAGATTCGAGCATCTACAAAATCATTGTATTTTGTCAGCGTATAAAGAAAATTGGGTTGAAAGATTAAAAACTCATCAAAATCATCCACAATTTTTCTATACTGATCATGATATAAAGTATACGCATGTTGCGGAGATACAGATAAATTATTGAAATTATTTTTATTTGTATACTGCATCGTATTCAGCGTTGTTCTACAGTAAAAATAACAAAAATTTTTGGCTATTGATGCTTTTAATCTTGTTTCGAAATCATGTAGTATGCTCGTTAAACCATTCGTCAAAATTTTATCAAACTTGTGTAGTCTGACAAAATCGTCAAAAGTCGCAGTATCATATAACTTTTGTCCTGCTACTGGAGGATTCACAAGAAGTAAATCTTCATTACCGTTAATTACATTAAAATAATTATTTTTTAGTATGTACTCTTTAAAAAAAGCTTCATCGCGGATTTTCAATCCTCGCGCTCTCAAAATTATCAGCTGCTCATCAATCGATTTAAATGGCTTGATCGGCATACGTTCCTCCAAAATTTACACTTTACATGATTATAACGTATTTAATATATACTCGCATTATTCTTAGAGATAACTTAAAAAAACAGGCTAGATGCATACACTGCATCTAGCCTGTTTTTTCATCTACTCCCACTCAATCGTAGCCGGCGGTTTCGAAGTAATATCATAAACTACCCGATTCACATTATCCACTTCATTCACAATACGCACCGAAATCTTCTCCAGCACGCCCCACGGAATACGTGCCCAGTCCGCAGTCATCCCGTCAATCGAAGTTACCGCACGGATACCTACTGTATACGAGTACGTTCGTGCATCACCCATAACACCAACGCTCTTCATATTCGGCAGTGCCGTAAAGTACTGCCAGATTTCGCTTTCCAGACCGGCCTTTGCGATCTCTTCGCGCAGGATATAGTCGGAATCACGAACGATCGTCAGTTTGTCTTCGGTCACTTCGCCCAGTACGCGAATCGCCAGACCTGGACCTGGGAACGGTTGACGCCATACGATCGCGCGTGGCAAGCCGCATTCTTCGCCGACTTTACGCACTTCGTCTTTGAACAATGTTTTTAGTGGCTCTACGAGTTCAAATTCCATATCTTCTGGCAGACCGCCCACGTTATGGTGAGATTTGATCGTTTGCGCGGTAGCTGTACCACTTTCTACGATATCGGTGTACAGGGTGCCCTGTGCCAGGAAGGCAAAGTCGCCCAGTTTTTTGGATTCTTCATCAAATACATAGATAAACTCGTTACCGATGATTTTACGTTTTTGCTCGGGATCGTCTACGCCAGCGAGCTTGGACAGGAAACGCTCCTGTGCGTCGATTTTCACGACTTTCATATCGAATTTACCGACAAACGTTTCCATGACGCTCTCGGCTTCGCCTTTACGCAGCAAACCGTGGTCGATGAACATACAGGTGAGCTGATCGCCGATCGCTTTGTGCAGCAGGATTGCTACGACGGAAGAATCGACGCCGCCGCTCAGTGCGCACAATACATTCTTATTGCCGACTTGTTTGCGGATATCTGCAATCGTATCGTCGATGAATGTCTTCATGCTCCACTCGCCATGACAGTTACACACTTCATACAGGAAGTTGCGGATCATTTCGTTACCGAACACGGAGTGACGTACTTCCGGGTGGAATTGTACCGCGTACAGTTGACGTGCTGCATTGCTCATCGCTGCAATCGGTGCAGACTCAGTGCTTGCATCCACGACAAAGCCTTCTGGCAGACCTACCACATGGTCACCGTGGCTCATCCATACGGTGTGACTTGCTTCCATTCCTTTGTTCAGCGCGCAATGCGGCATGAAATCGACATCCGATTTACCATACTCGCGTTTGGCAGAACGTTCTACTTTACCGGACAATTGTTGAGCCATGAGCTGCATACCGTAACAGATCCCGAAGATTGGCACATTCAGGTCATAAATAGCCGGGTCCACATGCGGAGCATCTTCTGCGTACACGCTCGATGGGCCACCGGAGAAAATAATTCCTTTTGGAGCCAGTTCACGAATTTTCTCGACAGGGGTGTTAAAAGGCAAAAGCTCACTGTATACGCCAAGATCACGGATACGTCTTGCAATTAACTGATTGTATTGTCCACCAAAATCAAGGACAACGATAATTTCATTTGGACTGTTCATTATGTGCCTCCCACTTTTCAATGAGTCTAATTATACCTATCCCTAAAAGAGACCGTCAAGGCTTGTCGTACCTAGATTTCAGCATTTTTCAAATGATTTCATTGTTTTTTTCATAACCGATAAACTAGAAGCACGGATATAGCATATACATCTGGTTAGATGCTTTCCTTATGATAGAAGGAGATAGATTCGAAGAACGCTAGCTTACCTTATACGAACATAGCATAGACTTTATGCGGACGTGGATAAAGCAACGCCATCACTTTCATCATAGTAAAATAACTTTGGGTCTTTTGCCTAATCTCTTCTCTATGGCCAAACTTTTCATTCTATACGATAAACAGGTATGATAAACATCTAATACTGGAAATGATAGGCGCATTGTGTAGCATCTTACATTCTTTTCTAGCAAAGGAGCATCCTGTGAAAGTATGTTTGCTGATCCACGGGTTCACCGGTGGACAATATGAAGTATCTCCATTAGCTGAATATTTAGAAGCACAAGGGTATCGGGTCAACATGTTTACTTTACAGGGACACGGTGGCAACAAAGCGGAGCTTCGACAAGCTACCCGTCAGGACTGGATTCATAGCGCTGAGGTGGAATTGAAGCAATTGCTCACTACCTGCTCTCAGGTACATCTGATCGGCTTTTCAACAGGAGCATTGATCGCGGCTCATTTGGTGGTGAACTATCCGAATCAGATCAGCTCATTAACGATGTTAGCTGCACCTGTGTTCCCATTGAATCCGCAGCAGATTATGCGAACACTATCCCAGTGGCCGATGGTGAAGGCGTACATTCGTAATTTTTTCGTTGTGCCTTCCAGAGCCACACGGGAATTTTACCGGATCGTTAACGAATCGTTTGCGATCTATCCTCAGCTTACCCTCCCTGTACTGATTGTGCAGGGAGATCGAGATCATCTGGTCAAGCTAAAGAGCACGTCGTATCTGGTAGAACATCTAGGCACAGAGCATACCCAAGTGATGATTGTACGTGCCAGTGGACATCTGGTCTGTTATGCAAGCCGTAAACGTGAGGTATTCGCAGCCGTGCAGGACTGGATCGATCGACATCATGTTAGGTAGCTAAAGTTAGCCGATGCTGCTGAATATGGGTCGCTACGCCTCCGACCTGTACTTGTGTGATTGTACCATCAGCATCCTGCTGTATCGTAGCTAGCAATTGAGATGGTCGGTTCATCGTATAGCCCTGTTCAAAAATAAACGGTGAAGTCGCTGTTGCCGGAATCAAGTTATGCTGATGCAAATAACAGATCAATGCTCCTGTAGACGTTCCTGTAGCGCTCTCTTCTGGAATATCATAGAGTGGAGCAAAATTACGACATTGTGCGATCGCATCGCTCTGTATATCCAGCGTAAACAGATGATAGCCGATCACATGGTACGTTTGAGAAATACGTTTAATCGCAGCGAAGTCGGGTTGGATACGTTGTAATGTAGATAATGAACGAATCGGTATCATAATATCCCGTAATCCGGTCGATACGATCTGTACAGGTGATTCTGTGACTAATTCATCTACAGATATACCTAATGAATCTGCGATTTCCTGTCGATCGACTTCGAGATCGAATTGAGGCAATGTCTGTGTCAAAAATACCTGGTGATCGTCCTGAACATGCACATCCAATAAACCTGCTGCTGTTTCGATACGATAAAGCCCTGCATGGATATGACGCTGGGTTGCCATCAAATAAAAGCTAGCAATCGTCGCATGTCCACACAAATCGACCTCGTGGTTGGGTGTAAAATAACGAATACGATAATCAGCCAGCGTAGAAGGTAGAATAAAAGCAGTTTCTGAACATCCCAATTCGTGCGCAATTTGCTGCATATGCACTTCCGATAGGTGACTTGCATCCAGTACAACACCTGCTGCATTGCCGCCTTGCTGTTGAAACGAAAAAGCATCCAATGTATACACTTGAATTTCCATATATAATCCCCCTTTGTACCGTATAAACATATATTGTATCTTATGGTGAGCCACTCCATCCTGTGTAGAAGCATTACGTACAGAAACAGCTCGCTTGACAAGGATCGTGTATCCTATACACATTGGGCTGAAAGTTTCCGTTATTATAGAAGAAAGCGGTTGCCCCATATTATCGAGACATGGGCACAGAAACGCCACTTCCTTGTACTATACTAAAGATCATTCTAGCTTTTGGAGGCAATTTCATGGGAATCGTGCAATATTTGGAGTCTTTATTCACGCATCATGGCTATCTGGTGCTCTTTCTTGGCTTGCTGCTGGAATTCATTGCGCTCCCTTTTCCGGGCGAGACGACGATGGCATATGCCGGCTATTTATCGTATATGGGACATTTGCATTTTGGATTTGTGCTACTGTGTGCTTTTGCAGGCACGACCATCGGCATGACGATCACCTATTTTATCGGTAAAAAAGCAGGCTTGCCCTTTATGCGTAAATACGGCAAATGGATTCTACTACCTGAGCATAAGCTTGATAAAGCGCAAAAATGGTTTAATAAATATGGCTATACACTCGTCTTTGTCGGATATTTTATTCCGGGGGTACGCCATTTTACAGGGTACTTTTCCGGGATTATGAATTATAAATTTTGGCGCTTTGCAGCGTATGCGTATAGCGGGTCTTTTTTATGGGTGCTGACGTTTACGTTGCTGGGTAAAATTTTCGGGCCGCAATGGAATCAGATCTTTCACTGGATTCATGCGTATTCTGGTGAAGCGATTACGATTATTGTCGGGCTGATTGTGGCGGCAGTCATTGTGAAGTATCGCCGACAGCTGGGCATTTTTCTAGTGGATCGGTTTGGGAAGAAGAAGTCGGAAGGTTCGTCAGAGGATTGAGGCGAATGAGTTGGCGCATAGATGATCGAATCGATCGTAGTGTTGACGTCATGCAAACAGGAGCAGTCGATAGAGACTTGCTCCTGTTTGTGTGATCCATGTTCATATAGATACGATACATGTACTCTACAATGGCTCGAAATGGAGTTTATTTCATTTATCCGTGTACATGTATTATATATCCGTGTACATATAGCATATAGCTGGGCTGCTTCACTTATACGACCTTCCTCTTACTGTCAGTAGATCGAATGCTACATAATAACAGTGCTATGATCAACAGATCTGCTATAGTGCGAGCATATGATAGAGATTGGAAACTCGACTGCATCAGTAAGGAGATTACAATCGCACTCATCGACATACCCATGTTCTCCAGTCGATACATCCCTGGACGACGAAAGGCTCGATAAGCAAGAACGACAAGGACGTACAAAACGATGGCGGCAATACAATAATTCATAGGCTACCTCCTTAATGATGCTAGATGATTGTTAGGAATGAATGCTACAGGTTCATCGTTCTTATGGGTAGAATTCATAATGATTTGGGGTGATATCCATGCTTAGGGAATCGTTATAGGTCGTTCTCAGCAAACGTATGTCGGATGAAATATTCCAAACTTTATGATTAGGTATCATAATCAAAACTATATCATACGCATAAATTTAATATGTATAAATTAACATTTATATTTTAATCAGCATAGCTTATTTTGCATAAATACGCAAAACAAACACCCGAACCATCGTACTTGTTGGCTTGGGTGTTTGTGACATCATTTGTAGTCAGCTCTTAATGTGTTTGTATTCAGTACTTACCCTTGTTGCTGAATGATTATTGTTTGTGCACTTCTGTTTTGTAGACTTGGTTAGTACCTTCTTTACGTCTCGCATCGGTATTTCGCGCTATCGTTTCGTTATTATGTTGCATCATCCGATTTCACGTTACGTGAGTGTACCGTCTATTGGCCGTGCGTGCTATCTATTGCTCATGCGTACTATCTCTATTACTCATGCTATCTATTGCTCATGCATCCTACGCCTTGATCGCTTCAAGCACAGCATCCACATGCCCTTTCACTTTCACATTACGCCATTCCTGCTGTAGATTGCCGTCTTCATCAATCAAAAACGTCGAGCGTACAATCCCCTCGTATTCCTTGCCGTACATTTTTTTGAGCTGCCATACACCGTATGCTTCAGCGACAGCATGGTCAGGATCAGCGAGTAGGGGGAAGGGTAGCTCATGCTTGGCTGTAAATTTGTCATGCGACTTCACACTGTCCGGGCTAACACCGAGTACGACAGCGCCGTGTTGTTCGTAGCCTGCGGTACTGTCGCGGAAGTCGCAGGCTTCCTGGGTACAGCTTGACGTATTGTCCTTCGGGTAGAAATACAGCACGACTTTGCGTCCGCGATAGTCGCTCAACGAAATTTCTTTGCCGCCGGATGCTTCAAGTGTGAAGTCAGGTGCGGGTTGTCCAATTTGTAATTCACTCATGGTCATAACTCCTTTGCGTCTATACTGTTGTGGCAAAATGGCAGAACGACTTCGTCGTTCATTTATTCATTCATGCTCAGGCACAGACAACCATGCGATGCTCTGTCGCTGGATCCTATCATAATGCGACAAATCGTTCATATCTGCCTGTTCCACAGACATTTGACGATATTAGCCGTAATGGGCATGTCGATGAATAGATAGATGAATAGATAATAAATGAACAATAGCATACATAAATAATCCTCTATCCTAATGGTTCGTCTGCCGCCTGCCCTGCTTGCCAGGCTCTCCTCTATCATAATAAAAAGCGTCTGCTATGAAAAGAATCGCCTGCTGTACGCCATATCTGTTCTCCAGCATTCATCATGTATACCTACGAGCATACATACGAGCATTTGCCATAGTTAAATAATATAGCGACGAATACAGCGTTAATATGTCTTCTAATAGGACTGCTATTTTACAATCAGCACCGGACAATGAGCACGCTTAACAACTTTGTGGCTGACGCTACCGAGTACAAATTCTTGCAAAGCGTTTAAACCGCGAGTGCCGATCACGATCAGATCGACGGCGTTCTCATCAGCATATTTCACAATCGCTGGGCCGGGTTCACCTTTAACTGTTGTCAGCTTGGGCGTTAATTCCGCCTGCTGTAAAATATCCAGTACCGGCTGCAATCTCTCCTGTCGATAAAACTCAATCTCCTCATGGTTCGTCGAGTGTAGCACTTCATCTCGTATGCGATCCGGGTCGATCACCAGTAAAACGTCGATTAACGCTTGTGGACTTATCCGTGCCAGCTTAGCTGCTTCAGCTGCTGCTCTCACCGAATTGTCTGAACCGTCAGCGGCAATAACGATATGTTTGTACATCGTGAACACTCCTTTTTCAGCCTATTAGCTATCGGCGTTATGTCGTAAAGGGGCGATATAACGCTCTTGATCATATATACCCATTTAGCTACATCCTGTTACGTGCGTGATATTGGGATCGTAATTGTAAGTGTGCTAGTATAGAATGGATACGCTTTATTTACATGGTTCATGGTTCATGGTTCATCGTTTATTGTCACAGCAAACACTGGAATGCTCACAGCGTGGTGCGCTCTACTTTCATGGTGCATCGTTCGTTGTTGATGTATAAATCATCCTGCATAGCTCATGTATAGCATTGTTGATGTATAGATCATCCTGCATAGCTCATGTATAGCGTTATTGATGTATAGATCATCCTGTATAGATCATGTATAGCGTTGTTGATGTATAAATCATCCTGCATAGCTCATGTATAGCGTTGTTGATGTATAGATCATCCTATATAGATCATGTATAGCGTTGTTGATGTATAGATCATCCTATATAGATCATCTATAGCGTTGTTGATGTATAGGGCATCCTGTATAGCTTATATGTACTCCGCCGTGTTCTTATCCTGTGTAGTGCTAGATTCATGTGAACGGCGAATGCGATTGGACGCCTAGTATGGGTGGTTCTTGTCCTATGTAGCGCCGGATTCGTTATACGATTACATCGTGTACGCCCCTCTATCCCAGGATCAGATACAGGATTAGACGTGTCTCATTCGTTATGAACAGAACCGCATTTCATTTTACAGCGTGTATGTAAATGAGCACTCCCATCTTAGCGCAGTCGATACCTAAACATACAAGTGCATTCGTTTGCCACGCTCGAACAAAGGAGCTTGATACGATGACTACCCCAGTTACACCACTACAAAATGACCGCATTCAGGTACGCCTTATCGATACGATGGATGCTCAGCAGCTACTCGCATTGGAAACGCGCAATCGTGAATTTTTCCAGCAATTTACCGGCGCACGCGATGAATCGTATTATACGCTGGCAGGACAGGAACACATCATCCAGACGCGGATGGAGCGCGCGGAGCAGGATCAAGGATACTGGTGCGTGATTGTTCATCTGGAGACAGAGCAGATCATCGGCTACATCATGCTAACCGAAGTGGTGCGGAATCATTTGCAAAGCTGCTGGATCGGCTATTTTCTCGATGCTTCGTATAATGGTCAGGGCATTATGACCGATGCGGTGCAAATGACGGTACAGTATGCGTTTGAGCATTTACATTTCCACCGACTGGAAGCAGGTGTGATGCCGCATAATAAAAGCTCGATTCGTGTGCTGGAGAAGTCCGGCTTTGAACGCGAAGGGCTGGCACGGAAAAATGTGAAAATCAACGGCGTCTGGCAAGATCATGTTACGCTTGGCATTGTGAATCCGAACGATTAAGGATGATTATGCCAAAAAAGGATCTCTAAAAAGCATCTCTTTCATACAACTTTAGCGGTTAAGCACGCCGCCGATTCGTTGTTTGGAAGAGATGCTTTTGCCTATGTATGTGTAGATCGTAGCTTCAACCGTATTGGACATCAATAAAAGATACGAATATACGTGTCATTCTAATTATAATTCATAAGACAACCAGTTGACATAATATATAAAAGCATTTCATCTTCCTATAAATAATACTATATTGATACATTCGACTTCATAGTCACTAAGTATCTTATGTATATAAATAACTGCATAATATTTAATTTAACACAATTATTATGTCCGTCATTCACATACAATTCAGCAAAAAAAAGCTGATATACCAACAAAAAATTAACTTAGAAGATTTTTCAATTAACAACGTCTATACACATCCATATTTTATAACACATTTCAAAACTATACTTTTTTACAAAAAATACTAAATTATTGAGCAAAGCTTCCGACATATAATAGCGGAGAGTCACACAACGACTCTTCACCATCTTTGTCCAAACATCACTTATATACGAGGAGCGTTCATTTTGAAATTAGTTAATCGTCAGAAATTCATCGCCACTGCCATCCTTCTAGGTATCGCGACTACTCCATTTACTTCTTCTCTCTTTTCATCCTCCACTGCTTTTGCAGCAGAAACAGGTATACCTTCCGTAACGGAAGTCCGTACACTCGGATTGATGACAGGCGATGCAAAAGGCGATTTTATGCCAGAGAAAGTATTAACGCGCGCGGAAATGGCGAAAATTTTATGTAATATCTTCGAATTGGATGTACAACCTGCGTCCAACACTTTATATCTCGATGTCTCCGCTGCAAACTGGAGCGCACCTTATATAGAAGCCGTACAAAAAGCTGGCTATATGGACGGTACAGGCGAACTGTTCCATCCGAATCAAGCGGTTACGCGCCAGGAATTGATCACTTCGCTTGTTAAAGCGATGGATCTGCATAGCGACAGCAACAACGGTGCGCCACTCAGCTCGATGGATGTGGCACGTTCGTATGGACTCGCAATCGCGGATAACGCTACCGATGCCAATGCTCCGCTTAATCGCCAGACGAGTGCGGATCTGTTCATTCAACTGCTGGATCATCCGGTAGGTCAGGTGGATGCAAAAGGCGATACCGTGCGAGTTGGTAATATCCCTTATAAAATTAATGGCGATTTGCAAGGATTGTTCGGTGTAGAAAATGGTACCGTGCTTAAAGGTGCCAAGCTGGATATCGATCGCAGTCAGCGTACAGTAACACATGTGAATACGATTGAGCTAAATAGCAATGGTGGTGTATTTGACGGAAAAGGTCTTTCCTTTAACGGTAATCTGATCGTCAACGGATCGGTTACACTGAAAAATATTCAGTCTACCGGTAATCTGCAAGTGAACGGAAATGATGATTCGACACTGACTACACAACTGAGCAATAGCAGCTGGGCTAATGTAGTCATCTCTTCGCCAACATCGATGATTCAAGCGTCTGGCGATTCCAAGATCGGTAAATTAACTGTGAATAATACAGCAACCGTTCAAACGAATGATACAGCCTCCATTCAGCAGCTCATCGTTCAGCCGAATCTGAAGCAACTGACACTGGATGGTCGTGTAGATGAACTGGATGCTTCGCAATATGATGGTAATCCGCTTGTGACGCTGCAACCTTCTGCTGGTATCGGAAATATCAAGCTGTCCAACAACAAAAAGGCAACCGATATTATTCGCAACTATACCGACCAGAAGTCCAACGTATCTAACATTAACGGTACACAAAATACAGATTCGATCACTGCTGATCCTTCTGCAACCGGCAACAATATCAACACGAAGAAAAAAGATAAAGACAAAGATAAAGCACCTGCCATTGTCGAGCTGGATGTATCTGGCTTGCTCAGCAGTATTAACAATGCTTATGAATTGATGTCACACTATAGCGAGCTTCCTGGAGGTGTCGATCACCCAGAAGATCAGCCAATGATCTGGCATGATATGCTTCAGACAGCAACTGCGAATGCCAAGCTGGTACTCAATCAGTCTAATGCTACACAACAGGATATTGATGCAGCCGTGAATGAACTGAACAAAGCAACGAAGCACTATCTGTCTGCTCAAAATGCGCTGTTCAGCTACATTGATCTGCTAATTACCGTAAAAAATACAGATCCTGATTATACAGATGCAGGTCGCTTTGACTTCAAGGAAAGAATTATGAGTTTTGCGCTGTATTATTATGATCCAACCACGACTCAGGAACAATTTGATGCCTATACAAATGATATTATGGATATGAAAACACAGTTTATGGCGATTCAACATATCGACTTTACCGAGCTTAACCGTAAGCTTCGCTGGATGGGAGAAACAGCAGGATCGACAACTAATGTTCAGAATGCCAAAACGCTGCTTGACTTGCGCGAGCAATATAGTAACATCATGCACGGAATTATGAGTCAGGAGCAGGTCGATAGCTTGTTGGCACAACTAAACGAAGCGTTAGACCTAAGAGGTCTGAATCAGTCACAGCATGAAACGAACGACTATTACACGAAGTTAATGAATCTTACGCAAGAAGTATCTACATTATTGTATCGTGATAATGATCAATTGGATCGTTATATGGAAGCTGATTTTTTGAATATTCGCGAGACACTGAATATGGCGAATCAGGCGATTATCGAAGAAGGTCGTCCGTGGACTCAGGAAGAAGCTTACAACAATCTTCAAATGTCCTGGAATATTTTCAAATTCAGCTACAATGTGAAGCTTGAAGATATGCGTAATTCCTTAAGCCAGCAAGCTGTAGAGCTAGATGGCATACTGGAGAAATACAGCCCGTACCTATCCGAATATAACGCTGGACGTCTCAAATCGTTGCGATTAGAAGCTGAACAGATGTTAAGTACGAATACGGCAAGCGTTAGTAAAGTAGGTCGCCTTCAGACGAATATTATCTATGCGATCAAAAATGCTAACCTGAAAGATCCAGCTCGTCTGTTAGTGTTGATTGACCAGGCAAACGCAGAATATAAAAAATATGGTAAATACCATCGTGACTTTTACAGTCAAGGTAGTTACAAAGAGAATATGAAATTCAGCAGCACTATCAGTTATGCACAATCCATCATCGTGAGCGAAAATGCAACACAACAGAATATCGTTGAGCAAGAAGGGATTCTTCAAATGGCACTGGCAGAATACAGCACAGACTGGATTACAACAGACATGATCTACAGTATGGTGAGTAGTGCGCATTATAGTTTAGATCGTTATGGCAATCCATCCAATCCGTATTCGGTACGTCTGCAAAAAGCAGTCGATGCAATGGAAGCAGGGCAGTCTGCAAACCCGAGTCTCACGTTCCCAGAACTGCGTGATCTGTATATCGATCTGGTAGATAAAAAGGCAGCCTTTGAACAACATCCAGATGCAGTGGAAGAGCCAAGCACAGATACGTCTACACCAGAAGCAGGTGGTATTTCGGATTCCCCGACACCTACACCAAATGATCCGAATCCATCTTCTACACATGAAGAATCGCCAGGTTCGAGTAATGAAGGAACGCCAAATTCAGGTTCAGCCACTGATCCACAAGCTCCAGCTACAGAGGAGCCAGGCACAGATACAACACCTGTCTCAAGCAATGAACCGACTTCTCAGCCTGTGAACAACGATCCACAACCAACAGTAGTTGAGCCATCGGATCAGCATTATGATTATTCCCGCCCTGCACAACCTAGTGAAGAAGCGGATTCACCGTCACCAGTTATTGCGAACGATCCCGAAGCGACAGAAGCACCTTAATGGGACGCATCAACTTGCAGCTATAGTTGTTGATACAATAAAAACAGCAACGAAACAAGCTTTCCAGAGCAAGTAGTCTTTCCATTAGTCTTTCCAATAGTAAAGAGCCGTATGCAGAATAACTATTCTGGTACGGCTCTTTATCATTATGATGACATGGCTATTTGGGGGACACTTCTGATATGTATTTACTTAGTCGTCATAAAATAGGCAATAACCATGATCACCATCAAACCTACAACGACCCAAACCACCTTGTTTTTCACCCTTCACTCACCTTCTTTTTATTTCGTTTTTTACTTTAGGGCGTTTCTTTTACGCTAGTATATAACACATAGTTGTACCAATTTGCCAAAACTGAATAATAAGCGAGTGGTCTAGCCATACCCAAAGCTATGTATCAGCTTCTTTACTTCCTGACATGGCTGATACTCTATAGATTACATTTCAACTAGTGTTTAACATAATGCACTATGATCAGCACCATTGACATAATAACATTGAATATCGATTACTTATAAATTGTAAAACAAAAACCGCCTTTGAAATAAGGCGGTTTTATTTGTATCCACTACTGGGTTCTATGGATTACATTCCTACCCTTGCTTACTGCTGTTATGGTTCCATTACGAACAGCTTATTGCAATAATCCCTATGCTAATTGCTTGTCGTTCTCCTCTTATCGAACTACGACCGTGCAATGAAGCTCCGGAATGGTGATGCCAAAATCAGCTTTTCCTGCTCCTATTACCAAACTACGACCCTGCCCCGCGATAGCGCTTAACACCAGTATTCCACAGTAACAGGCTGGCGATGAAGAACACTAGTCCCATCACCGGTGTCAGCCATGCCATCGACAGCATCTCCTGACGGTGTAGGAACAATGCCGCTGGATAAATGCCGACAAAGGCAAACGGCAATACCCATGTCAAAACAATCTGGATCACACGGTTGTAAATCGTGATCGGATAGCGTCCATACGTCTGGATATTGACCATCAGCGGAATAATACCGGTCGGCGAATCCGAGTAGAACGATACCGATGTTAATATAATGTAGATACCGGCATAGATCAGCGTCGAGCCGATGACCATCAGGATCATAACAGGGATAAACCACCATTCCATGTCCAGCCCAAGCTGTCCGCCACTCCAGATCATAATGATCAGTCCGATCACGGAGCCAATCAGTGACGGTGGATCAAGGTTTTCCAAAAAAATCTGAAATAAGCTATGCGCCGGACGAGTCAAAATACGATCCATCTCGCCTTTGACGATATAACGGTCACCAAAGTTCCACAGGTTGATAAAGCAACTATACAATCCATAGGGCACCATAAAATAGCCGTACACAAACACCACTTCCGCTTCGGTAAAACCGCCTAATGTCTCGGTGTGGGCAAATACGACAAAAATAAAAATCAGATTGGTCGCCTGAAACAGCAAATCTGAGATCACTTCCACCCAAAAGTCAGCACGATACATCAGCCTTGTTTTCATATAATTCGTAAAATACTCCCAAATCAAACCTGTATAATATGCAATTCGCATCGACTCAACCTCCCTGTACGAACAGTCGTACCCGGGCGGCACGCCATACGATAATCATCGGTACGAGCAAAATAGCAAACCAGAGCACTTGAATACCGAGCACTTCCAAAATCCCCGTCCCTTGCACACGCCCTGTAAATACCGAGCCGGGCAAATACGTAATCGCCTGAAAGGGCAAAAAGTTCATAATCGACACGAGCCAGCCCGGGAAAAAGCTGATCGGAATAAGCAATCCAGAAAACAGATCGACGACGACACGCTTCATACGCATCAATCCATCATTATTTTCGATAAAAAAGGCCATCAGTCCAACGAGTATATTCAGCTGTGTATTGATCAGAAAGCTAAAGAACAGCATCACGAGAAAGCCCATCCACGAGACCGGACTCGTCGGCAACTGTACCGGAAACAGGATAATCGCAATGATCATGCCCGGAATCATAAACATCGTGAACCGGAACAGTCCCTCACCAAAGCCCTGCATCATTTTCACAAGCAAATAGTTATACGGACGAATAAACTGAATCGCAATCGTCCCATCCCGAATCTCGGTCGCGATCTCCCGATCCAGATTGTTAAAATAAAACGCACGCGCCATCCACGAGACTGCCACATAGGTCGTCATCTGTGCTGCTGTGAAGCCAGCAAGCTGCTCCTTGCCACCATAAATCGCCTGCCATGTAAAATAGTACACGCCGATATTCAGCGTATAGACGAGAATGCCAGAATAATAATTAACCCGATACGCCAGCATCGTCAGAAAGCGAATGCGGATAAAATCGAGATACAGACTAGACATGAAGGATGCCTCCTGCTCCCGGTTTCTCCGCCGAACCAGAGCTGTAAATCTGGCGCACAATCTCATCTGTACTCGTCTCGGAAATTTGCACATCGGTCACTTCAGCTGCCCCAAGTACACGTGAGAACAGATCAGATACGGCTGTATCTGCCGGAATGAGCGCGGTGGCGACCAATTCACTTTCCTGTGTCCATGTTACCGGCAAGCCTTCTGTCCATGCGTTCAGCTGTACCGCTGCTATCGCTGTGCCAAACTGGAATCGTACCTCGCGTCCACTACCCCAGCGTGACTTGAGATCATCCAGACCACCATCGTAAATGATGCTGCCTGCATCCAGCATAATGACACGCGAGCAAAGTGCTTCAATATCTTGCAGATCATGCGTCGTCAGCAGAATTGTCGTGCCCTGCGTGCGATTCAGTTCTTTTAGAAATTCACGAATTTCCGATTTGACGACGATATCCAGTCCAATCGTCGGCTCATCGAGAAAGACGATGGATGGATTGTGCAGCAGCGCTGCTACCAGTTCACAGCGCATACGCTGTCCCAGACTGAGTTTACGTACTGGACGGCTGAGCAGTTCCTGTAGCTCCAGACGCTCAACCAGCTCATCCAATCGTTTGCGAAAATCCGGCTCGGATACCCCGTATACTTTACGCAGCAATTGGAACGATTCGATCACCCCGATATCCCACCAGAGCTGACTGCGTTGTCCGAATACAACACCGATACCATTTACAAATTTCTCACGTTCCTGATACGGCACATAGCCGTTCACACGAATATCGCCCGATGTGGGCACGAGAATGCCGGTCAGCATTTTGATCGTGGTCGATTTACCGGCACCATTTTCACCGATATACCCGCAAATTTCACCCTGCGGAATCGTAAAGCTAATATCATTGACCGCTGCGACTTCGCGGTATTGTCTAGCGAATAAATCTTGAAGAGCGCCCTTAAGTCCACCACGACTTTGCTGGATGCGGAATGTTTTACGTAATTGATGAACTTCGATTGCCTGCATAGTGCACTCCTTTGTGTCGGCATTGTGATGCCGAAGTTTATGAATGATGACCTTCTGATAAGTAGCTAACAGGTGAGCACATAATGGGCATATCGTATCACTATAGTTAGGATACAGAGCCAAGGCCATTCAACACGTTGCAGATAGCAACAGAATTGTCATTTTTCTTCTCTTTTTTTCGTCACCAAACCACCGTATGATAAGGTACAGAAAAAGAAGGATTGACAGCAACGTATTCGCCTGTTCTACCGCCCTGTCAAAATTGATTGTTGCCCGAAAAGAAATTATAATGTACGGGTGTTGTTAACACAATGCATAGGTACTAACTTTTATCCGCCATGCATATCGCAGGATGCATCGGCACGTCATGTTTCTGTGCAGTTTTTGTTTGTCCGAATATGAGGTACACCCTTATACATCGTGAAACCCCATCCTTGAAAGGAAGAACGTGCATGAAATTAAAAACAAAGCGTACGCTGCTATGGAGCCTGGGCATCATCGCCGTGGCTGTCATCGGCTATGCCATTTATTACTTTACAGCTATTTATAGCCAGATTGGCGCATTACAAAAAACAGGCGGTGACTCACCGTTCAAAAATTTGCCGACCAACACCGCGGTCGCTTCCGCTCCTCCGGTCTGGGAAGGAACAGAGCCGGTTAATATTTTGCTAATGGGCGTCGATTCCCGTCAATCTAACGACGGTGAAGTGCCTCGTTCAGACACCATGCTTGTTGCCTCGCTTGATCCGGTAAAAAAGACGATCCATCTGTTCTCGATTTTGCGCGATACGTATGTCGACATCCCGGGACATGATCAAAACCGGATCAACTCCGCGATTACGCACGGGCCAGCTACAGCGATGCAAACCGTCAGCAATCTGCTCGGTATTCCGGTGCAATACTATGTGTACACTGACTTCCAGGGCTTCATTAAGCTAGTCGATGCCGTCGGTGGAATTGATTTTAATGTAGAAAAAGATATGCATTACGTCAGCGCAGCGGACAAACATGAATACGATATCGATCTGAAAGCAGGCATGCAGCATCTGGATGGGAAGACGGCACTGGAATACGTGCGTTTCCGTCATGATGCGATGTCCGACTTCGCTCGTACCGAGCGTCAACGTGCATTTCTGACTGCGGTCGGCGATAAATTGAAATCGACCACCTCGATTATGAATCTGCCGCAAATTTTGCAGCAAGTGAATCCGTATATCGATACGAACCTCAGCGTCGACGATCTGTGGAAACTGGCTAGCGTTGCCTACGATAGCAAAATGAGCAGCAGCGAACAACTGCCACCAAACAATCTGCTGCTGGAAAAACATGTCGGCGGTGCACAGGTCATCGGAATTAGCAGCGAAGACAAACTGAAAAAGTTCGTCCAGGATGCATTAAGCAAGAACGCAACCGATCCAGTTCCGGTATCCGCAGAAGGCTCGTCCGGTAACACCAGCAATGCAGAAACAAGCGGCTCCGCGGAAAGCTCTACCTCTTCCAGCACTTCGTCTTCTGGTGCTACGAGTAACAGCAGTTCTTCCAGCTCCGAGTCTAGCTCTACATCATCCAGTAAATAAATCGTTAGTCGTAACGAACTCGTTTATTGCTACTAAATACTTCATTTATTTACAGTAAATAAACGATATCGAGGAAGCTTCGTTCACCGAAGCTTCCTTTTTCGTGCCTGATTCGCTACAAATGAGATCATTTTATCCATTTGTTCATACCATCGTCATTTGCCAATAAGGATGGTCATGTTAAAATAGATACGGTCTTTCAACGATGGAGCACGGATTTAGCATTCGGGATTTAGCATTTACATTTAAGATTAAGCTTTAGGCTTCATGATCTACGATTCTGGATTTGATATCCAGTACCTTGACCGAGATTCATTTGAGTTTTATATCTTATTTTAACTCTCATGTATAAGAATTTTTGTACACAAGCAAAGTTAAAATCGGAATGGGTCTGCGTACTAGTATCTAAAATTTAGACGTACATTATGAATCTTACTTCTGCTTTTTACTTTTCACTTTGCTTTTCATTCCTCAAAATCTTGGATGTTGGATTTTAAATACAGGTGCGAGCATGGCGGAACGGAGGGAAGGAAATAAGGGGAAAGGACGACTTTTGAGCACGGGAATCTACATTGTACTCCTACTCCGTAGATTCCTGTGCGAGACCGGAGTCCGTCCCCTTATTCCTTCCCGGAGTGGCCCCCCTCAAAACCTCATAAACCCCAACACCCTCCCAATACAAAGGAGATTATACACATGAACCGAAAACGTTCGGAACAATTATATGAACAGGCACTCCAGCATATCGTTGGTGGGGTGAATAGCCCATCGCGTTCGTTTAAAGCGGTTGGCGGCGGTGCACCGGTATTTATGTCCTCTGCTCGTGGTGCTCATTTCTTCGATGTGGATGGCAATAAATATATCGACTATCTGGCAGCCTTCGGTCCGATCATTACCGGACATGCCCATCCGCATATTACCGCAGCGATTACACGTGCAGCGGAAAATGGTATTTTGTACGGTACACCGACCGAGCTGGAAATCCAGATGGCGCAAATGCTGAAAGACAGCATTCCATCGCTCGACAAAGTACGCTTCGTAAACTCTGGTACAGAAGCAGTCATGTCCACGATCCGCGTCGCCCGTGCCTATACCGGACGCACGAAAATCATTAAATTTGCCGGTTGTTATCACGGTCATTCGGATCTGGTGCTCGTGGCGGCTGGTTCTGGTCCATCCACACTCGGTACACCGGATAGCGCAGGCGTACCAGCCAGCATCGCCAATGAAGTGATCACGGTTCCTTTTAACAATCTGGATGGATTGAAAGAAGCGTTGGAGCGCTGGGGCGAAGAAGTGGCAGCCGTTATGGTGGAGCCGATTGTCGGCAACTTCGGTATGGTCATGCCAGAGAAGGGCTTCCTCGAAGGACTGTGCCGCATGGCGCATGAACATGGCGCGCTTGTCATCTACGATGAAGTCATTACCGCGTATCGTTTCCATTACGGTTCCGCCCAAACGTATGCTGGACTCGATAACCATGACGCAATCACACCCGATCTGACCGCGCTTGGCAAAATTATCGGTGGCGGTCTGCCGATCGGTGCCTACGGTGGTCGCAAGCATATTATGGATCAGGTCGCTCCACTCGGCCCTGCGTATCAGGCAGGCACGATGGCAGGCAATCCAGCATCGATCGCATCCGGTATCGCCTGTCTGGAAGTGCTGCAAGGTCAGGGGGTATATGAAGAGATGGAGCGTCTGGCGATTCGTTTAACTGACGGTATCCAGTCTTCGGCAGAGCGATATGGCGTTCCGCTGACGATTAACCGTATTCGTGGTGCGTTCTCGACGCATTTCTGCGATCATCCAGTAACGAATTATAACGAAGCACAGGATACGGATGGCGAGCAATTCGCTGCCTTCTTCCGTCATATGCTGGATCGCGGCATCTGTCTGGCAGCATCCAAGTATGAAGCATGGTTTCTAACGACTGCCCATACGGATGGGGATATTGACCTGACACTGGAAGCAGCAGATGAAGCGATGAAGCTAGTATCACAGGGAAAATAATGTAATCATCGGTATCCATCCGATATGATAACGCTGGCATGTGATGCAGTGTGGAGCTTGTAAACTCCCACTGTAGCGCGTGTCAGCGTTGTTTGCATTGGAGACGATGCGATGCTGGTGCGTCTGTATCTTTAGATTGAACAACTTTACAATTCGATCCATATACATTATATTGAATTTAATTCTGTTATAGCGAACAAAATTATTTTATTATTCTGTTGTCTGATTGGAGGAACGTGATCATGCCTGTATTTTCATTTTGGCTATTTATTTTAATTGCCAGCTTTACACCCGGACCTAACAATATGATGGCGATGGCTTATGCTCATCGTTATGGGTTACGCAGGACATTACCTTTTTGTTTGGGTGTAGGAGCAGGCTTTGCTCTGTTACTGTTCCTCTGTAGTGTTGCTAATTTGCTATTAGTTGAATGGCTGCCGCTACTACGCTTGCCCCTTACGCTGCTCGGTGTTGTTTACATGCTATACCTCGCTTACAAAATGATCTCCGACTCTGGTAACAGTTCCCCGTCTGAACCGGATCAGCAACCGAAGCTATTTTTTACAGGGATGCTCATTCAATTTTTGAACCCTAAAGGTATCTTGTTCAGTCTATCGACGGTATCGACCTTTATTTTACCGTATCACTCTACGCTCGTTAGCTATATAGGGTTTGCCCTTCTGCTCGGTATCGTTGGTATATGCAGTTCGTTTAGCTGGAGTCTCGGTGGCGCCTTGTTTCAGACATGGCTTCAACAGCACCGGCGGTTATTTAACTGGACGATGGCGGCTTTGCTCGTATGGACAGCCGTTTTATTAGTCGTCTGATCACGATAAAAAGCCGCACCGCATCAATTTAGATACGGCACGGCTCTGTATAGAGGCGAAATGATCACACCTCTTATTTTTTCAGCAAATTAATATGATCCAGATCGGTTGGGCTATTGTAGATGAACTCCAGCTTGTAGTCTCCACGGTTGTAAGTGAGCTTGGTCTGTTTTTGACCACCTGCCATAATCGTAGAGGTAGCGCTTGGTGCGTACCATGTTTGCTTGAGCACGCTCATCGTAATACTGCCAATCGTCTGTTTACGCTCAACCTGTGTACCCAGATAGCGAATCTCCTTCAGCACATTGGCGCTGTTATAGGACATCGCATAGCCAGGTGTACCCATTTCTGCGTGATATAGATCATAACCGGATGCTGTTTTACGCGGCGTCGTTGGTTTGCCGTAAATAGACATCACTTCCGCACGAGTCGTCTTACCGACGATGAATGTGTTGACTGGATTGCCATTTGCAGACGGGAGCATGCCTTTTAATGCTGGTTTGTAAAATGTATTGAGCAACGTGGCTCCAGTCATCTGCTGGCTGGCAGTTGAGCTTGCGGCATAGGCGGACGGCGCGGTCAGGCTCGTGCTGGCAACGAATGCACCAGTGGTAGCGACTCCGGTTAGTGCAAGGGCGATTCCTGTTTTGTGCATCATGGTTGTGATTTTCATCTGGTATTCCTCCTTGATGGGCAAAGCCTAGAGTGTTCCCTTTTGATGTATCGTCTATATGATCTAAAAAGCGGGCTTAGCGCTTTTTGATACCTTGAAATAGCAGGCGAATCATTTGCGCAGTTGCATCATCTTCCAGCGGCGGCTGATTGGACAACATCCGGTAGCTGGACGGTGAATGCAGCAGCTCAATCATCATCAGCGCATCAATCGTCTCATCCAGCTCATTACGCTCCAGCGCGCGATTCCAGATGATCATACATTTGTCGTACAACATGGCGCGCAGTCGTTCTTGAAACGGAAGCAGCATCTCCTGCCGACTTTGACTCTCCGCCATAATCTGGGCGAGTACACGTCCTTCGGGACTACTATAGAAGCGATGCAGCTTGTTGAACCAGTCGATGTAATCATCCACCACATTACCTGTGTTCATAATCGTGCCTTCAATTTGAACGTGATAGACAAAAGCTTCCATCGAAAGCTCTACCTTGTCGCTCCACCAGCGATAAATGGTCGCTTTACTCACCCCAGCATGCTCGGCAACTTTATCGATTGTCATTTTACGAAGACCGTGTTCCAGTAATAGCTCCATCGTAGCCTTGAAAATGGCAGATCTGGCTTTTTGACTTGGTGGTCTGCCTGGTTTGCGCTTTGTTCCTTCCATAGCAAGTCTCCTTCACAATTATAAAACGAATAGTTTCGTAATTAAAATACACCTTTTGCACGTTGATGTCAAATTATACATATCGTTCACTGAGCATTCTATTCATTACCCTGATTGACCGTATTTGCCGCATCGCTGATCGGCTTTACATTTGCCGTGTTTGCCGCATCGCTTACGTGTGGCGATGCTGGTATTGCAATTAATCGTCTTACCTGTGCAGCTACGATCTGTAAAGTAGGTGCAATACGTTCCTCCTGCACATTGGACACATTAATACGAAGCCCATTCCAACGATACGGACTATCTTGCATAAAATAACGATCCAGCGAATCCGCTACGATATTCAGTTCCTGCAACCGCCGCAGCAGTGCCGACATCGGAAAATTATCCGGCAATGGCAGTACAGCATGCATCGCATCAATATGATACACCCGCGTAAACAATGAATCGCTAGCTGCCAGCTCACAAATCGTCGCATGCAGACGTTTGGTACGTCTCCGATAGGCTTCCAGCATCAATCTGCGGTACCGCGCGTACATGCCATTTTTAATATACATTTGCAGGGCGGCTTGAGATAGCACCGAGCTATCGATATCGAGCAGCTTTTTGTAACGAGAGAAGTTTGCAGTCAGACGATCGGGCAATACGGCTGCACCGATGCGCAGGCCGGGAAACAGCATTTTGGAATAGCTTTTCAAATAGATCACATGATCGGAACGGTCATACGCGTACAACGGATCGATGCCGGTATGCTGCTCCAGATCTGCCAGATAATCATCTTCCACCAGATATACATCATATCGTTCTGCCAGCACGACCAGCTTCTTCTTATCGACCGCTGCCAACGAATGTCCAAGCGGATTATGAAAGCGTGGCATAATATAGAAAAACTTAATTTCCCCTGTCTGAAACCATTCCTCAATCTGCTCCATATCCAATCCGCAGGACGTCCGTTCTATTTGCACTACAGGTACATGTAACGATTCTAACAGTTCAATTAGTAAATGATAGCCCGGCTGTTCAATCATAATACGCTGCTGTCCACCCGGAAAAGGCATCATCGTCAAAATCGATAACGCCTGTTGGACACCGGAAGTAATATACAGATTCGACGGACGCGCAAACACCTGCACTCGCTCTAACTGCTCTCGTACTTCATGCAGTAGCGCAGGCAAACCCTGTGCTGTACCATATGTGAACAGTTGATCCCGATATAACTTCATCGCCTGATTCAGACAGCCCTGAAAATCATCAAATGGGAACAGTTCTGCTGCTGGCGCTGCGGAAGCAATATCAACCTGCTCGCCTTCGATGATCGCAGGCGATGTCTGATGCTGAGCAGCTACATAATAGCCGCTACGATCCACTACATACACAACATGCTCACGGATCAGCTGTTCATAGGCGCGAATTACCGTTGCTGCACTACAGGAATATTGCTCGGCCATTTTACGAATCGATGGCAACCGTGCTCCTGCTGGGCGAATGCCCGATACAATCTGGCGTTGTAAGACTACCGCTAGCTGTTCATGCTTACTCATAGTTCGTTCCTCCCTTGAAATGGGCTTTTTACGGTGGGATAGCTATCCATTCATGTAGTACCTCCGGTCTATACGAAAGGACAGTTTGCTGTCGAATCGGTTCCATTGATGCCTATTATAATTCCTTCTTATCGTTAGTCGCTAGTTACAGTTTACAATCTGTACCGGTACAGTTTCAAAATAAAGCTATTGTTGCTCTCTTGATCTCGCCATATATTGAAAAAGAATCAACATCCGGCAAACCAATCACATTGTGCACATGTCGTTCTTTTGCCTACACAAACTAAATTATAGATACAACGGATGATCGCACATCACCATGCTCATCCGTAATGATGGAGGGATTTCACATAATGACAACCGAATCGTCAACAGGGCGGTCTGCGTTGAAGCAGACGCTACCTGCATCGGATACATCATCCAGTCGTTCTCGCGGTTGGGCATACGCTGCTGCACTAGCTTACGCGCTAATTATTGGCTTTTCCTTTTTGTTCGTCAAAATTACCGTTGTCGTTGCATTACCACTGGATGTGCTTGCGCATCGATTTCTGCTATCTGTACTGGTGATGGCGATTCCGGTAGCATTCGGCTGGATTCGCGTCTCGATCCGGTTCGCTGATCTCAAGCGAATTTTACCGCTGGCATTGTTATCGCCGGTGCTGTTTTTCAGCTTGCAAATCTTTGGCTTATTGCATGCTTCGTCCGCAGAGGCTGGCATCATTCAAGCGACCGTACCGATCTTCACGATGCTGCTTGCCGCTTATTTTCTAAAAGAACGGACACGGCTAGTGCAGAAGCTTTCCCTGCTGTTGTCTGTATCCGGCGTCATCCTCATTTTCGTACTCCAGGGTGGTGCGGGATGGTCGGCGGATCATCTGAGCGGAATGCTGCTGCTTATCGGCTCGGCGCTATCGTTTGCAGGGTATAGCGTGCTTGCACGTCCGTTGACATGTGTCTACAATCCGCTGGAACTTACCTGGGTCACAATGATTGTCGCGGCGGTGCTATTCAATATTGCTGCTGGCATCATGCATATCGGGCAGGGTGACATTAGCGGCTATATTAAACCACTGGCACAGCCGGATTACTGGTTATCACTGCTCTATCTAGGTGTGATGTCTTCACTGGGCACCACATTGTTGTCCAGCTATGCGCTATCGATGCTCAAAGCGACACAGATGAGTGTGTTCAGCAATTTTGCGACGATCACGTCCATGATTGCTGGAGCGGTCATTTTGCATGAACAGCTCATGTACTACCATGTGATCGGTGCGCTTCTGATCATCATCGGTGTACTTGGCACCAATTGGAATCGTCAACGTCGTCAGCTCAAGTGACTCAGACATCGCCTTCCTTTCTCCCTTCGTCCGAATAAGGTATAGTAGAGATAGATTTATGTTGCATACCTAAATAAATCGATAGATTCCCGATTCGGAAAGGAAGAAATTATGAAGCCATTTCATTCAGGCGGTCCTACTAGCCTATCACTTGCGCGTCTGCTTATCGTGCCACTATTGCTGTCAGGTGCTCTGTTGCCAGCAGGGGTTAATGCAGATGCAGCAACAGCTACAGCATCCGATATGCCACAATCGGCAGCAGCTCAGCTCGCAGCGGTTCAGCATGTAGATGCACAGCAATTAGCTTTGAGCATGGTAGCTACTGCCAATACGGGTACTACGGCTATTGCGCCTACAGCTACGGCTACGGCTACGGCTACGGCTACGGCTATAAAAGCTAATACGGTTAACACAACGAATGCAACGACTACAGGCGCATCAACCAGCAATTTACCTACGCAAACGACTGCTGCGCCGATTATAAATGCAAGTCCGCTTACACCAGAACAGCAACAGCTCTCTTTTCCCAAAGACTTTACGATTACACAGGATATTGTGAATCTGTCTCAAGATCGTTCACTGTTTGTGGATCGCTTCACCGGTGATGTGTACATGAACGATCTCAACACCGGTCGTAATCTGTGGTCACATCAATACGAGCATATCTACAGCTATCGGATGCTACCTACTAGCGGTAAGCTGGTGCTGATCATTCAGCACCAACAGCAGCTGCAAAAGCTAGTGCTTGGCTCAAAAGGCGAAACGCTATCTACGTTTGTATATCCTGCGGCGCTACTTGGCTCGTTGTCGGATAAACAACTATCGTCGTACCAAATCAGCTGGTCTGCGCCATTACAACAAGGTGAAAAGGAACGAGTCGCGATTCAGCAAAAGGATGAGGTACGCATCTATGAAGCGCCGTGGAAAAAGCCACTCCGCACATTCAAGCTCAAAGCCGTGCAAAACAATACCTCTGAAAATATCCACAGCACCCATATGGAATATCAATCCGATCGACTCGTTATCCAATATGCGGCAGGTAGTCTAATGCAGACCGATCAGGTGTTTGAGCTGTTGAATACGAGCAGCAAAACGTACCAGGGTCAGACCATCGAAATGCCGTGGAATCTGCAAAGCGACTTTCAACTGGAAAATGGTCAGGCGGTCATTTACAGCTACAACGATAATGAATTTGCACTAGGTATCCGTGGAGCAACCTCGTATCCCATCTATCGACGTTATGATGTAGCGACAGGGAAGCTGTTGATCGAGAAAACGCGTGTCTTTGCCGCTGAGCAACCACTCTGGACCACAGATTACAGCAACGGTCAGTTGCTGCTCATGGATGATCAGGAAAAGCGCATGTATTTATATGACAAGCACGGCAAGGAACTGTGGCAATTGCCACAACTATCCGATGAAATCAGACTGCGACTGATCAAGTATGAAAACAAGTTACTGTATGTGCTGATCGAAACGAAAGATCGTCAATTCAAGCTGGTTAAGCAGCCTTTAATTTAGCAGGCGTATCGATGTGTTAGCTGGTAGGGTAGGGCGATTGATTTAGGCGTGTAGGTACACTGTTTTTGCTGGGGCATCAACCACTCCGGTAAGGAATAAGGGGACGGACTCCCGTCTCGCACAGGAATCTATGGAGTAGGAGAAAATGTAGATTCCCGTGCTCAAAAGTCGCCCTTACCCCTTATTTCCTTCCCTCCGTTCTGTGCTGCTTGCAAGCACACGAGTTTACATACAAGCTGTAGTAGCCATTGATCATTTCAGTTCCTACATCCTTCTATTTCCCTTCTATTTTCACATCGAATCTTTCGCACTTTATGCACCGCGATTTAATATATTTCTGCTTCTGTGCATACATTAGAGACATTGAAACAGAGACATTAAAACGAAAATGAACATATCGATGCTACACTATGGCTCATTTAGCTATGATGCACATACAGTTACCCCTTGAATTTTCAGTAATATTACGCATGTAAATCGGTTCGTATACAGGCAGCGAATGGGAAGCAACCCCAATAGGGGAATCCATTCGCTGCTTTTTGCATCTATTTCATGAAACTATATACCATGTGGCTTGCTGGTAGATCAACAATCACTGCGATTTGCTGTCTGAATGAGCCAGAGCTGCGATTTTTCTGGCATTCAGAGCACGACTATAGATACGGAAATCGTCTAGTAAACCATGATATGGCGGATCATCGTACCTTGTTTTGCCCATATAATCTTTGGTCGTATGACCGAATGTGGCAGGGTCAACGGTAATATGATCATTACGTCCCACTTCTACACCATTTACGTACAGGATCGCTGTGGAACCCGATAGCGTCACCGCGACATGAGTCCATACGCCTGTTGGCATGACCGGTGCTTCGACGGTCTGCTCGCCATTGGACCCATTGTTCGTGATGGCGAACTGCATATGCCCTTCTACCTGAGGAGCAAGGTACAGATAGAGGAACTGATTCGGCCCGATATCGAATAGTGAGCTATAATCTTGCAACGATTCTGCCTTCGTCCATAGCGCCAGTGTCAGATCATGACTACCGCCGAGTACATCATTCGGTAATTGTACATAAGCGCCCTGTCCATTGAGCGATACAGCCCTGCCGTTCACACCGGTTGCCCATGCAGCTCCATTTTGTAGTAAGGCAGGCTGTTTGTTGCCATACGTACTGTTTGCAACGGTTCCGCTATCTTCATCAAAAGGATACGATGCGAGCAAGTTCGGTAATGTTGGCTCAGCATACACATGAACCGTCACTGTATCACTGCTGCTCAAACTACCATCGGTTGCCGTCAGACGGAATGTATAATCCCCATATGTGCTCGCTGTCACACTGGTCCGAGCCGCATCTGCATTGTAAAATTCAGCCTTGCCACCTGCCGGTGCAGCCACGACGCTCCAATGCGCACGTGGTGGGCCAGATGGTAGTCCATCATCTGTTACGGTACCGACCAGTGATACGGGTTCTCTTGCCACTCCACGTTGATCCGCTCCAGCATTAACTTGTGGAGCTTCATTGCTACCAGAGCGAATCGCTGACAGCTCAATCGTATAGTCGGCTTGTGTCGGTGCATAGACATTTAACGTCACTCGATCCGCAAATGCATTTAGCGTTCCAGCAGGCTGACCGTTTACTTTAACCCCATAAGCAGAACGCGCTAATCCACTGAAATTAATCGCTGTCGCATGTGCTTGAGATGGGAATGTATTCGTCATATGCAGATGTATTTCACGCTTATCTTTGCTAATCTCTGCCTGTCGATATTGATCACGTTGCAGCTCCATATTAAAGTTAAGCGGCAAAATATGCAGCTTCCCGTATACACCATCGGTTGGTGTAATCTGATATGTCGTACCCGTATCTTTCACATTCGCACCGTAACCGATCAGACCGAAGATCGGATCATCCGCCACATCGGCACTCAGTATACGCAATGCGCCGAATAGTCCTAGATCGGCTTCACCTGTCATGCTACGCCATCCGTTCATCAGTGGGATGTCGCGTCCGCCACCTGTACCGTTCGTGCCTTGATTGCCCTTTTCCGCTTGATACGTCCATGAAGCAGCACCGATATTGGCAGGATCGGTACTCATCTGTCCACTATTAATCGCCCCTACATTCGCCAGCTTGGATGCATACGCCAGACGAAGCTGCTCTGCTGCTTCAGCTGGCTGATCAGATACGAGATGATGACGAATCCAATCATCCATCGTATAGCCTGCCAGTGAAGTCGTGTATTGGAAATTAAACCAGTTATCCCCCGTATTCGTAACTGGATCGGCGTAATAGTACCAGACTGGCATCTGTCCACGGCTAGCCCTCGTCTTGGAATTGATCTCGCTCATCATACTCAGCGCCTTATCGGTATCCTGACCGGACTCCCATTTGGAACGAGCAAGTGTATACACCTCTTCTTCGCCTGTATTGTCATAGGAATATTCGGAACCATACGGATATTTGTTGCCTCTAAAATTAGCATATTTACGCTCCATCTTGTCTCGTACATCGTCTGCTTCTTTTACATAGCCTTCACGATCCAGGGCAGCGATTAACTCCGGTGTCGTCTGTCCACCCATCAAGCCTGTTGCCAGACTGTAATTGACCGGCCCATCGTAAAGTGTTTTCAAAATATGATACGCACGCAGCAGATACGTATTCGGATCATGCTTGTAGGCGATCAGACCCGGATAATCACGCGCAATCCTATACATATCAAAATACGTATTGTATACATGCGGATACGCATAACCGCGATCGGTCAGTGTCGCCCCTTCATCCGCGGTCAGGAAATTACGTACCAAATCATCATCATGATGATCTTTCATCACTTTATCCCAGATCACCGTTTCCAAATAATCATCCAGCGATTGCACCTGACGCGCTACCGGCTGCAATCGATTTTGCTCAGCCAGGAATAACCCATGTGTCAGTCCCCAATCATCTCCCCAACCCCAGCCCCACGGCTCCGGTGTATCAAATACATTGCCGTTAAAGGCATTGCGCTTCTGCTTCGTATGCATCATCCAGTCGTCATACACCTTATCACGCAGATCACCCGGCGCATTCCACTGCATCTGATCGACCATAAAGTTCGCATGTGTGGACAGCGCCTTATCGACTGGCTCTATACCGTAAAATTGCATTACCGTTCGCTTGCCATTGCCATACTGGATCGTGACATTTTGCGGTCCAATCCGTTCCAGACACCAGCGATACATATGATGGTCACCGGTCTTCGTTCGATCCAGCGCAATCGGTCGACCACGGTCATCGGTAACGCTACGAATCGGCTGACTGGTGCGCAGATCAAACTGAATCGGTTGATTCGTCGGTACAATCATACCTGGCACGACCGTCATATCGATCAATCCGTGCTCATACAGCGTCTGTTTCATCTGCTGCTCATCCTTCACCGCTGCAAAGGTAAATCCATACCGGCTGCTTGCCTGCGGATTCAGCGTCAGACTTGTATTTGGCAAGTAGCCTCGATTCGTCGAGCGAATCACTGCCGAATGCGGATAAAATACGTTCAGCCCTTTGATCCATTTGCCTTCATTAGCTGGATTCCATGCCCACTTGCTGCCCGGATGTTCTTCAATGCGCCAGCGATCCTGATACTCTAATCCTGCTCCGGTATCCGCATCCGGCATAAATAACAAATACGGTCCTAATCCGCTGGGACGACTGGCTGTAATATACGAGCTATGATTCGCCACAAAGGCATGCGTCACGACCCGTGTCTCATAAATTTCATCCCCATAATTCCATTGCTCGTTAAATGGCATCGGCAACCCGTAATCACCGATCTCCAGCTTTTTGCCGCTCGTATTATCAATGCCGATCGTCCAGCCTAACGAGCCGTCTGGCTTTATCGCATACGTCTCGGTCAGGCGAAAATCGCGGATGCCCTCGGCATGACTCGAATGCTCATAGGTGACCGTCACCTGCTGCCCACTCTGTTCGATTCGGCGCACATCATCAGATTGATTCGTGGACGCCTTACGCCATTCCCCCCCGTCCAGGCGATAGGTGAACAATAGCTCGCCCATCCACTGGTGATCATATGTATCCTGTTCGGGAGTGACCGTTTTATTCATCACATATTCGGTCGGGAACAGATCATTCGTTAGCTTGAGCGATGAAATTTCTCCATACTGCCCAATCTTCACCTGTAGCTGGCTGCCAGATAAAGATAATCCGGCATCCTTTGTGCCATCATCAGCGGCATACACAAAAGTCGGTAACTGCACGAGCAGTAACAACAACGTACAGCATAGAGCCAATCCTTTCTTTACTATCGTGCGCAAATATACATCATTCCCCATCACGTCATGCCTCCTCAACTGGTATATGTTTTGTATGATCTGTAACTCATCTGTAAACCCGTAAGTTGGATAAAAAGCGAAGCCAATAGTATGGCTATACTTTGGAGTACAAATTTGACCTACGAATGGACAAAAATCCACCTTCTATTACAAAACGTTACGTATTGCAAATCGCTTGTTAGGCGAATAATGAGCATGTTGCAGTTGTTGTTGCTGCATCGGTTATTCAATGCCTGGCTTGTGTATATATGGCGACATGCCCTGTCACTGCGCATGATGGACGACCTGCACTCCTTCGCTGAGTTCGTATTTCAATGCGTTAACACTTGTCATCAACAAGCATTTTGTTCATTCGCATTGGTTATAGCATCCATATCACAAAATGACAAGTCCTTATTTTAGGAATCAAAAAAGGGACTCTATTCCTGCTTTATCATTTTATGTAGTTGTATCATTATTATTGACGGCTGAGTCTGTTAGGTTGGTTCATTTTTCTACTGCTATGTCATGTAGCAATATGTGTGTGTTGTGTGTGTTTGGTAGCTTGTAACTTCTGTTATTGTGCTTGGATGTAATCTGTTACGTATCGCCTGCGAACTGGTACACAACTTGATATAGATGATAGGATGCTAAGTCATAGCTATACGATCGTCCCAGCCTAATTTTCCTGCCTAACGCCATGAGATGATCGGATACTAAGTCATAGCTATACCTGCTTACGTCGATCATCTTACCTGCCTAATTAAAACTCAAAGCCGATTCGTCCTAATAATGGACGGATCGGCTTTGATGGATGAACTTTGATGAATATACTTTGACGGATAAGCTTTATGAATGAACATTGTGGATGAACTTTATGCATGAATGTTATCGATGAGTTTGTAGTAGAATGTGGTAAATTTGCTGTAGCGATCGATGCCATATCGTTATCAAAACAACATAGGATCACTAAAGATACTTTCAGGATGGATGCTGCAATAACCAGTATCTTCAAACCTTCCACTTCAAACTATCAACCTCGTCATTTGATCGGTGCAAAGAATCCCGTTTTAAGTGAATAGCGTGCACGTACAGCAATCATCTAATCAACACAAACGGCATCAAACTTCCTAGTAAAACATGTTAAAGACATACCTTCGCTTATTTCGAATCTTTCAAATCTTTCGAATGTCTTTCGAATGTACAGTAGCGTTCAGTAGCGTATTCCAGCACTACACTCAATGTGTCTCTACGCCTGCTTCATCCGCAGCGCTGGCTTCAGACTCCGACACGCCATGACGCTCAGGCGTATGACTTGAAACTGATTCCGTACGAGACGAAGCTTCGATATCCTCTGGCGTCTTGCTGGTCATTTGCCCGTATACATCCTGACGCGTACGCAGAATTTGCGCTAGAAACGCGAGCGTTAAGCCCTGCCCCCAGCCCTGAATACGTTTTTCCGGTACCTGACGGTAGCCATCAATATCGTTCATTACGGCAGTGCCTGCCGATACGCCGGTTACGGTGCCATCTTCCTTGATCCGTGCCAGTATGCCATCAATCGCCTTTTGCGAATATTTGTTGTACAGTCGTCCTCTCATGAGCAGCGCCGTAGCAATACCCGCTGAACCAGACGTTTCCAGATAGGACGTCTCATCATCCAGCACCGTATGCCATAGCCCTTCCGGTGCTTGCAGGCGCACCAGTGTACTCAGCTGATCACGCAGCGAGCCATCGATCATCATATAAGAGGGATGCTGTACCGGTACATATTGCAATGCCTTCGACATCGTTAATGCTGCCCACGAATTGCCACGTGCCCAGTAGATCGAAGACATATGATTGCCCTGCACATTGTCCCAGCCGTGATAATACAGATTTGTATCCTCATCCTGTAGTAGCTGTTCATGCCCATGATACTGCCGCAATCCATCTTCAAAATAACGCTCATTACCGAGCAAATGCCCGATACGCAGTAAATAATATCCTGCCATAAACATCGTATCGACCCACGCCTGCTCTGGGAAAATATCGGTCTCCGAGTTCACCGTGTGCTGGAACACGCCTTCGGCAAAGCGCTCTGCTTTCGTATCGAGAAACTCTGCCATCTCTTTAGCGATCTGTAAATATTGCTCTTCACCTGTCGCTTCATACAGCGTGAGCAAACCGTGTCCGATCGACACGCCATTGACGGACAACGGCGGCAGTCCATCCGCAATATTTTCATCCACCCATTCGCGCAATTTGTCCAAATATTCGCGCTTGCCTGTCGCTTCATACGCTTCACAAACGCCGTAAAAAGCCACACCGCCGGGCCAATCCCAGTTAAAATCCATATTAAATGTGCGCTCTACAACGCGGTCGATGATTTGTTTGATATGTTGCTCGTCGAAATGCAATGCTGGCATGACGGTGAACCTCCTTAGTTTGGGAGAATTTGTGCAAAACTTCTTTGGGGAGCATGCTCTACTCCGGCAAGGAATAAGATAAGTCTTCCTTTCCCGTATTTTCTTTCTGAAGTGATGCATGCTCTACAGCCCACATTTATATCCATATACGATATGAGTACGGTTAAAATATGCGGTATGGACATCGATGAAACCTATTCCTAACACGACTTGATGAGTATAAGAGTATAACAATGAATTTTAATACTATACTTGTTCAGCCCTTAATCCCACTGCTACTAATCCCTTCAACGATATGCTTTTGGAACAGGAAGAATACCAAAATAACAGGCAGCAGGCTGACCATCGACATGGCGAACATACCGCCCCAGTTGGATGCAGATTCGCTGTCGAGGAACATTTTCAAACCCATCGAGACAGTATATTTATCCGGTGAATTAAGGTACAATACCGGGCCGAGCAGGTCTTCCCATCTCCAATAGAACGAGAAGATCGCTGCGGTGGCGAGCGATGCTTTGATCAGTGGCATAATGATTTGCAGGAATAATCTAAATTTGCCGCAGCCGTCGATGGTGGCAGCTTCGTCGAGTTCTTTGGGAATAGTACGAATGAATTGCACCATTAGGAAAATGAAAAACGGTGCGCCGAAAAATTGCGGTACCACGATCGGCCAGATCGTGTTCAGCCAGCCGAGCTTAGTGAAAATGATATATTGCGGCACCAGCACTACATCGTGCGGCAGCATCAATGTGACCATCATCACGCCAAACCAGAACGTGCGACCAACAAATTTAAGACGGGCAAAGCCAAAAGCAATCAGTGCGGATGAGATGACCACACCGAGTGTGGACAGCACAACGATAACAAGCGAGTTCCAAATATAATGTCCAAACGAATAGCCGCCAATGCCTTTCCAGCCGGTCACATAATTCGTCCAGATCCACTCTGCTGGCAGCAATGTGGTCGCTGTCGTAAAGATCGTGCGGCTTTCCTTGAATGAACTGAAAAACATCCAGATAATCGGGTACAACATCAGTAGCGCAAGTGCGCCAACAAGGATGTGATACAGAGGCCATTTGATGCGTCGCCAGAATGCTCCACGCTGCATACGCGTACTTGCAACGGTGCTATATTGCTGTGCTTTTGGTCCATCCATCGCTTAACGGCCTCCTTCCGATTCGTAGAACACCCAGAATTTCGAAGATTTGAACAAAATGAAAGTGAGTACGCCGATAAAGATTAGCATCACCCATGCCATCGCAGACGCATAACCCATATTGTTGAACATAAACGCCTGACGGAACAGGTACAACGAGTACAGCATCGTTCCATCGAGTGGGCCGCCTTCGCCTTTGGAAATGATGTAAGCTGGCACGAAAGTCATAAAAGCACTAATCGTCTGCATGATCAAATTGAACAAAATGATCGGACTGAGCAGTGGCAACGTAATGCTGAAAAACTTACGAATCGGATTCGCACCGTCTACACTGGATGCTTCGTACATTTCCCCAGAAATATTTTTCAAACCTGCGAGGAAAATGAGCATCGATGAACCAAACTGCCATACGGACAGCGTAATCAGCATCCCAAGTGCAGCGTTCGGATTGCCAAACCACTGCACAGGTGCAGCGCCGAGTGCAGTCAGCATCCCATTCACGATACCCTGCTCGCTAAAAATATTACGCCACATGATCGAGACTGCCACACTACCGCCGATGATCGAAGGCAAATAGTAAATGGTACGATATGTACCGATCATACGAGAAGCAGTATTCAGAATCATCGCCACAAATAGCGCAAAAGTTAGCCGTAATGGGACACCGATAAACACGTAATAAAGCGTCACTTTGACCGAATTCCAATATTTCGGATCATTCGTAAACATCTTCTCAAAGTTCGACCAGCCGACCCAGCGTGGCGGGCTAAACAGGTTGTAGCTCGTAAACGATAAATATAACGAAATGAACATCGGAATCAGCGTGAACGCCAGAAATCCGATAATGAACGGACTAATAAACGTATAGCCGGTCAAATTGGCTTTGAGCGAATGGTTTCGCATACGTTCATGCACCTCCCGTAATAGATCGTTTTAGTTTAAAATAACGCAGCCTGCTCCAACATCCGAGACTATGCGGCGGCTGGCACAAAAGGCTGCGTCGATGACGTGTTAAGATGGTTGTTGATGGTTGTTGTATTGTCGTTATCGTTGCTTCGTAAGCTGATGTGCTGGAGCAGACACCACGTTGGCACGAAATAAAGGAATGAATGTAGTGTAGATCAGGGCAGCTTTTAAAAATGAATATACGATAAAGATTCCTGTTGCTTGAAAAATAAGAGATGTTACTGGCAAAATTTCTTTTCGCTGCACGTCATGTTACCAGGGCGTGTACGCAAACTCAGATAAGTGGGGCAGCAGCATAGAACGGAGGGAAGGAGACACAGGGAACGACCACTTACCGTGTTAGCGCTCCCCCTCCGTAGATTCCTTTGTAAAATCAGCGTCCGTCCCCTTGTTCCTTTCTATTCCGCATTTCTTATAACGACCATGCTTACAGATCACCTAACTATGTGATCAGCCATCGTTATGGCTGATTGTTCGACAGAATCGAGTTCGCGTCTGCGCGGAATTTGGCAGCGGCATCAGCAGCTGTGATCTGTCCGAAGTTAATCTGTTCCACATAGTCGGACAGGCTGGCGATAACTTCAGCAGAACCGACCGGTGGCGGTGGACTCATTGGAGAAGCGATTGGCTCCATTTTGCTAACAAAATCAAATACCTGCTTCTCGGCATCCGTCAATTCTGGGGTGATCGCTTCTTTGACCGCAGAGCTGATCGGTACGCCGCGCTCGCCTTTAATCAGCTTGTTTGCTTCTTCGTTGTTAATCCAGAAATCGATAAATTTAGCCGCTTCGTCTTTGGATTGTGAATTTTTCGAAATGGCCCAGTACATACTTGGCTGCATGTAGATGCCTTTTTCCATATCGGGTCCGAGCATCGGTGCTAGCGCCATCGGACGGTCAGACACTTTTTGCAGTGCGACAAACTGGTTCGACCACTGCCATGTACCGATCGCTGTACCTTTGACAACAGCAGATTCTTCCAAAATGCCTTTGTTCTGGCTCAATGTTTCTTGAGATGGTGTCGCGCCTTCTTTCATCAGCTTCGCTAGACGACCGAAGAAGTCGGCGAATAGCGCATCGTCTTCATAACCAAGTCCTGTACCCTGGGCATTGTAGAGCGATGCCCCTTTCGTTCTCAAATAGTAGTTAAAAAACACATCTGCGGTCATCGACTCGTCAAAGTAAATGCCTTTATCTTTCGCTTGTAGAGCAAGCTTTTCGTAATCGTCCCATGTCCAGTTGGCTGGCAGTTCGTTAATACCCGCCTTTTTCAACAGCTCTGGATTGTACTGGTAGCCCAGCACGTTCACACCTGCTGGAATGCCGTACTGTGTGCCGCCAATCAAGCCCGTACTAATCACGCTCTCGCTCACATCGTCCAGCTTAATGCCGTTCCCGATGTATGGCTTTAAGTCTTCCAACTGACCATTTTTCGCATACTGGCTAATATAAGAAATGTCCATCTGGATAATGTCAGGCAGTTGATTGGCAGCCGCTTGCGGAGCAAGCTTTTTCCAGTAATCATCAAAGGAAGCGTACTCGACATCGATGTTAACGCCAGGGTTTTGCTTTTTGTACAGATCGATGACCTGCTGCGTATAGCTATGACGCGTATCCGAACCCCACCAGGCGATACGAATCGTCTTGCTTCCCTGATCCCCACCACTGGCGCCTGTACTGCTGCCGGAATTGCCACACGCTGTAATCATGAGCAAAATGGCTACCAGTACGGCGATCGCTGCTGTCTTTTTCGTCTTCATGCTTGTTATCCCCTCTCGTTATGAACGGTCTGATCTAGCGATAAATGGAATACAGGAGCAGTTGGTATGTGTTTTTGTTAACGCTTACATTATAATCTTGTTTTTATTTTCGCAGATGTGCAGAAGCAAATGAATACACAAATCCGAGGTTTTGGTGTAAAAAACAGAGTCGCACGGTATTGTGATATGTAGAGAAAGCAAGTAAAAACTTTCGAATTATATAGTGTACAAATAATCAACTGTTCAAAAAAAAGCACATTTATAAGTGTGGTAGTATGTTGAATTTTTCATAACAAGAATGTAATTTAATTTACGTAGTTACAATAAAAGGAGGATTATTACTTGAAAAACCTAAAAAAAGTAGTATTACCAGTTTTGCTATGTAGTTTAGCAGCATTTCCAGTTTCATCTGTAGCAAGTCCCAGTGTAGAAATAGAAAGCACATCTAGCACAACATTAAATGTATTTCACTTCGAAGATCAGAACGTTTCAGACGATGCTTTAGCATGGATAGTACAAAATGCTACCGCTGCTCTCCGGCAGGAAAAAAGCTCCAAACTAAGTCTAACAGCAACAACGACAACATATGACAATACTACATACGATTACATTACTTATGATGATCAACATGTTTATTTGTATGAAGAGGCTGCTCACACTACCCCTCAATTAGTTATTACAAATAATACACAAAGCAATACGCAAGCTTTGCAAAGCTCCATAACTACACTTCAAGCTCAATCGGGTTTCATCAGCGATGGCGTTGGTGGGAAAATCGGGATTTCCAGAGTTGGAGCACCCGGCAGTTATTTAAGCGCAAAATTAAGAATACCAACACAGTCTCAAGTTAGTTCTGATTTAACTAGATATGGCCCTTACAATTATGGCGGATTCGAATATAATTCAAGTGCCACAGGTGGTGTAGGATCATGGGCGGCTGATATGGGGTTATCTTATTACAAGAACTTAGGACCTACTGGATCAACATGGGGATGGAAGCCTATCATTATACTAAAACAAAAAACTAGTCCTGATAAGGAGGGTTGGACTCAATATGCTAGTAACTTGTTTCCTGATCCTAATAACTTAGAAGGCCAATTTAACAATGGCTATAAACCAGGGACAGATGCTATTTTATACATGTGGTACAATAACAACGGAAAAGTAAGGCTTAAAGTAGACGGCACAACTGTAAGCCCTAATCGACTGGGTAAAATACTGGCTGATACACACAATATTACTATTATTGATTCTAACGCCAGTTGGAATATCCAAAAAATTTCTGCTTGGAAATTACTATCGACAGTTGTATCAAAAGATGATACAGGCAGAAACTATGCATTTTATTCTAATATTAAAGTAGATGGTACTGACGTTGCTAATGGAGAATTTATAACTCCTAGCGAAGACCATGCTACTGTAACACGTACTGGCAATAGTGTTACAATCAACGTTCAATAACAAATTTAATTGCTTTATAAATGCAGCTAGACTAATAAAACTATGGAGGTCAACAAATGAATCTCAAAAAGTTATCATCTACCTTTCTACTTACAATGATGCTTATTTTTACAGTTTCTAATTTAGCACATGCTTCTTTACTACAGCCTAATGTTTATGTAAACAATCAAAAAATGGATATTTACGCACATGTTTCAGTAGTAGGTGTTACTTATGTTCCTTTTAGACCAATTTTCAGCAAATTAAATATGACAGTTAACTGGGACAATGCTAAAAAATCAGTAACTGCCACTGATGGAACGACAACGATTGTATTGACTAATAATTCCTACACAGCATACGTCAATGGCAAAGCCGTGCAATTAATCAATCCTCCAGTCTACAATCCAGATGATAAACTATTTTATGTGAATTTGCGTTTTGTTGCTGAATCCACAGGCGCAGTTGTGAACTGGTCTAAAACCGATACAGACGCTAACATTTATATCACAAATCCTAATTTGAAATAATTCGTAACATCACTTAAATAAGAGCGTCTCCTTTCAGTATTTTATTAATTGAATTGAAATGAGACGCTTTTTTATTAGAAATTTTATAATAGTATTAAATTTAAATATATGTCTGATCGTTTACAAGCACATATGCAGACACCGCCAGCATAAACATTATCGATTCCAATTTGTCCCATCCGAGACGACTAGCCATTGATCTGCCACCCTTTCATTCATCATCCACCTGTTCATTTCCGAGTCAACGTGTATACTATAAGCGTATGATGATGAGATTGAATGATGGAGGCTAAATCGATGAAAATCAGCAAATCCATATATATACTGGCGCTCCTGGTGGTGTGCATGCTCGTGAACGTTCATCAAGCGTATGCCTCGCTGGAACAGCCGGAAGTGTATGTAAATAACGAAAACGTAGATCTATACGCCGTCGTCTCGACAGCAGGCATCACCTACGTTCCCTTTCGTCCCGTATTTGAAAAACTACATATGAACGTCGATTGGGATAACACCAAAAAATCCGTAACCGCCAGCAATGACCATACGACCATTATGCTAACCGCCAATTCGGATAAAGCCTATGTCAACGGACAAGCATTCGACCTGATCGAACCCCCCGTCTATGACCAGAATGACCAACTATTCTACGTCAACCTCCGCTTCGTAGCCGAAGCTTCCGGCGCCCAGGTCACATGGATCACCAAAGACAATAACGCCCGCATTTACATCAAAATTCCGGAATAGACCCTGATCCAAAATGAACTCCATAACTAGCAAGCTTATAACGTCCCCGCTCCTCTCCAGTGAACTAATCTGGAGAGGATTTTTACTGTTTCCCCTGCTTTTTACTGCTGCTCTTCCACATGGGAAGATCGTGTTTGCAGTGCTCTTAAAGTTCTTGATGCTTTTGAGGATCTTAGTGCTTTTAGTGCTTTTAGATCCTGTAAAGCTGTTCATGTCCTTAGCATTCTTGATGCTCTTGGTGCTCTTAATGCTCTTAATGCTCTTGGTGCTCTTGGTGCTCTTAATGCTCTTGATGCTCTTGATGCTCTTGATGCTCTTGAAAATGATGCGAGCAGCACAGAACGGAGGCAAGGAAATAAGGGAAAAGGACGATTTACAGTGTTAGCGATTTCCTAACACGGGGTTCAATAAAAAGTGATTTTTGCGAAGCAAAATATCTTACAGCTTACAGTGTTAGCGATCTCCTAACACGGGGTGCAATAAAAAAGTGATTTTTGCGAAGCAAAATATCTTACAGCTTTGGAGGGGCGGGAATCTACATTCAATCCTAATCCGGTAGATTCCCGCGGCTCCACCCGAGTCCGTTCCCTTATTCCTTGCCGGAGTGCTTGATGCCCCCATACCAAACATTCACCCAAGCGCTCTAATTACTTCAAGCACTTCAAGCACTTCAAGCACTTCAAGCACTTTAGGCACTTGAAGCACTTAAGAACTTAAGAACTTAAGAACTTAAGAACTTAAGAACTTAATAATTTAAGAACTTCAGCATTTCAGAACTTCAAGACTTCAAAGCTTCAAGCACATTACTCCCCGCACCTACGGTATTCCGTCGGCGTCATCCCCGTCACCTTTTTAAACACCTGACTAAAATACTGCGAATTCCCTCCAAACCCGAACAACTCCGCCAATTCAAACACCTTCACATCTCCACTACGGCGGATATGCTCCATCGCCCGCTCAATCCGATAGCGATTCACATAATGCGAGAAATTATCCCCCGTCACCTTTTTGAAAATTTTACCGAGATAGTCCGGGTTCATATACAGCATCTGATTCGCTACCCCATTCAAAGACAACTCCGCATTAATATAATTGTCCTCGATAATGCGCAGCATTTTATTCACCACAGACGACTGCCGATTCATATTGCTGCGATAGTATCCGCCCGTTAATTCCACAGCAGCCTGCCGGATAAAATCATGCAATCCAGTCAATGTGTCCAGCCGGGATAGTTCGGCCAGTCGTGCAGTTGGGGCACTGCGTTCGTCCTCTGGATACAAGCGCAGCATAACCGCATACAGCTGTAGCACATACGAGCGCGTCACCGCAATATCGTGCCGCTGTTCACCGAGTGTGGTGAACAGTCCGGCAATTTCCGTTTCCACCTCCTGCACCTGTCCGGACTTGATCATCATCGTGAATTGCTCCTCATCCAGCTCGAATCCGTTGTGCTCGCGTCCATCACTGAGTGCCACATCCTGACGGGTAATCAAGCTACCGCCACCTACATAGAAGCGCTGTGTCATATACTGACGCGCATTGCGATACAATTGCCGCAGTTCCTCCATCCGCCCTGCCTCACTAACGGCAGCGGTTAGTTCCAGCTTGTAAAAGCTAGCGAACACTTCTTTGACTTCATTCAGCCCTTCCATCAAGCCTTTTATATCGCCCGAATCATCCAGTAACAGCAATAGCTCATCGTGCAACTGAATCGTCGTGCCCATCAACACTCCTTCCAGCACCTCCTCAGCGATATTTTTCAGAGCAAATAAATGCTCATATTCGTTAGAGTTTTCAGCGCGCAATAGCACCAGTCTGACGGTACGATCGCTGAGCTGCATATGGAACAAGCGCTCATAATAGGCAAGATCGCGGCTGCCGTACATTTTGTTGGAGATAAATTCCTTCAGAAATTGTTCCTTCACCTGCGGTAACATACGGCTGAATTGCTCACGCATCCGACTGACGAATAGCTCACGCTCCTGCTCAGCCGCACGCTCCGCTAACAGCTCTGCAATCGCCGCTTCAATCTGCTGCTCATTGCATGGTTTGACCAGGTAATGCTTTACGCCGTATTGCATCGCTCGCCTCGCATAATCGAAGTCCTTGTATCCAGATAGCATAATAAAGCGTATATTCGGAAATTGCTCGCACGTCTTCGCGACCAGTCCGATCCCATCCAAGCCGGGCATCGAGATATCGCTAATGACAATATCAGGTTGCGTCTCGACAATCCGTTCATACGCTTCCAGCCCGTTACGTGCTGTTCCGACCAGTTCGGTTCCGCTCGCCTGCCAATCGACCACACTGGAGATCCCTTCCAGAATCATCCGCTCATCATCTACCAACAGCACTTTGTACATCGTATAGCTCCCCTTTGTTATATGGAATACGAATATGGAACGCTGTGCACACATCCGGCTCACTCTCGATCTGTAGCCCATATTCCGGGCCAAATGTAAGCCGAATGCGTTCGATAATATTGTTTAGCCCGATGCCTTTACCGCGTGTCTGCACCTGCCCCTGATGCAATCGTTTCAGAAATTGTTCCGTCATACCAGGCCCATCATCCTCCACAACGATATGCACAGCATCTTGTTCTGCCCATGCCTTGATGCGAATATGACATGCTTCAATTTTCGGTTCCAGCGCATAATGGATCGCATTTTCGACGAGCGGTTGTAGCGTCAGCTTCGGAATGAGCATATCAGCCAGCTCCGGCGGCACCTCAATTGCAAAATTCAGCCGTTCCTCAAACCGCATCCGCTGAATCGTCACATAGCTACGCACGATGTCCAGCTCATCCTCCAGTCGAATTACCTTGTCGGTCATATTGACTGAGCTGCGCAGCAGAAAACCAAGCGCCTCCACCATACGTGATATTTCCGGTTGTTTGTTCATCTTTGCCATCCAGTTGATCGACTCCAGCGTGTTATACAGAAAATGGGGATCGATCTGCGCCTGGAGTGCTTTTAGCTCGGTTTCGCGAATGACGAGCTGCTTGGCATAATTTTCATCGATTAGCTCTCGAATACGCCGTAGCATCCGGTTAAATGTACGATGGAGCAGTCCAACTTCATTTTGTGCTCTCGTCGTGGACGGATCAGCAGGTAATTCGCCCAGTTGATCCAAATTGCCGGTTTCCACGGTACGCATCTTTTGCAGCAGTCGTTCCATCGGGTGGGTAATGCTGCGTGATAACTTGGTGCCAAGCAGTAGTGCCAGCAGGAAAATGCCGATAAACACTACGGTCACCAATTGCTTGATCCAGATCAACCGCTGAAACATCGAATCAAATGGTGTCATATGCAGGTACGTCCAGCCTGTATACGGCGACTGAATGCGTGCCGAGAAAAAGCTTTCTCCGTTTCCAGCAATGACACCATATGGCTTGTTGCCCCCGAGTCCTTCATCGATCGTAGTACGGCTAAGCGGCAATTGCTCCGGGTACAGAATTTTGTTCCCATCTGAAATGATCAACTGACTGCCTGAACTGCTCTCCACATGCTCCTGCACGATCCGATCGATCCGTACCCGAATCATAATCGTGCCCAGATCATTCAGTGTGAAGGTCGAGCCGCTGAATTGCTTAAACTGACGGACGGCAATCAATTCGCCTTGATCCCCGGCATACCAGGCATTGGAACCGCCATGCTGCTGCGCCAGGCGGATAAGCTCCGGTCGCATGGGCGCAGGTATCCCTTCCCTGTTACCGGCAAACATCAGCTCGCCCTCGCGATCGATCGCCAGCATGGAGTACACAAACTTCTCCGAGCCAGCAAAAGCGACGAGCCGATTGGTAATCTTTTTGCGAATCACATTCTTTTCATAAATGGACGTTTGCTGCTGAAGCTGGAACAAATACCGTTGAAGCTGCTCATCGGTCACGACGCGAAATGATAGATTGTCCATATCTTTGAGCTGATTTTCGATCTCAAATGAAGACATGTTCAGTAGCTCAGACGTCTTCTCATACATCTGATTGTCATACGTGTTGTACACCATATTCAGTACAAGTCCATAGGATGCAAAGCTGCCCAGCATCAGTGCCGAGATCAGCAGTAACATTTGACGATGGATACCCAGATTAATGTAAGCGCTTTTAAAACGAGCCAGCATATGATCTCCCCCCATAACCGGATTGGGATTGGTAGTCTTGTTGCATTGTATAGGACGTCTTTGGTTTTTTTAATAGCCCTGTTAGTCTTGATCGATACTATATTCCAAAACTACCGAGCATACGCAGATAGACTAGGAATACGCATCTTTTTTATTATTTTTCAATATGGATAAGCTTAATCACTTTGCTTACTTTGACGGAGCTGCTGGAATCAAATGTTGCGATCTTGCGGAGAATGAGCAGAGGAACGTTGGGATCGGAATTTACTGTATATTATAACGAGGATTAGTGAAAAATAAAGCCATTTTACGTGAAAGCCTATTGTGCCGCTCCGCCATATATGTAGCATTACATAGCTAAATAGCCGAAGTATAACGGATGACCTTCTATACTTCGGCTTTGTTTATCACACCTATATTTATCTATTTCAAGTTTGATATTCATTACTATTGTTTGATATTCATTGCTATTAAAATATAATGAACGAGCGGCAATTAAAGAGATAGGATTCAACTTATACGCGTAGAGATGGAAGATATTTGTGTTTATACATATACAGCATACGCCAAAGAACGGCATGCACCCAAGATAGGACAGAGATCGGACGGATATGAGACACATCTATACTATGCAGCGCTGAAACCATTTACTTTGTAGTTGAATTGTATTTGAAGCTAGTATTCATGCCCTTACTGACGTACAAACACCGCTTTCCAGCGCTTCACATATTGCACATCATAACCTAAACCATCTGCCAGTACGGCGAGCGGCACATACGTTTTCCCCCTTTGCACAAACGCAGGCGCATCGGTCGGTACATTTTGACCGTTTACTTTGATCGCATGACCACCAAGCGGAATGACTACGTTGCTGCTGCCACCCGTTACGGTTGCCTGCTTCGTTTGATCCGACCAGGCTACACGGGCGCCGAATGCAGCCGTCACATCGCGCAGAGCAACATACGTCCGACCATTACGGACGATCGGTGGTACCGAACTATTCAGCAAACGTCCATTCGTATAAACGATCGTAAGATCCGTCGAATTCACCGAAGTTGGCGGAGTACGATACCCATTTTCACCCCAGATCGCACGGCTAAAAGCAACCGCGATGGACTGATAACCGCTAGGATTTGGATGAATATCGCCCTCAGCAATATGCGTCATGCTCAGTTCATTGTCCTTAAACGCTTCGGCAATATGCGCTACACGTACATCTTTGCCCTGTGCCTTGTAGCTAGATGCGGTACGATCCACAATATTGCTAAATTGCGCTGCCAGACTGTTCAGATTACGATACAACTCGGCACCGGATACGGCAGGCACGGGCTGATACTGGTCAGCGATTACAATCGTTGCGGATGGATTGAGCGCAATCAGTTGATCGACAATCGCTTTGAGATTATTTTCATAGCTACTAATAACAGGCTCCAGCTTCAGACCGGATAGATCCTGTGGCAATGCGGTCAGTGAACCGAGTGCATTCAGGAAATCATTTCCGCCAATTGTAATCGTGATCAGATTGGCGCTACGAATTTGTTTGGCGACACTGGCACCATCCAGCGTGCGTGCTGCGCCTGGCAAATTGCTCTGAATATCGCTGGTACTGACCTTTTTCCCGGCGGTGATTGCATTCATATACTGGTGCAGCCCACTACTCGTTAAGCCGAGAATGCCTTCATTATCTACCATCGCTCGCCCGCGAAACAATTCCTGCTCTTTCAAACGCACCGTAAAACCGTCGTAATTGGACGATTTACGATCCGGCTCATACCCAACGGTCAGCGAATCCCCGAGAAAGACGATATGCTCATACGCTTGATTGCCTCCATTAGCTATTGTGGAGCTTGGCGTAGATGATGTGCTTGCTACCGTTCCTGTCTTCGCTCCATTCATATTTGCCGTAGCACCAGCACCATATGCCGTAGAGACTGGAATGGCACTGCTTCCTACTAGAAGTACGGTCATTACACCAGAAAGCAATAGCTGGTACCAGATTTTCTTTTTACCGTTTATCGAGTTCTTGGCGGTGAACAGTGGAACACGCTCTGTTGCCATTGGTTGCAAGGATCGTTCATTGCGATTGTGATGGTTGTACTCAGGCTTTATATTGTTCATAAGTCGCTCCTTTTTCCCTTTTTATCCATTAATTATGTTGTGCATTCATGTCGTACTTTGACTACGCTATCTGTAAAATATGATGTATCGCAGCAGAGATAAGTTTATGTTGTAATACAGAGGCGATGTTCACAAGATAAACGCCATCAGGCGTTGAGTTTAAAGCGGTCAATGGACTAAGGCGTATACGCAAACTCGTATACGTGTGAGCACCTATCATGTATTACTATTTCGTAGATTCCTGTGCGAGATCGGAGTCCGTCCCCTTATTTCTTACCGCAGTAGTTGATTCCACTGCAAAAAGTTTGCGTACACACCCTAGTCTGTTTATGTTGTGTATTCAGTTTATCTACTCATTTTCTGTCTTACTCACCTGAATTAAACGAAACACCATCCACTATACAAAAAACGGCTGCGGTAGCCAGATTGCGGACTACGGCAGCCGTATGGCCTTGATATCGTTGAAATGTATCCCTTAAAGTCGCGATACACTCATTAAAATAGATCAAATTCCACTAAAACAGATCCAATTCCGCGACGATCATCCTTCACTAGCTCCCGATTCCTTATCCTCGTTCGCCTGCTCCGAGTGGTTCGCTCGCTTCAAATAATCATCATACCGATCATCCAGCTCACGAGCCATTTTGCGGTATTGTAGCGTCTCTTCGACGATCGGGTCATGCTCCATCTGGATGCGCACTTCATATTTTGGTGGAATCAGTCGACGTTCGCGACGATCACGTTCTTCCTCCACCATCTCCCCGTCGGTTAGACGCTCACTCAGTTCACGTTCCAGTTCGTCGGATGATGACATATACGCTCACTCCCCTGCATCGTTAAGTTTGGTAATTGTTAGCGTTAGTCTGAATAAACGCTATGGCCGTTCCCGCAGTGCATCATACGGCATGATGACCATACAGCATAATAACATTACTATACAGCGTATTACAGAACAGCGATAAATCGATGACTAGCTGACTACTACTCATTTACCCGTTTTTTCATCGGTAAAATCAACTGCTTGCTGCGCGCAGTAGTTATAGCCCATTGCTACAGTCACTTCAATCCAGATGCGTGCAGTTCTTGGAGCAACTCTTCATGGATATGCCCATTCGTTGCCGCAATATTACGCACAGTCAGCTCATAATCTGTACCGGAGATATCACCGATTCGTCCGCCTGATTCAGTTACGAGCAGCGCACCTGCTGCCAGATCCCAAGCGTTCAAGCCGACTTCCCAATATGCATCCAGTCGTCCAGCTGCTACATAAGCGAGATGAAGTGCTGCTGATCCACCATTACGAATGCTGCGTACTTTCGGCAACAGATCGATAAGAGACTTCGTATTGCGTTCTACGCTTGTATTTGCAGGGAAGCCTGTTGCTACAAGCGATTCAGACAGTTTCATATGATCCGCAACCTTCATCAGATTGCCGTGTACATAGGCGCCTTTACCCTTTTCCGCTACAAATAATTCATCATGGGTTGGATCGTAAACGACACCAACGATAACCTCACCTTTGTGCGCAACCGCAATCGAAACACAGTAAAATGGAAAGCCATGCACAAAGTTGGTCGTACCATCAATCGGGTCTACAATCCATACATATTCCTCATCTTTCACTGCTTCCACCGCACGAATCGATGCTTCTGCACCAACACCAGCACTTTCCTCACCGAGAAAAGCATCGCCAGGGCAATACGTCTGCACCAGCTTACGAATCATCTGCTCTGCGCCTTTGTCCACTTCGGTTACGAGATCCTGGGAAGAGGTTTTCGTATCCAATTGACGGTAGCTGCCGAGCTTACTTTTAATCCATTCGCCTGTTTTGGATGCTGCATTGATCGCTACAGCGACACGACTTTTACTGCTGACAACATAGGGCTGCTTTTGGTTATCTTCCATGTTCAATCCCCCTGGGTATATTAGACTGCCAGCCGAAGCCGCAGTCCGGTATGGAAACTTGCATATCCACATCAATTAAGTATGGATACAGACGACCGCGTCTATCCTTTTGGACAGCTCCAGCGGGTCTGCATCAGTTTAGACATATCGTCTATCTTTAAGGTAACACTTCGATACTCGCTTTGTCGATGATACGTACCCCGTCCCCTTCAAAGGCGCGCAAATCGTTCATTAGTTGCAGCAAAGCCAGGTCTTTGTGCTTTGCTTCCAGCATCACATCCAGATGACTGGACGTGCGTGCTGCCTGACGCAAAAAGTCGAGTAATGGCCCTGCCTCTACCCCATCTGCATGACTGCGACGATCGGTCGCACTGCGTGGACTGGATGCATGAATTTTCGGCGGCAAATGACTGCCATCCGGCACATCGGTACGCGCCAGCGGCGATTCCCATGTACGCGCGATATCCGGCCAGTATAGCGATGCAGGCTCGCCTTCGCTGTTCACCATATGATGATGAATATCGAGCACCATCGGCAGTCCGGCACGCTGGGCAATGTGTAACGTCTCCGGTGTGGTAAATGTTTTATCATCATTTTCAAGTGTGATCCGGCAGCGGATATCGTCATCCAGGGTGGCGAACTGCTCAACAAATCGATCACCTGATGTAGGCTTGTCACCGTAGGCACCACCGACATGGATATTGTTTTTCGAACGTGCATCCAAACCCATCGCATCCAGCATACGCACATGATGGCGTAGATCACGAATCGCTGCTTCCAACACTTCCGGCTTGGGCGTATTCACAACGGTAAAGTGATCCGGGTGAAAGGACACGCGCAAATGATGCTGACGCACATACTCGCCAATTTCAGCAAATTCCGGTTGCAGCACGGTGATCGGGTCCCAATCCTGTAGCTCCGCATGGGTAGCAAGTGGAATCAGCTTCGAACTCATGCGGTACATCTGAATATCCTCTGCCACATTATGCTTGAGCACACGTAGCGTCGTTTGCAAATTAGCGCGCCCGATCGCTTCCAGTCTGTGCAGGGCAGCATCCCGATCAGGCAGCTTGCGAAAATTGGTCATCGTCATCGTCTTAGAGGGAGAAGCATCTTTGAGCTGTAATGAGATGGCGACGTAACCAAAGCGGACGATCATATGTCCAGCTGTTCCTGTTCACCGAAAAACATTTCGTGTGCCAGCTCGGTTTGCACGCGTGATTCTTCTGGTGTCAGCTTACGCACCAGCTCCATCTCCACTTCGGTCACTTCATGACCTTGAAAATTAATTTCTGCGATACAGCCGGTAATTTTCACGATGGCAATCGCAGTGTTTTCCGGGGTATAGGCAATGACCTTCTGTCCAGTAGGGAATACGCGAAAACCTTGTTTGACCATTTTCCCTTTGCCGTATTCGAGCATATCTAACAGCTCTTGCTCGCTTTTGAATTTGCAAACGGAATTAAATTCAGTTTGAAAGCCCATATTGTTCGCCTCCTTGATCAAGTGGTGGTGTAGTTAGTTAATGTACGTGATTTGTCTTATTAAACCATAAACCGTTTGAGGGGTGGGTATAACAGTTGAAGAGGTTGTAGGTTTAAGTTGAAAACTGATGTGCTGGGTTTGATGAGAGTGTGTTGTTTGAGCATACAAGCACAATACATTCAATTAAGCATTTATAACTACATCAGTACTAGGCACTGGCACTAGTATTGGAACTGATGCTAGCAATACAAAATACAAATACAAATACAAACCAGTATAGCCCCGTCACGTTAGGATGACGGGGCTATACTGGGAGCGCCGTCTGTCAGACAAGGCTTAGTCGCGCTTGAATTGCAGGGTGTGACGCTTGTTATAACGGTCCAGACCGAGCTGGATGAGCTGGTCAAGTAGTTCTGGATAGGATTTGCCGGTTTCACGCCATAGTAGCGGATACATGCTGTAGGCAGTGAAGCCTGGCATCGTGTTAACTTCGTTGATCATAATCGCGCGGTCGCTGCGGCGGACGAAGAAGTCCGCGCGGCACAGGCCGTTGCCGTCGATCGCTTTAAAGGCACGCAGAGCAAGTTCGCGCAGGTTTTCTGCCAGCTCGCTGTCGATCTCGGCTGGAATGATCATACGCGAATTGCCATCGAGATATTTGGCATCGTAATCGTAGTAATCGCTGGAAGATACGATCTCGCCTGGTACAGAGGCGAGCGGTAGCTCGTTACCGAGCACGCCGACTTCCACTTCGTGTGCATCTACTGCTTCCTCGACGACAACTTTCAGATCAAAGCGCAGCGCGTATTGGATGGCGCGTTCCAGTTCAGCGCGATCTTTCGCTTTGCTGATGCCTACACTGGAGCCGAGATTGGCTGGTTTTACAAAGCATGGGAAGCCTAGATTATGCTCGATATTGCCGAGAATATCGTGGGCATTGGCTTCATATTCCGCTGCGATAAATGTTTCGTATTTACATTGTGGCAATCCTGCCTGAGCGAACAGACTTTTCATAATCGCTTTGTCCATACCTGCGGAAGAGGCGAGTACACCTGCACCCACATAAGGCATATCCATCATTTCAAATAACCCTTGAATCGTACCGTCTTCTCCATATGTACCGTGCAACAATGGGAACAATACGTCGATCAGACTCTCCTGACCGCTCAATTTGCGCCACAGTACACTCATCGCTTCGGCTGTAGCAGATTCGCCACTGTTCAGTTGCAGTGATTCCAGGCTGGCTGGTGCGGCTTCATGCGTTTGCCCCATGTTCCAGCGCCCTTGCTTATCGATATATATGGGCACTGCATTATATTTGTCATAATCGAGTGCATTCATGACGGAAAATGCCGTCTGTAAGGATACTTCGTGTTCACCGGATTTACCACCGTAGATCAGTCCTACGGTTAATTTTGCTGCTGTCATGTCGGAACCCCCGTTAATTGTTGTTCATATTTGGAATTATGATCTGAAAGTAAGGTCAAAAGGTACAGTCGTTGTTGCTGTCCGCGTTTCAAGTCGCATGCTGTTACGATGCGCGACCGTCGGACAGACAGGCTGTGATACCGCCTTTAATCAGTATAAATGTTCACAGGGACGGCTGCAAAAAAAGTTTGTATGGATGCCGATTTTGACCACCGCGAGCATATTGGCTTTAAACCGTAACTTGGAACAGATAGGATACGCTGCGTAGCCTGCTGTTTACGCGCCAGCTATCATCAGCACGCTGCGCCAACTTCCGTGCCGCAGCAATAACTCTATAACGTGCATCCATATGAGCATAATCATAGCAAACAGGCGATACGAACGCGCGTATCACCTGTTTGCTGCTTTTTCACTTGTATGCAACCTGTTGGATGATATTATCTATACCGAATCCGGCAACGGCAAACCGCTGCGCTTATTGATTCAACTTGGTGCTTGCCAGCACCGTAATACCATTTACCGCTTGCAACAAAATATGATGAAATACAGCGGCAGCGGTGTTATTGTAATTGCCGTAAAAATCGACCATGTTATCATTGTAGAACTGGATGACCGTAGCTGCGAAAATCGGGAATACCACCTGGGACGATTGAATCGGCAAATACGGACGTACCTCAATGCTTGTGAATAGCGGATTTTCCTTTAGTGCCGTCTGAAACAGATTTGCCACACCTTGAATATCTTTCGCTACCGCCGGCTGATATGGTTTACCGCTCACATCAACAACCTGAACTTCGACGCTCACACCGCCAAACGGATAGCTTGGCACGAGAATCGCCGCCAGCGCCGCACCTTTGTCGGCATCTTTCACTACGATCTCCACCACATACGGATTGTGCGAAGTGTCGAGCGGCTCAACCGTTACGGAGGCGTCTTGTCCGATCGTGCTATGAATCTGATTCCAAACGGTATACCACGGTGGCGATACGTGTACAACTGTCATTGTTCATGACCTCCTAATAGTTGATGAATTCAAATCATTTATTATTCCGCACGCAATAGTACAACACACCCATACCGCAAAAGCCCACACTTACCAGACAGACGGCAATTTCCCATACCATACTCAATGTGTGCATACAAATACTCATATGGATACTTCCTCCACAGCTAACTCGATTGTGTTCCCAATCCCCTTTACAATATAAGTTTATTAATGAATTGTTATCAGTATAAAGCGCTAAGCGATTGCAGCGAGATGGCAGCATCTTGTGAATCTTGAGCGCTATCTGCATTGACCCAAACATATTGCGTACCATCGCCTCGAACAGACCAAGAGTATGTAGAGGCTGGTGTGGTGTAAATTTTAAATTGGTTTTGCGTAGCTGCAATACCCAAGCCGTCCACATGTACAGTCGTACCGTCTGGAGCGTTTAATACATTCACAATCGCAGAGCTCTCTTTAAATTGAATCGAGATAAATTGATTAATATTACTTTTGAGTGTGCCTTGATACCAATGACTCGCAGGTACGGTGTAATAGCGGGTAAATTTATTAAACGCATGGTATTGACCGTCTGCTTGCAACGATACATTGTTAATACCAGTCGTATCGAGCGGCATTTTCACACTGGCAATAAACGCTTGAATTTGACTGCCCGTTTCACCCTGCAAAATGGAGGCGGAAATCGTATTGCTGTCCGATCCGTTAAAAAACACTACCGATGCCAAACCTTGTTGAGCTGTTGTACCCGGAACGGTAACAATCTTTGGTGGCAGCGATCCTGCGACAACTGTAACGTTTGTCGACGTATTTGCACTTGCACTATTGTAAAAAATCAGTGCATACAATTGCCCCCAATTCAGACTGCCATTGCTTGTAGCGGTATCACCAACTCCTAAAGTAATCAATTGCCCGTTGTTCCAGTTAATGTTTGCCATTGTTTTATTCCTCCTTTTGGATTTGGACTACACGCCTATCATAATCACCATCAACCTAGCCAGCATAGCCAAGTGTTGCTAAATAATTGATCAAGGGTTTTTATAAAAACTTTATGCAATTTTGACTAGCTTCAGCATCTATATCAACTTGTCTTCATTCATCGTTTGAGCTAAAAACGAACGATGCGATATAACAAAATGCTCTTTTCCATATCGCTCCCATCTGTTATGACCCGAAAGATTTTACGATTTGTTTGCGCTCATAAGCATACTCATTTCATTGACTGATTGTAGCCCAATCGTACGAAACCTATCCATTGCAACAGTATGGTGATTACCGAGACCCTTCTCAATATAACTATCAAGTAATAATCAAGGTTTGTTAAATTTATCTTTACTAAAATTGAGTATCCGCATGATCCTTAACTTTCTGTCTATCTTACAAAAAAATCCCAAATAATCCCTTTTATTTCATAAAAAAATGAATTATGATAATTTTATTGGCAACTAAGTTGCTTAATTGAATTCCATAATGAAAGAGGTATACGTATGGCATGCGAGCGTATTTTGATCGTAGAAGATGAAGAAAGCATCCGTAATCTTTTATCGTTTTATTTGGAGCGCGAGCAATACGAAGTGCAAACTGCTCAGGATGGACAAGAAGCGTTACAGCTTACTTCGATGTTTCAGCCGCATCTTATTTTACTCGATATTACGCTGCCCAAACTGGATGGGTACGATGTATGTCGAGAGTTGCGCAAAACGCTCCATATTCCGATCATTTTTGTTAGCGCACGTGATGAAGAAACCGATAAAGTGTTGGGGCTGGGAATTGGTGCCGATGATTATATTGTCAAACCATTCAGTCCTCGTGAATTGATTGCTCGTGTTAAAGCACATTTACGACGTTACTTCCTACTCTCCCATTTAGGCACATCCACTCCTCTGAATGTCATTCACTATGGCGAATTGGAAGTCAATCTGACCAGTCATGTCGTCAAGCTCAATAACCGTGTGATCACGCTCTCGATCAAAGAATTCAAGTTGCTCTCCTGTCTGATTCAACATCCCAATCGCATTTATTCAGTGCAGCAGTTGTTCGATCACGTCTGGGGAATGGAAAGTCTGGGCGATACACGTACCGTGATGGTGCATTTAAGTAATTTGCGCAAAAAAATCGAATCCGATATTCATCATCCGAAATATATTGTGAATGTGCGCGGGATAGGCTACAAATTTAGCCCTGTCGATTATGCCAATTAAACATAGCGATACGATTCGGACGTTCAAGCCATTAGGCTTACTCCTGAACTGTATAATGCCATTTTCACCTTCACATTACCGATCCATTTAAGCAAATTATCTGTTATTCACAATTATTTTTCGCTGAATGTATTAAACGATAAACATCTGCAAACAACATACTAGTGATCTTAGAATATAATCATAACAGGCATTCATTCATACGATGCACACTTATAAGAATACGAAATCCGACATCCTGTGCCGTCTGCTTGCTCGTTATATACGAAGAAACGATGATGCCCTGTTAACATGATCTCTACATAAACCGTTCGCTATACATGCACTACATCACAATAGCGAACACTTCATCTGCCCTCATTGCTAAACGAATGCCACGTGCTCACAAACACGAACCGAGGCATTCGTTTTGTGTATTTTTGCTCGTTTTTTGATACGACATAATCTGTAAAAAGAGCTTTACGCGCCCCGATGTAAACGGTATACTAAACATAGTGACTATTTTTGAAATCAAGTTTCATTCTGTGAAACACTCATTCTGTATATACACGATTGTTTCTGTCAGATTGAATCTTTTTCACCACTTCCATTTTTTGCTGTAATTTTTAAGCCGTATTTCATTCAAGGAGGTTCATCTATGTCCGTTAAAGATTCATTTTCCGTTGGCCGTGAACTGAAAGTGAAAGACAAGAGTTACCGCTATTTCAGCCTTGAAGCGCTGAAAGAACAAGGCTTTACCAGCATTGACAAGCTGCCATTCTCGATTCGCGTGCTGCTTGAAGCAGCCGTTCGTCAATTCGACGGTCGTGCGATTACCGAGGAACATGTCAAACAACTCGCGGGATGGGCTGAAGGCCGCGAAGAGAAAGAAATTCCATTTATCCCTGCACGTATCGTATTGCAGGATTTTACCGGCGTACCGGTCGTTGTTGACCTCGCTGCTATGCGCGATTACGTGAAACGCCAGGGCGGCGATCCAAAACAGATCAATCCGCTCGTACCGGTGGACCTCGTTATCGACCACTCTGTTATGGTAGATGCATTTGGTACTCCGGATGCACTTGAATATAATGTAAACGTTGAATTTGAGCGTAATGAAGAGCGTTACCGTTTCCTGCGCTGGGCGCAAACGGCATTCGATAACTTCCGCGCTGTACCGCCTTCGACAGGTATCGTGCACCAGGTTAACCTGGAGTACCTCGCTTCCGTAGCGGCTACCAAAACCGTCGATGGCGAAACACAAGTATTCCCTGATTCCCTCGTAGGTACGGACTCTCACACGACGATGATCAATGGTCTTGGCGTTGTTGGTTGGGGTGTTGGCGGTATCGAAGCAGAAGCAGGGATGCTTGGCCAACCACTGTACTTCGTTATGCCTGAAGTTATCGGCTTCAAGCTGACAGGCAGCCTGAGCGAAGGCGCAACAGCGACTGACCTTGCGCTGACCGTTACCGAAATGCTGCGTAAAAAAGGCGTTGTTGGTAAATTAGTTGAGTTCTATGGTCCAGGTCTAGCGAACATCAGTCTGGCTGACCGTGCAACTGTAGCGAACATGGCTCCTGAGTACGGCGCAACGATTGGTTTCTTCCCAGTTGACGAAGAAACGCTGTTCTACATGCGCAATACGGGTCGTTCTGACGAGCAAGTTGAACTCGTTGAAGCGTACTACAAAGCACAAAACATGTTCCGTACATCCGAGACACCTGATCCAACATTCTCCGATGTGATCGAGCTGGATCTGGCTTCTGTTGTACCGAGTCTTGCAGGTCCGAAGCGTCCACAGGATCGCATCGAACTGACGAACATGAAAACAAGCTACAACTCCGCGATCCGTACACCGGTTGAAACGGGCGGTTATGGCCTGTCTGATGCGAAGATCGCTGAGAAGATTCCGGTTCAGCATCCAAACGGTAAGAAAAGCGAAATGAGCGCAGGCGCTGTCGTGATCGCTGCAATCACAAGCTGCACGAACACATCCAACCCTAGCGTTATGCTGGGTGCCGGTCTGCTTGCGAAAAAAGCGGTAGAACGCGGACTGTCCGTTCCAGGCTATGTGAAAACAAGTCTGACACCAGGTTCCCTCGTCGTTACCGAGTATTTGCAAAAAGCGGGCGTGGATACTTACCTGGAGCAACTCGGCTTCTACCTCGCAGGCTACGGCTGTGCCACATGTATCGGTAACTCCGGTCCATTGCCAGACGAAGTGAGCCAGGCGATTGCAGACAACGATATGACGGTTGCTTCCGTACTGTCCGGTAACCGTAACTTTGAAGGTCGTGTACACGCTCAGGTGAAAATGAACTATCTTGCTTCTCCGCCACTTGTCGTTGCTTACGCACTGGCAGGAACAGTAGACATCGACCTGACGAACGACCCAATCGGTCATGACCAACAGGGCGAACCGGTATACCTGAAAGATATCTGGCCAAGCGCGCAAGAAATCCGCGATGCGATCGCATTGTCGATCAATCCGGAAATGTTCCGCAGCCGTTATGAAAATGTATTTACAGCGAACAAACGTTGGAACGACATCCCTGTACCACAAGGTGAACTGTACGAGTGGGATGAGAAATCCACGTACATCCAGAACCCACCGTTCTTCCAGAACCTGGGCGATAACTTGAACGATATCGCAGATATCCGTCAAGCACGCGTACTGGCACTGATGGGCGATTCCGTAACGACTGACCATATTTCTCCAGCAGGTAACATTTCCCCATCTTCACCAGCGGGTCAATACCTGAAAGAGCACAATGTAGAGCGCAAAGACTTTAACTCCTACGGTTCCCGTCGTGGTAACCATGAAGTAATGATGCGCGGTACATTTGCCAACATCCGTATTCGTAACCAGGTGGCTCCGGGCACTGAGGGCGGCGTAACGAAATATTTGCCAACTGACGAAGTGATGTCCATCTACGATGCATCCATGCGTTACCAGGCAGAAGACCAGAATCTGGTCGTTATCGCTGGTAAAGAGTACGGTACAGGCAGCTCTCGTGACTGGGCAGCAAAAGGTACGTTCCTGCTCGGCGTCAAAGCCGTTATTGCAGAAAGCTTTGAGCGTATCCACCGTAGTAACCTGGTAGGTATGGGCGTACTGCCACTGCAATTCCAAGAAGGCTACAGCTGGAAACAGCTCGGTCTGAACGGTACAGAAGTATTCGATATTACCGGTCTGAGCAACGATGTAACACCAGGTCAAACCCTGAACGTTACTGCAAAACGCGAAGATGGTACAACATTCGAATTCCCTACAACCGTTCGTCTGGACAGCGCGGTAGACGTGGATTACTACCATAACGGTGGTATCCTGCAAACCGTTCTGCGTCAGATGATTCAGAATACGAATAAAGGTGAAACGGTTTAATTCGTTTTGACCGCTGAACGTATCGCTATACCTGTTCATTCTATGCATTGTTGCTGATGAATGGACAGAATAGATGAATACGTAGGATACAAAAGCAAATAGCCTGCTGCTCCTGTTGGAGCCAGCAGGCTATTTTTGTTTTTTGTTTTGTTTATTTATTGATCAAGCGCATGATGTACCTATTGAGTATACATAAGCTGCTTTTACGATGTGCTTCAGCAAGTGTAACTTTTCAGCAGGTTGAATTTATAAAAACCAATCTTTCAAGCGCACCCCTATAGGTTCGCTTAATCTACATTAATTCCAATAAACCATGGAGCGTTCAACTTCATAATTTATGCTGATCTTCCTATGCCATGTCTACCGCAGCTTAATCCCCATATCATGCGCCACTTCAACTAAAATCGGCGCATACTCATGCAGCTTATCCATCGACAAACGACTCACTGGTCCCGACAACGACAATGATGCACGTAACTGCCCTGCACTATCAAAGATCGGCACGGCGACGGCAGCAGCGCCTGGTTCGCGCTCCTCATAGCTCGTCGAGTACCCGCTCTGATGCACCTCGTCCAGTTGCTGACGGTACATGTCCGGGTCGACATTTGGCGGCCATTCGGACATGCTCAGAATCTGCTCTTGCTCCTGCTCGTTGGAAAATGCCACCAGCACCTTGCTCGATGCACCGACTGTCAATGGCAGACGTGCGCCGACCGGTGCCACGCGGCGAATCGCCTGATTGCTCTGCACGGCTTGAATACGCAGACGCTCGGCACCATCGCGGATGTATAGACTGATCGTCTCCCCCAGCCGATCGCGTAATTGCTCCATATCAGGTAACAGCATCGTCGCTGGATCATCATTCTGAGACAGGTGGGTCGACAGTTCCCATATTTTGATACCGAGGCGGTATTTATCGGTCGCACTGTTACGCACGACAAAGCCTTTTTCCTCCAGTGTGGCGAGCAGGCGATGCACCGTGCTTTTGTGCAGGCCAATCTCGGATGCAATCTCGGTGAGTCCCAGATCGCCAGACCGGGTAAAACAAAGTAGTATATCAAGCGCACGCTCAACTGCGCGCACCGTTAGCTTGCGATCTTCCATTCGTATTCGCCTCCAGTGGCTGCGTTCACATCCGCAGCCGTTCTATGCTGCGATTGCCTATGACTCCAGTTTCACGGGGTGAAACATGGTTACATAAATTATATCGAAGCTATGTGTAAACGTAAAGCAAAATAGACCGATAACATAGGTAAAGTTTACGTTCGAAGGTGGATACCGACACATGTCGATGATACAATGAATTATTATGAAAACGGCTTGTTCTTTTACTGAATACGGTCATCTATGCCGTATGTTTACCAATTTTTTTCAGGAGGGGCCTTATTCCTATGTCAACAACTGCTGAACGCAACAACAGGACCCCGTCATCTCAGCCGGAAGAAACACCCGTAATGCTGACGCGGCAACTTCGCTTGAAGCATATTATCGTGGCTTTTCTACTGTCTATCGTATTTTTCTTTCTATTTTGTTTTGTCGCTTTGCATGCGTATATTGCATGGGTGCTATCTTATCCGACGGTCGCCAATGTATACTCCAATCCAATGCAGGCGAAAAACATGCCCTACGAAGACATTTCCTTTCCCGCTCGAGATGGCAGTCGGATGATGCAGGGCTGGTATATCCCTGCCGAAACGAAGTCGAATAAAACGATTATTTTTAGTCACGGCTATGGTGCCAATCGCGAGGAAACGTGGATTCCGATGTACGATCTGGCCCATTTTGCCCATAGACTTAATTTTAACGTGATTATGTTCGATTATGGCTTTGCCTCCAAAACGAACAAAGAAGTCGCCACCGGTGGTAAAAAGGAAGCGCAGCAATTACTCGGTGCGATTGATCTCGCCAAACAGCGTGGTGCCAAAGAGCTGGTCGTCTGGGGCTTCTCGATGGGTGCAGGTACAGCCCTGCAAGCAGGACTGCTGACCGACCAGGTGAATGCGATGATTTTGGACAGCACTTTCCTGCTGGAGCCGGATACGCTCTACTACAACATCCGGCAGCAGTTGGATCTGCCGCAGCACCCGACCATTGATATTATGGAAATGCTGCTCCCGATCGTAAATGGAACGAGCTTGAACCAGATTCCTTATCCACAGGTGAAGAAAAAGGATTATCCGTTCCCCATTTTCTTTATTCACGGTACGCAGGACAGCAAGGCACCTTACCAGATCGCCGAGCTACTCGCTGCCAACCAGACGAATCCGAATTCGGAGCTGTGGGTCATTCCCGGCGCGCATCATGAGCTGGAATTCCGTGAACATCCACGTGAATACTTGCGTAACGTCTCCAACTTCCTCAGCAATATTAATCTGGCTGCTGCGGATGATGTGAAAAATGAACCGATGCTTGGCGATACGAACGGCGATACCGATGCCGGCTCGACAACGAACTCCAGTCCAATTCCTGCGTCAGAAGCTGGAAATCAGGACAACGGCGCCAGCATGGGCAAAAACAATAGTCAAAATCCTGATCCTGATCTGGATACGAATAATAGTGATAGCAACGGCACGCATGGCCATATGAATAAAGGTAAAGACAATCATACCGATACCAATGGCACTAGTGATAAAAGCACTTCTACGAACGGTACAGAGTCAAACACAACGAGTACCGGACAGAAATGAATGAGTTGACAGGGATACAGTTGGTTATCGAACGAATACCTTTGAATTTTAACGACTCGTTGTAACTACTATCGGTAATCATTCATTGGGACAACGTACTTGCATAGCTCACTTTTATGATGAAAATGCTCCCTTCTGCATCAGCGCCAGGCGCCTGCGGAAAGGAGCATTTTCGTCTATCCATATTGTTTCTTTGTATATGTGCGTATTTGTGTATTTGTGTATTTGTATATGTGCGTATGTGCGTATTTGGGTATTTGTCTTTCTCTACACATATAAGGCGCCTCCTTCCGCGATGGAAAGAGACGCCTTATGTTTACTTCGATAAATTAGACTTCAATATATTAGACATAACTCGTCATTGTAACAGGATACCGTGCGATCAAACAGGCTCACCTACACGATACGATCTATAGGTTTGTACGATGTACAAGTGCTTCATATTCATTATGTGATAAAGATTGGAGTGGTTGTACGTGTGTCTGTTCGCTGACTGTTGCTCATTCATCCGCCGGATCAAAGACCTTCGTCATCCCATCGCGATTTGAATGATAACCCTTTCAGGAAGTCCGTTTCAATTCCATCTGTACAGGGTTCATCTGCTCTGTTGCTTCAGCACAATGCTGACAGTGACCGTGCAATACATATTTCACATGTTCCAATACATTCTCAATCTCGTGTCCACACTTGCTGCATGCGACGATATTTTTACTTTTATATGTGTTGTTCATGTTGTCCTCACCTTTGTTTACAGAAGTTGTTCTGGATTAATGAAACGGGTGGGGTAGCCCACGCTACCAGCCTGTCCCTTCTAGTATTAACCGTGCGAACGGGAAGTTAATCATATCAACACATAAGTTTCTAAACTATTTTGAAAACGGTAGCATGGCAGATGATCGTGTTGCTTGCTAGACGATCCATATCGCGAAAGTTAACGTAATACACGGTCAATGATTCGTTCCAGCCAGCTCCACGGAAGCAGCCGTCTTGCCAGCACCAGAATACCTGTACCGCGTCCTACTGCATACCGCAGACGTGGACGACGCTTATTCACCAGCCGTCCGATGAGCTTTGCTACCTGCTGCGGATCGGGTGCATGCAGCGAGCTATGACGTGAGTAAGCGAGCACCGCTTCCAGATGATCGGTATACGGCGAGTCCTCGGTCGTATGAATGGCTGACAATCCTTTATTCCAAATTGCCGTCCGATATGCACCTGGCTCTACCAGCACAACATCCACACCAAAACGCGACATTTCCTGCCGTAAGCTTTCGCTAAAACCTTCAACAGCGAACTTAGACGTCGCATAGGGCGCGTAGCCGGGAAAAGCGGCAATGCCACTAATACTGCTCATATTGATGATTTTGCCGCTACGCTGTTTGCGCATGATCGGCAATACAGCACGCGTGACTGCGATCAATCCAAACACATTTGTTTCCAGCTGAGAACGCCATGCTTCCATCGGCACATGCTCAATAAAACCACCAGCGGCATAACCGGCGTTGTTGATCAATACATCCAGCCGTCCATATTGCTGCATAATACCAGTCATGGCGTGTGTGATTGAAGTCTCTTCGTTCACATCCAGACGCACATAATCGATCTGCGCTTGCAGTCCCTCCTGTATCGCCCGTTGCTCCAGTTCCTGACGGCGCGACAGATCGCGCATCGTCGCAATGACCTGCCAGCCCTGTCTGGCAAGCACGAGCGCAATCAGTAACCCGAAGCCGCTGGAGCTACCTGTAATGAGGGCTACACGCCTGCTGGAACGTTCATGATTAGTAGGGGTTTGCTGTGATGCAGGTGAATGCGGCATTGTATTCCTTTTTGCCATGCTGGTGTCTTCCTCCCCTCTGGTTGTTCAACTAATGGTTTGCATATTGCGTATGTAGTGCTCTGTAGCTTTCGTAGGATATGCCGAGCTTTGTATCGTAAAGCAGTGCTTGCGCTGCTTGCAATGTTTGTGGTATTTGCGGTGTTAGCACGGCTTGCAATGTTTGTGGTGCTTGCGGTGTTGGCACGGCTTGCGATGTTTCGCTTATTTTCCATTGACACTATTTTGTTTACAGTAGTGGTTTGCCATCGTTTATGCCCTATCCATCCCCAGTATTTGAGCCAATACATTCCACTTATACTATCTTGCTTCTTTCTCAGCTATACCGTTACTTTTCTCAGAGCAACTTGGCTGAGGCTGATACCCACTCGCATAATCCTTAATGCCTTGCCACGGCAACAGGCAAAACGCTCTATACTACAGCTTCAGCTTGCGAATTAGCGGTACACCGATTCGGTATAATAGCTGCTCCAGCAATCCCCAACCCGCTCGAATGGCACGCGATCCGCCGCGATCGTACACAGCCGATACTTCCAGCGCACCATAGGCACCGCGATTGCGTTTGAATTGCCCAACACCGGAGCTTTCATGCAATAGCTGTCCACGCTTTTCAGACAGTTCGATAAGCAGTACCGATAGCATCCGGTATAAACCTGTCTCTGCTGGCAGTGACGTATCATAGCCGAATAGCGGCGTAGTCATGACCGCATCCCGTCCAAAAAAGCCCAGCACCGCATCCAATCTGCCCTCTCTACGTAATCCGTACATATGGAGCAGCCGCTCACGTAACGCCAAACGGAAAAATCCTTCCGTAAACTGTGGATTGTGCGCAGAATATTTATCGATATATAGCATCCGGTATAGCTCGGCAATACGTGGAATATCTGACTCTTGTATCTGCTCTGGCTCGACCACTTCGTATACACCCGAGTCAATTAAACGACGATCGCGCTTGATCACCCAGCGTGTACGCGAGGTTACGCCAGTCTGATGATCAAACAGATAAACTTGCCGACTTGGAATCAGCCGACAGCCCAGCCGCTGCAATGTCGTTTGTACGATCGGAGTCGTCACTTCGTTTAGTGAGCGCCAGATCAGCACATGCTTTGGATAACGAGCTTGTACTGCTCTGTGAACAGCTTCTACCTGTGCAGCCGTCAATTGTGGATACAGATTCGTGGAAACGAGCCAGTTGTTTATTTGCACGACCCGGTTAAAATGAATCCGGCGCAAGCACCAGCCAATGCCGCGTAACAGCAACGCTAATACTTTTTCCAAACGTGGACGCTGGAGCATTATCAACTCTTCCTCTGCATACGATACATAATGCGTATACGGCGAGCACACATAGGAATTCGTATACTCCGCTTCATTGATCGTAAGCGGTAGCGGGATGCCGTCTACGGTTACGATCATCAGCTCAGTCTGTACATTGGCCACATAAGGCTGTACACCTTCTAACAGCATCGGCAGCAAATACCGCTTCGCATAGCTGCTGTACGCATCATTCGGCCATATGAGCTGGTGTATATTGGCAGCGCTATACCAGGCCACGGTCACCATCAGGTTTCCATCTCCTCTCGACCCGTCTGAGCTTCACCGGTCCCGGCTCAAATGTATACTCGCCAAATCGAATCGCCGGCATCACACCATCCAGCCCAGTACATAGCTGTTTCAGTCGTTCACGAATTTGCGCTTCCACCGCTGCACGGGACTCTTCTCCACTCAGACGATACAGAATCTCCAGCCGATCACTGTCATACTGTATCACCTGATAATGCTCAATCTCCGGTGAAGCCGATATGACGGCACGCGTAACCAGATCAGGGAAAAGCGGCACCAGCAGGCTTTCTTGTTCCTGCTGTTCATATTCCTGCCAATCCTGCTCCTCTTCATCCAACTGCCGAATATACAAAATATCGTCACAGCGTCCTTCAATCCGCTCAACCGCCGTAAATGGCGAACCACATGCACATGGACGCTCTGCCAGTGTCAAAATATCATTCAGTCGATAGCGTACAATCGGCTGAGCACGGCGCGAAAAATCCGTAATGATCGGCACAAATCGCCGCTTCTGCTCATCGATATATTCCCGATCAATATGCACAAGGTCTTCATTCAAATGCAGCGTGCCATGCTCACAGGTCGCGCCAAGAAATCCTTCCGTACATTGATACACCTGATGCACCTGTTGCTGAAAAGCGTGCTCGATCCGTTGTCGATCCAGTGGATCAAGCACCTCTGCTACGGAGATCATACGCCACGGCTTGACCGTCAATCGTCCCCCATGAGCTGCATCGGCAAGCAGACGTAACAGCGATGCAGGCGCCACCCAGATATCTGGACGCTCCTGCTCCAGCACAGCAAGATGCTGCTCCATCGGCACCGTCAGGTCAAAATAGCGAAACTTCAATTTGCCCTTACTTACCGATTCGTACAAATTACTGTTCGCACGCAGGAAAAAAGCAATCCGATGTGGCTCACGCAGACCGCCTGGCAATAACTTCGCCAGTACCGTCCCTGTCCATGCATCCTGCTCCTGTGGACTGACTAGAAATAGCCCTCGATTACCCGATGTGCCGGAGGATAGCCCAATCGTCACCCCATTCAGCTGCGGCTCAAAGTCCCTCGTCCGCTCTGCTTCCAGCGCAATATCCTGCGCCTGTGCGCGTGATAGCCCTACCGTATTCAGTTCGTCAAATTGCTCCATCATGATCCCTTTATCAATCATCGGAAAATGGCGCCAATCCGCGTCATGCCTCCCATCCCACCATTGACGATAAAAAGTGGAGCGACGACGCACCCATTTTAAATGACGGCGGATCTTTCGCTCCTGCCAGCGTTCCAATTCCGCTCGATTCGTCCAGCGCCTGGTCAAACGCCGCGAACGCCAGTAGTGATACAAGATACGCAATGTATTGGTCATCTGTGCCATTCCCCTCCCCATGCGCCAAGTGCCTCACGACAATGGCTTGGTACAATTCGAAGCTGCGGATGGCGCAAATGCCAGGTGCGTAGCCGCTGCATGTTGGTCATATACTGCTGACGATTCGACATGATCATACTTACGGCAGGATGAGGCTTCCGATCTTCCAGAAACGCTCGACTTGACCAGACCGCATCAGCACATAGCAAATACTCCTGCTCTCCTGCCAGCACGAGCAGACCGATCATCCCTTCAGCATGTCCGGATAACTCCACCGCCAGTATACTTCCATCACCAAACAGATCGTGACAAGTAGCTTGGTGCTCTTGGTGCTCTTGGTGCTCTTGGTGCTCTTGGTACTTCTGGTGCTCTTGAAGTTCTGGAGCACTTTTAGATTCATCCACATCATCTCGCTGCTGACGATCATCTCTACCATCACCTGTACGATACACCTGCTGCCGCGTAATCGTTTCATTCCAGCTCCCAGGCTCATACCGTACATTCATATCCTGTCTCGTAAAAGGTAATGATCTCGCTTCAAAATCATCCGGCAACAATCCTCGCAAAAAGCCCGCCTTCACCGCACGAATCGACCGCAACTCACGTACCGCATCATATGCCTCCTGCAAATAAATAAATTGCGCCTGTGGAAAATCACGTACAGCCGCAATATGATCGCCATGAAAATGAGACAAAATCACAAACCGAATCTCGTCTGCGCTCACGCCAGCTTGTTGTAACTGCTGCAAAGCATGATCCTGCTCGTGATACACCACAGGTGTCGTATACCGATACAGCGATTCCGGCAACGAACTCGTTTCTGTAAAAAAGCGCTCACTATAACCGGTATCCAATAAAATAGCTCCATGCTGCGGATGACGAATACAGGCAAAGCCTGCCGGAAATGCCACCGGTCGCAAGCTTCCACCCTGAATCGTCAAAAATTCAGGATGTGTGCAATAGCCTGCCGCTCCGATCCACAGTGATACCGGTACCCGACTTTGCATCCATATCCCCTCCTGTTTATCGTTCGCTTTATTATTTATGGAAAATAAAACACGGCTACCCTTCAAACACTTCTATCCTTCAGTAATTCCATATTGCTTGTGCGCTAGCTTGATGTGTATCCTTCACTTACTATCTATTCTTCACTAACTCTATGCTATGACCATCATAGTCTGACGTTATGTCCACTATTTATTCATTTTATGTCTATCCTTCTTTAACTTGATCTGCATCCTCTACTGCCTTCATATCAACATGCCATTTATCCTCTCAATCTTCGCCCATCCATATGCTGCTCCGCTTTCCACCAGTCTGCAAATTGACGCAAGCCCTGCTCCACCGTAACCGTCGGTGTATAGCCCAGCTCACGCTGTGCTTTGCTAATATCAAGCGTATGGGGCACAGCGATCGAGCTAACCGTATAACGTGTTAGCGAAGGCTCGCCTCGTAGTGGCAGCAATCGATACGTCGCTTCCAGCATCGCGGCAACGCCATAAGCGGCACGATACGGAATCGATTTAGTACGTAGCGGTAGCTCTAACAGCTGGAAAAGCTGACTAACCAGCTCACGAAACGGCAGTGCTTCACCGTTGGAAATATTATATGTTTGCCCCAGCGTAGAAGCTGGTGAATCACAGCATAACAGCATCGCCTGTAGCAGATTATCTACACAGGTCAGATCAATTTCCGCTTCACCACCATTAAGTAACGGTACGCCGGATTGCTCGCTCGCACGTAACAGTCTAGGCAAAAGCGCCTGCTCTTCCGGCCCAAAGATCGCACGCGGACGCAGCATAATGACAGGAAGTTGTTGTTGCTGCCAGCGCTGCTCCAGCCACTGCTCAGCAATCCGCTTCGTCGCGGCATAATGATTGCAAGCACGTGCAGGCAATGGATCGGATTCCTTGATCCGATACCGTGGCATGTAATCGAAATATACACTTGGTGTCGAGACATGGACCAGTCGCTGTACTTCTTCGCGTTTGCATCCTTCAGCTACATACTGCGTACCTTCGACATTACTGCTGTAAAAGTCGTTATATCGCCCCCACGGCGACGACAATGCGCCACAATGAAATACAATGTCCTGACCGCAACAAGCACCAAGTATCACATCCCGGTCGCGCAGATCGGCGGCGACGAATCGTATACCATCATCCATTAGCCGTCGCCCTGACGCCTCATTCCGTCCGGTTGCCGTCACATCCCAGCCCAGTCGATGAAGATGCCGAGCCAGATGTCCGCCGAGAAATCCGGTCGCTCCAGTCACAAGTGCCTTTTTCATAGTTGCCCCCCTTCTGCCCCCGCATCGATTCCGTTCCACTCGATATCATACGTGAGCGCCTCAACGATCGATATCCGTTCTCTGCGGCTCATTCGCCATGCACACCATAATAAACGTAACTGGCCATAAGCAGGCAAGCGGTCATGCCGACGATAGACCGCATCTTCCGCGCCGCGCAATGCCTGTCGCCATCCTCTCCATTGCTGTCTGCTCCAGCGTCTGCCAAACCCACTGACAAGCATCGGCAGTGTTAACATCACCCGTCTACCCGGTTGTGGCTGTATAACTGTGGCGGTTGCCACAAGCTGGGCCGGATGCAATAACGCCTGCTCCAGACCGTCCTCTGGCTGAAATAAATGCACTCCACTTGTCGCTCGTGGATTACATTCTAGTGGGTAAAGCATGCCTGTATGCTGCTGCTCCATCAAGTCAAAGCTGAGCTGACCGCTAAAACGATGGAATAAGCACTTATCCTCATTTACACGTGTATCATGCTGTAGATTTGGCTGCTCAGCTCGCCGGGTATCTTGCTCTACACCACACTCTTTAGCTCGCCATGTATCTTGCTCTGTACCACACGCTTCAGCTCGCCGGGTATCTTGCTCTACACCATACTCTTCAGCTCGTCGTGTATTTTGCTCTGTACCACACGCTTCAGCTCGCCATGTATTTTGCTCTGCACCACACTCTTCAGCTCGTCGTGTATTTTGCTCTGTACCACACGCTTCAGCTCGCCATGTATTTTGCTCTGCACCACACTCTTCAGCTCGTCGTGTATTTTGCTCTGTACCACACGCTTCAGCTCGCCATGTATTTTGCTCTGCACCACACTCTTCAGCTCGTCGTGTATTTTGCTCTGCACCACACGCTTCAGCTCGCCATGTATTTTGCTCTGTACTATACTGTACCTTTCGCCATACATCTTGCTGTAACTTGCTATCCTCCAAATTACTCCAGCGGTTAACGAGCGTCTGTACCCATGTCAGCGTATCCGGACGATCCAATGCTTCAAAATGCACACTTGCACCAGCCCGACTATTTCGATATCGACATCGATACGTCGCATGAGCCACTACGATACCTTCATGTACGATGCTGTACGTGCATAGCTGCTCACCTGGAATAAATTGCTGGGCAATCCACGGTTGCTGCTGCGAGAGCGTATCCGGTGCGGGCGCGTTAAACGAGTTCCGTTTAGCACCATTTGAGCGAATTTCACTGTGTATAGCAGCAGATCGTTTGGCACTACTCACCGCATAGAACGATTGTTGTTCACGTTCTGTTTCTGTGACTCGTTCTAGCTCAGACTCTACTTTTAGTTTAACATCTAGTGCCTGTTCAAACTGGAATTGGGATGGGGTGTCTAAGTTAGGATGTAATTGGGATATGGGTTCGAATTGCGATTCGGATTCTGGTTCGAGTTCTGGTTCGGATTTTAGTTCTCGTTTCTGTTTTGATTCCGATGCCGATTCTAGTTTCGTCTCCAGATCGAGTTGCGATGCAGTCTCTCTTTTTGACCCCAGTCCTACTTGTCGTGCTAATTGCGGCGGCAACCATACCTGCGAAGCAAAACGAGAATACGCTGGCTTTAGCACAATCGCCGTGCCTTTTTCCCACGCGCATCGCTGCGTTTGCTCCCATTGCTGCGCATCCTCCAGCAGCACCGTTTCTGGAACGGCAAGTCCGGCTGCACGAACAAGCTTGATAAAATCCCCTTTATGATGCAGCCGATGCAACTGGGCAATGGTCGGCGAGATCACCTGCACCTCAGCCGATAAATGTTCCTGCCCTGCTGCAATATGAAAAATCTCCTCACAGGTCGGCAGCAATACATCGATCCGTTCCTTCTCAACGATCCGCTGTAGCTCCTGTAAAAAGGCACCTGGCTGCTGGCGCGGTGCAGGTACAACGTAACAGCGCCGCACTGTATTGGAATACCGACATAGCGGCTGCGGAAAGCTTTCTGCTACATACACCTCATGGCCAGCCGCATGCAGCAGTCGACACCACTCCAGCGCCACAGGCGCGCGTCCGCCTGTAACTAAAATTCGCTTTGCTTGCTGCTTAGTAATCAAGCACCATGCCTCCCAGTGTGAGTCCTGCTGCCGTCCCCATTAACAACAGTCGATCGCCGCGCTGTATGCGTTGTTGTACAATCGCTTCATGTAAACCCATTGGGATCGAGGCTGCAATCGTATTGCCATGATGGGGTGTAATATTCATAAATTGCTGCTCTGCAATGCCCAGCTTCCTGCGTAACAAACGCATTGCCATCGCACTGCCCTGATGCGGAATGACAAGCTGGAAATCTTTCATCGACGTATTCGCTCCGGTCAATAACTCATCCATAAAATCGGGTAACAAACGCGATGCCATTTTGTAAATCGCCGTCCCATCCATCTGAAATGTAAACGAACGCTCCGATGGTTGTGGTCGTTGGGGTGGAAAACGTGTCCCACCGCCTGGAATTTCGGAATATCTGGCTCCACGACTGTATGTGTGGAGTGAAGTATGTATAATCGCTGAAGCTTCATCCGGCTCAGCAGGCCCGATCACAACAGCCGCTGCTCCATCTCCAAACAATAAGGCACTCTCTTTATGCGTCCAATCAAGTCCAGCGGAAGCAACCTCACTGGCTACGAGCAAAATGTAACGATAACGTCCAGCAGCGATCATATACGACATCGTATCCAGCCCCACCAGAAAGCTTAAACATGTCGCATCCATATCAAATACCGGAACGCCCGAATCCTGCGCACCAAGCGCCTGCTGAATAAACGAAGCTGTGCTTGGCAATGGCTGTTCTTTCGTACCGCTTGTACATACGAGACAGTCGATATCGTTAAAATCCAGACCTGCCGCCTCCAATGCCATACGTGCCGCTGCCGCGCCCATTGACGAAGCCGTTTCACCTTCGCTCACATAATAACGCGTACCGACTCCACCTGCTTTAGCTGCCCAGCCCGGTTTTACGCCAAGACGACGATCCACTTCCTCATCTGTCATAGCCATTTTGGGCATATATTTACCGGTTCCTAAAATTTTCACTTTACGATATTGCATCATCATCCCTCTAATCTGTAATGTACTGGCGTGCAAGAACGTACTGAAATTGCCAGTACAGCCAGTGTTCCAGCACATTCCTGCTGCATATTTACACCCCTGCTTCTATTCCATCCGACGTACATCTATTTCGCAATATCGATCAATCATCATAACGACTACGCAATTCCTGCATCGTCTGCTTTATTTCCTGCTGCTCCAGCACACCATCTGTATGATGCAGCAGCGCAGGCTTGCCGCCATTGAGCAGCTTTTGTAGCTCCAGCATATAATCCGCTACCGTTGGCACACCAGCAAGTTCATTCAGACCGCCCATCGTGCCCGGACGAACGATGGGATAATTTTTCTCCGCATCATCCGGTCCAGTGGCCAGATCATAAAATCGTTTGATCTGTGCAGCTAGCTGATCCCCATGACCTTCAACAATTACAAATGCAGTGATCATATACGCCTTCGCCTGCCGTCGCTGGGCAATGCCGCAAAACTTACGCCCATCGATACTAATGTCGTAATCCCCCGGACAAAAAGCTCCATCCACCTCACCGGTGTGCACATGCACACTCCACGGATGCACCGCACGGCTGATCCATTCCGCCATAAAACGAAAGTCATCGTGAATGTTAATGCGCTGCTTTGGATTCGGTAGCATGATCGACAGATTGAGAATGCCCGGTGTCAGCGGTACAGCAGCGCCACCAGAAGCACGCACAGCAACCGATGTCCCCTCCTGACGAAACTGCTCCATCGCTTCCACCGCACCACTCAAACGGCGATCGCGCAAGCCAATCGTCATCGCATCTTCATGTGTCCACATATGAATGACAGGCGGATGTCCCTGCCCGACACGTCGACACATCAACTCTTCCCATGCCATCGGCTCCAAAATCGACACATCACGACCGAGCAATGGCGTAACATACCATACCGCTTCATCCAATCCTTCCGGAATAAATGACATGCCTTTTCCTTGCTGCTCCTGATCTGCTTGCTCCATCGTCATGTGATCGCCCCCTGCTTGTTGCTTGTATTTTAGCGTTAGCCTTTGTTTTAGGCGTTGTGTTTGATGTTATGTTTGCTTCAACCTATGTTGCACCTTAGCTCATTATAGGACTGAGATTTATTTTATTACGGTATGGCCATTTTATTGTACATATAAAGAAGGGATTGCTCTATTGTGTAATACTACCGCTTCAGTCTGTTTATTATAACAGTTTTTGTACATGTTTTTTACAGTAACAGTGGATTCCAACAGATTGGCGATGAACCCCTTATCCTTCCAACCAGTCAGGCGCGATTGAGCGATTAGCGTATACATTTTTGCATATACTTTTATGTAATGATCTGGTACATTTTATATCATGAAAATAGTATTTTCGACTCTCATCTAACTGTATTGGAATAATGATGTTCTTTTATCTAACATAAAAGTCAATAAACAGACTCGACATGTGATTTTATTTTATTATTATTTTCATGTAAACTATACTTTCCATTACATCATCTGTGCATGTAATAGATCAGACCGATTTATATATGGATTACTTTTGCTTGAAAATGATCATAACCTGCTGCGCTGTCTATAAGGGCTATAATAGCGAATCGATGTGATGTTAGAACGCAAAGCATCCATACCATCATTGCCGTTTAACCTATGCCTATGTATCGTGATGACTCATCAAAGGAGTAGTTACAGTATGAAGCATTCCCCTGTTGCAAATGTGCAGATCAATTATCCTATATCCACCGAATCAGCGATCGCTAATCTGGAGCGGGATCCAATATGGCATCCGCTTCGTCAGGCGATTCATGAAGGTATCATTCCCGGTGCAGTCGCCGCGGTTAGCTGCGGTGACCAGTCATATTACTATGCTGGTGGCTGGGCGGCCGATACACCTACACTTCGTATTCCCGCTACGATCGACACAATTTATGACTGTGCCTCGCTCACTAAGATCACGGTCACCTTACCCCTAATATTCATCCTTGTTCAACGGGGTATCGTTAATCTCGATGATCCGGCATCCCGTTATGTACCCGAGCTTCAGCATGGAGCACATGCCACCATTACCATTCGACAGCTACTTGCCCATACATCAGGTTTGCCTTCTATCGTCGATTGTTATAGCCGCAGCTGGACGATGAAGGAAGCGATACGCCATATGTGCCAGCTTGAGCTGCAATCCAGTCCAGGCTCCCAACGTGCTTATAGCGATCCAGGCTTTATATTACTAGGCTGGCTATTTGAGACGGTGAGCGGAATGAGCCTTGCCGCAGGTGCACAGCAGCTACTCTGGGAACCGCTACACATGCAGAACAGCATATTCTGCCCACCCGCGTCACGAATAGCACATATTGCCGCAACCGAATACGATACAGTTCGTGCCGACTGGCTGCGTGGTATTGTACATGATGAAAATGCACGGCAATTAGGCGGTATCGTTGGACACGCCGGACTATTCGCTACAGCAAGCGATCTGCTGCAATATGGTCAAAGCTGGCGGGCGGGAGTAAATGGCGGTCACTGTAAATGGCTCGCTCCAGCTAAGACAGCCGGCACTGCTGAACAGCGTGCTGCTGATCACGCGGCTATTCAGCCTACAATGGAACATCTGCACAGTCAGCCAACCTGTACGGCATCCCATTCTACACTGCTTACTACGAATTCAGCTGATGGTGATGGCCCTCTTCCAGCTAATCGAGCCTCGCAGCAACTGCGATCATCCGAGCAATCTGACAGCATAAAGCTGCTACGCTCTGCGATCCAGCGTCAAACGCCTGCCTTACCCGATACCCACCGCGGATTGGGCTGGGTGTTACATGGAGATGAAGCAGATGTATCCGGTGGCCTGCTGTCTGCTGCTGCATTTGGGCATACAGGTTTCACCGGTACAAGTTTATACGTTGATCCGCAGCTGGAGCTGGTGATCGTGCTGCTGACCAATCGAGTGCACTATGGTAGACAGCAATCGATTCAGCAGCTGCGGCGTGATTTTCATAGCGCTATAGCAGCTTATCGTAGAGCGCACATCAAGTAGAGCGTGATGATTAAGACATAATGATTAGCATATGATCATTAGCGCGCATAGTTAATCCATACTATGTACTTCATGACAAAGGAGCCATAATGATGAACGGTGGATTGGTTTGTTTACGGGAAATTATGGAGACGATTACTCCATCCGAGCGCAAAGTAGCCAGCTTTATTTTGGAGCAGCCACAACGACTTGTGGGCATGTCAGTGGCACAGCTTGCCGAGCAAAGTGGTGGCAGTCAGGCAGCCGTCATTCGACTGTGCAAATCTGCTGGCTTCAAAAGCTATCAGGAACTTATGCTCAAAGTTGCCGGAGATCTACAGGAAGAGCGCCAGCCACAGGCAGGTTATCAGGAAATTCAGCCGAACGATTCGATTGATCGACTGATCGACAATATTTCGACCAACAATATTCAATCGATTCGAGACACGATCAAAATCCTCGATCCCGAGCGAGTCAAACAGGCGATCGACGTACTGCTCAAAGCAAAGCGTATCTTTTTGTTTGGTATTGGCATTTCCCAATTGATCGCAGCGGATGCCCAGCATAAATTTTTGCGAATTAACCGCCCTTGCTTCGCCTTTTCCGATGCAGACTTGCAACTAATCTCCTCTGTCATGCTCACTCCGCAGGATGTTGTTATTGGTATCTCGTACTCAGGACAGACACCGATTACCGCCGAATGCATGCGTCTGGCACGTGAAGCCGGAGCTTGTACGATCTCGCTTACTCGCTATGGCAACACACCGATTAGCACACTGGCGGATATCGCTCTCCACACTTCATCTATCGAGAGCACGATGCGCAGCGGAGCTACTTCTTCTCGAATCGCCCAGCTGAATGTGATCGACATCCTGTATCTGGGCATAGCCAGCCATGATTACGAACGTTCCCGGCTAGCGCTGGATCAAACCTATAATGTGATCCACCGTAGCAGACGGTAGATTATAGTAGGCATGAACTTCATTGGCAAATACGGTTTGTACTGATGAATGCGAACCATAGCGATGCACACGGGCTACAGTGATCAATACGAACCACAGCGATGCACACGAGCTACAGTGATCAATGCGAACCATAGCGATGCACACAGGCTACAGTGATCAATACGAACCATAGCGATGCACACGGGCTACTGTGATCAATGCGAACCATAGCGATGCACACGATCTACAGTGATCAATGCGAACCACAGCGATGCACACGAGCTACAGTGATCAATGCGAACCATAGCGATGCACACGAGCTACAGTGATCAATGCGAACCACAGCGATGCACACGAGCTACAGTGATCAATGCGAACCACAGCGATGCACACAAGCTACAGTAATCAATACGAACTATAGAAATGTATAATAGCCATGATCGTAATGGTTCGTACCCCATATAGTGAACAATAGGAACCACATCCTGCCCCTAAGTGTTAGGCGCCATCCCCTATACGCCAATAAAATATCCGAGCTATCTGCATCTTGCTCGGATCGCTAGACTGCTCCGCTATAAGCAAACAGAGCATACATGCTGTCTGTACGTTATCCAGACTGCTCGTATGCCCTGTTTATATAGTCCAGCTGTCATTCAATCGCTTCATGTACGTATCATCAGACTTGCTAGCCCGACTCGCTGACAAGCCTGCTGTCACTTGTTATCTGAGCCAGATCGTATACAGAAAGCTACCGTACCGATGAAAGACTACTTGAATGGTCTATCATGCCCTTTATTCATATACACCAAAACGCTGAATAATCTCCTTGATCTTCGCACGCACGATCAGATCAGAATTGTTGCGATTGTGCATGATAAGGCAAATCTGTCTAATAAAATCGGTCTTCTGCTCCTCTGTCATGCGTTCCAAACTTTGATCAAGCAATTCACGAAATTCCATCTGCTTCCCCTCCGTGCTTGCATTTCTACTACCCTGCGTATAAACAGGGCATCGAAATCAGCTATAATGTATCCAGCTCTTTCATCCTATTGGAAAATGCTGCTTGCTGAACAGTCTAATACAAATAAGCTTATAGAAGCAACCATATTGATCGCATTTCACGAAAATGTCTAGCCGCTGCATCACTCCAGCAACATAGAAAAGGACGGTATCTGCGTCGATACCGTCCCTACCTGTTTACTTGATAACCTGCATCTCAGTCCCGTGTGAAAGCAAGTAGGCTGTCCTTCTATTTTCCATATAACGTTATCGTTAGATTTAATCACTGTTCAACCCGGTTCTGTACGCTCGCTTGCAACTATGCTCACGCTGCTTATCATGTTGTTATGTATATAAGTTGCACGCAGCGAAGGCTGTTCATTTCATCGGTGGGAGCTATACCCTATCATTCGCTCGATGAACATAGATCAAGGTATAACCTGTCGATCGCTGACCGTACACTATAACCTGCACGCTTACGCGGATAGATAACGGTACACGCTTCCTTTACTGATCGAAAGCGGGCAATCATTGCTTTCGCTATCCAGCATTAGTTATCGAAATTAGGATAAATGCCTTCCCAACAAATAATATACGTAATTCCTAAAAAAGGCTGCATATTGTTGTGTGGTTGACCCATTCCCGTCGCATTTACTGTTAAAGGTCCCATCGTAGCGTCTGCTGCCGTATTGTAAGGTGATACTGCACCCAATTTAGGAATATTGCCCCACAGCGCACCAGTAGGATCGGCAGTATTCACCGTATTTATCGATTGCACGGTATGATCATGTGCAGGCATCTGGCTATAGTTTATCGTTTCCGAAGTCGTACCAGCTGTAGTTGCAAAACTGCGTGCGGTCAGACCTGGACCTGCACCTCGATGGATTGGTGCTTTGCCCGTCAAGTCAGGTACTTTAAAATTTTGCATAGCGGTTCCGCCAAATGTGTTGCCAAGCAGCGCATACAACACCTGATAGTCACGAACATTGACCTGTTGGCCATTACACAGCAACCAGCCTCGCGGTGCAAAGTTACCAGAAAATAATCGAATTTCGCCAACAAAAGGATCCATAGCTAATCCCTTCCTTTCTCAATGTGAAATGGCTTATGGTTTCGGAGGATAAATGCCTGTCAATGCAATACAGAAGTTAAACGTCAAATAGGGCTGCATATTATTGTGCGCCCCATCTCCACCACTTTTGCTAACAGCGGACGGAGACATCGTCTGATTCGGGGTTACGCCAGTGGCATACGAATTGATTGTTCCAGCAACACCAACAAAATTACCAGCGGCCACTTTACTATTGGAAGTCGTTTGGTTAGCATTTAATGTATGATTATGGAGAGGTATTTCATTTGTTGTCAGCACATGAGCTGCTTCACCAGCCGACTGTGCCAGTGTCACTCCTGCTCCTGGATTGACCGGAACACGTCCTTGCAAATTAGGAAGAGCAAAATCATTCACACCGTCTCCACCGTATAATGTAGATATGATTGAAAATAAAGCCTGATTACTGCGGATGGACAACTTTTGCCCGTTACAAGGTGCCCAGCCGTTCGGAATAGTACCAAAAGCAAAGATTCGAATTTCACCTAAAAAAGGTTCTGCCATATCTGTTCATCTCCAATCTGTATATTATGAAGACATCGGGTAAATCCCTTGCAGTGCAATAATGAAGCCAAGCGCCAAATAAGGCATCATATTATTATGGGCGACATTTCCACCTTCACTTGACATACTGGTCGTATTCATAGGCGCTATCGTTGTCGTCGCAGTAGGCGCAGCATACATATTCATCGTTGTTGTAGCCGGAATGGCGTTGGCAGGACTCGGTGTAGTCGCTTTCCCCGTCCCACTTATTACATTGATCGAATGGGTATGAGCTGGCAATCCACTAGCTGTGATCGTGACCGTCTCCGTACCACCAGAATTGCCCAAACGGTACGTGTTACCGCCAGGTGTTAATGTGCCTGCATGAATAGGTACACGTCCTCGCAGATCCGGCAATGCAAAATTCGTTCTGCCATCTCCACCATATACTACACCGATTAAAGCAAACAAAGCTTCATTTCCGGAAATAGGTAGTACCGTTCCATCACAAAATGCCCAGCCATTAGGAGCCTTCGTCCCCGCTAATCCTGCAAACATACGAATCTCACCAAGATACTGATCGCTCATCGTATAAACTCCCTTCGGTTCAGGTTCATCAACCTGAAATGGATGTCGTTGATTGACGTAGTCTAACCGGATCATTGGGCTATCCTACGTGCCTTATCGATGTTCACAGCAGCGCATTCAGCCAGCCTCTCCCCCTCTCCAGACATCTCCTCTACTTACGTATGATCTACTGTCGTTGCCACTGCATCGTGACATAAGGAGGCGACTCTGCCTGTTCGGTAAAGCCCAGTTTACGATATAGCTGTCTTGCACGGTTATGCTCTACAACCTGTAGCGTAATGAATGGCGCGTTCTGTTGCAGCTGCTCCAGTATAGCTGTGCCATAGCCTTGATTGCGGAAATGTGGCAATAAGGCAATAAAGATAAGCCGAATCCCTTCCCCTTGATGATCCGTAATAATATATCCCGCTGGTCTGTCATCAATCTGAATCATCCGGTGACTGGCAGATGGATATTGACTCCGATATGACATTTGCTGCGCACGAAACTGCATATGCATTAACATATCAAGCTGTTCTTCTGGCATGTTCATCGGAATAAATTCTTCCATCCGTGTGCTCTCAAATACCTCAAACAAAAAAATGTCGTCCTGCTCTGTAACTTCGGTGAATACGAGCATAGGGCACCCCCATTTCCCGTGATCAAGTTTATGTACGGTACATATACGTCCAGTTTGTTCGATTAAGCGGAGTGGGATGCTGTCCCATTCATCAGACAGCATCCCACTTATCGGTAAAACTACCCTTCGCTTAACCCTTTACTTCAACAAACTTATGGAGCCTATAGGCTACCCTGTTAATTATTATTTATTAATCCATTTTTCTGATCCATCAGATAATACTTGATAGCTATGAGAAAGGGAGGCTTCTTCCACATCGCCAAATGCCCAGTGTCCAGCAGGTACATCTTTCCATGTTGGTGTCGTTACGCCAGTCAATGGTCCTCGTTTGAGCAGGCGATTCATCATCGTAACCAGCTCAGCACGCGTAACACCTTCGTTCGGACGGAATGTACCATCAGAGTAACCTTTCGCCACGCCAGTTTGTACTAGAATTGCGATATTCGCTGCCGCCCAGTGTCCGTTCACATCACGGAATGATGTGGACGTTGTACCCGTCGAAGTCAGCTTCTGCCAGCGTACCGCGAGTGTAGCAAATTCGGCACGAGTCAATGGACGATTTGGAGCAAAACGATCTGCCGACACACCCAGCATAATTTGCTGCGCCTGCAATTGACGAATCGCTTCGGATGCCCAGTGTCCGCTCGTTACATCGCTATAACGTGTCGATGTGGATGTGATCGCTTGACTGCCATTCGCCTGCATGACACGCCACAGCATCGCAGCCAGCTCAGCGCGAGTTGTCGTTTGTGCAGGACGGAACGTACGATCTGGATATCCATTAATATAAGCGGTATGCTCACCTGTCGCTCCTGGCTGAGTTGGCGTTGGTGTTGGTGTCGGCGTTAGTGTTGGAGCCGGTGTCGGTGTTGGAGTCGGTGTTGGCGTTGGTGTCGGTGTTGTTCCGCCTCCACCTCCGCCGCCTCCAGACGACGTGCGTTTCGGTTCTACATGCAAAATAGTAAAGGTACTAAACTTACTAACATCGATCGTGATCCCTTCAACCTGACCGTTCGCTGCCATTTGCACCGTACCATGCTGCAAGGCGATCTCACCGTCACTATGTTGAATGTACACATACATTCCAGCCGCATAAGCTGCCTGCTGGCTCGATGTTCCTGCTGGCAAATTCAGCTTGGATGCCGGGAACAGCAATGTTGTATTGTACGCGCTATAGTTGGTTTCAATTGTCATCGGTGTACCGACTTGAGCTACGGTGCCAGTTGCTACCGTCTGCTTCACCATCGAATCATTCAATGCTTGATTGGTCACTTCGGCTAATTCACCTGCTTCACGAATCGGGACGAAACGGAAGAACAGGCTTTGTCCAGCCGTTTGAAGCTGGGACAATGCACCTTTACTCAATATAACCTGCGCAAAATCAGTATCCAGATTCAGATCGACTTTGCTGGCAAGATCATTGTATGCAGTAACAGGCACATCAATCGTGACTTCGCTTGCCGGATCGTTCGGAACATCAGTAACGACGACGCGTACTTTGCTCTGATTATTATTCATTGCCGATTGTAGGGCAGAGGACAGTTGGGATGCTCCAGCAACGACTTTATCAATCTTGTTGCCATCTGACAGCATCTTACGAGTAATCGTCGTCTGCTCTACATCCGTATTGTTATCGCCCACACGAATCGGAACATTGCGTGTAACTTCCGAGCTTACAATACTCAACCCTTTCGGTTTCACAATGACGAGGAATGTACGGCTAAGTTGCGCTCCATTGTGTTGAATGGTGGCGGTCAAAATAACGGATTGTTCCTCACTGCCAGGTCGGGTCACACTGCCGTTACTTTGAACGGTTTGCGACTGATTCGAACTCCAGACGACCGGTAAGCCATCCTGAATGGTAGGAAGAATCAGATCCTGCGTAACAAACTCCCATGAATCCATCCCATTGTAGCCAATCGCCAGCTTGTTCAGTGCATTTTTCACTTCGTCCAGCGCATCAGCACGAATAACTTTGACCGTATAGCTCGCTGATGTTTGTCCATCCTGGGCAGTGACTTTTAGATTGATTGTATTGGTTCCCACTTGAAGATTCGTTGTGTACATGCTTGTACTGCTGTCATAAGTCGCACCGGTTACCGTTAATGTAGAGGCCGGATTGTACACATCTGCCTGCACACGATACTGATCTACATTATTCGCTACATTCACCGTATACTCCGTAATCGCCGGATCAAAAGCAGGCTTCAAGGCGACAGGTGAAGCAGTCAATGCTTTCAGACGTGCATCTTTGCTCGGTTCACGCATCACTTGAATCGTATACGTTTTGCGTGTTTGACCGTCCGCAGCCAGCACTTCAATAACTACGGTATTGTTACCGGTTTGCAATTCAATTTGAGCGGAAGCTGAACCGCTCTGTATCGTACTGCCATTAATACGAATCGTTGCATTGCTATCCGCTGCCGTTGGTGTGAATGTGATCCGATATACATCGTTCTGCACCGAAGCCAGATAGCTGGTCTCTGCCGGTGTGAAGATTGGAATCAACGTACCCGCTGACAGTTGGACAGAGGTCAGATTCGCATTGCTGGACAGGAAGTTGACGTTAACCGTCTGACTCAGCACAATATTTTCACTGATCACCTTCGCAGTGTACACTACATTTTCCGTTTTCGTATTAGTTACAGTAAAGCTAGCTACGCCATCTACATTCGTCGTCGCTCCAGCAGGAGTTACAAGTGAGCTTCCACTTCCCTGCTGTAGTTGTACATCACGACCCGAGATTACATTGCCATGAATATCTTTGACTGTCACCGAAATGGTTGAAAAATCAGAACCATTCGCTGACACGCTTGCTTTGGATACTGACATTTGTGAAACGTTCCCGTCCGCAGCACCTGGTGTGAAGGTCACAGGCACTGGATGCAAACTAAGGGTTACACTACCCGCAATAGCGGTATAGGTGATACCTTCTGCTTTCGTGCTTTTCACCGTAAAGGTTGCTATACCATTGGCATCTGTTGTTCCTTGCGTTGCGGTAATAGTGGAGCTGCCGCTGCCCTGTGACAATGTGACTGATTTAGCGTTAATCGGGTTATTTTGACTATCGCGTAACGTTACTGTGATCGTTGCGGTGTCGGTATTATTAGCGGTTACCGTTGTTTTGGATACCGTTACGGTCGAGAGAGCTGCATTGACCGCTCCCGGTTCAAATGCGATCACACCCGTTGGTGAAATTGTTATGCTATCCGTCGTATCGGTCGCTGTATACGTTACCGTCTCGGCTTTGCTGTTGGTGACACTAAATATCGCCTGTCCGCTCGCATTCGTTACGATACCCGTAGACGGGGAAATAACCGAGCTGCCACTTCCTTGCGATAATGTGATCGTTTTGCCGCCGATCGGATTGCTGTATGCATCCGTGAGCGTTACGATTACGGTGCTACTGTCAACGCCATCTGCCGATACATTCGCTTTGGAGACTGTGACTGTCGATACCGATGCACTTGCCGCTCCTGGTTGGAACGTCAACCCTGTCGTTGGTGTAATTGTGATGCCATTTGCTACAGCGCTATAAGTTACACTTTCCGCTTTGGTGCTTTTTACTGCAAATGTAGCTACACCACTTGCATCTGTCGTGCCCTGAATTGCGGTAATGGTAGAGCTGCCGCTGCCCTGAGACAGGGTAACGGTCTTATTGTTAACTGGATTGCCATTCATATCTTTTAGCGTTACGGTAATCGTGGCAGTATCTGTATTGTTCGCGATCACATTCGCTTTAGATGCGCTAATCGTAGATAGATTCGCATCAACCGCGCCTGGATCAAATGTAACCGTTCTGGTCTGATCCAGCGTAATGCTATCGGTTGCATCGGTTGCGGTATAAGTGACGTCTTCGGCTTTTGTACTATTTACCGTAAAGATCGCCTGTCCACTCGCATTCGTCGTTACTGCACTTGCTGGTGTAATCGACGAGCTGCCGCTTCCTTGCGCTAACGTGATACTTTTACCAGCGATTGGATTACTATTGGCATCCATCAGCGTTACCGTTACGGTACTGCTATCGACACCGTTAGCCGCTACATTCGTTTTGGAGACGGTCACAGTGGAAACCGACTTACTGACCGAACCTGGCTGGTACGTAACAGCAGCTGTCGCTGTGACGGTCACTCCACCTGCTGTTGCTGTATAGGTGACTCCCTCTGCCTTCGTATTTTTTACAGTAAACGTAGCGATACCGTTCGAATCGGTTGTTGTCTGTGTTGGAGAAATCGTGGAGCTGCCGCTTCCCTGTGTCAAAGTGACGGTACGGTTGCTAATGGCATTGCTGCTAGCATCTTTTAACGTCACGGTAATCGTGGCATTATCAATATTGTTCGCAATCACATTCGCTTTGGACGCAGTCATGGTCGACAATGTCGCATCCACAGCGCCCGGTGTAAAGGTCACCGCTCCAGTCTGCGTAACGGTAAGGCTATCGGTTGCATCGGTTGCCGTGTAGGTGACCGCTTCCGCCTTCAGGCTCGTTACAATGAACACAGCCTGTCCGCTCGCATTCGTTGTTACCGCAGTCGATGGATTGATGGTAGAACTTCCACTGCCCTGCGACAGAGTAACACTTTTGCCGCTAACCGCGTTACCGTTCACGTCGTTTAAAGTTACGGTAACGGTACTGCTGTCGCTTCCATCTGCAAAAACGCTATTTTTAGATACCGCTACAGTCGATTGCGCAGCCGTCACTGCTCCCGGCTGGAAGGTGACCGCTGCTGTCGCTGTCACCGTTATGCTATTCGCGGTAGCGGTATACGTTACCGTTTCCGCTTTGGTGCTTTTCACCGTAAATGTAGCAACTCCACTAGCATTCGTCGTCGCCGTACTTGCTGGCGAAATCGACGAACTGCCGCTTCCTTGCGATAATGTAACAGGCTGGTTGTTAATGGGATTGTTGTTAATATCCCTTAATGTAACCGTAACGGTCGCATTGTCTGTATTGTTAGCAATCACATTCGTTTTGGATACTGTTACAGTAGAAGCCGCTGCATTCACTGCTCCTGCCTGAAACGTAACGGTCGGCGTATTCGAGAGAGAGACACCATTCGCAGATGCTGTATACGTTACCGTTTCTGCCTTTGTACTTTTCACCGTAAACGTAGCAACACCACTGGCGTTAGTCGTCGATGTCGTTGGCGTAATCGTAGAGCTTCCGCTCGCTTGCGACAACGTTACATCCTGGCCGGTAAGCAAATTGCCAGAGGCATCTTTCAGCGTGACTGTAATCGTCGCACTGCTCGTATTGTTCGCTGCAAGCGTAGCTGGTGAGGCAGTCACTGTCGATTGTCCTGCACTAACCGAACCTGGCTGGAACGTAACACTGGCTGTTTGATCAATCGTCACACTATCGGCAGCTACCGATGCTGTATACGTCGCTTGTTCAGCCTTCGTATTGGTTACGGTAAATGTAGCTACACCGCTCCCATTCGTTGCTTGAGAAGCAGGCGAAATGAGGGAGTTGCTTGATCCTTTGGACAGCGTAACCGTCTTGCCGCTAAGCAGATTGCTGCTGGCATCTTTAACGGTTACGGTAATGGTAGAACTGGCTAAGCCATCAGCCGTTACCGTTGTTGGCGATGCGGTTACTGTCGATTGCGCCGCACTAGCAGGTGGAGCACCAGCAACCTGAGTCAGCACAGGAGCAGTGCTCACGACAACGATATTTTGACGTGTTGAATCAGCAGACGTATCCGCCCCTGTAATCAAAAATTGGATCGCTGACCCTGCTTTGGACTTTACAGCTGCATCCACATCGAATAATAAAGGGTTGCCGCTAGACTTGGCTGTCGCAACCTCACCCGCACTTTTCGTATCTAGCAGGGTATAGTCAGCGTTGCTTCGCAAGGCGGCCATAGATGCTGGCCATGAGCCTTTCGTGGGGTCCCCTCCACCAACATCAAATGGTGCAGACCCTGTATATTGCCATACTTGTACAATTGCCGGGTTGCCGTCATTCTGATCCTGAATCTGAAATATGTTCATTGACAGCACTGCTTTTTTACCAGATTCCGGAAATCCACTGGAAATATTATATTTGGCATAGGAATGAGATACTTTCGCTCGACTCGACGATCCACCCATATACAAATAATCATTCGGAAAATCGTTATAGCCGACATCAAAATCATGCGAGCCTAATATAACAGCGTCAATATCCGCCGCTGCATACGAAGTATGCGCGGCAACCGGAAAAGTATTCATAACAAGCAGCACACATAACGCTCGCAACACAAATACTTTCAGCCACTTTTTCATCTTATTGCCCCTTTTGATTTCATTTTATTTGATTTTAATACAAAAAATGGTTATAAAAACAAAAACATATTGTTTTATACGGAGTTGGTCTTGCTTACATCCTAATTGTTAACAGAATAACGGTATTACGCTGGAGGGAATTTTATCGTAAGCAGAGGGCTACGATCATATTCGATAGGAGAAGCCTTCGAATACGTAAACTAATAAGATATGATGCCATTCAGATATAGAGGATAGTGGTAAAAATATGTGTACGTTCATAGCTATGGAAGTGTCGGACTGGTTCGTCATACATATAGTACCTTTTTCGTACAACCCTACAGGAATATATTACTACTTCAACTGTGATATTTACAACATAATTTATATTAACTACTGAATTATTTTGTTATATTTCTCCATTTTAGACCGTTTACATTACTTCATTAAATAAAAGAGACTTCATTTTATGTTGGCTCTGCCAATATAATGCATTCATCCGAAAAAGCATCCGTATATGTACATGGATATCATTTGAATAGCGTTTTATCGTAGCTTCATCCTAATGATATAAAAACAGGCGACTGCCATAGCGGCAATCGCCTGTTTCTGGAATTTATAACCAAATCATGAAGCGATACCTTATTCCAGTATCGCTTATTGACGTCCCCTTATACGGATATCTGTTTGCACCGGCATTCAGTGTATCTGTGCTTGGAACTAATGATTCCGAATCAATGACATAAATTCTGCACGAAGTGGAGCATCATGACGGAAGCCGCCACGGACAGCGGAGGTGATCGTTTTGCTACCTGGCTTTTTCACACCACGAGCGCACATACACAAGTGCTCGCCCTCGACAACAACCATCACACCGGTTGGTTTGAGCACTTCATCCAAAATATCAGCGATCTCGGTAGTGATTCGTTCTTGCACCTGCAAACGACGTGTGATCGCTTCAACCAGACGTGCAAATTTGCTCAGACCCGCAATCTTTCCGCTCGGCACATATCCGATATGCACCTTACCGAAAAATGGAGCCATATGATGCTCACACTGACTGTAGTAAACGATATCCTTAACGATGACCATCTCCTGATGATTCTCGTCAAAGGTTACGCCCAGCGCCTCACGCGGGTCCACGCTGTATCCGGCGAAAATCTCCTCGTACATGCGTGTTACCCGTGCAGGTGTCTCCAGCAATCCTTCGCGCTCGGTATTTTCACCGATCAGCTTTAGGATTTCTTTGACATGGTATTCAATCTGGTCGCGATGTTCGCCGACCTTCACATTTGTATAATCCTTAATGCCAGCCATGCTGACCTCCTTCTACACTCAAGGCCTTCATGTACTGACGCCTGTCATGTGATTATCTTCTGCGTTTACCGCCACCGCGTCCCATTGGAGGCATTTGTGGCTTGGCGCCGCCCTGTTGTCCAGGCTTACCGCCACCGTTTTTCATCATTTGCTGCGCCTGTTGCATTTGCTTAGAGTTCAGATTATATCCCATCTGTTTGGCCATCTTTTGCAGCATTTGCGGATCATTTTGCATTTTCTCCAACTGTTTGCGCAAATAGTAGGCACCGATAAAGAATCCCCCGACCAGACCGACGATCAGAGTTACAATCGGTATGACCCAATTCCACCACATCATAAAGCCACCCCTGTATATTCATTGTCGTTCGCTCACGAAAAAAGCGTATTCACATTATACGTCATCTTTGGCGTGAACAGGAATTATCATACCATTTCCATATAGGCACAGGCAAACATTTTCCTGTTTATCCAAACCTGAATTTCAGTTCATAACCGCTTCAATAAATACAGTCGTGGCGCTGGCCAGATCAATCTCCTTAATCTCGATCGCGTCACCGCTTCCGTTGACAATTCGCACGACCGGACGCCCTGGCAAACCACGATGCTGGCGTACAACTACGCCAGACTCGCGTGTCGACAGACGAACACCAGTCCCGTTTGGATAGATCGAAACGATCCGATTAAACTCCACCAGCAGTTCCCGATCTAGCGTCGTCTCGGACAATGCCATCATTTCCTCGCATGCTTCATGAGGCAGCAATCCTTTACCGCCATGCTCTTTCGTGGTGATCAGATTATCGTACATATTGGCAATCGCTACAATGCGTGCATACCGATGAATTTCCTCGCCAGGCAAGCCGCGCGGTTGTCCGCTTCCATCCAATCGTTCGTGATGCTGGAGCGCGATATGCGCGATCATTAGATTGAATTCGCGCCGGGATTTGAGCAATTCAAAGCCGCGCCATGTGTGATGCATTTTGGAGCCTGGAATCTGATCCAGCATATCCGAGCCGCCCAGCTTGCCGATATCATGTAGCAGTGCACCGACACCTAGCTCCCACAGCTGATCCCGATTGAGTCCAATATTCATCCCGATGATCGAACTGAGCAAGCATACATTCATCGCATGCATATAAGCTGCATTATCCGCGGTTTTGATTTCCGTCAGTTGCACCTGTACCTCACGCGAACCGATCACATCTTCCAACAATTGATCGACACTTTTGGAAATACGTGATGGACTCCATTCCTTTCCTGAACGCAACGCATCCAGTGTATCGCTCATTTCACTAATAATCTGCTGCTTGGTCGTCTCGCTAAGAATTTCAACCAGTTCGATATCATCATACTGCTCATCCTGCACATAGAGCATCGTGACACCGATTCGATTGAGTGTATTGATCATAAATACCGTCAGCTGCACACCTGCCGACAGCAAAATCGTTCCGTTTCCCGAATAAATGGCTTTCCCTAAATATTGTCCTGTCTCCACATTGTCTATGCTTACGTATCGCATCCGCATCCCCCTTCAGTACGCGATGACAAAATATGTCCAGTATGCCTGCTATTTATTCATAGTATTACGTTACTCTCACAGAATTTCAACAAAAAGTAAAAATTAACAGCAACAACAGTGGACAGATGGCTACGGCTGGGATGTAGTTTGCCACACTACTTTTAGCGGTACACACACGGGGGATGCAGTTCGCTGCGCTACTTTTAGCGGTACACACACAGGGATGCAGTTCGCTACCCTACTTTTAGCGTCACCATCCTTCCTTATTCTAATGATAGGTTTGGCGCGCGCTGGTGTAATAATAGATGAACCTAAATCGGAATGAAGAAAGGATATATGATCATGGCAGCACCGAATAAGAAATCGATCCGTTTTGACTGGCCGTATCATTTTGTAGCGTTGCCTCTGTTGTTAATCACACTGGTGCTCACGATAACGTACTGGATTCATGCGCTACGCAGTGGGGAAAATACGCTGCTCGCCTGGCTGTTGCTCATACTGTTACTATGTCTGTGTTTTGCCATTCCGCGTATTCGAGTTTACGCAACCAAAACGCAGGATCGCATTGTGCGGATCGAGGAGCAGTTCCGATATTATCGGCTGACAGGAAAAGAACTGGATTCGCGTGTGAACAAAGAGCAGATTATTGCGCTGCGTAATGCGAGTGATGCGGAATTTCCGGCATTGTGCGAGCGTGCGGCAAATGAAGGTTTGTCGGGGAAAGATATTCATGCGGCGATTAGGGATTGGCGTAAGGATGAGATGCGGATTTGAGTGGTGGGTAGTGGAAGGATGGGTACTTGAATGTAGTAAAAAGGCAACCTCTGTTGTTGAGAGGTTGCCTTTTTTTGTTTGGGTTTGGAGAATGGTGTGGAGTTTGCAGGTTACTTTCGCACGGAGAGTGACACTGCGTTTTTTCCGCTATAAACTTCGCTCTCGCTTATTTCAATCCACACTCTCGCACGGAGAGTGACGAAGAATTAGGAATTGATATTCAGGCTAGAGTGGTATTTCAATCCACACTCTCGCACGGAGAGTGACACAAACTTGCTTAATATGGCTCATATGGTTGAGCATATTTCAATCCACACTCTCGCACGGAGAGTGACATATGCGTTCTTTAACCATCCCGTCTTCCAAAAAATTTCAATCCACACTCTCGCACGGAGAGCGACGTGTATGCTGCTACTTACCAGTACGATGGGTACTGATTTCAATCCACACTCTCGCACGGAGAGCGACTGGAACCACGATCCTGTTCGCGCCGGATTTGGCATTTCAATCCACACTCTCGCACGGAGAGCGACCGATGAATTAACGAGTTCTTTAAATAATTACATGATTTCAATCCACACTCTCGCACGGAGAGCGACTGTAGGGGAATATCCCCTACTTATACCTTGATGGGGACATTTCAATCCACACTCTCGCACGGAGAGCGACTTGTTCAGGTGTAACAGGTACACCGTTCTTACGATTTCAATCCACACTCTCGCACGGAGAGCGACATTACGGACGCGGAGTATCAGCAGGTCATTTCCTACATGATTTCAATCCACACTCTCGCACGGAGAGCGACGGCATTGAGTTGCCCGCTATGGAGGGATAACAGGTATATTTCAATCCACACTCTCGCACGGAGAGCGACTCCAGCCAGTCGATGATTGACGCTTTGTTAAGTGTATTTCAATCCACACTCTCGCACGGAGAGTGACGAGTGGGGAGTAGTAGACGACGCTGGAATTAACGAATTTCAATCCACACTCTCGCACGGAGAGTGACTGTACCCACTTCCAACCCTTATCCCACAACAGAAAAAACGCCCAAAAGTGCGAACCTCACTTTCAGCCTACTCGAAAACACCCTAAAACACAACAAAAAACCCCGCAGCCCTTACAGGGCGCGGAGCGCGAACCTCCCAGGGATTCCATGTGAGCTTGGGGTTCGCACTAATTCCCACGAATATCCCTTATCGCCCTACTAACCATCCCCGTTAAAACAACACCGGCTCCGCTTCCATCCCACGCCAGCCTTCCAACCCAAGCAAATATTGCTTATGATCCAATCCGCCACCATACCCAACGAGTTGTCCATTCATCCCAATCACCCGATGGCAGGGCACGATGATCGAGACCGGATTACGATTATTCGCTCCACCGACTGCGCGCACAGCTGCCGGACTGCCGATCTGCTCGGCAATATGTTTGTACGATACCGCTTCGCCATACGGAATCGTACATAACGCTTCCCACACACGAAGTTGAAAGTCTGTGCCACGCAGATCGAGCGGCAGATCGAACACCTGCCGTTCACCAGCAAAATATTGCCGGAGCTGCATCGTCGCATCAGCAAGCCGATCCGGCGAATGCTCCAGCAGATGTGCACCATACCAGCGATTTGCCCATTCTGTCAGTCGTTCTGCCGCTTCGGTATAACTTCTAAATTTAATATGGCATAATCCACTATCGGAATGTATCAGTGTTAACGTACCGAGTGGCGTATCCAGTTCATCATAGTAGAGATATGTCGGTTCAAAAGCCCTATTCGACTGGTCTTGATTCGTGTCTACCTGTACGGCGACTTCATCCTTGTGCTGATCCGTTGAGATCGCTGCATCTTCAAGTTTAGTCCATTCCACTACAGTCGATTCACCGCTCCTACCAGCATCGGTCATGGCAACATTCGTTATTTCCATATTTGCCATACTTGTCGCTATACTATCACTGAACTTCGGCTTCCTGCTCACTCCGCTGTTCCTCCTCCAATACATGCTGTGCGGTCAGCAGTCGCTCAATCACTTCATGCTCCTGCTCCCGTGCAAGTCCGGCGTTGACTGCTTCCAATGCTTCTACTCCACCAATTCGGCTCAGCGCCCAGGCGATCGTGCCGCGAATAACCGGCCGTACATCTTTGATCAGCATCTCGCGCAGCTTAGGCACTGAACTTTTGTCTTTAAAATTACCAAGTGCGATAATCGCATTACGTTGAATTGGATTTTTACCGCGCCATGCAGCGGATGTACTACCAAACTCCTGCTTAAATTCCTTATTGCTCAGTTCGAGCATCGGCAGCAGTAGCGGCTTCGCCTTTTCCGGATCAGGCTTTAGCTCTTCCTGATGGTTCCAGCTTTTTCCTTTATTTTTCGGACAGACGATCTGACATGTATCGCAGCCGTATAGCCGATTGCCGATTTTGCGCATATGTTCATCCGACAGCATCCCTTTCGTTTGGGTCAGAAAAGATACACAGATTTGCGCGTTCAGCTGCCCCGGATTCACCAGCGCACCTGTTGGACACGCATCGATACATTTCGTACATGTACCGCAATCCTCTGTCACAGGTGTATCCGGTGCAAATGGAATATCGGTAATCATATCGCCGAGGAATATCCATGAGCCGAGCTTGGGCGAGATGATCGCACAATTATGCCCGTAAAAGCCAATCCCCGCACGATGCGCCACCGCACGGTCGGACAATGCGCCCGTATCGACCATGCTCTCGATCCGCGCTTCCGGCACACGTTCACGAATAAAATCCTCTAACCGCTGCATCCGATTACGCAGTACTGTATGATAGTCCAGCCCCCATGCCGAGCGTGCCATAATACCGCGATATTCACCCGGTGCGGACTTTGGCGGATTTTCCATTTTCGAATGATACGTGACCGCAATCGCAATGATCGAGCGCGCTCCCCCCAGTGTGAGCGAAGGATCGATGCGTTTATCCAGATCCGGTTCTTCAAAGCCCGATTCATAACCTTTACGCCGATTCTCTTCCAATACTTCACGCAAATATAAAAAAGGATCGGCTGTCGTAAATCCGATATCATCAATACCGAGCGCCGGTCCTGCCTGTTTGATCTCCTGTTTCAACCATTCCCAGCGCTGTTGCTGCGCTGTAGTGGCTGACTCTTGTTGCCGTGTCACCTTACGGCCCCCTTACTTGATTTCATTGATCGTTCGTGCTTTTGGATTATCTGTAGATGGTTGGCATTTGTGGATTATCCGTACTTTTGAATCTTCCACCTTTCGCTTCCGTACATATTGCTCCACACGATCTATCAAAAGCCTGTATTGCGTATACGCTCCACCGGCTATCTTTTCATCATCGGTTATCTGTTTCTACTATAGTATACCGTTAAAATAGAAAAACACATCCGTTTCCCCGAATACTATCGGAAAACAAAATGTGTCCCATCAACAACGTATACGCTTGGATCACAGCAATTACCAGACCATGCGCATCGATCAGCAATAATGTCCCAGTGCCTGATCATGCGACAATGTCCGGCAGCACCGTTATCCATAACGGATAGCGGGCCGCTCGTGCAAGCGTGTATATTTAAACGATTAAAACAAGTATGGTCTCTAATCTGCAATGATGCATTTTCTCTCTATAAATAAACGTTAATCACTTGCTCGGTATTAGCTACCAACAATGCTCAGCTTTTCGTAAGTGCGAAGCACTTTACTTTCATCATAACCAAGTGCGGCATAGAGCGGCATAACCGCTTCATTGTGCTCATCACCTGCGACCATGATGCCACTCACATTACGTTGCTGGAAGCGTTTCTCCATTGAAGTGATCAATGCTTTGCCGATGCCACGGCCTCTCAGATCCGGATGAACAGCAATACGGTAATAACAACCGAAATTGCGATCAATCGTACCAATTAACAAGCCAATAATCTCTTCTCCCTGTTCCGCAACGATAATTAACTCGGAATCCCAGGACAATTGTCTAGCAAAAGGGCCCATCGTGTGCTCGTAACACTCTTCGGACAAAGCTACTTTCAGCAGCTCCTGGACAAGGTGCAAATCACTCAGCTTAAAGGAACGAATATTCATCAGCCAAACTCCCTTTTCATCAGCTTAATCAAACCTTATTTCTACCAATCATACCCCTACTACAGACCGCATGAGACAAGCACAAAAAAGAAGGACATGTGCCTATACAAGCCATAAGCCCTACATCAACAATTGTGTAAACTGCCCTCTTGCATTGCCCTATCAAACAGCTATAGAACAACATAATATCGCGCAATATAATCTCAGTGTTAATTAAACCATAAGTTTCAGAACATTACATCAATTTTCTGATGAAAGCGCTTTATAAATGGATGTTTCACCCAATTTTCATTAAACTGCTTTTCAAACTTTCATATTCCCGGTAAAACAAGCCATTTCACCTATAAATATGGAGTTTACATTATAAATATTCTTCTGAAAATTATTATCTTAATATGAAATAATATTGGCGACAAAGACGATTATATCACTACTCTGATCATGTCACTATACTTTTTATCATAATGAACTCAGGTTTTCTTTTTACATAAAATGCCATGAGTGGTGTGTTTTTAGACTGTGCTTAACATCATTTTACAATAATCGAGACTTTATTTTACCCATTCTACCAACGTTCGAACGTTGTTGTGCAATCATTCACACCCTGTTCACAAAACGAACATACGATCCACATTACAGTGGTCAATTGATGAATAAATACTCAGTTCATCCCAAAATTTTTTTTCATGCTAAACTGTGCTAGGAAGGACTTTCTAAACACAAATGTTGATTTAGTCCAAAATATGCGGTTTAATAGATAGGGTAAGATGTTTATCTACATATGGAGTGGACACCATGAGTATCCGCTTCAAATCCAAATCTCAGGAGGTATTTTACGATGGCATTCGAATTACCAGCATTACCGTACCCTAACAACGCTCTGGAACCACACATCGACGAACAAACGATGATGATTCACCACGATCGTCACCATAACACATATGTAACCAATTTGAATAACGCTCTGGAAAGCGCTCCTGAACTGCAAGGCAAAAGCCTGGAAGAGCTGATTTCCGACCTGAACAGCGTACCTGAAAGCATCCGTACAGCTGTACGCAACAACGGTGGCGGTCATCACAACCACAGCCTGTTCTGGGAAGTTATCGGCCCTGACGCTGGTGGCGCTCCAACTGGCGAACTGGCTGCTGCAATCGACAGCGAGCTGGGCGGCTTCGAGAAATTCAAAGAAGACTTCGCAAAAGCAGCAACAACACGCTTTGGTAGCGGTTGGGCATGGCTCGTTGTGGACAAAGACGGCAAACTGGCTGTAACTAGCACACCTAACCAAGATAGCCCGATCATGGAAGGTCAAACTCCACTGCTCGGTCTGGACGTATGGGAGCATGCGTACTACCTGAAATATCAAAACAAACGCCCTGATTACATCGGTGCTTTCTGGAACGTTGTAAACTGGGATGCTGTAAACGCTCGTTACACTGCTGCGAAGTAAGATCGCTGATCCCTTTCTTGCTTACCGTATGCGGTAATATAGCAAACACAAACACCAGTACCTTATAGGGACTGGTGTTTTTTGTTTAGCGTGCCTCTTTAACATGTACATTAGTCCTCTGGATCAACGAATGCGCATGGGGAGATTCATTTTTCATAGCATCCATGTTCATAGCATAAAAAGACTGAACGTCAAAACCGATTTACTCTAACGTACAACATAAGCCATTCAGCTGCATATTCAGGAGAAATGGACATCTCTCTACATACGGCATTTCAATCATATTCTTTCATCGTACAGCGGAATCTCATTTACCCGATGGGGGCGTTATTGCTAACATATTCGCTCGCGTCATCTACGGGATACCTATACATCCTATCAGCAGCGAGCGGAACTAGAATTTCCTTCAGCTCCATTTGAAGTGGCTTCGGCTGTAGCCAGGATGACAAATGTGGCTCATCCAGAATGACCGGCATACGATCATGGATCGGTGCAACCAGCTCATTGGATGTCGTCGTAATGATCGTGCAGCTGCGGATAACCCGCCCATCTTCTGGTGACTCCCATTCATCATAAAGCCCTGCGAATACAAACGGTTCACCGGATCGTAGTCTAAAACAATACAGCTGGTTCTGCTGGTTCTGCTGGTTTTCCTTCTTCCATTCGTAAAATCCGTCTGCAACGATACCGATGCGTCTGGAAGGCAGTAAACGCTGGAACGTAGGCTTGCTATCGAGTGTTTCTGCACGCGCATTTATCATATAAGATCCGATGCCGATATCGTTAGAATAGGAAGGCACCAATCCCCAGCGATACGCCTCCAGCATACGCTGGCCGTCTTCATCGCTACGAATGACCGGTACGTCCTGTGCAGGTGCAATGTTTGCACATGGAGCATAGGCATCTATCGCTAATCGATGCAGTTTAAAAGCCGATGTAACTGCATCTAAATCAGACATCAACGAATACATTCCGCACATCTTCAGTTCCTCCAACGATTTTAATTTCGTAAACTAGCGCCATCGTTTAAACGATGAACGTATGCTGATGAACGTGTACTATTAACGAGTTCTATGTTGAAATTCACTCCTCCCAACGCGGCAACACCGTAACATCCTCCGGCAACTCCACCATATACAAATTGCCATATCCATTACGATCACTATTGAAAAAGAGGCGGCGTCCATCCTCACTCAGACGCGGATGCGCATGCAGCTTTTGCGAATGAAAGCTACAACGTAGTTCGCAGACGGTAAATGGCCCTTCATATTCGCGTCCATATATCTGTTGTCCCTGTGCAGGACGAACGGATGTATCTGTATCTGTATCTGTATCTGTATCTGTATCTGTATCTGTATCTGTATCTGTATCTGTGTTTGTATTCGTGTTTGTATCATCCGGCTGGCGCTGCCACACCGTTAGTACATCCACCTCACCCTGTCCATCCGCCACAACAAGCCCTTCATTTTGATACAAATGCCATGTGGCAAATGGGATCTCCTGCTCTTCCATTCCCGTGTTATCATAACGAATCCGTCCGAAAAAATGGCGTCCATCCGGTCGCAATCCATGATACCCAATATACTCCCCATCCGGTAAAAAGCACTCATGCCCTACCGATTCGCCTGCTGTCAACCGCTCACGAATCGGCCACACGCGTCCATCGCGCAGATCGATACCCCAGATGCGCTGATCGACCAGATGCCACGGGCCTTCATGGCAAAAGGTAGCAAGCCACGGCAGACGCGGCGAAGCGTTTATATGCGTAATAAAATTGTGCTCCCGATACAGCTCACGCGCCTGTCCTGTGTTCAGCTCAATTTGCATCATACGACTAAGCGGCTTCGCCTCCATCCACTCCTGATGTCCCACATAGCCATTGCCCAGATCGGTATCGATACGCGCCGACAGATCCTCACATACGCACACAATAATATGTTGCCCATCCGCCGTGCAGGTGACATTGCTCAACACATGATCTTTCGGACAGCGAAACTTGATCCGTTCGCGAAAGTGAGTCAGATGCAGCGCACGAATAACCCTACCATCCGAAACGATCGCATATTGCTCATCCGGCGTGAGCGCCACATCCAGATCATCATTGCCGGTATACGTTGTCAGCTGGGTCATCTCACCTGTCTCCAATTGAATCGAGAACAGATTGGCACTATTATCACGATCAGAGATGAACAACAGACGCTTCCCACCATCATACAGACTGTTTTCCGTAAAATAAGGCAACCGACTATGCCCGCGGTAATCGGTCAATTGATGCACACGAATGCCGGTATACCGATCATCATACGATTTCCATTCTGACGCCCATATCGTTCCTTTTACCATTGCAATCGTTCTGGACATGGCTACTTCCCTCCTGGGGTTCAATCGATCGGTATCGCTGCTTATGAGCGAAGCGGTTTGCGGTTTACAGTGTGTTACGTGTTAGTAGTTATTTGTTAGTAGTGATCGGTCATTTGCGAATTGAGATGTATAGCTAAAGCATAGTCGTTAACGAATTTTAATTAGAGAACTTTGGTTGGAGAACTCTAGTTAGAGAACTTTAGTTAGAGAACCTTAGTTAAAGAAGCTTAATTAGAGAGCCACAAGTAAAGAGCAATAATTAAAGAGCTATCGTTATAAAACGAACGTTAAAAAGTTCCCGTTAGCATTTAACCCTAAAATAACGAACATTAAAAAATTCCCGTTAGCGTTTAACCCCAAAATACTGCTGTAAAATTTTCAAAAATAGATTCGGAAACGCATACTTCTCCATATCCTCTGCCCCAATCCAGCGATAGTCATACGCAAAAGCTTCGCCGAGCAAAGTACCTGGCACAGCAGCATACGTCTCTGGCTGCTCTGCCACCTGTTCCAGCGGCTCCAATGTGTCCGCCACTGCGCTGGAAGCGAGCTGCTGGCGAATGCGTGTCATCGCTTCAGGTGTCGCTCCACTCAGACGCAGATCAAACGTACCCTGTTCAGCCTCCTGCTTGCCCGCCGATGCTTGTGCGGTATCGTCTGCGCTAAGTTGCGGTAGATGGATACGTGTCCGCTCGTCTGCCATTCCGGTTGCCGACACAAGCGGATTGGATGCTTGATCTGTTGTATTCAGCTCGCTTGCCTCATGGCCAGCCAGTGCTGCCTGCGCATCCTGCCCTGCTTCAGTGCAGCGAAATACACGCATATACCACTGAATATGGCTAAACGTATGCTCGGCACTCATCCATTCCAGCTGCGGCCGCACGTCCACACCTTCATTTTCTAGCACCTGACGCAGACGATCCATCGCTGCCGTGTCAGACAAATCCGCACCAGCACCCGCTTTTTTTGCATCAGACGCCAGCACATGTGGCAGCTCCCACATCCGTGCCAGCAGACCTGTTGCCGGACGCTGACGAATAAGCACTTTGCCTGCATGCTCACCCTGACCTTCGATGATCGCCATCAAGCGATGTTCGGGACGGGGCGGCTTCGCTTTCGTTTTGATCGGTAGCTGCTCTTCCATCCCGTTCATCCGTCCTGCGCAGTGCTTCATTACCGAACAGGTCAGGCAATGCGGCGATTTGGGCGTACAGACAAGCGCTCCAAGTTCCATTAATGCCTGGTTAAAGTCGGAGGCGCGCCCTGTTGGAATAAGTTCACCCGCCAGTTTTTCCATTTTGACGCGCGTGGAGTTTTTGGCGATATCATCACTCAGGCAAAAGTAGCGTGACAGCACACGCATCACATTGCCATCGACCGCCGGAACAGGCACATTGTAGGCAATGCTAAGTACGGCACCAGCGGTGTACGGACCGATGCCCTTGAGCGCCGAAATTTCGTCCGGCGTATCCGGCACGATTCCATCGTGGCGTTCTACGACCTGCTTTGCTGCCGCTTGAATATTGCGAGCACGCGAGTAGTAGCCAAGTCCTTCCCAGTGCTTGAGCACATCTTCTTCCGGCGCTTCGGCAAGCGATTCCACGGTTGGAAAGCGCTCGGTAAACCGCAAAAAGTACGGAATAACGGTATCGACTCGCGTTTGCTGTAACATAATCTCCGAGATCCAGATGTGATACGGATTGCGGCTGCGTCTCCACGGTAGATCGCGCTTATGCTCGTCATACCATGCCAGCAGCTCGCGGCTGAAATAGCGTTTGGCTTCTTGCTCATTGCTTGTATTGTTGGACATGATACAGCTCCTTCTTCATGCACCCCATCTGTGCAATATCGTTCTAGTTACGCCCCTCCGACAAGGAATAAGGGGCAGTAAAATATTTTGCTTCGCAAAAATCACTTTTTCATTGAACCCCATGTTAGAAAATCACTAACACTAGCAGGCATCCTTCTCCCTTATTTCCTTACCTTCGTTCCGTGCTAATCGCAGCATACGTATTATGTGAGTAGAGCAGCAAGTTAGTGCGTCTACTGTTCCGTAAGCTTGCTGCGTAGGGTCAATCATTAGACTTCCTTATGGTAGAGATAGAGATTGCACGACCATCCCATATCACATCAGCTTCCCCTTATCCAACCGTTCAACTACCGCAAAGGCGGATGCCATATGCGGCTGGTGCGAGATGCTAAGGTAGATGCGGTAGGAGCTATGGCCGTCCTGTAGACCGAGGCGTTGCCATGCCGCTTGAGATAAAACGACGTCCGGTTTGCCCAGACGGTCGGGTAAAATTTCGATATCTTCAAATCCAATCACTTTGCCGATTCCACAGCCGAATGCTTTGGTAATCGCTTCTTTAGCGGCAAAGCGGCCGGATACAAATTCAGATTGGCGTGATCCTCTAGCGTGAGCTACTTCTAACTCGGCTACGGTGAGCACACGCGCCATAAATCGCTCCCCATGCGGACGCGCCAAAATCGCTGCTACACGCTCGATTTCCAGCACATCATGCCCTATTCCATAGATCAATATGTTACCTCCCGATTTCTGTGTATCTATGCTTACGCCTATGATCTATTGTACCAAATTGTTGCGCGCCAATCTTCCGTCAGTGGAACGTTAATCGTTTGAATATCGTCATTTCTATTTCTGCAAATCCAGCCGATACTTCAAAACACAAAAAAGCGGCGCAATCCATCTAACGATTGCCACCGCTTTTTATATTGTGCTATCTATTGCGTAGTGGAGCAGGTTGTCTTAATCCATTTTCTCTAGCCACTTCGAGGGGGGATGGGAATTGTTTCCTCACCCCCAAGAATTCAAGAGCTTACCGGAGTCGTATACACACCTGCACACTCACCAGTCTGCAACACCTTACATTAAATACCTGGAATGGGATCGCGTTTATGCGCGGTGCGCTTGTAGTAACTTTCCAGACGCTGGGCTACTTCAGTCGCTACCTCTTTGCCTTCCAGATAATCGCAGTTGTCCGCATAAGTGATACCCAGCTCCGACTCATCCGTTTGATTTTCCCACAGGCCAGCAGATGGCGCTTTATCCAATACGGATTGTGGTACGCTCAAATGAGAAGCCAGTTCGCGCACCTGACGTTTGTCCAGCGTGCTCAGTGGCGTAATGTCGACTGCACCGTCACCGTATTTAGTAAAGAAGCCTGTAATCGCCTCAGACGCGTGGTCTGTACCGACAACGAGCAGATTGAGTGAGTTGGCAATCGCATATTGCACGACCATACGTGTTCTCGCTTTGATATTGCCTTTTGCCTGCGGGCTGATCGCGTCTTGCTCCAGATGTGGCATCACGCTGTTGACCGTTTCTTCGATCGCGTCAACTGCTTTGTGCACATTCGTTTCCACTTTATATTTCAAATTGAACGCTTCGGCTACTGCATAGCTATCATCGATATCGGATTGCGTGCTGTACGGCTGGAAAACACCGACCGTTTTGTACTCGGTGCCTTTTTCCTCGGTCAGTTCATCCGTTGCCTGCTTGCACAGTCCTGTCGCTACCGCACTATCAATGCCGCCACTGATCGCGATCAGCAAGCCGTGAGAACCGGATTTTTCAATATATGATTTGAGAAAATCTACCCGTTTGCGAATTTCCGCTTCCGGATCAATCGTTGGCTTTACTTTCAGATCATCAATAATTTGCTGCTGCATACTCATAACTGTTATCCACTCCTTCTGCTGTTCTGAACGTTTCTCTATTATATATACCCATAAACAAGCAAATCCTGCAACATCACATGGTGTGATAGTTGCAGGATTTGGAATCTAGCTAAGACTTACAAGCAGTATTTTTCGAAAGCATCATTCAGCGCGATCGAGATATCTTCTGCGGAATTGTTCTCGATCTGGTGACGCTCGATAAAATGAACGAGTTCGCCGTCTTTCAGCAGCGCGATCGATGGGGAAGATGGTGGGAACGGTGCGAAATATTCGCGCGCCTTCGCCGTTGCTTCCTTGTCTTGGCCTGCAAATACGGTGTACAGGTTATCTGGCTTCACATCGCGTTGCAGTGCATGCGCAACGCCTGGACGGCATTGACCTGCGGCACAGCCACATACGGAATTGATTACGATCAGTGTTGTACCTTTCGCATTTTCCAGCGTTTGCTCTACTTCTTCCGGTGTACGCAGTTCTTGAATACCGATGCTGGTCAGCTCGTCACGCATAGGTTGTACCATATCACGCATATATTGATCAAATGACATTGACATTGAAGTTCACTCCTTACTTTTAATAAGCATTACCTCTATTATACACAGGTTCTGGCATAATACCACCGCCGGAGAAGCGATTTTCAATAAAAAACCGCCTTAATTCTCATCTTCTTCCGCTACCATTCCCGTTTCCTCATCTGTAGCCAGTTGTTCGAAAATAACCGAAAAGACCGTGCCTTCCCCTGCAACCGAATCCACTACAATCCGGCCATGATGTCGCTCCGCAATGCTCAGACAGAGCGATAGCCCCAGCCCTGTCCCTTTGGACTTGGTCGTATAAAACGGTTCGAACAGCTTATCCAGCTTATCTGCCGGAATACCCGGTCCTGTATCGCCGATGCGCATGACCACTTCACCGTTCACCAGATCGGTTTCGAGCTTCATTTCACCGCTATCGCCCATCGCTTCCATCCCGTTACGCACCAGATTCAAGATCAGTTGCTTGATCTCGCGCGAATTCATACCAATGCGCGGCAGCTGTTCATGCGGGCAAAAAATAATCGACTGTCCACGCAGATTCGCATCTGCCCACATCAACGGCAACAACTCATGGATAATCGCATTCAGATCACCCGGCTCTTTCTCCACGACCCGATTCTGAGCAAGGGACAGGAAGTCGTTAATGATACTATTCGCACGATCCAATTCCTCCATCACGATCATATAATAATGATCGAGAGAGGACGGGCTTTTCTCCTTCATCAATTGCAGGAAACCGCGCACCACTGCCATCGGATTACGAATCTCATGCGTGATGCTAGCCGCCATTTTCCCGACCAGACTGAGCTGCTCCACATGGCTTAGCTCACTGCGCAGATTTTCCATTTCGGTAACATCCTGACCGACAATGACAAATCCAGTCACACGCTCACCTGGCTCATACCATAACGGAGCTACATTCATATATAAAACCGCATGTTCCAATCGTAAAATTTCACTTTCATTGGCATGGCTTTGTCTGGAACGTTCGATCATATTCATCGTAGCGGCTAGACCTTCTGTCAGCTGTGCTCCTTCGAGTTTAAACAGGCATATTTCGCCGATTTGTTCACGCTTGGCATCTGGCAGCGCACGCCGCAATTGTGTTAACGCCGCATCATTAATAGCTGTAATATATCCGTCCGCATCAATCGATGTGATCATCATCGGCGCGACGTTCATCAGCTGGCGTAGCTTCTCCGCTTCCAGCATCACGCGATTGGACAGATCCATCATCTGTTGACTAATCTGCTTACGTTCCATCACACGCTCAATCGCCTGCACACAATAATCGCCTACAATCACACCTGAAATCATAATTAACCCGATCAGTATCCATAACGAGCCGCCCATATGCTGAAGCCGCTGTTCAATCAACAGGATCATCAGACTGATCACAACACCTACTACAACTAATACAAGCACAATTGTACGCTTCATACGCAACGAAGAACGTTGAAATAGAGGTGCGCATAGCCCTGCAATCGGGTATACGAAGGCACCCGTCTGAATCAATAGATCGCTTACATAATGATCGGTATTGATCAACCAGTACATCACTATACTTAATATAAATAGTACAAGTCCGCGCTTTGCGCCTAGATACAGCACGCCCACCATAAACGAGACCGCGCTTAACGAAATTTGTACATCTACGGCGCTATAGATCGTCAGCAGCCAACCAATGACAATACTACACGCAAACGAAATCAAGAGCACCGGAGCATAGCCCCGCCATTTGAGACGATTATCTTGCAGAGCATCATCACCACTACGTTCTACAACAGTTGAAAAAATAAATACAGAGGAGCCCACAGTGAGCATTTGCAGCAGAATTTCTTTGATCGCAATAATGATGGTGCGCCCCTCCTCTAGTCTCTGTCTTAGTTCGATTAAAACATAGCCTGCTTTCCATTACAATATATAGTAGCTCCTACCAATATTTCCAACTCATATTTTTATTGGTGTATGATTTATTTATTGGTGTATTACTCATTAGTATAAATCATTTAGTGTGCAATTATTCAATCAATATTACAAATATCGAACAACATTTTTCAGGAAAATAGCAAACCGAACACTGACTCTCGTTCGTTCATGGTATACTATAGAGATAGCTTCATATTATGTATATAAAGGAACGATTACGTTTGAAATACGATATTATTGTGATCGGCGGCGGTTCCGCTGGTCTGATGGCAAGTGTGGCGGCAAGTGAGCATGGCGCACGCGTACTGCTTGTGGACAAAGGCAACAAACTGGGACGTAAGCTGGGCATCTCCGGTGGTGGACGCTGTAACGTCACCAATGCAAAGGAAATTGACGAATTAATCAAATACATTCCGGGTAACGGACGCTTTCTGCATAGTGCGCTGGCGAATTTTAGCAATCTGGACATTATGCGCTTTTTTGAAGATATGGGTATCGCTCTAAAAGAAGAAGATAACGGTCGGATGTTCCCGATATCGGACAAAGCCAAGACGGTTGTTGATGCGCTGGTGAGCAGAGTACGCGCACAGGGCGTGGAAATTCGAGTGAACAGTCCGGTCGCTGAGGTGTTGTATGAAGATGGAGCTGTAGCAGGTGTGCGGCTACGTTCAGGCGAGCGACTGCGAAGCAAAGCGGTCATTATCGCGGTCGGCGGCAAATCGGTTCCCCAAACCGGCTCTGAAGGCGACGGTTATCCGTGGGCAGAACAAGCCGGTCATACGATTACCGAACTGTATCCGACCGAAGTTCCGCTCACCTCGCCGGAAGCATTTATCCAGAGCAAGGAACTACAGGGACTCTCTCTGCGCGATGTCGCATTGACCGTGTGGAATCCGAAGGGCAAGAAGCTGATCATGCACGAGGGAGATATGCTGTTCACCCACTTTGGTATCTCTGGCCCTGCTGCGCTACGTTGCAGTCAATACGTTGTCAAAGCGCTGAAAAAGTTTCCGGTCACCGCTGTGCAGCTCACGATTGATCTGCTGCCTGACCGCAGTACCGACGATGTGTATCGTGAAACATTACAGCTGGCAGAGCAGGAATCACGCAAAGCGGTTAAAAATGTAATTAAAGGGTATGTGCCTGAACGACTGATTCCACTGTTATTGCAAAAATCAGGCATCTCCGGCGATATCACCTATGATCATATTCCGAAACAGCAATGGATGGAGCTGGCTCGCCTGATCAAGGCATTCCCGGTCGCCATTCATGGCACGCTGTCGATCAAAGAAGCGTTTGTCACCGGTGGCGGTGTGAATTTGAAAGAAATTCATCCACAGACGATGGAATCGAAGATGATGCCAGGGCTGTATTTTTGCGGTGAAGTGTTAGATATTCACGGGTATACAGGCGGCTACAATATTACCGCTGCGTTTACAACCGGTCATGCGGCAGGCCGCAGCGCTGCTGAGGCGGTACAGGCGCTAGTGTAAGGTGATGCTTAAATGAAAAACGGCAGCTTTCAGCCTTATATTTATATAAAAATAATCACATATTATAGTAAAGTTTGTATAATGTAAACTTTTGAGAATGAATATATTCATCTATGTATCAAAGTAATTGTAGCGTCACAATATACAATCACTTTGATTACAACACTGAAATCCTTTTTAAAGCTAGATGAAAAACACTAAAATATAAACAGCCGCCAATGTTAAGAAGGCGGCTGTTTATATTTGCTTATTTAGTCATTGTAATATTTACATGCAACATACCATCACTTGATTTCGTAGCATCTACTGTCGCTCCTAAAACTTCAGAAACAAATCGGAGCGGAACAATAATTCTATTTGGATAATGCAACATAAATGGAGCATCAGATAATGTCTTCTTCTCGTTGTTAACATAAGCAACTTTGCTGCCTACCACCAATGTAGTAACAGTGCCTTCATCCGATAGGATCGTTACTTGCTGCTTAGAACGATCCCAACTCACTTTACCACCCAAGTTTTGAGAAATAAAGCGAAGCGGAACATAAGCAGTATTGGTTTCCTGTTCAATATACGGTTCCGCATCTGTACTGCCTGACTCAAGGCTAATCGGAGAACCATTCACTTGCACTCTGATACTAAAAATAGCTCTAGCATCAACTAGATTACTCGTAATAAGTAATGAACATACTAAAAAAAGAGGAACAATTACTTTTCTAATCATACTAAGTGGCTCCTTTATTTTAATTTACAGAAAATGTGTATTGTTCTGTATGAGAAGAAGTATTATTCATGTAATTAATTTTACCTCCATGCACCCATACATCATTATTTAAGCTTGCCACTGAGCTTGGATACACCGAACTAGCGCTGTTATTTGTTAAAAATCTCATATTATTCCAAACAACAGGTGTAGTAAACCCATAGTGAAATGGCGCATTAACTGGAGGATTTCCATTCATTGCGATAGCAGTTAAGCGTTTAACTGATCGGCCTACACTAGTCTTTCCTGTAAAACGTACTACATAAATATCTGAATAGTTAATCTGTTCTCGAATAGTTAATGTGCTATCTGTACTATAGTAATAAACTTTATAGCCACTTACTGTAGCACCATTAACAAATTTCTTGCTGCGATCTACATAAGTAACATTTGATGATGGCTTGTAGCCGTTATCATCTCCACTTGCTATACTATGATCCGCTTTAGCGTGAAAAAAAGGATACCATCCTGTAGGAGTTGATTGAGACTTTACTGACTCGAAACCCACTTCAGCAAAATCATCAACTCCTGTGTACATGTAGGCCGTTTCACCAAGATTTGTAGCACCTTCAATATTATAAGTAGGTAGTACAATAGAATCGGCAACCACTCCGTTGTAAATAGCCTTGGCGGAACTAGCAGGTGTTTGCAAACGATGGAATGCACCAGTTTCTTTACCAGAAGTGTTACCCTGGTTACTGATCAATGCTTGAGTAGTGAATCCAAGTTTGTTGGTAGCAACTAATCCATAGGTTAGGTTAGTCACTGTAGCATTTGAATAATCATTGTATGTAGTCTGAGTTGCTGTTGTTACTTCTTCAAAGTTTGATTTAATATCGCCATCTTTTGAAGAGGTTGCACTTACTAACTCTCCATTTTCATTCATATCCATGACAACAACATTTGCATTTTCTAACTGTGCTATTTTTTGTTTTGTAGCAGTTGTGACACTTGGAGTTGCTTCAATATTGTCTACTGCTAAGTTAAATTGAGAGTCATTAAGTTTAGATATTCCTTTACTACTAGCTGGTGCTCCCCTGTCCAGTAAAATTTCCTGTTCAATCGCTTCTTTGATGTACTGACTGTAATCAGGAGAAGATTGCACCTCCTCTGCTTTTACACTTAACGAAGGGATCGAAACTGCAAATAATACGATGGACAGAGCAAATTTAGCGACGTTTTGCACAAATCCTCCTCCTAGAATAGCTTAAATAAATTTATGAAGAAAGCTGACCATCCTTTCATCAATAGGATGATAGATGAAATTAAATATAGTATATTACGGAATTAGTTACATATCAATCTTCATTTCCTTCCTAATCCTTTTTATTGAAAATTTATACACATTAAATCCAACTTATTAATGGCGTATGTTATAGCAACAATCCTATCCATCTAATTCTAATAATAATGCTAAAACTATGCATACTACTATAGGATATCCTTGTACACTATTCCTTTCGTTGATTACTTGATAACAAAAAGACCTCCAGCACCCTATAGGGGTAACCTGGAAGTCTTTACTTTTGAAGTCTTCATCTTAATTATAGCTTTAATACTAAATTATCCAGCCTATCTGAGCATATATAATACGGATTACAACAGGCCGCATAGTACCCTCTACTACTGTGTCAAACTCCTCTACTCCACTTTTACCGAACGCTGCGCCATCCTGTCCGCATGCTCCACTTCATCCAAATAACGACGCAACTTCTCCGCCTCATCCGTCTGAATTATATTAAATCCCTGCTGTCTATGCGCCTGCCAGTTCACTTCTGCATCGCCTAGTTCCGATTGACTCGCACACAACGAATCCCACATCGTATTCACCCATAATCGGCAATGATGTTGCTGAATCGCATGCAGTACGTCCGGAGCGACAAGCGGACTATCTGCTCGTTCAAAACAAATCTCTACCGCCTGCGGTTTGACATAGCGACAAATCTCCTCGATCTGCACCGCGTGCTGCTCATTTGTACTGTCCAAAATGTGCATGTACAGCGGCTGCTCATCCACACTGTGAATAAAACGGTGAATTTCTTCCGGTTCTGCTGTGCTTTTGAATAACGTTTGCTGTACCGTTCCGGTTCGCTCCAGAATCGGATAAATGTCATCACGCCAGCGCCAGCATTTATCCAGATTAATCATCACCTTATTGCGTACAAGGATCATCACCTCTTCCAGCGTTGGAATCGTATAGTTGGTCAATAGCTTCGCCGATCCGCCCTGATAGGGACGTAGCCGTAGTGCACGCAGTTCAGCAAGTGTCATGTCGGCAACCGCGCCGCTACCATTCGTCATCCGATCTACCGTTTCATCATGCATTAACACAAATGCGCCATCACGTGTTTGTTGTACATCAATCTCAATCAGATCCGCGCGTGCGACGATCGAATATTGAATCGCTGCCAGCGAATTTTCCGGTGCATGTCTCCAATCGCCACGATGGGCTGCGATCATTGTACGTCCGTTAGGACGATGAAAGCTCGATACAATTTCACGATAACCAGTCCGACCCGATTCATGTGCGGTTGTTAGGAAGTCATCTCTCATTGGCGTTATCTCCAGTTCGTTATTTCCGGTCGCTGCCGGTAGCCTCGAATGCTTGTTATCCACTTTAACGCTTCAACATTAACGGGATTGGATATTTGTGCAATTTTTACGTAAACGTTTTGTAAACGCATCGATAAGTTACCAACAAGCTATACACAAATTAGTACCAGATATTAAGTGCTTACGCACAAGTTATTAACAAGTTATACACAGCCTGAGGATAGAAATTAGTAAAATACTTCCATACTATACAGAGCGCGATATAATTATGCAATTAGGCATGTGAATAAAAAGTTGATTTGGAGCTATTTTATCCTCACACCGTGTATAAACTGTGGATTTTATGCAAATGAGTGCGCTTAACCATACTTCATTTTAATTATTCACAAGTTTATCCACAGTATTTATCCACTTTTCCACAGCGTATACACATCTTGCACACAGATTTTTTCCAGTGTATGCGTCGTTACGAAAATGGATGTTCATTCATTTATCCACAACATGTGAACTTTCATTTTGCTACCAGGCCTATATGATAAGCGTCAATTGTGAAATACAGAACACTTCGCTTACCGTTTAACTGAAATTTAATCCTTAAATTTAATATTTAAAATGCACGGCATTGTGACAAATCACACATTTTTTAGTTTTAATTGCAGGTAAGATAAAGATAGAAATCATAACTCCTTCAACATTTGTTGCAATAGATAGGATACCGTAATGATTCCATACAGAAAGGGTGACCGTATCATGATTAATATGTCCATGAATAATACCGAGCAGTCCATGCATCTGTACCGCGTTTTTGCCAAAGCTTTTAAAAGCCTGAGCGAGCACGCTATAGCAGGTAGCAAGATCGAAGGCTTCAACTCCACCGCATTCTCTGTTATGGAGGTTTTATATTTTAAAGGTGCACAGCCCATCCAGCAGATCGGTGCGAAGTTGTTGCTACAGAGTGGCAATGTTACGTATGTGATCGATAAGCTGGAGCATGGCGGCCTACTACGCCGACATCCGTGCCCAACCGATCGCCGTGTGATCTATGCCGAACTGACTGATCAAGGACGTGCAATGATGGATGATATTTATCCGAAGTACGAGGAACGTCTGAACTTCGCTTTGAGCGGACTGAATGTACAGGAAAAAGAGCAGATGATCTATTTGCTGAAAAAGCTTGGCATGGAAGCCGAGCGCTTGTCTCCATCGATGCGTAAATAATAGGCAGATAATCATAGGCAAAGCATGTAGTCTATATGATGTCCCTTGCCTTGAGATTACGCACGACGAATCCGAAATAAACCGCCAGCAAAAAACGGATGCCCCTTGATGGGACATCCGTTTTTCTTATCCGTTTTTCTTATACTTTATACGTAATGATTGATTCTACACCGATGGCGATAGCGCCTGATCTGTGCGGCAACGACTCTGGTGGGCACAAGATCAGCGATTGTCCGCGCAGAGTAGCGCTTTTCCATCAGCTACACTGCACGGCTCACACACAATAACCATACAGCTTCTATCTGTCTTCTGTATAGCTTTACTACCATCTTCTATATCGCTCCGACTCGGCTGCGATATGAGTAACTTGCATGCTCTATAGTAAAGAAACGCTCATCTGTCCCTGCTCTAATGTGCAAATACGAGACGCATCACGACGGAATAACTCCGGCTCATGGGTAACGACTAGCAACGAAGCGCCACGCTGAATCGCATCCCTACACAACTCCAGCAAGCACGTAATTGTAAAATAGTCCGCTGCCGATCCAGGCTCATCTAAAATATACAACGGACGATCTAGCAGAAACTGTGCGGCCGCGGCCAGCAAACGCTTTTGTCCGCCGCTCAAGCTATATGGCGAAGCATCGCGCTGCTCCAGCAAACCGATCCGCTTCAGTATTCGTTCCACCTGTGGGTAATACGTTTCTGGTAATGCTTCATGACGGCGTAGACCTAACTCTGCACGCAGACCGAAGCAGCATTCTTCCCATACCGTCGCTGCGATCCACTGATGATCAGGATGCTGGAACAAATACGCGGTATCACGTGCTCGCTTGTCCAGCTTATCTTTGTACGTATCATGTGTTCCACGATAAATCATCCCTGCGGACGGCTGCAATAGACCGGACAGCAGACGAGTTAATGTCGTTTTGCCCGAACCGTTAGCGCCGCATAACAATGTCATTTCACCGGCAAACAGCTGCAAATGAATATCCCGTAATGCAGGCATCGCTGTACCCGGATACGTATAGCTCAACTGTTTGATCTCCACTACCGCAGATTGATGCTTGGCATCGGCAGACCTGGCCGAGCGCTTTATCACGGGCGATATACTTTCTTCTGTCCGTTCTGTATGATCTGTGTGCGGTACGCGCGCACAATCTGCTACAGTCTGTTGAGCCGACCTGTACGTTGTTGCTGTTCCCCATTCTTCTGGCATTTCTTTTGCCAATCCTTCTGTCCTGTCTTCTACCGACTCTTCTATAGAAGAAACAGATTCTGACGGTAAAATAAACAACTGTTCCAGCAGAGCACGATGCTCTTGCTTGACAGCGGCAGGTTGTCCGTCTAATAGAACTTTTCCAGCATCGATAATTATCATACGATCGGCTGCATCTGCCAGCTCATCCCAGCGTGCAGATGCAGTAACGAGTGTTCTGCCTTTACGATGCCAGCGCTGAATCATGCTGGCAACACGCTGTCTGCCTAACGGATCAAGGCTCGCTGCTGGCTCATCCAGTACGAGCAATTCTGGCTCCATCGCCAGCACCGCGCCAAGTGCTGTACGTTGACGTTGTCCGCCTGACAGGCAATGTACCGCCTGTGAACGCACATGCTCTAGCTCCAGTTCATCGGTCAGCCGATCAATACGCGCGCCAATCTCCGCAGCAGGCAGTCGCAGATTTTCCGGCCCAAATGCCAGTTCATCCTCTACCGTACCGACGACCAGCTCGGCATCCGGGTCCTGTCCAAGCGTACCGAGCACATCGACTAGTTCACCTGGCGGCGCAAATGCAGGATCGAATCCATGCACATGTACAAGTCCATCTCGTTGTCCGCCAGCAAGTCGGGGCAACTGTCCATTGATCAGACGACAGACGGTTGATTTGCCACTCCCGCTCGCGCCAATAATCGCTACCCATTCACCGGCTAGCACCGTTAACGATAATCCTTGAATCGCTGGCTGGCTGCTACCTTCATGCACATAATGCACATCCTTGAGCAAAATCGCCGGCTCGGATATCGCTGCTGTTGAAGAGGATGCCGTCATATTAACGTCCACTTGAAAAAGCTGCAAAACGACGCAGCAGTCCAGTTTTGCCCAGTGCGCGTGCAAGTCCGATCGTTAGCCATCCACAGAGCAATACACCACTCACAATACGAATAACCATCGCAATCGCCAGTACACCAAAGCCAAATTTGCTATATCCGAACAATTGAATCGCCACGATAAACCAGATCGGCACCATCGCACCGCCCACAAGCATCATCACGCCTGTCGACCAGTTACGATAACGCAACATGGCGAAAATAATTTCTGCCACGACCATATAACATACCGCTGCTGCCAGCGCCGAAATGATTCCATAAGACGTACCGACAAAGCTCTGCACCAGTGCACCAAGTGCATATGTGATCACCGCCGTACCCGGCTTGCGAATAATATAATAAGCCAGCAATCCATATACCATATACAAGCCTGTAATGGTCGATGTAAGAATCGGACCGCCCAGACTGCTGAGCAGCTGATTCACGCCGGACATATACATCGTCATGACCGCGTTCGCTGTAGCCAGTAATGCCATCAGTACGATATCCATCGTTGTGAATGCCTGAAACGTTTTGTTCATTGTGTTTTGAATTGGGGTACTCATACATTCTCTCCTTGCGGCATGCGTTATAACACACCTGTATTGTTAACCACGAATTATAATTTAGGTTAACAATACACAGAAGTCAATCTCTTTTTTTATAGATCATAGCATCATGCAGGCGATGATCGTCAGGATTACACCGCTCAGCATCGTTGGAATCGCCGATGCTGGAAGCACAAATGGACGATAAAATGTACGGTCTGGATATGCGCCAAATCCTTTCGCATCCATTGCTCCAGCAATATGCTGAATGCGGCGCACCGCTCCGGTAAATACCGAACCCACATACTCTCGATTTTGCCGAATCGCTTCCAGCCCACGTCCACGACGCTCGCCACGCAGCCGCCGTGCTGCCAGCGCCAGCTTTGCTTCCTCACGCAACAACGGCAGAAATGTTAATGCCAGCGCCAACCCATATGCAAATCGATAGGGCACTTTTAGCTTTTGTACAAGCGCACTGACCAGCTCCCGATAACTCGTTGTTAGCGATAAAGCTACAGAGGTCATGCAGAGAATGAAGATTCGCAGCGTCATCACCGCGCCATAATCGAGTCCATCCGATGTAATGTGTAGCGCCCCTGCTTGCCATAGTACAGTGCCTGTCCGCACCGACAACAACGATAATACAAAATACGGTATGCCGATCACAAGCAGCAGTTTGAACAGCGGACGACCGATGACCTGCCCTGATCCCCACCATATCGCCAGCCATACGCTGGCAAACAGGATCAGCTGTGGCACAGCATGCCCGATATGTACAGCCAGCACGGAGACGCATAGCAACAGTACGATTTTGGTTAACGGGTCCATACGGTATAACCATCTATGTTTTTGTAACTCCAATCGTTCTCACTCCCTGTACTCAACAATCGGTGTTAGAATACCGCATGGCTGTCATTTACGCAATAGATGCCTGGACAATGTTTACACGCTCGCGATTAGATTTTGAGGAGAGGAAGATAGGAGGTTTTCTAGTTGTTCCTATTACATCATTACTGGATATCTACTATTTTGATAGCCACTATACAGTTAATTGATCTCACCTATACAGTTACTCATATCTATTACACAGTTATTTAATATCGCTTATACAGCTTTACTGCTTTACAGCTTTTACTGCTTTTACAGCTTTTACTGCTTTTACAGCTTATACATTTAATTTATATCGTCACTCTATAGACTAAAGATATCGCGACTCCTTACGATAGGAGGCAGGAGACAAGGCAAGCATATACACGTCAAAAACCGGTATCCGCTCCATCGGGAACGAATACCGGCAACTTGCCAGAGTTACTACCACAGTATGTAGCATCAAGCCGTTTTCAGTGGCATCGCCTAATGAAGATGCGCTGTCTGATCACAGACTTCTATCTGCATACGACACTTAAACGACGACGGAAGATTGGGGCTTGGACGAGCGAGCACGCTCTGGAGAATTGCCGGTATCCGCAGATACTACCTCGCTACATAGCATAGCCAGACGTTTGCGAATCTCGCGCAGCTCACCGATGCCAGTACCTGTAATGCGATATTCTTCACCGCTTACGGTTAGCATATTTTCGGCGGTCAGATGCTCAAGTTGCTGCTTGACCTCACGATCACCGACACGATAGCCCCAATTTTCCAACACAGGTTGCATATCGGCAATCGTCAGTTTGTGCTGATTCGCCTGATGCAGCATATGAATCCGAACAAACAAATTTTGTACCTCCGCATGCATATACCCTTCTCTCCTTCCAGTCGATTCATTGATATTAGAGTTGAACAGATGTACAAAGGTCCGAAAACCGATTTGATTCATGCTGTACTTACCCTGCTAGCCAGTCACGTAAACATATTTTCACTCTATATTCCAAATTTTACCTTACATCATAAGTGATTTTAATAGTTAGCTTAAACCTTGATCTTTTCCCTATCTTCATTGGCAAAATCATAGCGCAGCGGTATACTAGAACATACACGTCCATCCATGATCCAGTTGCAGCATCAACCTGTGACAGGCGATAAATTTATATGAAAAAGGTGATCTCCATGTTTGAAAATATAGCGTACACTGGCTCCCGTGAAGAGCAATATGCCACTGCCCTGAGCCAGCTCAAAGCACTAATTCATGACGAAAGTGATCGTATTGCCAATCTGTCGAATGCGTCTGCGCTGCTGAAGCAGTTTCTGCAAGATACGAACTGGACGGGCTTCTATCTGTATGATGGTAAAGAGCTTGTACTCGGTCCTTTTCAAGGATTGCCTGCATGCATCCGTATTCCACTTGGCAAAGGAGTATGCGGAACCGCCGCTGCGGAACGCCGCACCCTGCTCATTGCAGATGTGCATGAATTTCCAGGTCATATCGCCTGCGATGCGGCTTCGAACAGCGAGATCGTCGTTCCGCTCGTTCGTGGTGATGAGCTGATCGGTGTGATCGATATCGATAGCCCGCTGAAAAATCGCTTTGATGAACAGGATCAGCAGTTCCTTGAACAATTTGCTGCGATTTTGCTGGAAGCGATCTGAACCGTGATTTGAATCGTATCCTAGTCATACAAAAAGCCATTCCTTTTATCGAAGGCAATACTGCCCATCGGATCGGGAATGGCTTTTTAGACTGCTCGCATACTTATTTCAATTGCTCGTACACTCATTTCGGTTATGCACATACATTCGGTTATGCACGTACAATTGTCGGTATATTATCACGACACAATGGTCGTTACATTATACTGTGGCTGTAAAAAACTGTAGCTGTCACAGAAATCATTTATCCACATGTGGATACTTTGATGACCTTCTATGGAACCGCTACGTGTAGACGCGTAGAATCAATCGCCTACGCTACTACCATCCTGATACTCGCCACGTACACGCACGACATTACCGTCTTGATCCAGATCGACACGTACCGTTGTACCAGCTTTACGCTCATTGGCTGGGCCGTCTGTACCTTCAAAGTTGGCTGCTTTTTTATACTTCTTCTCGTCGGTGCCTTGCTTGATGACGACTTCGGTATCTGTTTCAGATACGAATTGTCCGGCGATATCACGTTGCGAATTGTCCATATCATTCGCATCTTTGGCAAGTTGTGCGGTAGCGATTGTGCTATCCTGTGCATTCAGCGTTACACTTACTTCCTGACCGGGCAAATCTACCGAGGTTGGCAAGCCAGCTGCTGGTTCATACGAATTGCTTTTTGGAATGACAAGCTGATTACCACCCACATCAAGGGTCATCGTATCCCCATTCTCAGATACATATTTACCAACTACGTTATAATCCGAGCTTGAATCGCTCTTGTTCGGATCAGTGGAATACTGACGGAAATCGCCCTCCAGTGTTTGTGCATTCGTGTTCGCCTGTCCAGTATCCTCTGGAGTTGCCTCACTTGCACTTTGTAGAGGTGCGGTTGGATCGCTGCTCTGACTTGCCTCTTTATTGGTGTCGCCACATCCAGCGATTACACCTGACAATAAAACTGCCGCAGCAGTTCCCATCCATAATCGATTCTTCATACGAAAAAACTCCTCTCGCTAATAATGTCCGTATTCGCAAGCATGCTACATCGCTCATATGACCTTATACCCCAAACAACGGTCTTTCCAAACCTGTACCGATTCGAATCACAGCCTACGACTTACAGGAAGAAGCAACTTAGCAAGGATAAATGTACATTTTTTACCATGTTTCACCATAAACTGCATAGCTTTAATAGTTCATACGACTTGTTAAACCTAGTGGGTCATTGGAACTATAGTAAGGTGGCAAACTATCCTGAAAATTATTTACTAAATTCATTAATAAGCATATTACATCAATCGATTCGATAGAGTATAATCAAGTAGGTCACCTTACAGAAATTAACTATTTATTCATTGCATAGTTGCAAGTAAATAGATAGTTACTACATCGATTCCAATTTCCTGTTAGCGCTATAAGTCGTAGTGATTAGCAGACGGAAAGAATACTTCGAGCTGACTACCACCATCTATTAACTACATAAGAAAGGGGTTTTGTATGCACCTATTTAAGAAAGTTAGTGTATTAATGATCACTGTCATTCTATTGATGACCGGTACAATCACACCTACGCTAACGTATGCCGACAACAACATGTCCACACCTACGACGGCGAACGACTCCAGTTCACCAGCACCAGATGCTTCTACACCGACTGTTCAATCAGACACGTATGGAAATGGCGGGCCCACACCAACGCCAGGCAAAACCGACGGATCATCGACGACTGATCCATCTATACCGGCGGCTGCGGCGCAATCGACTACGCCAGCAGCGAAGAAAAGCATTTTAACCGATGCCTTTTTGACGGACGCGAATGGCAATGTCATTAAAGGGGATGGTTCAGGAGCTGCCATTGACCCGGATGCACCGATTAATCTGAACTACAAATGGTCTTTACCGGAAGACGGCTCTTACAAAGCAGGATCGACATTCGAATTCGATCTGCCTTCCAATTTCACGCTTTACAACGATATTAACAATGTATCACTCGATTTCGGAGGTCAATCCGTAGGTAGCTTCGATGCTACACAAAGCGGTCATGTGACCGTGACATTCAATTCAACGATTGAACGCTACTCCGACATTCACGGTACGATGCAATTCCGCACTGCGCTGAGCAAGCAAACGGTAAGCGGCAGCACCGAAGTGAAGATTCCAGTGCCACTCGGTGATAGCTCTGAAGTGATCGTTATCTATCTCAAGCCAGCTAAAGGCAACACGATCAGCAAAAAAGGTGCTGCCATTAGCGGCGGCAAAATTCGCTGGACGATCGATCTGAATACGACAGGTGAGAAACTCGACAATGCCGTACTGAACGATCCGATGCTGGCTGGACTCAAGCTTGATCCATCAAGCATTCAAGTGTACACACTGAATGTGAAAGTCGATGGTAGTACGAGTCAAGGTTCGCAGCTTAGCTCAGGCTACACATTGACCGCAGACGATAGCCAGTTCAAGTTGTCGTTTGATAGCTCCACCCGTTCTGCGTATCGTGTCATCTATGTAACTTCCATTACCGATAACGCACAGACGGTATTCAAAAACACAGCCAGTCTCAGCACGAGTAGCGGCAGCGCTACAGCAAATGCACAGGTTACGGTGCAACAGCAATTTTTGAGCAAAAAAGTCGATAGCTATGACTCGGCTACAGGAACGATTAACTGGTCGATCGGTTACAATCTGAACAGCCAATCGATTCCGCAAAGTCAGGCGATTTTGAAAGACCGCTTCAATAGCTCGCAACAGCTTGTAGCAGGTTCCTTAAAAGTATACGACAGCAATAAAAATGTGCTGACCGAAGGTACAGACTATACGTTGACTACCGTAGCAGCGCAAAACGGTACTGCTGGCTTTGATCTTCAATTTAACAAAGATGTCCAAACGGTCTATACGATCAAGTATAGTACAGCACCAGTAGGGCAAATTGTTCAAAGCGACACCGTTAAAAATACAGTGACAGCAGGCAATACGAGCGCGTCTGCAAGTCAACCGCTGAAAGGCTTGTCATTTGTCAAAACGTTAAGTGATGCGAACTATATTCGCAAAGATGCGACATGGAAGCTGGCTTTTGATAATCAGGGACAGGCTCTGCAAAATGCAATGATCGATGATCAGTTTCCAAATGGTGGTCTGGAGTTCTTGCCAGACACATTGAAGATCACTCGTTCAAACGGTAGCGATTATCCTTCATCGCTGTATACCGTTACCGTTAATGATGCGCGTGCAGGCTTCCGCATCACGTTCCTCCAATCGCCTAGCGAGCCGCTTACGATTACGTATCGCACGACTTTCGATGCGGATTGGAAAAAGAACAAATCTGAAGTATCGTACCAGAACATCGCTGCACTATACTGGCAGGAAAATGGTAGCTATCGTACAATCCCGTCTGAAGCTCGCTTCTGGCCGGATGATCTGACTGTAAACAACGGTTCCAAAGACGGAACCTACAATGCGGTCACTAAAGAGATCACATGGACGATCAAAGCGAACTACAACAACAAGAAATTAACGAATGCTGTATTAACCGATACGATTGAAGCAGGACAGAGTTATGTTCCTGGCTCACTCAGTGTATCGAATATGACACTACTCGGCTGGTGGAATGGCGTAGAGCAAAGCGCGCCGGTGAATCCAGCAGATTATACCGTCACGACTCCACCGAATGGAGCAAATGGTGGTACACTGCAAATCAACTTTGCCAAGCCAATTAACTCGGCATACTGGATCACTTTCAAAACGACATTGACTGGACAGGTCATTCCGAAAAGCGTGCACAATGCAGCAGTGCTCAAAGGAAATGAAGGCGACTATCCGTGGGCAGCCAATGTGAGTATTCCGAATGGTGGCGAGTATGTTAACAAATCAGGTGAGCAAAAAGGGAACAACATCAATTGGACGATCAATATTAACCGCGGCCAATCGTATGTTGAAAATGCCAAAATTATTGATACCCCGACACCAAACCAGATTTTGCTGACCGATTCGTTCCATTTGTACAATGCGACTGTAGGTACAGATGGCACATTGAAACGTGGTACAGAAGCGGTTCAAGGTACAGACTATAAGTTGTCTGTTATTCCAGGCACACCGGAGAAATTCGAACTATCGTTTAACAAACCGATTCAATCCGCTTATATTCTCGATTACGCTACATTGATCACGGCGGGTGATCGCGATAAAGTGAGCAATAGTGTGAAATTCACCGGTAATGGCATTACGACCGGAACGGTGCAAACGAACAAAGAAATTATCGTACGTAGCTCTTCAGCAAGCGGTACAGGCTCCGGCGCTGTCGGTAACCTGGTCCTGCACAAAGTCGATAGCGCAGATGCTTCGATCTCGCTGGCTGGTGCCGTATTCCAGCTGCAAGATACGTTAGGTTTACGTTCGCCGATTACGCTGAAAACCGATGCACAGGGACGTATCCTGTTCACCCAGTTGCTGTACGGCACGTATAATTTGAAGGAGGTTACGGCTCCAGCAGGTTATGTGCTTGATCCAACCGTACATTCGGTTACGATCAATGCAGCGAATCAGCAAGGAGGCAACGTAGCTTCGATCACACTGACCAATACAAAAGCTCCACCTGTCGTAGGCAGTCTGCTTGTGAACAAAGTCGATAGCGCGGACGCTTCCATCGTGCTGGCTGGTGCCGTATTCCAGTTGCAGGATGCAGCAGGCGCTAATGCACCGATCGTTGTCACAACGGATGCAAAGGGACAGGCGCTGTTTGGTCAACTGCCATATGGCACGTACAATCTGCAAGAAATTACAGCTCCACAGGGCTATGTGCTCGATTCTACCGTGCATTCGATTACGATTGATGCTACGAATCAGCAAACAGCAAGTGGACTCGTTATCACACTGAAGAATACGAAAACACCACCTCTTGTAGGCAGTCTGCTTGTGAACAAAGTCGATAGCGCAGATGCTTCCATCGTGCTGGCTGGTGCCGTATTCCAGTTGCAGGACGCAGCAGGCGCTAATGCACCGATCGTTGTCACAACGGATGCAAAGGGACAGGCGCTGTTTGGTCAACTGCCATATGGCACGTACAATCTGCAAGAAATTACAGCTCCACAGGGCTATGTGCTCGATTCTACCGTGCATTCGATTACGATTGATGCTACGAATCAGCAAACAGCAAACGGACTCGTCATCACACTGAAGAATACGAAAACACCAGTTACACCAACACCGACTCCTACACCAGGCACGACGACACCGGTAACACCAACGCCGTCCAAGCCGGATAAGGATCGCCCATCAACATCAACGACGCCAGGTAATCCGAGCAATCCAACACCTGGAACGACAACACCAGAAACAACAATTCCAATCAACGATGATCCTGTACCACAGGGTACGGTGACTCCAGATCAGCCGTCTGTTCCACCAACAGCTGAGACGACGACACCAGAACCAGATATTCCGATCACGGATGATCCTGTACCACAGGGAACAACACCGCCAGAGACGACACCAGACATTCCGATCCCTGATGATCCGATCCCACAGGGAACGACTGTACCGTCCGAACCTTCAACTCCGGTGAAGCATCCATCTGTACCGATGCTGCCGAAGACAGGTGAAGATAGCAATGCACCATTCTGGATCGCAGGCGCTTCTCTCGTTGCACTTGGTATTTTGTTAAATCGTATGAATAGCCGCCGTACACGTTCGAGCGGTAAATAAAAGTTAGGTCGTACCAAAAGCCCATCTTGCTGGATTCAGCGCAAGGTGGGCTTTTGGGTTATTTAATATTGCATCGTAGAGTATTTCGTAGTGGATTTATGATTTGTTGCGGGTAGTCGTAACTATTATTTACAGCCAGTACGTATAGCTACTAGTTATAGCTATTATTTATAACTAGTAGGATGTCTTAAATAAAAATCAGGTTTGAACCTACCTGCAAGTATTCATCAGCAAGCGATTATTAAATACGTATTCCCTAAATTTATCTGAGATAAGCTACGAGTTCCTGTATATTCAGTTCTGTATAAAGGTCTAACATGATTTCTATACAGACTGCTGCACCGATCCATTGTACGTCAATTATTCCTTATCGCTGTCCAGATCCAGCATATAGCTAATATCAGAAGCAGCGGTCGGATACGCGTAAATGACACTTTTGAGCTGGTCAATCGTCAAGCCAAGACGAATCGCCACCGCAAAATGATTAATCAGTTCATCTGCTTCACTGCTCAGCAGATGGGCACCCAGTACAGTGCGCTTTTGCTTGTCCAAAATAATCTTAGCCAGCGCCTTTTCTTCACCTGTATGCTTGTACGTATACCAGGAGGACATATCGTAAGTTTGGATGCTCACCTGCTCGCCTAACTTGAGTGCGTTCTGCTCGGATATGCCGACGGTAGCTAAGCGTGGCATCGTGAAAGCGACACTTGGAATCTCTGCATATTCGGCTTTTTGCGAATGGCCATGTAGCATATTATGAGCCGCTATTTTCCCTTCCAGACCAGCGATTGGCGTTAACGGAAGTCCAGGCGATGCCGCGCAATCTCCAGCTGCATACACATGCGGATTGCTCACACTTTGTAAATACTCGTTAACGGTAATACCTTTTTTCTCGGATTGAACTTCGCCTTGTTCCAGCTCCAGGTGATAAATATTCGGTCTGCGTCCAGCGCCGTGTACGATCAGTCCACATTCGAGATGCCATGACTCTGATGCGCTGGATTGTCCGTCCTGATCTTGTTTAGAACGGATGCTAACCCGGTAACGTGGTTGATGCGGCTCAGCGCTTGAAGTCGAGTCCGAAGCGGCAACAACCGTATCGCTTGATGCCGCTTCTGCCTGCAAGGACTCAATCGATTCCAGTTCTACGTTCAGATGAATTTCGATTCCTGCCTTTCTGGAGCATTCGACCAGTGCCTCCACCTGTTCAGGATCAAAGCCTGTCAGCGGACGATCACTACTATGCAAAATATGCACCTTCGCCCCGGCACGAGCAGCAATATGAGCAAATTCAAACGAAATATAACCACCACCGACAAAGACGATCTGTTTTGGCAAATGCTCCAATCCTAAAAATCCATCGCTATTCGTCATATACTGCTCGCCCGGAATCGATAACGGCGTAGGCTCTGCTCCGGTTGCAATCAGAATGTGGCGTCCGGTGAGCTGCTGTCCGTTCAATTCAATCGTCTGCTTACCTGTAAAATGGGCCTGTCCATGTAATGTATGAATACCTGCCTCCTGTAACTTCTGCTCATGTGCTTCAGGCATTGGCTCGGTAAAAGTACGTTTAAAGGCCATCAGATCCGACCAATCGATCGTTGCAGTTTCATGTATACCTTTGCCACGCATACGTGCAGTTCGTTCAACCAGATCGGTAGCGCCAACCAGCACTTTTTTCGGATCGCAGCCGCGCAGGGCGCAGGTTCCGCCATATTCCCGTTCATCGATAATAGCGACTTCCCAGCCTTGCTGACGACAAAGCTGCGCGGCAGAAGCTCCTGCACTTCCGGTTCCAATTACGATCAGATCATAAGTTGATGTCACGTCGTATCGCCTCGTTCCATATAAGATAGTTAGGTGCTTATTACCTTTTAACCTTCAATCGGAATACGCAATCCGTGAATACATCATGTAAAATGATCGGTCTTCATAGCGGTAGCAGGCCTTTCTTCCTGGGTATATATAGAGTAGGTAGAATCGATCAAAGACGAAAATAAGACGATTGAACCTATTTGCTGTATTGCTCGTTTTAAATGCCATTAACTAGGATTTGTCACTTTTTTATCCTTTCTTTTATTTACATGCCATGTTAAATTGAACAAAAATCTATTCAATACAGAGCAGAGGGGTTATGATCATGAGAAAACTATGGCTTACGCTCACGATGACCGCTGTATTTGTCGGAAGTGCCGCCATGCCTGTGACACCGATTTTCGCAGCTTCCAGCGATAACACGCCGGATGGAACGTACACGATGGATTTGAGTGAGGATGGGGCTACGGAAGGCGATGTAGAGGGCGATACGTATGGGGATGACAGTTCGCTGGATGATATCGATCCTGCATTACTGGATGAGTTCTACCAGTTCGATACGTATCTTGGTGAGCTTGGTTCATTATTGGACTATTCGGACAAAGCATGGGCAACGTATAATACGAATGAATATGTAAGCTCTGCTAATCGCAAGCAGGAATATCAAATGATGACCTACACGGTGATTCCAAACTATATTAAGTTTGTCGCCGGATTAAAGCAGATCAAGCCGCAAAATGCCGAGCTTGCCAAAATTCATGCCCAGTATGTCAAAGGGGCTTCTGCGGAGCTGGAAGCTTTTAAACTGTACAAAAAGTATGTATCCTCTACTCAAATGAATAAAGTACTGCTGAAAAAAGCGCAAGCGCTGCTGACTACAGGTAACACACTCGTTGAGCAATATTATAGCGATATGGATCAATATCAAGTTCGCTTCGAACCGTTGTATGAATACGAGAACGATGAGAGTTATGAAGATGATGGAAGCTATGAGGATGATGAAAGTTATGAAGGAGATTCTTCAAGTACAGACATCACTCCGACAACCTCACTGGACGATTTTGTGTAAGCCTCTTGTACAGCAACAAAGCTTGGATGGGATAGGTGATCGGACAGCAGCGAATACGAACGATTCATATAAAGTAAAGGCAAGATGAATTTATTTGTATTCGCTGCTGTGCAGACCCTATCAGCTATATCACTGGCTAATCCGCGAATTACGGATCTTAGAATTACGGATCTTAGAATTACGAATCTTGGATGTACCGATCCGTCATTCACCCAGCTAGGATTCACCGATCCATGACTGGATCAGAATCCGGATCAACATAAGGTAACTATTTTATTTACATAAAAGGAGCTTATTCACATGAAAAAGAAACTTTCTCTCCTGCTCGCGCTAACGGTTGTACTTGGCTTGACGACACCAGCGATTGTCCCTTATGCACAGGCAGCCTCGACCGATGCAACCACAACGACGACTAGCCCGGACGCTACCGTTCAGCCACCTGCGAGCGATGAGACCGCTACCGATCCAGACGTCACGACAGGCGAAGATGATCTGTCAGAAATCGATCCTGCACTACTCGCCGAAGCTGAAGCGATGATTGCTTATGCCGATCAATTGGATCGTATTGCAGTATATGAAGATAAGGCGATCGACACGTATAACAAATTCCGTTATGTAACTTCATCCAACCGCAAACAAGCCTATTCGGCACTGACCTATACGGTGATTCCGAACTACACCAAATTCCTTGCCAGTCTAAAACAAATTAAGCCGGAAAGCGTGCAGCTCGCCAAAATTCATACCCATTATATCAAAGCGGTCTCCTTACATCTGGAAGGGATGACACTGTTCAAAAAGTATGTGTCCAGTCCGAAGCTTCAACTGTCGATACTGAATAAAGCGAATCAGAAAATCGATGCAGGTATGTCTGAACTGAACATCTACAAAAAAGCAATTACTGCCTATGGAGCTAAATTCGAATCCTAATATCCATTTGCTGACCTATACACCAATCCCAATAGCCGCTACTCATGCAGCATCATAACTGCATGAGTAGCGGCTATTGGCAGACATTCACTACAGCATCGTCCCCCACAGTAACATACGATATTCACGAAACGCGATCCCTTAGAAGCACAGCACTGCGCTCACAATCAGTGTAATGCACGTTGTGTATTTCCATGCGCGCACGTACAGAGAACGCCATCTGATGACAGGCTAACTACATGCTCTGTACCATTTTAATCTACGTCTTTACATGTTTACATTATAAGGCGCAGTCACATGTCCATCCGTTCCAGCACCATAACCGCAGCGCCTACCGATGCTGCACGCTCCTGCAAATACCCACGTGAAAATTGTGGATACGTTGCAGGCTCACCATAAATTTGCTGCTGCGCCACATGGACAGCTGTATCGTAGTAGCCTGGAGCAGCTTGAATTAACGCCCCTCCTAGAATAACGCGTTCTGGCTGCAACGTATTGACCAAATTAGCCAGCCCAATTCCCATATAGCCTGCCGAACGATGAAACATCTCCTGTAGTGTCGTATCCCCCTGCTGCAAAGCAGTCGTAATCCGTTCCCAATCGAGCATATCGATCGATCCAACGTGGTGATTCTCACTTTCCGATCGGATAGCTATCCCGTCCAGACCCATGCGGCTATGCTGCCGTGCCTGCTGCTCCAGCGCTTGAATCGACGCATACGCTTCCAGTGCACCATAGTTTCCCTGGTCATGCAGTCTTGCTCCTCCAGCAGCTACGATCATTTGTCCAACCGCGCCTTCCTTATCCATCGCTCCACGCATTAGCCTTCCATCCGATAAATACGCTGATCGAATCCCCATTCCTGCATTCACATACAGTACATGACGGGCATCGTCTTCACGCATCGCCCAGTGTTCGCCCAGTAAAGCGGTATTCGTGCCGTTATCCAGCAGCGCAGGCAACTCTGTACGCTCTGTGAGCAAGCGGCAGATCGGCACCTGCTGCCAGCCTTTAGCATTAAAATAGATCGGACGATGGATCATCCCGGTCTCATGATCTAGTGGTCCCACCGCACCGACGCCAATACCGAGAATACGGCGGCGACTCATATGCCGCTCAGCGAGCACCTGTTGAATCTGCTGACCGACTTCTTCCACTAGCTTCTCCGGTGTCATTCGTTCATCCATCGACCAACGATGCGAATACAATGTGTTCATCCGCAGATCATACAAACCGAGCACCGAATAGACCCGCGAAATATCCAATCCGAAAATATACCGATTATGCGCATTCATTCGGTATAGAACAGGCTTTCGTCCTCCAGTCGATTGACCTAAACCGGATTCAACAATCCAGCCTTCATGCAGCAATTCATCCAGCACCCGATTCAAACTGCTGCTCGTAATATCAATATCTTTCATTAATTCAAGCTTGGAAACGTCATCCTGCGCAGTAATCCGCTCATACGTCTGCCGCTTCAACGTTTTGGCTGTAGTCTGGTACACGTTCATTCTCCCTATACATTACATAATAAAATACGATGGTATCTCCGTTGCTTCATTTTGTTGTATGTTGTTGTGTGTTGTTGTGTGTTGTTTTGATATTGTTTTGAAGTACCTTCTCATCTGTTATCGTTATACATCTCAGCCTGATTTATAACTGATTTATGCTATACAGCATATGATTAGACCAGTAGTATTCAGCCCATTTTACTCATTCTATTGTATCTGTCTGACCGTGGAATAACCACCATGTAAAATCATTCTGGCGCATGTGCGCAAGCTATTTTTATCAGGGCGTACACTATTCAGGCAAAGAATACAGGGGACGTGCTCCGTTCCATGCTGTTTAGGGCATGTATACGAGTTTGCATACACACCCTGAACCATATCTAAATTAGCATCGTACATGCAAAATTGCCCATGATGTTTACCATCGGAACAACTGGCTCAGATCGTAGGTCAAAAAAAGCCTGTACTCGATGAGAGCACAGGCGGTTTTGGTGATCACGTTTGTCGCTTGCGGGCAGTCGTATCGAAGTCTGGTAGGTACGGACTCGTAGGGTGGAACAGTAACATATTTTGCTTTGTAAAAATCACTTCTCATTTGACCCCGTGTTAGGAAATCGCTAACGCTTAAGCAGTAACATATTTTGCTTTGGCAAAAATCCTTTTTCATTGCACCTCGTGTTAGGAAATCGCTAACACTTAAGCAGTAACATATTTTGCTTTGGCAAAAATCCTTTTTCATTGCACCTCGTGTTAGGAGATCACTAACGCTTAAGCAGTAACATATTTTGCTTTGGCAAAAATCCTTTTTCATTGCACCTCGTGTTAGGAAATCGCTAACACTTAAGCAGTAACATATTTTGCTTTGCAAAAATCCTTTTTCATTGCACCTCGTGTTAGGAAATCGCTAACGCTTAAGCAGTAACATATTTTGCTTTGCAAAAATCCTTTTTCATTGAACCTCGTGTTAGAAAATCACTAACACTTAAGCAGTAACATATTTTGCTTTGGCAAATCATATTTTACAGTGCGTTATTTGTATACCCTAGCATGCTACAAACTAGCCAATACTATACACTCATTGCTATTTACGTACTACCGTGTAACCCTTTTTCTGTAGCAGATGGACAATACCATCATCGCTCAGATAGTGAGCTGCACCGACAACGATGAAGTACTGCTTACCGCCACCGTTTCTCAGGTAGCCGTCGATTTTGTCCACCATGCGGAGGTTGCGATCGACCAGCATCGCTTTGTGGTATTCCGGGATGTCTGCGGAGCTGGTTGTCATGTTATACAGCTCGACCTCATTCCCCGTTTTCCACGTTTCCGCCATTTTATCGACAGAATCATCGGTTTTGCCATCCGCGTAGTCTTCGAAACCGCGCAGTGCAGAATACAACAAAAGATCCTGCAATTGCGGTGAGAAGTTGTCCAGCATACTCAGCTGAGACTGATCCGATTCCAGCTCAATGACAGGTAGCTTACGTGCTGCTGCTTGCTTGAGGAAATACAGATCAATTCCATTGTCCGCCTGGTATTTGGAGTTAGAATAGGCCATAGAGTCGACGATCATTTCGACTACCCACGGTTTAAATTCGTTCAGAGCGTCGGGTTCTTTGCCATTGTCTTTTAGAAATTTGCCAAGTTTGGCGTATGTATCCGCAGCGATATGATTAGGGAGTATGCTGCCATCCTGATACGTGCCCATTTGTGCGATTTGTCGGTAAAAATGATCATCGGTCGTCTTCGTAATATCCACTTCAACGCCCAGATAATCCGCTTCAGCGAAAGCTTGATCATATTCTTTGCGCAATGGGTAAAAACTGTCATTCGCGATATGCATGGAGCCGACCAGATAGACGGTATTTCCATTCGCCTGCACTTCCCACATAAAGCCTTTGCCCCCGGTATCTGCTGCTGGTGCTGGGGTTGCCGTAGCAGGCGGTGGGGTTGCTGGTGTGGTAGACGTTGCTGGCAGTGTCGCGCCAGCAGATGGTGCGGGTACAGTAGTGTCTGCTGCTGGTGCCGTGGTGCTGTCTGCTGGTTGTGTTGTTACTGGTTGTGTCGTTACTGGCTTCGTCGTCGCTGGCACCGTTACAGGTGCAGTCAGTTGGATCGTGCGCGTTTTTGCATTCCAGCTTACCGCGTATCCGGTCAAATCACCAAAGGTGCGAATCGGTACGTACACCGTACCATTCAACTTGGTCAGTTTGCTTTTAACCGTGACGCTTTTACCATTGAAGATGGCTGTAATCTGGTTGCCGGATACGCTGGACAGTGTGATGCCCATCGCTTTGAGTGTGGAGCGCAGGGGTACGAGTGTAGCCTGCTGCTGAACCGTAGGGGCTACGCCAGTGCTATACTCGACTTTCTTATCATTGACTTTGACCGTGAGCGGCTGGGCTGCGGATGCCAGCGCCGGTGTAGCGGTTACAAGCAGACCTGCTGCAAGAACCAGGGACAGTAGTGGATGATGCCAATTTTTCATTGCAGAACTCCCTCTGAATGTTTTGATATCCGAACTGTCCCATTCCTTGAATGATCAGGGATGATGCAAACCAAACGTGTCTCTTTTAATATTGCATATTCTGATTTGGAGTACAATAGGATGGTTACTGTATGTTCATATTTTTATTAGCGTCCGGGTTGCAACGTGGTTTGTAAATAGACATGTCTTCTCTACCTATGTGATTGATACCCCCCCAACATTATTGCAAATGAAAAAGCCGAACGGCATTTATCCCTAGTTGACGTTCGACTCTCCATTCTCCTTTATCTTTCTATGCATCATGTCTAAACCAACTTCTTCACCTGTGTTCACTATGTCCTTTACTCAAAAAATCTGTCAATTCCTCCGCCATCGCCTTCGACTGTGTATAGTGCAGGTAATGCGTGCCATCCAGCGGAACGATCTTCGCATGGGTAGAATGCTTAATCTGCTCTTCATGCAATGGAATCCAATTTTGAATTTCTGGATCATTTTTCACGAGGAAAAAGATCACTGGCAGATTCGCCGGAAATTGCAGACGTTGCACTGCGTTGAAATTAGCAGGAAGTAGCGCAGCTTCACTCTGAATATCGGCATTCATCATATTGTGGAGCGTGATCATCTTAATCTGTTGTTTCGTCTCTTCATTTACGTCCGGCGGCGTCATGATCTGAGCTGGATTCATGTTTACGAGCAAACGGTAAAACCCGGACTTTTCCAACAGGCTGATCGTTTGCGTATCCATAGCTTCCACCGGTTGGGTCGGGACGCTCGTATCGATACCGGCAAAAGCAGTCACTTCATGCGGATACTTATTCACATAGTCCAGTCCGTAGATTCCCGCAATGGAATGACCCATCAATACATAGTTGTTAATGTTTAGCTGGGATAGAGCATCATGAATTTCGCTCGTAATCTGGTCTACCGCACGTGGCTTGTCGGTCACATCGCTCCATCCGTATCCAAATGGCTCGACGACGACGATCCGATAGTTTGGCGTTAATTGATCAATTAGCGGCTTAAAGTCCAATACAGGTGATGCGGTTCCAAAGCCCGGCAGCAGTACAATCGTCTGCTCACCTGTCCCTTGAATAAGCACATTCATCCGCTTGCCATCGACCATGACCGTTTGACCGTAATGTTGAATGTTTTTTTGCTCGGACTTGCTGGCTACGGCGTTCACGGTGTAAACGATCGCGACGAACAATATGATGAGCACCACTACAGTAGCTATAGCAAGCAATATCCACTTTAATAATTTCTTCGTCCAATTGTTCATTATGCTGTTCCTTCTCACGACATCATCGTAACGTAGCAGTCTAGTAATATAGCAGGTTATTTACGTGTGACCGTGTACCCTTTATTTTGTAATAATTGAATGATTCCATCCTGACCGAGATAATGTGCGGCACCGACTACGATAAAGTATCGTTTACCGCTACCTTGCTGCAAATAATGATCGATTTTATCCGCCATCCCGATATTACGATCGGTGAGCATCGCTTGACGATATTCAGGATCAGGTGCCATGTTGGTAGTCATTTCTAGCAATTGCTCGTCATTGCCGCTCTTCCACATGTTTGCCATATCGGTAAGCGTCACGGCTTGATCGTGTTTGCCCATACTATCGAGCGCAGCAATTAGATTGTTCTCCTGTAATTCGCTGGAAAAACCGTTCAGCATATTCAGCTGGGAGTCGAACGTTTCCAGCTCGATCACAGGCAGTTTGCGTTCAGATGCTTGCTTCAAAAAGTACAGATCGACGCCTGATGATGCAGCATAGCCAGACTTTGCAGCTTGCAGATTAACCAGTGTTAGCTCGACCATCCACGGTTTGAATGCGTCCAGCGCATCCGGCTTCATATTTTCCTGCTCCAATACTTTGCCCAGCCGCGCATAGGTAGCCGGAGCGATATGATCTTTGAGTGTACTTCCATCCTGATACATGCCCAGCTTTAGACTTTGCTGCTGCTGTGCCTCGCCTACCTTAGAAATATCAACTTCCACACCAAGATAGTCGGCTTCTTTAAATGCCTGCTCATATTCCTTACGCAGCGGGTAGAAGCTGTCGTCTGCAATATGCATGGAACCGACCAGATCAACTACGTTGTCACCGTGCTTTACTTCCCACAGAAATCCGCGCCCACCTTCAGCTTGGGTCTCGCTGGCTGCATCAGGAGATGGGTGGGATGTGCCACTGCTTGCCGGACGTTCCGCTGTTGATGTGCCTGATACAAGCACAATAGACTGTTCCTTGCTACTCCAGCTGACTGTATGTCCGCTTAACTCAGCAAGTGTACGAACAGGAATATAGGTCACACCATCAATCATGGTAAGCTTGTCGGTAATATTGATCTTTTTGCCATCGATATTGATCGTGATCGATTGGCGGGATACGTTATCCAGCTTAGCGCCCATCGCTTCCAGTGTCGCTCGTAATGGTACAAGCGTCGTTTGTTGCTGAATAACAGGGACTGCCTGACTGTAGCCTACTTGCTTCTGATCAATATGAATTGTAGGCTGCCCAGATACCGGTGCTGCTGATACAGGTACAGTAGCGGTGAATATACTAAGTGTCAGCAACAGTGCCATCCATACCGATGTCCATTGGCGAATCATGCGTTTCCTTCGCTGCGATTGAGATCGTTCGCTTTGACCCTGCTTTACATTTGTGTTCTGGTTGTATGGTTGGTTGTTCCCGTTCATATTGTTGCCTCCATTCGATAAAGTGAATGATGCTTTCTATGACTTGTTGGGCTTATGGGACTTGTGGAACTTACTAGGCTTGTTGGGCTGATGGAACTTATTGGACTTACTACGCTTGTTGGGCTGATGGAACTTATTGGACTTACTACGCTTGTTGGGCTTGTGGGACTTATTGGACTTACTACGCTTGTTGGGCTTGTGGGACTTACCCGACTTATCGGAGTTGTTGAGGTTGTTAGATGGGCTGATTCGTTAGACTCGTACATGTACTCTATTCGTTATTCGTTGGACTCATTACTCGTTATTTATTTGCTTACTGCTGCTTACTGCTTCTTACTGCTGCTTACTTATTGCTTACGATGTCGCCTTTAAGCGGCTGCAATCCATCCGACCAGCGAATCGCCATCGACTGACCTTCCAGCAAATCCGGCTGATCGGAGACTTGAAAATGGAGATGCGCTTCACTGGAATTACCGGAGTTACCGATCTTGCCAATTTCTTGTCCTCGCTTTACCTTATCTCCCTTTTGTACAGTAACCGAGCCTTTTTCCAAATGTGCCAGCATGCTGTATTCATCACCATGCTGAATGATTACCATATTGCCGCTAGGTTGTGCCGGATTCATTTTGCCTACCGGTTCATTGTCCGCAATATTATTCACGACATTAATGACTGTGCCGTCTGCGGGTGCAAGTGCAGGCTGACCGAAGGCATGATAGCTCTGGTTCAGCTTTGGATCGCCGCTATAGGACATTCCATCTTTAAGCTGGACGAAATCATAGGCATAGCGCTGTGCTGGAACAGCATAATGATAATTTTGTAGGACGGTATGCCCACCCCAGAACACGAACCAGTCGCCTTGAAATGGAAGTTGATACGTTGTGCTTGTTGTCTTGTTATCGGTAGCCGGAAATGTCTCTATCGGTTGCAGCAGCATCGCGGCAATCTGCTCTTTTTTATTCACAATCGCCATTAGACCAAGCTTGCCTGTATCGCTAATCCAGTCGTAATGCCAATTGCCATTGATCGTATGCGGCTTGCTTAGCGGTTGAAACGATTGGATGCCCTGTAACGACTGCTTGACCGTATCTGCTAGCATTTGCTCTGTCAGCGTCTGCTGAAAATCGGGAGTCAGCTGCGCATAAATCTGTTTCGTTTTCCCCTGTAGCAATGCATCTGCAATTCCTTCGGGCTGTATAAATGCAGGATTGGATGGATCGGCATGTACATTCGAGTTGTCTGCTGGCATCGTTGATTCCTCCTGTGATGAAGTTGCTTCCGATGGTGGATCGTTCGAAACCGCGTTCGCTGGCGAGGTAGATGAATCTGCCCTATCTCCACTTGCACATCCGCTTAAAAACAGCGTCGATGCACAAATTAACGCAGCAAATGGGACAAAAACACGACATCGGGAGACCGTGACAGATGGCTCAGCAGGTCGGACATGACTAGCAGGTTGATAAACATAACGGTGATACGGTAGCTTTTTCAATCCTGATTCCTCCTTGTGGAGCAAGATAAGGGGTGAAAGTAGTTACGGTTACGGTTACGGTTACGGTTACGGTTACGGTTACGGTTACGGTTACGGTTACGGTTACGGTTACGGTTACGGTTACGGTTACGGTTACGGTTACAAATATGATCACAGTTACTATCACCGCTATAGTGATCACGATCCTGTATGGCATGATGCTGGTGCTAGCTCGTGCCTTAACCAGACTATATTCAAAGTCTGATGTGCTTTATGTTGCGAAAATGTACCTCTTCCGAGCACGGAAATCTACATTTCACTCCTACTCCATAGATTCCTGTACGAAACTGGAGTCTGTCGCCTTATCCTTACCGGAATGGTATCTATCCCAGCACAAACAATTTGCGTATAAAACCTAGCTTCGCTAGCACCAGTAGCATATTTTCATCCCTTTATACTTTCATCTCTTCATGTCTATATATGTTCAAACTCAAATCTTGTATGCCTTCATCGCTCGACGCAGCTCTTTCCATGTTGGACGCTTGCCATACATGAGTACGCCTGTGCGATAAATTTTGGTCGAGAGCCAGCCGCAGAACAGAATGGAAATGATTAGAATTATCATAGAAATGACAATTTCCCACCATGCTATCGTCCCAAGTCCGACCCGAACGAGTGCTGTCGTTGGGGCGAAGAACGGCACATAGGATGCAATACGAATGATCAATGAGTTTGGACTCGAAATGCTGAAAATACCGATATAAAATGCAGCCAGTGTCAATACAGTTAATAGCGATACCGCCTGACCAAGATCCTCTGTGCGGCTCACGATCGAACCTACAGCGGCATATAGCGTGGAATACAGGAAGTAGCCAAGAATATAGTACATAAAGCCAAACACAGCGACCTGCCACGATAGATTGGACAGATGTAAATTGAACTGGGCGAGCACGTCTTGATAGTAAGGTAAAAATAAATGGGCGCTAAAGACGGCTGCATACAGCGCGATCTGAGTTAAACCGACCAGGAAGATGCCGATAATTTTGCCAAACATCTGCGTCAATGGAGCGACACTGGTGATCAAAATTTCCATCACACGCGAGCTTTTTTCTGACGTAATCTCCGAGGCGACCATATTGCCGGTCATCGTCAGCGAGATAAAGAACAGAATCATCAGAATATAAACAAGAATAAAGTTTTCACGTGTATACGATCGATCACTGTCACCTGTGCTGCCACTTCCTTGCTGATCTGGCGACTGATGCACGATGGTCACTGGGCTGCCTAGCTCTTGCAATTGCTGCTCACTCAGCTGTCCAGCGGCGATACTACGCAGCTTCACCGTCTGAGCCGCACTTTGCAGCAACGTCTGCGCGCCGGATGCGTTATTATCGCTCACCAGTGTAACCGTTGGAAATGGTTCCTTGTCTGATGCTTTGAGCAGCAGATAACCGTCTAGCTCTTTATTTTGAATAAGACGATTCAGTTCGGTCTCACTACGAGGCTGTGTTTGCCAGTCGATCTGAGGTTGTGCTGCGGCTCTGTTGTTGCCTGTCGCCGTCGAAGGAGTCGCTGTTGCTTCTGTCTGTTGTTTTTGCGCCTGCATGGATACTTCGCTAATTTGCTGTGCTAACTCATTGTAGGAACCGGTTGCGATACCTAGCTTCAATGCACCATCTCCATCGTCACCTGAGAAAAGCTGAATAACATAAGGGATATTCATCCCGACGACGAGCAGCAGAGCAAGCAGCAAGGTTGTCAAACGAAACGACTTTGTTTTCACCTTATTGCGATACGTGAATGCGATTACAGCTCCGAGTTTATTCATGGGAGGAACCCACCACCTTAATGAAGATTTCATTTAATGTTGGTTCTTGAATCTCAAAACGATCGACAGGACCTTGCGCAATCGCCGCCTGTAAAATCCGTTGTGCCGCCTCTTCATGGGTAATACGGATACGGTAGCTGCCATGATCCTGCTGATCGACCGACTGTACGCCTTCCAGCAGTTCCAGATTCGGAATCGCCGCTGGTGTACGAAGTAACACATGCTCACGTGGATACGACTTTTTGATCTCGCGGATATCGCCCTGTAGCACAGGCTTGGAGCGGCGCAGCATCGTTAAGTGGCGACATAGCTCTTCCACATGCTCCATCCGGTGCGTTGAAAATAAAATCGCAGTTCCTTCACTTCTCAGCTCCAATACTACTTCTTTGAGCATCTCTACATTGACCGGGTCCAAGCCGCTAAACGCTTCGTCCAGTATGAGAATTTGTGGACGATGAATGACCGCTGCGATAAAACCCATTTTTTGCTGATTGCCTTTGGATAGCTCTTCAATTCGTTTGTTTTCATATTCCAATGCATCAAAGCGCTCCAGCCAGTAGCGCAAGCTTTGCTTGGCATCCGCTGTTTTCATCCCACGCAGATTAGCCAGATACAGGAGTTGATCGTTAATTTTCACCTTTGGATATAGACCACGTTCTTCGGGCAAATAGCCCATAATAGGCTGTAGGCCACTATGATACGGCTTACCATCATATAAAATGCTGCCTTCATCTGGATAAATGAGACCGAGCACCATACGCATCGTCGTCGTTTTGCCGGCACCATTGGCGCCGAGTAATCCGTAAATCTCCCCCGCTTCCACTTCAAGTGATAATCCATCGACCGCGGTATGTCCTGCATATTGTTTGACGATTCCATTTAACTGTAATGGATTCATGCTTTCGCCTCCCCAAGATGGATTCGATAATCGTTCACCCAACAGCTCAACAGTTCTTCCCATTCCAGACCGTTAACCTGCACCGGAATATCGTTCTCCTCTGCAATTTGCTGAAGTGCGGCTGCTTGCGATGTATGCACACGCACACTGCCATCCGGCTTCCGCTCCCAATCAAGTATGCCTGGCAGCTCCTGCAAATCGTCCAATACGAATTGGTCGTCTACCGGACCGAGCCACACTTCTTTCCACTGCTGATACAGCTCATCCTTTTCCTTCATGCCGCAAATTTGTCCCTCATACATAAGCGCTACATAATCCGCCAGCCGTTTGACTTCTTCCATCCGGTGCGTGGTGATCAGAATCGTCACGTCACCGTTCTCCATCTCTCCATGCAGTGCAGCCAGCATATCTTTCCAGGCAAAAGGATCAAGCCCGGATGAAGGTTCATCCAGCAGGAGCAGCTTGGGCGATGTGGCGAGTGCAGCCGCAAAGACAAACTTTTGCTGTTGTCCTTTGGAGAGCTTTGCGAGACGTACATCATCAGGCACCTTAAGCTGTTCCAGCAATTGTTCAAACCGTCCCTGATTCCAGTTCGGATACCACTGTGAACGAAAGGCTCCTGCTTGCTTTGCTGTAGAGCGGTTTTCTTCCAGCATGGGTAGTTCTGCGACATAGGCAATCTGTTGACGAATATGGATCGGCAGCTCTCCTTCACATGATTCGCCTAACCAGGTGATGCGTCCGCTATCCGGGTACAGTGTGCGCAGTAGCATATGAATTAATGTGCTTTTGCCTGTACCGTTCTCCCCGACAAGAGCGGTAACATAGCCGCGTGGTATACTCCAGTTAATCGGGCCAACCGTATGCTCACGTCGCTTTTTGCATACTTGTTCCAACGTAATGGCAGGTTCAAGCTCCGGTGATGTCATGGAAACCGTCGCTTCTGTAAATGTACCGTTCATGTTCACTCATCTCCTTAAGGTTACTTCATCGATTGCTGTCGTCGATCCGTCTTATTTCAACTGTTCCCGTTCATTGAGTAATTGCTCAAACAGCTCATTTAACTGCTGACGTGTCCAGCCGAAGCTAGCGCCGCGCGTAATAACTTCTTCGAGTAGCTGGCGAATTTGCTGCTCGCCAAGCCGTAAGCGCCGTTCTTCCTCTACTTTGGTCACAAACGTGCCTGTGCCCTGACGGGTTCGCAGGAAGCCTTCATTTTCCAGATCCTGATACACACGTCGGATCGTGATCACACTGCATTTCAATTCTGCGGCGAACTCTCGAATGGAAGGAAGTAGTCGCCCTTCTTCAATCTGTCCGCTTAAAATGAGCGCTCGTAGCTGATCTTCGACCTGACGGTACAGAGGCTCTGCACTATTTTCATTAATCTGTACCGGTATTCTCATACATCTCGCCTCCGTCTTTGACCCGTACCTCTCTCTCGCTTCAACTTCATACCAGATCACGTACTCTTGCTTTTCGATAAATCACGCGAAACGAGAAGATTAAAGTTACTGCTGCGATCGCCAGCCCGATCCACATAATGGGCGAAGCGAGCTGATCGTCGATCGCTGCCTTCATCACCATACTGCTAGCATGCTTGTTGATTACAATACCGAGGATCGCAAGTCCGAGTAATAACACGGTGCTAACGATACTCCAGAATAGATATGTCTTTTGACGGACTGCATATTCCATATAGACATAAAGTGAAGTCAGGATAAGCCCCAGCGCAATCCAGCTAATGGCATAGGTTAGATAAGCGGTAATAGTCATACCTGGAATCGTATGCGCGCCGACAAAATAAATGAGTCCGAAAAATAAAATGCTGTTGTATACAAGCATAATGCCCATAACCTGTAATCGACTGCCCAGCACCGCTGAAAATGGAATCGGTAAGCTACGGAAGTAAATCATCTGTTTCCGATACGTATCTTCCTTCATCAATCGGAAAGAACGACGCGAGTAATCGATACTAAGCAGCGGTGAGGTGACAAGCATCAGAACATCTAACAAGCCATAATTTAAAATTTCGTTTTGATTGGTGTAATATAAAAATCCGACAATCACACCCATGTACACCATCATTCCCGTCGACCAGATGAACATAACACCATTTGATTGTAGTTCCCGCTTCGTTAGCAGCCATCCTTGTTTAAAATCAAGCATACGTACACCCTCTCTGTTATGAATATCCAGTTTATCGTTGGATTGCTTTGCACCTATATTATGTGTGTATAGTGTATATATCGTTATACACAGTATATACACACGATACACACTGCGGCAACACCTTTTTTGGAATAGTACAGAAATAAATTGAAATTCAATGACTCGCTGTATCGCTTCGTTGTAGACAGGACAGGGCTTAAGCGATCATTCAGCATAATGGTTATACAGAAAAAAAGTCCTCTGGCTAGATCGCCAAAGGACATATTCTCATACTTATCATATTTTAAAATGTTACATACAATTGTAAAATCATAGTTCGTGATTACCGTAAGCACCAGCCAGCATAACCGATGCATGTGCGATCTTCATTCGGTCAGGAAACGGACGAGTTAATTTTGTGCATTTCGTCCTGTACGAGAAGCGTGAGTTCTTCTTCGTATCCGCCTGTAATGTGATACTTACGCACATATTCTTTTACGAATTTTTTTGGATCCTTAGGCCGGAAGATTCTTGTCATCTCCCGTAGACTTTCCTTGACTTCATTGTGACCTTTAGTTGCCATGGAATTCCCTCCCCAAAACGTGCCTTGTTTGTGAGTCGCCGAAAAGATCCTTAGCTGTGTCTTATAGTATGAAGTTATCTGTCTGTAGTATGATCTTTATAGCACGTGCCAACAGGCCTTTATCCCAAAAATTACCCGTGGCTCATGCCTATGAATCAGTCCGGCTGTCGCTCCTATCTGCTTACACAAGGCCGATATTGCCCTTCATATTGCTGCAATTGTCTTGCTTGAGGGCGCCTCTCTGGCGTGCTGACCCGGTCAAGAATGCTGCTATGTTATCAGCACTTATCTAAGCACCATCTTTCCCTATCATATCACATTCTGTGCTTGAAAAGCACACCCAGTTTGCAAATCGAGCAATTTGGCAATGCTCAATAAATCAATGATACACCCGGCGCCGTTCTCAAGCGCCGAAAAGTGGGTAATACAACGATACTATCGCAGAAATATATGCTGTGATCGGGATGCTGCATGTGCATAGTTCCACACTCGTCATACAACGCTATTATCGCAGAAATACTCCATCCTTCATGTAGAATAGAATCTGCGAAACTGGACAATGCCTATGCAGGAGCTTTACTATAAAGTACTTAGCTAACGTCTCCCTCACCAAAGGGATACAGTTGTTACGTGAAGCTATCGCTGATCGCTCCATTCCTGTGCGATCTACACTCAAATCGGTCACAACTACCGGAAAGCGATTATAATAGAGCTATACGAAGCAGTAACCCTGTGTGGAAACAACGACAAAACGACAATATGTACGGTATGCCCTTATGGCTACCTGTGCAGCGATATCAAGCGGTGCAGGCTTCACTGCAACATTCCCCAGCACAAGGCACCGAAGCCAAATCATTTGACCAGGAGAGGACATCCGTATGCAATCTAACTCTTGTGTTCTGATCTTGTATGCAAGCTATGGCGATGGCCATCTTCAGGCAGCGCGATCATTGCAAGAAAGTCTGTTATCACAAGGAATCGAACGTGTCATTTTGCTTGATCTGATGGCTGAGGCACATCCGCTCATTAATGAGCTGACTCGTTTTGTGTACATGCAAAGCTTCAAGACGATCCCACATCTGTATGGCTGGGTGTATAATGTAACGCGTGCGATGAAGGCAGAATCACCATTGTCTAACTGGCTGCATTCATTCGGTATTCGCCGCCTGCGCGAAGTGCTGGAGCAGGAACGTCCGCAGCTCATCGTACATACTTTCCCACAGCTTGCGCTTCCACATCTTAAGACGCGCTGGGGCTTAACGGTGCCGCTTATTAATATTTTGACTGACTATGATCTGCATGGACGCTGGCTACATCCGCATATTGATCATTATTATGTGCCATCAGAGCAAATTCGTCATGAAGCGATTGAGCGGGGCGTAGCTCCGGCGCGAATTAGCGTGACTGGCATTCCGCTGCATCGCAGCTTTGAGACAATTCCTGTCGATCCCGAGTTGCGTGCACACAGACGCCAACAATTGCGGCTGGAAGCAGGTCTTGATCCAGATAAAAAGACGGTGCTACTGCTCGCTGGTGCCTACGGTGTGCTCAAAAATGTACGCGATGTGAGCGAAGTGGTCGCACAGCGCAGCGATGCTCAGCTCGTAATCATTTGCGGTAAAAATGAACCGCTGCGCCGTGATCTGGAAAAGCGCTATGGTGATACGTCCAATGTGCATGTGTACGGGTTCACACGCCGGATGAGTGAATGGATGCTGCTTAGCGACTGTGCCGTGACAAAGCCGGGGGGCATTACCGTATCCGAATGTATCCGCTGTGGATTGCCGGTGTTCCTGCTACGCCCTGTTCCAGGTCAGGAACTAGCCAACGCGCTCTATCTACAGCAACAAGGGATCGCCGAAGTATGTCATTCGCCTGCACTGCTCGCTGCTGCACTAAGTGAGATGCTGGATCAGCCGCAGCGTTTGGATCGAATGCGGCGACAGATGGAACAGATGCAAATGCCAGATGCGGCTTCACGTATTGCTGGCGATCTGGTGACACGTTATATGCAAAAAGCGCCGATGGGGACTAAAGTGGTGCCGATTCCGGTTTTGCAAGGTAATGCGTATCGGTGATGTTCGAAGGCGATTATAAGAGTAGAATGAGCATGGTAATGATTGGGTATAAGTAAAGCAAGCACGGTAATGGAATGGAATATTGATCCAACCCAGTTGATCCAATCCAATGGTGACTGTATCCAAATGGGCTTAAACGAAATTGCGATTGAATGGAACTGCGAGCAAGTAAAATGAAAATCGAATAGATATACAAGCATGATAAAATGCGGCGTGAATGCTCTAAGCTACCGAGCATTCACGCCGCATTTTGTATAACCGTTAACCTTACTACTATTCGTATAAATTTCTTATACGTCCATTTTCGCCTGTAATATGGGCTGAGGCAGGCGCCTGTAAAATAGGATGGGGCAAGCAGTGCGATGATTTTAATGATTGGACTAGCTTTTTGATGTGGTTTAGTAATATCCTGCTAGAACAGCCGTAAGCAGGACAGCACGATGGTCTATCTGACCCTGGTGAGACGGAGTGTCGTAAACTTGGCCTCCACTATAACTTGCACTTCAACTACTGTTATAGCAGTAGTTACATTTTCTACTATGCGATCTGTGATGAACTAACGTTGTGCTGTCTATATTTCAAATGGATAGGGTTCGAATTGATGCTTCTCCCACTCCACCTGTATACAGCGACACATACTAGCACATTCAGCTTAATCATCAGCAAACTGCACTTCGCCATCCGCCAATCCGGCAATACGCACAAGCGATTCCAGACGATAGCCTTCGCCTGTGAGCAGCGCTGCGCCGGGCTGGAATGACTTTTCGATTACAATCCCGATTCCTGCCACTTCAGCACCAGCCTGCTGTACGATCCGTGCCAGCGCAAATGCAGCTTCGCCATTCGCCAGAAAATCATCGATCACCAGTACACGATCACCGGGATGAATAAACTTTTTGGAGACGGTAATATCATTGCTTTGTTGCTTCGTATAGGAATAAGCAGTTTCTACGAAAATATCCTCGGTCAATGTCAGCGACTTCTGCTTACGAGCGAAAATAAGCGGGACGCCGATCTCCAGCGCAGTCATAATGCCGGGTGCAATGCCTGACGATTCAATCGTGAGTACGCGTGTTACACCTGCATCGGCAAAGCGTCTGCGGAATTCACGACCAATCTCCTGCATCAGCACCGGGTCCATCTGGTGATTTAGAAATGAGTCTACTTTAAGCACATTGCCTGGAAGCACGATGCCCTCTGAGATTACTTTGTTACGTAACAATTCCATATTGTTGTAGCTCCTTTGGCTTAGGGTATTCATGCACTAGCAGGTGCAAATTTGCACGATCTTGTAGTGTTAAAATGTATGTATACTATACTCGATTTGGGCTATAGATGAACAGCTAACAGTTTGCTGTCTGTTACCCTTTTGCACGCTTCACATCAAATTGTTACAGTTTTTTCCCAATTTCAATTTACTTTTACGCTAAAATAGCCGATATATATGTAGATTGTTCAAATTTATGTAGTGGATTTCGGAATATAATAGAAGCATGCAACGATCGTTTATCGCTTTTCCAGAATGTGAGGATTCTTCAAACAGGCTTTACATAAAATAGATAAGCCGTTTTTGCCTGAACATACGTTATAATCTTTATGAACTACTTTTTATTTTTTGAAATATTTGTTTATAAATAAAAAATAAGACTTATATGTTCATAAATAGCATATAAGGAAGTTGCATCTATTTTGCGGATCAGATGCCAAGTGGGAAATGCGATCACATCATGCTATACTTTATTTACTGTCTGCGGCTTTTTTCCTATTTCTTCATTGCTGGGTCGCATACATTATTGCTTCACTAGGAGGTCTTTGTATTGTTTGCCCAACGCCTCAAACAACTGCGCAAACGACGAAATATGTCGATGAAGGAAGTCGCGGATTATGTCGGAGTAGCCAAGAGCACCTATGCTGGCTACGAATCAGGCTATCGTCAGCCTACACTCGAAACGATTCAGGCGATTGCCACCAAGCTTAGCACCACGTCCGATTATTTGCTTGGTTTAACAGAGCAGTATGATCCTACCCCACAAAACACCAATGCCCGGGAATTTTTGAATTATGCGCACCTGCACTGGGATGGCGTGCCGCTTGAGGATGAAGATTTGCAGTTAATCCGGCAATTATTAGAACGTGTTGTGCGGGATCGTGCGCACTCGGAGGAAGAACATCATTAATCCTATTCATACCCTCACTTCTGGAAATAATATCGTTGCAATGTCTTATTATTCCTTTCTTTTATCCGAACTTGTAGAGTTCTGTCCAGAACTTGATCCGGAATCCTGTATAGTCACGACGACATGAAGCCGGCTTCACCGCTCAGATGAAGTCGGTTTTGTCATGCTTTTTTAGCGTTTCATCGATCCCTGCCCTATGTCTTGAGACGCATCCCGGTTAAGATGTATGCGGCTGGTACTTATGGCGCATATCCGTCTTTTGCATACAATATAAATAGTTTCACTTGCTTGCTGCAAGCGCTGTACAGACAGTTCATTGTCCATATAACAATAACGAACTTTGAAACAGCGTAAAAAAGCCACCGACGTGTATACATACAAGCGTCGGTAGCTTTTCAGCATGTTTTGGTAACGCTTCCATTATTTGCAAAAACCTCGTCTCCATCCCACGTTGATAGTGAAATGGAGACGAGTTAAAACTTACAAATAATGGTTCAAATTTGGGTTATTTGGCTACTATAACATTATCCCGCAGCAATGACGGGCGACCCATCGAATGGTAGTCAAAACGTGTAGCCTTAATGCGATCTGCACTGTACACATTACGTCCATCGATCAGGATCGGATTGTGCATTACCGCTTCCACTTCTGCCAGATCGATATTGACAAATTCGCCCCACTCGGTCAGCAGGCAGATCGCATCGCAGTCGCGTGCTGCTTCCAGCGCGTCAGAGGCATAGGTGATTGCCGGGTGATTGTATTCACGGCGGAAGTTGTCTGCTGCTACGGGATCAAATACTTGAGGTAGCGCGCCAAACTCAACCAGTTTGGGTACGATTTCCAGAGATGGTGCTTCACGCACATCATCGGTATCCGGTTTGAACGCAAGGCCCCATACCGCAATCTTCTTATCTTTCAGTGTGCCGAGTGAATCGAGCAGCTTGTCGATCACGGCCCAGCGCTGAGACTGGTTCACTTCAACGACCGATTTGAGCAGCTTGAAGTCGTATTCTACGTTACCAGCGATCTGGATCAGTGCATGGGTATCTTTCGGGAAGCAAGAGCCACCATAACCGATACCTGCATTTAGGAACGATGCGCCGATACGACGATCCATACCCATACCACGGGCAACCTGATCTACATCTGCGCCTACTTTATCGCAGATGTTGGCAATTTCGTTAATGAATGAAATTTTCGTTGCCAGAAAAGCGTTGGAGGCGTATTTGATCATCTCTGCACTACGGATGTCGGTCACGACTAGATTTTCAGTCAGTGGTGTATGCAGTTCCAGCAGCAGGTCTGCCGCTTGCTGAGATTCTACACCGATCACAAGGCGATCTGGATTGAACGCATCTTTCACGGCAGAGCCTTCACGCAGGAACTCTGGCATCGAAGCCGTAGCGAATGGTTGATCGGTCAGGCTAGCGATAATGCTATTCACACGCTCATTCGTGCCTACCGGTACGGTACTCTTCACCGCAACAACGGTATAACCATCGATCGATAAGGCAATTTCGCGTGCAGCCGCTTCGATGTATTGCAGATCGGCTTCACCGGATGGAAGCGGCGGTGTACCTACCGCGATGATGATCAGATCGGATTCGGGTACGGAACTGCTCAGGTCTGTCGTGAACGATAGGCGACCTGCTTCAACGTTACGTAGCATAATTTCTTGTAAACCTGGCTCATAGATCGGTACGTTGCCATGATTCAGCATTTCGATTTTTGCCGGAATTTTATCTACACAGGTAACGGTATTACCAATCTCTGCAAAGCATACGCCGGACACCAGACCCACATATCCTGTACCAATAACCGTAATTTTCATTATCCACACTCCCATTTCCGATTTAGTTTGGGCGTTATCGCCGTTATTGTAATGACTTGGAAAACCTCTATTCATGGTTCATGCTTATCAACCGATATAGTCTGTATAGCCTGACTCTGTACGATGCCTTTTCCTTCCGGCGATTGTTGTCCGGATAATGAAATGCGGCGATTCGTCAGGCAACCTACCTTATCTATATGTGGAGGCTGATTATGATGAAATATCAGGGAAATCCGTCATTTGCCAAAGGCTGTCTCTGGGGTACTGCACTGTCTCTGCTGCTATGGGCAGCAATCTTCACTGTTGCGATTGCGCTACGCTAAATCGACACGTTATCCATGCCATCCATGCGTTTTACAGTGAGCACTAGCTGAAAGATTTTAGACGCTCACATGTTGAAGCAGATTACTGATATAGCGCGTAATGTCGGACAGCACACGACTGCCGGACATGGCACCGGGCGGTAATAGCCCAGTTTCTGCTGTATCCCTATGGAATGCTAACCGATTCAGATCAAGGCCGCTAATCTCCTCCCAGGACATAAGCTTGAGCGGATGATCACCCGGAATCGCGTCCAGCGTATGCCGATCTTCATAAAATCGGCTGCGGTTCAGCAGCAGTAATGGCTTGTTCAGTACAACCGCTTCGCCGATCGTACCCCAACCGGGCTTCGTAATGACCAGATCGGCAGCGGCTACATAATTTTGTGATTCGCTATAATCGGGCGGAATCCGATGAATATGTTCTCGCTCCACCGTTATATTGGATGACACGATAAACGTTACATTTTCACTGTCCCAGATGGGCAGCTTCTGCAATTCCTCCACCTCGATACTCATACCAAGCGCGAAAAATACGATGCGTCGTCCATCTCCTGCCAGCTGGTGCCGAATTCGTTTCACTTCAGCGACATCCGGCTGGCGGCAGAAGAAGCCAGTATGAATGCGATCTTTACAGCCCCATGCCGGTTCTGCGCAGCCTGCCAGACCGATAAAATGATCCATTTGTGCGTATGATGAACGCAGTTCATTTAGCTCTTGAGGCTCCAGCATATCCCGATACGCGGTATACCAGGTGAAATTCGATATGCCCAGCGATTCGATGCCTGCATGAGCAGCCGCAACGATCGCAATCGGTGAAATATCGCTAATGACGAGCTGTACCCGTCTTTGCAGCAGAAATGCACATTCTTGTGTTACTCTTTCATCAAACAACGACATATCATGTCGGTATTGCTCTCTTAGCCCATCAATATCAGCTGCAATCGAATCATGTTGCAATACATAACCGGTATCCGAAAATATCGTTCGAAATTCCAGCTGATGTTCCGCTTGAAAGGGCTGCAATGATTCGTACAGAAAGCCCAGCGCCTTGCCACAGTTGATCACCAGATGCAGCGGTACGGGACTGTCCGCCAGCAATTGCCGAATGACCGCTATACTGCGAGCCGCATGGCCGTATCCATAGTCGGATACGTAATACGCAATGACCGTCAGATCTTCATGCAGTTCTGGGCGATATCTTCCCATGAATGGAACAGCTCCACCAGTCTATTTTCGCGTTCAAACATTCCCGTTTGTACGACGATAAACTCCATCTCACTGCGTGCTCTTAAACTGTGCATCGCCTTGACCGGAATATGCAGCACATTGCCTGCGCTCACCTGCATCATATTACCGTTCAGCACGAATTCACCTTCACCTTTGACGATTGTCCACACTTCTTCACGTTCAGTATGCGAACGATAGCTCAGGTTATGATCATGCTTCAGACCGATTCGCTTCGTTGATACACAGCGTCCATCCTCATACGTCTGATCATCCAGCACATGCACCCAGCCCCATTGACGCTCTTCAAACATCGGGCCTTGATCAAAATTCACCAGTTCTTTCAGCTTCGGACTGCTTGCTTTGTCGGAGACAAGAATACCGTCTGGACTGACTGCGACGACCACATCTTTCATCCCAAGCACCGTTACCGGAACTTTCGTTTCGTTCACCAGATGTGTATTCTCGCAATCTTCACTGATGATGCCGCGTCCGATTTGCGTATTGCTCATTTCTTCGGTCAATGTGTTCCATGTACCCAGGTCTTTCCAGTAGCCAGTGTAAGGAACAGCGACGATATTGGCTGCTTTTTCCACGACCTCGTAGTCAAAGCTGATTTTTGGTAATGTATTATAGCTTTTGAGCATTTGCTCGTAATGGATCGGTAGTCCTTTTTGTTCCAGCAGGCTGATCAGGTAACCGAGACGGAAGGCGAATACACCACAGTTCCACAGTGCCTTCTCTTCGATCAACTGCTCCGCGTAGGCTTCGGTCGGCTTTTCTTGAAAACGGCTGACGTGGCGTAGTCCGGTCACACTCGTTTCGCCGGAAGGAATAATATAGCCATATTTAGAAGAAGGGTACGTCGGTTCGACACCGATCAGCGCTAGATCCGCCTGTGATTCTGCAATCGCATCTTCCAGACTGCGTACCGTCTCGAAAAAGTGATTATCGACATAAGGATCAACTGGCAAAATCGTCACGACTTCGTCCAAACTGACACCCTGGATGGAATACAGATAAGTTGCCGCCAGTGCAATAGCGGGAAACGTATCCCTTCTGTCCGGCTCGACGATCAGCGGTACGTCCGCACCGACCTGACTGCGCATAATCTCAACTTGAGATTTGCCTGTTGCGATGTAGCTCGACTCGCTCAGTCCGCTAGCATCTAGCTGGTTCCACACCCGCTGTACCATCGAGACTAGTTCGCCCTGCTCATTTTCCAGCACTCGCAAAAACTGCTTGGATCTCGCATCATTGGACAGAGGCCACAGACGCTTTCCTGAACCTCCGGATAAAAGGATAAGTTTCACTCCAATCCCTCCTATGTTTTCTGTAGTTTGGGTATTTCCGTTTATATGCAATGAACGTATGTGGACGTCCACTCCTTGCGCGTATTTGTCACCTGGATTCAGGCAGCATGCTTGGGGAGGAAGACGGTGTAACCATCGATAGCAATAGCTGCCGGTATTTCTCCAGCGATACATCACGGCGTAAGTATTTCTCCAGATAGTCGCGGCCGTTTTGACCGACGCGTTGTAGCTCTATTGCATCCAGTTCGTATAGCTCACGAATGCGGCTCGCTACATCGTCATATTGCTGTGGCTCGGCAACGTTGCCGCAATAGCTTTCCACAATCAGTCGATGAGCTTCACTGCCTTCTTCCAACACGCCCATAATCGGCTTACCGGCTGCCATGACGCCATAGATTTTACTTGGCACCGATACACCTTTGATGCCTTTCTGGTTCACGACCAGATGCACATCCGCGGCATTGAGCGAATATTTCAGATCTTCTTTGGGCTGGAACGGAAGGAAGCATACCTGACCGGATTCGATCAATCCATGCTTGGCAGCATATTCTTGCATTTTGCTTTTCATCGCACCTTCACCGATAAAAGCAAATACGAGATCTTTGCAATCCTTTAACTTCGGCACAATCGTAATTAGATTTTCCAGGTCATAATACAGACCGAGATTGCCGGAGTACATGACGACGAACTTATTTTCCCAACCATGTGTGCGTACAAATTCAGCGACACGCGGATGATCCTTCGCCAGCGGTACAATCTCCTGCTCATTCGTCCAGTTGTTAATAACGGTGTTGGCAATCTGCTTGCGTCCACCAAAACGGCGATCCAGCGTTTCCTGCATATCCTTGCCGACCGTGATCACATGATCAGACAGCGAACAGTTAATGTTATCAATCATACGAGCGATATTAAAAATCCATTTCCGATCTGTGTAACCAACCGCTTCGGCTTGCTCTGGATTGAAATCTTGAATATTGTAAATATGTTTGGAACGCTTGAGCAGCTTGCCGATCGTACCGATCAGTCCACCAAGTACCGGCGGCGTTGAGATCGTATAAATAAAGTCGGTATTCTTTTCTTTGAGTAGCTGATAAGTGGCAAACCAGAAATACGTGGAAATGTATTTGATCCGGCTCAGCTTGTTTTGCTTATCCACCTCAGGAAGACGGATACGGACGACCTCGATATTTTCCAAGCGATCGCGCAGCACACGTCCTTTGCCTGCATCCGCACCGCCATAACCCGGTGGGCATTCAGCGATGACGGTAATGTCGAAATCGTGTTGCAAGTACAGACATAACTCGGTCAACAACTGTCCGGTTGAAGCATAATCGGGATAAAAATAGTTGATGACGAACACGATTTTCGGCTTGTCTTTCATAACGGTATCCCTCCTTTGCCTCTTCGAATTGAGCTTATTTTACGATGTGTACAGCAGGCTTTGGTTCCTCCTCAGGAAAACGATATTTGAAAAAGGCTGCCGGGAATCCGATATGCACCTCGTTACGTGGAATATCTTTCACTACGGTGCTGCGTGCACCTGCAACGCCCAGTTCATGGATCGTAATACCTGGATAAACGAATACGTCGCTGGCTACCCATGCTCCGTCTTTGATCACGATCGGTTTCGTAATCAGTCCGAAGGTTGGGTCGCTTAATTGATGGCTGCCGGTGCACAGGTACGTATTTTGCGAAATAACGCACTGGCTACCGATCATAATTTCATCGAGACTGTAAAATTCCACATCATCACCGATCCACGAATGTTCACCGATGGTGACTTTCCACGGATACGTAAATTTGGCTGAAGCGCGAACCCGCACACCAGGTGCAAGCTTCGCTCCGAACAAATTCAGCAGGAATCGTCTCCAGCCGTACATATTATGCAGCGAGAAACGGAACAGCGTTCCCTGAACGAACCACCAGATCAGGCAATACCAGCCTGGTTTGCCGCGTGAATACTCCGCCTGACTGTACTGATCGAGTCGGATTTGCGTCATCTCCGTTCTCCTCCTTGTTCGTTAGGCTTTGCTTGATCATCTTCAATGCGAATCATCCGTAATGAATGACAGCTATTACTCATCAAAAGCGACGACACATGGACTTGCGTTTATCGTTACGTTTTGCTTACTTTACTCTGCCTGCGCCGATTCCGATGCGTACACCGGCTTGCCGGGCTGACGATCAATCGCTTTGTTCAATACACGATCCAGCTTGTCGGCAACGACTTCATGGGCACAATCACTCACTAGCCATTTCATCGCACGTACCGGATACAGGCTATATTGCTGTGGATGAGCAAGTATTTCGTTTAACCCAGCTGCGAGTGAGCGCGGATCATCGTTGTCATACGTGACGAACATTTGCTGATTAATCGTATTGATATCGGATACGCCGGAAGTGAGTACCAGCTTACCGTATTTGATATACTCGACCACTTTGGACGGGAAGGAACATTCGCTAAATGGAATCTTCTCCCGCTGTGTGTTAATGAACAGGTCTGCCGTTTCCATCAGCTCACCGTATTCGTTGTCGTCCAGAAAACCATGAAATGTAATTTGAATACGACGATGGTGGAAATCCGCAATAAATTGCTTGAGCTTGTCTTCAACCGGTCCATAGCCGGTAATATGAAGTTCCAGCGGACGGTCAGTCTGAATATGCGGCAATGCATCCAGCAAAATCTCAATTCCACGATCGTAATCAAGGCGACCAGAGTACACCATACGTAGCGGACGATCGGTGCCGAGATCGACTTCCTGGACGGGCTTCAAGCGTGCTGGATGAACGGTGCCACCACGTACAACAGTGTAGTTGTCGGTGCTCACTCGCTTTTTCAAAACAGAAGTGACGAGCACCGCGCCGTCTAGCAATCGATTGGCGAATTTCTCTACCGCGACCGAGATTTTTTTGTAATGACGGTTCGTTTCGGTAACGGCGTAGATGCCATCTTCATATTCAATCAGCAGCGGAACACGGAATAACATTTTGAACAGAATCGCCGGCAGCGCCGTTTCCAAGCGATAGTTGTAAAAGACGACTGCACGTGGCTCCTTCTTATGCTCCCGATTCCAGCGTATGAGCTGGAAGAACACCGTGAACAGTGTGACGAGCAGACTCACACCTTTCATATCGATATTGCCCGGATAAACGACTTTGCTGCGTTTACCGATCGGGTACGTATCACGCTTGAACCATTTCATCGTGCCGCGTTTGAGCAGCAACGGTGAAATGACCGTAATATCGTTACCGCCTTCTTCCATCGCGTGCAGGATACAATCGATTTTTTTGTTGCCTGCGGTATGCTTGGCACTATAGCCCCTTTTCTGTTGCAACTCGCTGTTGACGTAAGGGGCTACGTATGCGACTGACTTCGTTGGCACGGACTTCACCTCGCTCTGTCTGTTCCTGTGCTTGCAATCGGCTGGTGTCAAGGAACATCAGCACGATAAACAGCGGCTGGAACAGCATATTTTCAGTAGAGAATACGATCAGCAATCCGATAAACACGAGCAGCGCCTGCACGACGCCTCCGATCGGCCGGAGCAACTGAAAGTAGTAATAGATCATTAAAATAAGCAACATCGGCAATCCAAACTGATACCCGAATGTGAGCAACGAATTCGACGAATCTGGAATGCTGTAACGCTCCATCAAAATCTCGTTGTTCTGAAAACCCCAGCCAAGTAGCGGCTTCTCAATCATCAGCTCCAGATTGGAACTTGTATCCAGTGAACGACGATCAAAGGACGCATTGCCATCTTGAAACTTATCGGTAACGACACCGCTCTGCGCGATAAACACCGCTAGCGGTACGAACAAGAACAGCGACAGCAGCATACGCGAAATCTGTTCGCGCTTGCCATTACGAATCACATAAGCGAGATAGAGCAGCGCACAGATCATATAACCTGATGTCGACATCGTGGTCAGCAGTGTGGCGGTTAAGATGATCAAGCGCCATTTCATCAGCTTTTTGTTCATAAACAGGGTTAGGAAAATGCCTAGATTCAGAAACACTTGATACGCACCCGGCTCCCAGAAAATGCCCTGATTCCGCGACATATTCCATAATCCATACACATGGAATGGGGTGATCCGATAAGCACCGCCCCAGACGCTTGTCGGTGGAATAAGCTCGCGTACCAGCGCAGCATCCAGCGCGCCGAGCAGATAGAACGGCATCCCTAAAATCGCCAGTGCCAAAATCAACCATTGATAACTCTTTGCCGCCTGTCTCAAATCCAGACGATTGAGTACCATAAATACCGCCATAATTTTCAAAATCAGTCCGGCGTAGCCCCCGATATTCGTACGGTACAGCAGCATATTGCCCAGAATGACGATCATCACCAGCAGCAAAATTAGAAACTGTCTCGGCTCAATCCGCTTCGGAAAATAAAACACCACCGCAACCGCGAACAGCACCATAATGAAATCCGAATACAGCAGCTTGCCGAACAGCACCGAACCCGAGGTAACGACAATGAGCGCTACCGCAATAAAGGTTAAAAACTTATTTTTTACCGTGATGTCCGGCTGAGCGGACAATGTATAAGGATTAGTCATCATGCTTCTATCACATCCAGATGTTTGATCACCCGGGCAGGCACGCCGGCTGCAATACAATTCGCCGGTATCGATCCTGACACAATGCTGCCCGCGCCGATAATGCTATTTTTGCCAATCGTTACTCCTTTGAGTACGACCGAGTTGGCGCCAACCCATACATTGTCTTCAATGACGGTAGGCGCTGTGCCGATATCGACACGATTTTTGTTAAACCGTCGTCCTTCCGGCTTGATCGGATGGAAGTCGGTATCGCTAATTTGTACATTGACGCCGAGCATTACTTCGCTTCCAATCGTTACACTCGACATGGCGCAAATGCTGGCGCCACTAATGCCTACATCGTCACCTATCGTGATCGTGGCACCGCTAGCCAGCGTGCGAACCACCGTGCGATGATTCAGTCCGATCGGGTTACTGTAGTCATCCGAGCACAGGATGCAGTTGCGACCGATCGTGATGCTGCTGCCCGGCTCTTTATCCACAATCGGAACACCGACCGCGATCAGATTCGTACCCACCGTAATCCGCTGCTCACGCAACATACGGCGCGTCACCCAGGTAGCGCATTTTTTGAAAATTTTACGTTTGATGCGGATAAAAGAAGTGATCATACCGGCTCCCTAACAAACAATCGATTATAAAATTCAAATGTGCGTTTCGTATTTTTGCGAGCATCAAAGTTTTCCTGGGCAAATTCCAGTGCCTGTTGTCCCAGCTTCTCATGTAGTGCGCGATCATTGCCGATCCGCACCATATACTGTGCCATCGCATCATAATCACCTGCTTCAAACAGATAACCGGTCTTGCCTTGCAGGATCAGCTCATTCGGTCCACCGATATTCGTACCGATGGAAGGCTTTTTCATCGAAGCCGCTTCGATAATGCTGCGTGAGAAATGCGGCTCCACGAATGGGCACATCATCACATCGCTGGCAGCGATCATTTGTGGTACATCATCACGGAAGGCAAGCGGATAAATCTGGTCATTGCCTTTGCATGCCTGCATCACTTTATCTTCATACGCATTGTTTTTATTAAAATAAAAACCGCCGACGATCAACTTGAACTTCGGATTGTCTTTAGAAATTTTGTTAAATGCGTTCACCATATCCAGTACGCCATTGCCGTGAACGACACGACCGATGTACAGGAACACGATATCGTCATCCGCCAGACCTAATTCACGACGTACCGGAGCACCATTCACATCCGGGTTATACGATTTGAAATCAACGAAGTTATACACGATATCCAGCTCGCGACCATCACTATCGACCGTCTCCGAATCAAACTGGTCAATCGAGATATAGCCGTCCACATATTTATGATTCATCCGCTTCAAAATATTCCCGGCAAATGAGTTCAGCAGTGGTTCACGCACATGACAGACGACCTTCGTCTCCGGCGATACTTTCTTCGCGGCTCTCGCTACTTGAAATAGACAGGTACTATTCAGATGGATAATGTCTGGTTTGTATTTACGAATGTATTTTTTGGCTTGAAAGTATGTGGGCAATGCACCGATCAGATTACGGATGAACAGCTTGGGGGTCATCCCTGACACCGTTGAACCGTGAAAAGGAAACATCCCTTTCGCGACTTCCACCGGCAAACCACCGGATTCCAACAATTTCACTGCCGGGCCGTTACGGATCGTGAGCACATTGCCCTGGAATTTCTGCTTATCCAGATGACTGATCAGATAAGTAAGACTTCGTGGTGCGCCACCCATGTGACCGGAATGATGGACATACAATACCTTTTTCAATGCTTACGCCTCCTTAGTTAATGTTGCATGTATTTGAATTTGACTTTTTAATTTATTTATCTTGATGAGTGAATTTGAAAGTAAATTGCATTTGCTTAAATGCACTTGAATATAAGGCAACCAGCGTTGAAAGCTTAAACGCGAGCTGTAAAACAGTTAAAATACGATTTTGCCAGTGTGCGCGAACGCTTCTGTTGCAACAATCACATAACGGAGGAAAGGAAATAAGGGAAAAGGACGACTTACAGTGTTAGCGATCTTCTAACACGGGGTTCAATGAAAAGTGATTTTTGCGAAGCAAAATATCGTACTGCTTTGGAACCCGGGAATCTTCATTCCCATCTCATCCAAAGATTCCTGGGTTCCACCTGAGGACGTTCCCTTATTCCTTACCGGAGTGGTTGATGCTTCAACATCCCCGTTTGCATACCACTACTGGCAAAATCATCTTTCATCTGTTAAGCATGCTGCATCACATTCAAAAATATTTAAGACTTGATCAGGCGCTATAAGAAAACCAGCCTTTTCATGAACAGTTTTCACAAATTTGAAGTTTATTTTCAATTTAGGAAGCAGGAAAGCATCGGTTCCCCGTATGTAGGGGAACCTGATGTTCCGTGTGCCTATTCTTGATTGGTCGAAAGCTTCGCTTTGCCTGCTTTCAATCTGGCGATCAGCGCTGTGATAGGCGAGATCAACGTTTTGGACATCATTATGCCGGATACCCTCGTTTCTTTGAACATGAAGGTGAAGGCGTAGCTGGATACGATAAAGGCAAATACCGTACCGACCGCTGCACCCATGCCGCCGAATAGCGGGATCAGAATCAGGTTGATGACGATCTTTGTGACGGCGCCCATCACCTGGCTGATCAGCTCGAACCGATACAGTCCTTCGCTAATAATCCATTTGTTCAGAGCAGCACGCATAAAGATGAACAAACATGCCCAGACGTGAATGACGAGAATGCTGATCGATTCCAGATATGCTTTACCATATAAAATCGAGATGACGGGTTTGGCCATCAACGTGACGGTAATGCAAATACCGAGTGCGAACCAGAACAGCAAATTGTACAGCTTTTGCAGTTCGGCATGATAGACTGCCGGGCCTAGCTTTTTGTTTTTGATCATGCTCGGGAAGTACGAAGCGGCGACGACGGTCGGAATGACGTACCATACTTCGGACAACCGGGCAGCGACCGCATAAATACCGACGGCGGTATCGTTAATCATATAGCTCAGCATGACCTGGTCGATTTTCAAATAGATGATCGTGGAAATACCGGCAACGATGAGCGGCCATGAGCTATTCGTTAATCGTTTACCAAGTTTCCAGTTAAAGCTCCACTTGGATAGCGATACGCGTTTGCGCTGAGTGAACAGCAGGAACAGGTAGCCGAGAATGAGTTCCAGCGCATACGATGCGGCAAACCAGATCAGCGAAGAATGGAAGACGATGAGCAATACCTTCATGATCGACGTCATCGCAAAAGCAATGCCTTTCGCATAGACCGCATACTTCGCTTCCACCGTAGAATCAAACCACTGGGAAATGACATCCAGCGGCTGGAACAGCATATTCGCTGCGATAATGATAATACTCCAGCGAACCATCGCATCCTGACCCGGAATAGCAAAGGCAAGTGCGACCGTGATCGCAAAAGCGATCAGGCCGCTGACCATGCGCAGTGTCGATACCGTGCCAAGAATCTCGTTTTTGTTATCCGGGTGTTCGACCAGTTCTTTGACGATAATGTTTGCCAGACCGAGCGGTACGACCGCCGCGATAATCGTCACGAACGAGATCGCAAAGTTATACTGACCGAACTGTTCCGGTCCCAGATAGCGCGCAATCCAGATACTGACGATCAGGTTAATGCCAAGCCGTAGGAACTTGTCCATCAATTGCCAGTTGCTGTTAAAGAAGATTTTGCGCTTTTCGGGAGTCATCGATAGCTTGCGTTTTATTTTGGCAATCGGATTAGCCATTCATAATCATCTCGCTTAATAGACAGGTACAGCCGATGGCTTCAAGGAATGACGCTTCAGATCTGCATCGACCATGTTTTTCACCAGCTGCTCAAAGCCAACTTCCAGCTCCCAGCCCAGCTTTTCCTTTGCCTTCGTGCAATCGCCAAGCAGCAGATCGACTTCTGCCGGACGAACGAATTTCTCATCGATCACCACATAGTCTCTCCAGTTCAGACCGACATGGTCAAATGCGATTTGCACCAGCTCTTCCACCGTGTGCATCTCACCTGTCGAGATAACATAATCGTCCGGTGTATCCTGTTGCAGCATCAGCCACATCGCTTTTACGTAGTCACCAGCAAAGCCCCAGTCACGCTTCGCATCCAGATTACCCAGACGCAGTTCTTTTGCCAGACCGAGCTTGATCTGTGCTACACCGTCCGTTACTTTGCGTGTTACAAATTCCAATCCGCGGCGCGGAGATTCGTGGTTGAACAAAATGCCGGAGCAAGCGAACATATCGAAGCTTTCGCGATAGTTAACGGTAATCCAGTGACCGTACAGCTTCGCTACACCGTAAGGGCTACGCGGATAAAATGGCGTTGTTTCCGCCTGCGGAATCGCCTGTACTTTACCGAACATCTCACTGCTGGATGCTTGATAGAAACGAGCTTCCGGTTTGACGAGACGAACCGCTTCCAGCATGTTCGTTACACCGATGGCTGTAATCTGACCGGTCGCTACTGGTTGTGGCCACGAAGAAGCAACGAATGATTGCGCCCCCAGATTGTACACTTCGTCCGGATCGGCTTCACGTACTGCTTCGATCAGCGAACCAAGATCGGTCAGGTCTGCCGAAATCCATTCGATCTGGTTTTTGATATGCTCTACATTTTCGTAGTTCGGTGTACTTGTTCTGCGGCGAATACCGTATACTTTGTAGCCTTTCTCCAACAGCAACTCTGCCAGGTACGATCCGTCTTGTCCTGTTACACCCGTAATCAATGCGCTTTTCATAAATGAATTCCCTCCACCATATGTTTTTTTGTAAATTATCTGTTTATGTGTATTCAAAGAAAATCACATATACTATCCATTAGCGAACAGCCAGGCTGCTCCGGTAATCTTCATACACGGCGCGAATGCCTTCTTCAAGCGGAATGCTCGCTTTCCAGCCCAGTCCGTTAATTTTGGTCGTATCCACCAGCTTGCGTGGTGTACCGTCCGGCACGGAAGAGTTGAACACCAGTTCACCCTGGAAGCCGACGATATCTTTAATCATCAATGCCAGATCCTTGATCGCAATATCTTCACCTACACCGACGTTGACAATCTCATTGCCCTCGTAGTTGTTCATGAGGAAGATGCATGCATCAGCCAGATCATCAGAGTGCAAAAATTCACGCTTCGGTGTGCCTGTACCCCAGATTTCTACCGTTGCAGCGCCGCTTTCCTTCGCTTCATGGATTTTGCGCACAAGCGCTGGCAAGACATGCGATGTTTTCAAGTCAAAGTTATCGTTTGGCCCGTACATATTCGTTGGCATCGCTGAAATAAAAGTGGAACCATACTGTCGGTTGTACGATTCGCACATTTTGATACCGGCAATCTTCGCGATGGCATACGGTTCGTTGGTCGGTTCCAGCTCGCCAGTGAGTAGATACTCCTCTTTGAGCGGCTGTGGTGCATACTTCGGATAGATGCACGTGGAGCCGAGGAACAGCAGTTTTTTCACGCCATTAAAGTAAGCAGCGTCGATGACATTTGTCTGAATGAGCAGATTGTCGCGAATGAAGTCTGCCGGAAAATCGTTGTTAGCCGCAATTCCGCCTACCTTCGCGGCAGCCAGGAATACATAATCAATCTGTTGCTCTTTAAAAAAGCTATACACCGCATTCAGATTCCGCAAATCCAGTTCAGCACTGGTACGATAGATGAGGTTCGTATAGCCCTGCTTTTCCAGCGCCCGTACAATCGCTGAGCCAACCAGCCCACGATGTCCGGCTACATAAATCTTGGAGTCTTTATTCATTAATAATCACCTCATCATAAGATAAAATAGTCGTCAAAACGCGTCTTTCGCACCGAATAGCACTTTGACTGTTTTCACGAGAATAAATAAATCGAAAATTATCCCTCGTTTTTTGATATAATGTAAATCGAGATCAACCATCTCATCAAAGCTTAGCTCGTTCCGTCCGCTGACCTGCCATAACCCGGTGCACCCCGGTGTTACGCTCAGTCTCAGCTTGTCGCGTGGACTGTATTCTTCCACTTCACGCGGCAATGGCGGACGAGGTCCAACCAGACTCATATCGCCGCGCAGTACATTCCACAATTGCGGCAATTCATCGATACTTGTTTTCCGAATAAAGCGACCGACTCTCGTAATCCGAGGATCGTTTTTCATTTTGAACATGGCACCTTCAACTTCGTTCTGCGCAAGTAGATCCTTTAACCTCTCTTCCGCATCGGAAACCATTGACCTGAACTTATACATTCGAAATAGCTGTTCATCTTTGCCGACTCGGGTCTGGTAGAAAAACACTTTTCCCTTCGGGTCTTCTAGCTTGATCAGGATGCCAAGTACAATAAAGAGTGGTAACAGAACGATTAACCCCAGCAGTGAGCAAATAATATCGAGCGTTCGTTTCACCAGCATATAAAACCGGAGTTTGGTGGTCATGCTGCCTACATGTCTCGCATAAAACTCGCTGTAGCTTGCTAAAGCCTCGGCTTCACTCCCATGTCTTGGAGTCATTACACTTCACCTCTTGCCAGCAGCACGTCCTTCTGCGCTTCTCTCTCCAGTACGTCCTTGAGAGAAGATAACAGCGGTGCTTTCAAATCTTCATTTTTCAAGGCAAATTCAATCGTCGTTTGAATAAACCCGAGCTTTTCACCTACATCAAAGCGTGTGCCCTGGAAGTCATATGCAAACACCTGTTGCAGTTCGTTCAGTCGCTGAATCGCATCGGTCAGCTGGATCTCGCCACCCGCACCGATCTGCTGCTCACCGAGGAATTCAAAAATTTCTGGTGTTAGCACATAACGACCCATAATCGCTAGATTCGATGGCGCTGTTCCCGGAGCCGGTTTTTCCACAAATTGACGCACTTCATGCAAACGTCCAAACTGCTCAATCGGATCGATAATGCCATAACGATGCGTCTGATGATCAGCTACCGTTTGTACACCAATAACCGATTTCTCGGTCACTTCGTATTGTTCGATCAACTGACGTGTGCAAGGCGTATCCGATTCAACGATATCGTCACCAAGCAATACGGCAAATGGCTCATCGCCGATAAAATTGCGTGCACACCATACTGCATGTCCTAATCCTTTCGCTTCCTTTTGACGAATATAGTGGATATCGACTTTGGATGACTTTTGCACTTCATCCAGCAGATCAAGTTTGCCTTTTTCCAGCAGTGTCGTTTCTAATTCAAACGCATTGTCAAAATGATCTTCAATCGCGCGTTTCCCTTTACCTGTGACGATAATGATGTCTTCAATACCGGAAGCGATCGCTTCTTCTACAATGTACTGAATGGTCGGCTTGTCCACGATCGGAAGCATTTCCTTCGGCATTGCCTTCGTGGCAGGCAAGAAGCGTGTTCCCAAACCTGCGGCAGGAATGATTGCCTTACGAACTTTCTTCACAAGATCACACCCTATCCCTTTTTTATTTGTTTTCCCTGGTGACCAGGCTGCACATATGTAGACTATGCCTTCTCCCTATCTTCCAGAGATCGCACAGCCTTCCGAACACTGCCATGCCGTCTGAAAGGATACGTTATACTCTCTCCTTGCTCTATATGGGATATCACGTATCATCTCAGACATGCGCAGGCAGCGCCGGTAAAAGCCGTTACCGGGCCTTCAACCCGTCCTCATCTTCATGCCTTTGACGATGTACGTCTAAGGCTGCATATGCAGCCCACAGCATGACCGAGTGTCTCCAGTGATATGGGTGCAGGAGGCATTACCCCAAGCTTGGTCTATATGTTGTGCTATCGAACCTGTTCGAAGCACCATTAGATGAGATGCTTCATCACAGGGTAATACACCTTTTGATGATACGTACATGTGATGTCGCTGCTTCAGCTTAATCGTGATACGCAGCAGACAGCGTTTTGCGACTGGCCTGATTGAGTACCGCGCCCAGAATGCGCGCACCTACAAATTCCAGACTCGTGATCGCCTTCGTAATATCTTTACGGCTCTCGCCACCCGACTTGATCACCAGTACGACACCATCGCAAAGGGTCGTCGCTACCTGTGCATCTGTAAACGGAAGAATCGGCGGCGTATCGAGAATAACGAGATCATATTGCGACTTTACTTCTTCCATCAATGCTTCCATTTGACGTGAGCCAACAATCTCCGATGGATTCGGTGGCACAGGACCTGACGTGAGCACGCTCAGGTTCATCGTGCGACTTGCCTGAATGTTCTTTTCCAGATCGGCTGTGTTAAACAGTACATGAGACAGCCCTTTATCATTCGATAGATTGAAAATACGATGCATCGCTGGATTACGCAGATCGCCATCGACGATCAATACGCTGCGTCCGGTTTCGGCATAAGCGATAGCGAGATTCGCCACCGTTGTACTCTTGCCCTCACCAAGCGCCGCCGAGGTGACGAGTACGCTTTTGACACGCGCATCCAGACGGGAGAAGTCGATATTGGTACGCAGTCCCTTGTACGACTCGGCGATAAGCGACTTGGGGTTTTGCTTCGTAATAAGCGGCCATTTAAGTGTGGTTGGCACGTTCTCCACCTCCTACTAAAGGCTTTGCCGGTATATGTTCTTTCGCAGTCATGTCTTCTTCGGTCATCTTGGCAATCACACCAAGTACCGGAAGTCCAAGCACATCGCGAATATCTTCTTCCGTCTTAATCGAATCATCCATATATTCGAGCAGGAATGCTACCGCAATACCAATCACAACCGACAACACCAGTGCAATCAGCACGAACAAAATAGGACTGTTACCAATTGGAGCGCCGCCAGCAGAAGGATCTGCTTGATCAAGCACAATGATATTGTCCAGATTCATAATCTGTGGCACTTCGCTCTGGAACACTTTCGCAATCGCATTAACGGTCTTCGCAGCACGCTCATACGATCCATCGGTTACGGTAAGCGACATCACCTGTGTTTCGTTGACTGAGCTTACACTCACCATATTGATCAGCTGTGTCGCATTCAGACCCAGTTCAGGATGATCTTGAACGACCTTATTCATAATCGCTGGCGTTTTGATAATCTCCTGATACGTCTTAATCAGCTGAATATTAGAATTGATCGTTCCAAGATCCAGTTGATTACCGGTAGTGCCATCTGACGATTTCGGCGTGCTGTTAACGACCAGCTTCGCTGTGGCTGTATACTTGGGCGCATTCGTCATAAATGCGTAAGCAGCCGTTGCAGCCGTAATGACGACGACGATCAACATAATGAGCCAGAGGCGCTTTTTTATAATATTCAGATACTGTCTAATCTCCACTATGTCTCCTCCAGTAACTGTTAAAATAGTTGACTTCCATCACACCCACGTTTCGTTGAACCTGGCATCTGGAAGTTCACAAACACTCTGCTAGAATGGGCAGTTCGCTTCGTCATTCTGTGTTTGCTGATGTGGCCCGTATATCCGGTTGACATTCTCCTTTCCGACTTGAAAATCAACATGTACGTTTATTAGTTACATTATGTCATTTTTAAATTACAAATTTGTAACATGTTAAAAATAGAAAATAACGGCTTTCACTTCAATGTCAGATCAAGAGAGATTGCCGTTCTGTATATGATGACTGCTACAAAGCCGCGTACATTGCTTCTTACATCCATATTCCATATTTCGCTATGCAGTTGTGGGATGAAGCGAATTCCCGTCCTTAATAGTTATTCGTTTTGAATAACTTATGCGCTCATTATACTGCCTGATGAAAGCTTTGTAAACCACCCTGACTTGCGAAAATGGTTTCATTTACCATTTTTATGAAGAATGGTTGTCCTCTGCTGTCATGAATCCTTCCAAAGTTCCTCCACTGTTGATATGGTTCATGAGATCATCCACATTGCCTTGAATGCCCATTTTCTCGAAAATCATATCAATCAACAAGGCGACATTGATGCTCTTAGCGCTCTGTTCTGTCATCGGACGATACATTTTATCCTGATAAATACCTTGTTGGTACGATATTTCTTGGTTCAACGGGTAACGGGCCAACGACAACCAGTCTGCCAGATGTCCATCTGATTTGCAAGTTTCACTGTCCTGTAGTGATGGATCGGTGGAAAGAAGGTGGAAGAATGTTTTCACCTCATTCTTCTTTTCAATCCATGATTGATTAAGGACTTGCTGATTTCTCACATCAATTCCCTCCTATTAATCCGGTTAACACTTATTCGTTTTGAATAAATTATAATTTAGGTTATCTGAAAATCATGTCGAACGCTAGTCTAAAAATAAAACTTTATTTTTTTAATTTTCGACTTTGTATATCTTTGGGTTTGGGCATTAAGAAACATAAATTGTCGTATCCTATCCCTTTAGACTCAGCCTTTTTTTCTTTTCAGAAAATTACAGGTCTTTCTGTCTAGTTCTCACCCTATTTACAGTTTACTTGGTAATTTAAACAGTTTTTAAATATTGAAACTGGTTAAATTTGTTAATTACGTTGGTTAATTATTTGTTACTATTCAATGTACGCGTTTACATTTCTTTAACCTCATGTATCTCTTCTAAAAAGAAAGCAGGAATTCCTATGTTTTTTGGTAAATATGTTAAAATGAAATCGGCTTAATGCTATGTCCAAAGTTCCAAAACCGCCAATACGACATTTTTTACTACGAAATGTAGCAAAACGACCCTATTTTGAATAAAAAGGAGCTAAGAACTATGGGATTAGTCAAAGAATTTAAAGAATTTGCCGTCCGTGGCAACGTAATCGACCTCGCTGTCGGGGTGATCATCGGTGCAGCCTTTGGTAAAATTGTAACTTCCCTAGTAAATGATATCATTATGCCACCTGTCGGGAAGATCCTCGGCGGCGTGAATTTCGCCGATCTGTTCATCAATCTGGATGAATTAACCGGTTCCAATGCGAAGCATTTCGCTTCACTCGCGGAAGCTCAACAAGCAGGCGCTGCGGTCATTGCGTATGGTCAGTTTATTAACAATGTGATCGACTTTCTGATTGTAGCTTTGTGTGTGTTTTTGCTAGTGAAAGGAATCAATATGCTCAAGCGCAAAGAACATGCAAAACCGGAACCAGAAAAAACGACGCGTGCCTGTCCGTATTGCACAAGTGAAGTATCGATTAAGGCGACACGTTGTCCACATTGTACTTCTCAACTGGATACGGCTGCGACGACGGTTTGATTAGTTGGAGTGTTTAGGAATGCCGCTTGTGCTCTAGCCTGGGTGTGCTGAGGTGTTGAAGCTGCGATAAACAAGCGCGGAGTGATAAAGGTGATTGTTGGATTGGTTTGGAAATTAGGAAGGTATATATGTAGTTGGTTTGGTAAAGGCTGCCTTTGGCAGTCTTTTTGTTTGGAGTGGTGAGAGCGTATGCATATTATGGTGTTGGAGCATCAATCACTTCCGGTAAGGAATAAGGGGACGGACTCCCGTCTCGCACAGGAATCTACGGAGTAGGAGGGTATTGTAGATTCCCGTGCTCGGAGGCAGTTAAGATATTTTGCTTCGCAAAAATCACTTTTTTATTGAACCCCGTGTTAGGAAATCACTAACACTAGAAGTCGTCCTTACCCCTTATTTCCTTCCCGCAGTGAAGTGCTGCTCGCAACATGTGCATTAAGCCTATAAACCTAAATTCATAAATAAACGATATCAAGATCGGTTTTCTCTTCCATATGATCGCTCTTGTGAACATCGATATACAATTCGAGCTAAAACAATTCAAATTATTTTGTTCTATGTATTTTATAAATAAGCTTAATTATATTTCTCCTACGATACCTTTTCTCTTTTTCTCCATCTAACTACTAAATAATAGTTCATTTCTAAACTTTGCCTTCTACCTTCTACCTTCTACCTTCTACCTTCTACCTTCTACCTTCTACCTTCTACCTTCTACCTTCTACCTTCTAAACGATTATCCCACCGTCTGCTTTTTAAGTACACCAGATATTTAGAGCACTTCGAGCACTTCGCTATTCTCCACTCACAAATCGCTTATGTCATACTGCTAGCTTTGCATATTGATTACTTTTAATACCAATATTGCCTTAATTTAGTAATTTTCATAAATACGCAAAACAAAGCGCCCTCTGGACAGTGAATGTTCGTTGAGGGCGCTTTAGTTTAAGTGAATAAGTGCTGTATGCTCATTTTTATCCTGCCAGAACGGGGATTAGGACTAGATGGGGCGGTTCTGGCTGGGTAGAAGATTCGATACGATATTCTTTAAGTCCCGGTCTTCCTTATATGTCTTATCGCCTGTATCCAGCTCGCGAATTTGAATATGTTGATAGGTTGCGTCTGGATGTACAGGGATATACCGCATCGGATCGGCGGCGTCTGCTTTTACTTCATACTTCATATCGTTGAACATCTCGGTCAGTTGATTCACATTCGGAAGCTCATCTTCCTTTACAAAAATAAGCCCTCGCAGCGACTTGGTCTCCTGTTCATGAACCACATCAAATTTTACGATACATTCCATTTGGCTCTCCATCCTTTCTCTATTGTAGGGTATGGTATGCTGTAGTGGTGGCATCGTTTTAACCTTGATCTAATGATGAGCATACATGACGTTCATACTTACGCGATGCCAGATAAACCTAACCGCATTTTACCCACTTCACGGCTCACTATTATAATAGAAGAAACTCGATCAAAAAGATGTAAGATATTTAACTTTGCACAGATTATTTTTTATTTAGTTTGATAAATATTCACAATTTTTCTTCTATTATAATGGTGTGTATACATGCAGCATTGAATGGTTTAGGAGCTGTGCGTATACTTTGTTTATCGGGCACATACGACTTCTGGAAAAAATAAGAGGATGGGTTCCGCATTTGCACAGGAATCTATGGAATAGCTCAGACTTTACATTTGAGCCGTTCCAAGTATTACTTCATATTAAGTAGCTCCTTGCCTGAGCGGTGTATCATCTTACAGCATACCATCTGCGTATAATTAAAAGCCCCATCTTCCCCATTGCAAAGAAAACAACCGTAAGCTCTACTTTGCACAATACGAAACGATATCACTCCGTAAACAGTAAACACCAAACCATTTCAATGATAAGGATGTGACTCCCATTATGGCAGCTCATGAACTACTGGATATTTACGACGAACATGATCGTCATCTCGGTGTATGTCCGCGCTCAGAGGTGCATCGAGTCGGACACTGGCATCATACATTCCACTGCTGGCTTGTACGAGACACAGAAGCCGGTCGGATGCTCGTTTTTCAGAAGCGTCAGCATCATAAAGATACGTTTCCTGATCTGTATGATATTACAGCTGCCGGGCATTTACTGGCAGGAGAAACAGTAGAACAGGCAGTGCGTGAGCTGGAAGAAGAACTGGGTGTGCCGCTTCGCTTTGACCAGCTCACACCGCTATTCATTGCCCGCGATGAATGGCATGGTGAAGGTGCAAATGGGCCATTAATTGATCGCGAAGTGAGCAGTGTATTCGGCGCGTGCAGTCCACTAACTTTACGAGAATATCGGTTACAGGCGGATGAAGTAGCCGGTGTATTCGAAGCGCCGCTATCGCATATGCTCGAATTGTTCCACGGGGAACGTTCATCGGTGGCAGCAACAGGCGTATATGGTCAGCCAGATGGAGCGCCTACGCAAGAGCAACCGTATGTGCATATAGAAGTCACGCTGGAACAGTTTGTTCCACAGCCGCACGGCTATTATGAGCAGACCTGCACACACCTACAGCAGCTTAGTCCGTTGGAATAATACCGGGCAAATAACGATCCAAAATACGTGTGTATCCCTGCCCATAACGCCGGATCAATTCCTGACCCAGATCATTTTCCATCTCGTATAAAATAATCTCCTGGGAAAAGTGCTGCAATAGCAGCTCAGCCATCAGCGGATGCTCGGTCACGAGTGCCTGCGCTGGAATGCCATCGCCGCGCATACCGACGATGCACCAGTGACGGTCAATGACCATCCAAAATTTGCGTCCGCTGATTCCTCCCTTGAGCAAACGAATCCCCGGATGTCCGTCCTCCTCCAATCCTTCGAATGACCATAGCACGCGCACACCGCGCTGTTCCGCATGTTCCAACTTTTGACGAAACCATGCCGCTTCCTCGCGCCATATGCCTGCGACAATCTCCTCGCCTGCCTTATCCAGCTCGCGATTGATCAGCTCGATCACATTCCGCTCGCCCTCTACAATGTGAAACGAAGGATTTTCCTCCCGACTGCTCGGCATTTCCTGTTCTAAATATGACAACGACGCATCAATCTGCCCTGCGATCATACGGGTTAGTTCTTTGACCGGAAGCATGCTATATCGTGCTGGCTCGCCTGGTGTCAGTTGAACGACACCGCGTGTGAGTAGCCGCTGCAATGTCGCATATACGTTTGAACGCGATACGCCAAGACGCTTGGCTACCTCATACCCTGACTGTGTTGATTGTTGTGCCAGACAGACCATGACCTTTGATTCCAGCTCGGTAAATCCAAGATTACGCAAATGCTGAAGCAGTTGTTCCATCAGGCATACCGTCCTTTTCAGTCATCTTAATGCCCGACAGACAAACACAAGCAGGCATCAGCAAAGAATTACGGTGTTCCATTTCCGCTTGATCGTCCATCCAGCGAATGAACGATGTGTTATGTATAGACAGCAGCAGGCTGATCTCATGATGAGGATCAGCCTGCTATTGCTTGATTGTGTATGTGCTTCATGATGTATGGGTAGTTGATGATAGGTAGGTATTTCATTGTGGGTATTTCATTCATATGTGATTTTCCAATCACCTTTTACATAGGTCAGTACATAGACCGTGCTACATGTAAAATATGATGTGTCACCACAGCGATGAGTTTATATCGTGGATACAGATATCATCTCCACCATATAAAATAAATCAAAATAAGCTACATCCAAATAAAATAACTCCGACGTTGGATTGGACTTTGATCGTACACGTGCCCATCTATCATCACGCATATCTATCATCACACATGTCTATCATCACACATGTCTGTCATTCCATCATTGAAGCAGATATAAAGTTGAAATCACGCTCGGTCAAGATCCCAGTTCCGCTACAGCAGTAAAATTATTTACCGTAATTAGACCACTTGCTCGGTTCCGCAGCTTGGACACCATTTGGAGCCTTTTGGTAATGCTTTGCCGCATACCTGACAGTTAAAGGTACCTGGATCAGCCGTTTCCGGTGCCTCTACAGGTTCTGTAGCAACGAGTGTATCGCCAGTTTCATCAGCATCAGCAGTTTTGGTGAGCGGTGGAGCCGTAACAGGTGGCGACGATGCAGCCGAACTTGCAGGTGGTGCAGGTTTAACGGCTCCAGCTGCCTCTTCTTGTTCCTCCTGTGGAATGCCCAGATCTTGCTTCCATGCCCGTACCAGACGATCCAGCTCATCCTGACGCTCCTGATCTTCGCGCAGACGTTCGGCTCGGCGCTGTTCGGTTTCTTCCCCTGCTAATTCGGACAGGTCCAGCTCTTGCTCATCGCGATGTGGCGAAGATACGAGCGCATCCAGACCGTTCTCATACGACGATTCACGCTCGCCTGTAGCTTCGCGTTCGCTGCGCGGAGTAGGGAGCTTTTCCATTTTGCGTCCACAATTCGGGCAAAAGTTAGCATCCAATGCTACCACGGTACCGCATTCGCAAATACGTTCATTTTTCAAAATGGCAATGCGTGTACGAATCTCTTCAATCTCTTCATTGAGCAGATCGCATGCTTTGCACAGTTCGGTCATCTCTTCTTCGGCAATCGACATGTCGCCTGCACGATAACCTTCGTAAAACACTTCGCCCATACGCATATAATGTACGCCAATTTCGCGCTCAATATCCACGATATGGCCATTCATCCGATTGACCTCTACCGCATTTTGCGCTCGCTCGGTTGCCTTGCCAGCACCGCTCTTTAGCCGTTGTAATATGTTCATCACCATTCTCCTCCTCTAATTCCACCGAACCGCTGCGCCTATTTTTCACCGTGCAGCCGCTACTTTCCCTTTATCCATCATAACAAGCGCGCTATTGGGGGATTACTCAAAGAGTATACATCCATTATAATAGAAGGATATGTATAAAAGTAATCGGTTATAACGAATATACCCGCAATCAAAACGGCTTGTAACCCTATCATAACAAAATTTTCGCTCAGTTAAAAAAAACGGGCATAAACCCGCTTCGTCCCCTATGATCGGACGCTGTGAATAGCAAGGAAAGGAAGATCCCTTTTGAAAGACACAATGATGAAAGACTCCCTTAGACCTCAGGGGGTGACCCTGCATACAACTTTACCTGCTGCGGCTGTAGCGCCATCGGACACAAGTGTAACGCTCGTACCGGATAGCATGGAGGATTCTTTTTTCTTCCGCGCGCTGGAGAAACAAGGGATTCTACTAAATGCACCGCAGATTGAAGCGGTTCGGCATGGAGAAGGCCCGCTGCTCACACTGGCAGGTGCTGGCTGTGGTAAAACGACGGTATTGACCGCGCGTACAGGCTACTTATTATCCGTGCGCCAAGTCGATCCGAAGCAAATTTTGCTCGTGACGTTCACGACTAAAGCTGCTGGTGAGATGAAAAGCCGGATTGCTGCACTGCCCGGCGTGAATGCGCGTACCGCTAAAGCGATTGAAGCACGTACATTTCATTCGTTTGGCTTACTGCTATTGCGTCGCTATGGTCAACTGACTGAGGACATATTCGGTGATACACGTGCTCAGCATGGTGTGATCCAGCGGCTGCGGCGCGAAATTAACTCGACCAGCACCACTCCACCGGAAACGTTACTGGCGATGCTATCCGCGATCAAGCTCGAAGGGAAAACGGCAGAAGACCTGCCCAAAGATACGCCGGAAGAACGCGATCGCTGTGCCTTGTTATGCCGGTACGAGGAATGGAAACGGAACTATAACCGGATCGATTTTGACGATATTTTGCTGCGTACCGAGCAATTGCTGGAAAATGAAGGGCTGCTCGCTACGTTACAGCAGCGTTTTCAATATATTATGGTGGATGAATTTCAGGATACGAACCGCCTGCAATACGGAATGGTAGACAAATTGGCGCAACAGCACCGCAATCTAATGGTCGTTGGTGATGATGATCAGACGATCTATTCATTTAACGGGGCGCGTCAGGAATATATTTTAGATTTCCCCAAACGGTATCCGGGGACACGTATTATTGCGCTCGATATTAACTACCGCAGCCATCCGCAAATTTTGGGACTTGGTGTGAAGCTGATTGCTCACAATGAAGCACGTCATGCGAAGACACTGCAAGCTGGTGCCTCCGAAGGGCAAAGTCCGCGTTATTTGCGCCCTGCTCATGCGGATGAAGAAGCCGATTGGATTGTACAGCGGCTGCGTCAGCAGCAGGATGATGGGTATGCGCTGGGTGATATTGCGATTTTGCATCGGACGGTGAGCGGCACGCGTGCGATTGCCGAGCGGCTACTGATGGAGGATATTCCATTTATTCAGTATGGCGAAGCGCCGGTATTCTATGATCATTCACTCATTCGTCCGGTGATGGATCATCTGCGTCTGGCTGTGAATCCGCGCCGGATGGAGGCTTTGCCGGGTGTGATCGGGCCGCTGTACATTTCGCGCGATGTCGGAATGGACTATATTATGAGTCAGGAGCAAAAGCAGGCGAAGAAATATCCACTAATTCACCTGTATCACTGGGAACGACTGCAAACATTCCAGCGTCAGCAGGTGAAAGAACGAATCGTGTTTTTGAAAAAGCTGCGTGAACTGAAGCCATTGTACGCGATTCGTGAAATTCGCAGAGTGTTTTATGATAAATTCGCCAGTGCGGACTTTAGTGGCCCGGCGACCCGTCATAAGGATACGATTCGCGAAACGCTGGATGAGCTGGAAAGTGCCGCTGGCAAATTTGCAACCGTAGAGGAAATGGTCACCTTTGCCGATGAACTGACGATCAAGCGTGAGCAGATGATCGAGCTGATGAAGCAAGCCGATCCGCAGGGCATTCATCTGATGACCGTGCATCGGGCGAAAGGATTGGAGTTTCCATGTGTGTATTTGCTGGGAGCGTCGGAAGGGATTTTGCCGCATAAGGCAGCATTGCAAGATGAAGCGCCGGAAGATGTGAAAGCAGGTCAGGGCGTAAGTGGGCCTGATCCAGATGGGAAGCTGATGCAGGCGGCGCTGGAGGAAGAACGGCGGATTGCCTATGTAGCGGTGACGCGAGCGAAGCATGAGCTGTATGTGTCGTCGCCGGCGATGCATCATGGGAAGACGGTGCCGCCATCGCGGTTTTTGGTAGAGGCTTTTCGGGGGAAATAACTGGAGCCTGACGAGTTTTTGCAGCGGTAGGTGGATTTCTCGAAACAGGAGTCATGCAGACTGTTAGTCTATATAGCCGCTCACATTTTGGTACGGAATCAAGAACGATTCTTTTCACAACAAAAAGAGCCTGATCGCTACGGAATATAAATTCCGTTCTATGCGGTCAGGCTCTTTTTTCAAGCTTTTTTAAGCAATTGGCGTGCCATTGGGCAGTTGCTCATCTGCTTGTAGCAATACGACATCGCCTTCACCGGGGATGCCGCCGAGGACGAGTACCTCAGAGTCGAAGCCGGCGATTCGGCGGGGCGGGAAATTGACGATGGCAATAATTTGGCGACCGATCAGTTCATTAGGTGTGTAACGTTTGGTGATCTGAGCGCTGGAGCGTTTGATGCCCAGTTGTTCGCCAAAGTCAATCTCGAGCTTAATTGCAGGTACTCTTGCTTTTTCAAAAGGCTCTGCCTTGATAATCGTACCTATGCGTACATCCAGCTTGTGGAAATCTTCAATCGTTGCCATATCGTCATTCCCCTTTCATCGTATCCCTATACGATCGATTTGAATGGTGCGTTAGGATTTCATATTTTTCTCGTCAAAATATTGCTCCAGCGTCATGCCTTTGCTCGTTACATCCTGGGCAATAGCTTTGCCGATGTAACGGATATGCCACGGTTCCCATGTGTAGCCGGTGCTGGATTCGCCGTTTTCGGTGTAACGGATCACAAATCCGTATTCGGGTGCGTGTTGTTTGAGCCATTTGCCTTCTTTCGTTGCACCGAAGCTTTGTTCCAGTCCATAGCCGATGCCAGGGCCGGATACGTCGATGGCGAGACCAGTTTGGTGCTCACTTGTGCCTGGGCGTGCGCTGACACGATCGGTGTATGCCTGACCTTTGGTTGCTACGTTATTTTTGTAAATGGACACCTGACGTTTGTAGGAGCGATAGCCGGATACGGCGCGCAAATCCAGACCGTCCTTTTTCGATGCGGCAAATAGCTGTTCCAATGCGGCAGCGGCTTCTTTGCGCATATGGCTCTTTTCAAGCACACCGCTATAGGAAAAGGCTACATTGGGCACGACCAGATCCGGTGGAATGTAACCGTCTGGCAGGGAGCGCTTTTTGTTCACGATTACGGTAATGGATTCAGGGTTGTTTACGACCATTTTACCACCCTTTTCCGAGATGGTGGATTGCAGAGAGCTTTGTTCACGGATTTGTAGCAGACTCGCTGCATCACCACTTGGAGCAGCGCTATTCGTCGTTTCGCCTGTACTGTCATTCGTTGTACTTCCGCTGCCTGTATTGCTCTGACTGCTGCCCGAACTGCTCTGTCCATCGGATGAGTTATTCGATGCTGACGTATTGTTCGCACTACCGGAAGTCTGGCTATTACCTGTCGTTTGCTCCGAGCTGTTCGCCGTATCTGTTTGACCGGTTTTGTTGGTCGTATCTGTGTTCTCTGTTGTGTTCGTGCTGCCCGTATTGCCTGTCTGTGTGCTCTCTGCTGTACTACCTTGCTGTGTAGCTGCACCTGTATCATTCTGTGCATTTCCTGCACATCCGGCAAAGATCATACCAGACATAAGGATGCCTGCCGGAACTGCCCATTTCCAAGAAGTTGACTTGTTCATTATTGGTCTCCTTTGTTCGTCACGTTGGCTGAAAATAAATAGAGCCGGCAATGGAACATTCCGGCTCTGCAACGTTGACTTTAGGTTTTGCCGCGCCGGGCGGCTGCATGACGCTGTCTTGTCCGTTCCGCAATCCGGCGTCGAATCTCTTCGTAGCCATTGGGTGCGGCCGGAATCTCCGGCAACAGATCGGACAGATCGGGCAATTGCTGCTGCTCATCCTCGCTTGCTCCAAATACGGGAGCTTTGCTTGCTGCTACTTCCCATGCCGGCTCGTCTTGCTCCAGATACGCTTGCACATCAGCCAGCAGTTCACCTACCTGATGAAGAGTGCCTGCCGCAGCAGATTCTGCAAGCAAGCTGCCAAGACTCGGTTCGTCTGAAAGAACACCTTCATCGCCAACTTCATCCAATTGTTCTGAAGTCGCCTCCGGTGCAATCAACATATCGCCGCGCCACAGCTTCCAGATGCGCTCCTGTAACTGCTCACGCTCCAGTCCGGCAAGCTTCCAGGCAAGCAGCGGATGCTCTCTTAGTCGTTCATGCGTCTCTTTTAGTATAAACAATCCGGCGTCATCCTGCATCTTTGGGTCAGCGATCCTGCTCAGCCACTGCTCCCACGGCTCGCTCACGTAAGGTGTGCATGCCAGCAGACGTTCTGCCGCAGGCGCTTCCTCCTCATCCTCACTATCTGCTAGCTGTAGATTCCATATCGATAGACGTGCAGATGACGAGCTGTTTTTACCGGAACGTGCAGGTAGTTCGGTACGCAGTAGCAGTTCGACCAGCAATGCAGACAGACTGAGCTTTTCCAGCATCAGCTGTAACTGCTTTGGCTCGAGTGGTGCAATGGTAAACGTACGTTCCTGGCTCTTCTGACTGTCCGCGCCAGAAAATGGGCGAACGGTCGCCTGAATCGAACCCGAGGCAATTTGCCAATCCTGCATCGTCCATTGCTTGGTACTCATTCTTCCGTCCCCCATTCTGCCGCCTGTAAGGAGACGAGCTGTTTCAGCTCCTCATCCGACATCTCGGTCAGCCATTGTTCACCTGCTCCAACAACCTGCTCGGCAAGTGACTTCTTACTCTCGATCAATTCATCGATTCGTTCCTCCAGCGTGCCCTGACAGATCAGCTTGTGCACCTGTACATTACGCTGCTGTCCAATCCGGAACACGCGGTCGGTCGCCTGATTCTCTACCGCCGGATTCCACCAGCGATCATAGTGAACGACATGGTTCGCACGGGTCAAGTTAAGCCCAACACCGCCTGCTTTCAACGACAGAACGAAGATTGGCGGGCCTTCTCCTTGCTGGAATAAGCCGATCATCTCATCCCGACTCGCTTTACTCACACCACCATGCAGGAAAAAGGGCTGCTCTCCATAGTGTCTGCCGAGTCGAGCCGTTAACAATTCGCCCATCTCTACATACTGTGTGAACACAAGCGCGGCCTCGCCGCTATCGCGGATCATATCGAGTAATTCGATCAAGCGTGCCATTTTACCGGAACGTTCTTGCTTACCGGTATCCTGCTTGCCTGAACCACCAATCAAATACGGATGGTCGCAAATTTGCTTGAGCTTGGTCAGTGAGGACAGTACGATCCCTTTGCGAGTAATGCCTTCACTATTGCTCATTTTGCCAAGCATATCAGATACGACGCTCTGATACATTCCTGCCTGCTCCACGGTCATATAACAATATGACTTGAGTTCGATCTTATCCGGCAGATCGCGGCGAATATCCGGGTCGCTTTTGAGACGACGCAGCATGAATGGCGCGACCAGCTTGCGTAACATCGATAGACGTCCTTCCGCTTCCGGTCCCATCGCCGTATTGTACGTTTGCCGAAATGCGGATGACGTGCCCAGATAACCCGGATTCAGAAATTGGAAAATCGACCATAACTCACTAAGCCGATTTTCTACTGGTGTACCGGTCATCGCAATCCGGTGCGGCGCGTTCAGCTTCATCACACTTTGCGCCTGTTTGGTACGGTAGTTTTTAATATATTGTGCTTCATCCAGTACGATCGACGACCATTCGACCTGGCGCAAATCTTCTCCATCTCGACCAGCCAAATGGTACGTAGTGAGCACGATATCATGCGCCTTCGCCTCGGCGATAAATTCTTCACCGCGCGGACGACGGCTACCATGGTGAATATACATTTGCATTTCCGGTGCAAAACGCTCCAGCTCACGCTGCCAGTTGCCCAGCAGCGATGTCGGGCATACGATCAGACGCGGTGCATTCACCGGTTGATCCAGCATGCAGGTGATCACCTGCACCGTTTTGCCCAGTCCCATATCATCGGCAAGACAGGCGCCAAAACCCAGATCACGCATCGTTGCGAGCCACTGGAAGCCGCGCTCCTGATATGGACGCAGTGTGCCATGCAGTCCCTCCGGCACCTCGCGTTTGGACAGCTCACGCCATGTGCCACCTTCCATCAGACTACTCAGTAACGGATTCGTCTCAATCTCGAAAATATGCAGACCGTTCCACAATGCATCTTGCTCTTCAGCATAAATATGCATCAGCTCGTTAAATGAAATCTCGCCTTCTTCATGACGACGAATAAAGCGCAGCACCTGCTTGATCTCGTTCAGGTCGACCTCGACCCAGCCGCCATCAAGCGGAATGATCGGCACGCCATTTTTGACGATCTCGGCAAGCTCTGCCGAGCTAAGTGTTCTGCCATCGAGTACCGCTTCCGGTTCAAACGACACCATCTGCTCCATACCGAGACGCGCCGATTCATTCGGGCTGCGCTTCTCATGCAGCTGGGACGTTTTCACTTTTAGCTTAAGACCGGTTCGACGCTTCCCTTCACGCGTCCAGCGCGAAGGAATTTGCACGATAATGCCTGCCTTCCGCAGACGAGGCACATCATTTTTCAAAAACGCATACACATCGGCAGCTTCCAGCGTTCCACCGACCGGATGCGAATAATCGATCCAGTAACGCACGATCGGCGAGCATTCTGCCGCCTGTCCGAGCTGCGACAGCATCGAACGTTGTACATCGGCATAGGTGCGCCCACGTACCATCAAATCCTCATCTTCGTGCCGCCATAACAGCGCAGCTGGAAGCAGCACGGCCGGATCGGATTCATCACCTGCCCAGAAGCTCATCCGCCACTCCTGCATACCTGCTGCACCTTGCTCTTGCGGTGGTTCCAAACGCACGACGAGCGATAGCTCGCCCGCAACGCTGCTCACCGTACCGGCTTCAGGAACAGGCGTCTCAGCATGACTGTGAATGCGAATATCCTGCTCTAGCACAGCCATATCTTCAGCCGTCCCCTGTACCGCCAGCTCACTGGATGCATCGAATAATGTATTCCACCATAGATGCGCCTGTGGTGACGTTCCGCGGCGATAGCTAGCTTGATACATACGGAATTTACCGTAACCGGCATCTCGCAACATCCGGCGTATCTCTGCATCCATCATTGCCACGAGGAAGGAATGCAGCACTTCGGCGCGTGCGCGCGAAGCAACAGGTGGCTCAGATGAAGCGAATAGCGATAGCGCAGACAAGCCGATCATCGGAATCGCTTCTGCTAGCTTGGCAAACATCTCGCGATCTTCGCCGACAAGCAGCGGCTTCCATACGCCATAGAGCGATGCTTGCGCACTGCGTCGTCCGGTACCCGCAACGATGCGGCTATCCGGTACAATTTTGCCATCGCGCAGCAGCTTACGGGCGAAACGGGCGACCGTTTGCCAGTACACCATCTCGCCGCCAGGCTGAATGCCCTGCGCGATAATCGCCTGTTCATCCCATGCGAGCAGCAGATCATAAGCCTGCTCTGCGGACAGAGCAAGCCCTTCCACCATACGACCGGGTAGCCGCTTATTGCGTCCAGCGCGTCGTACGATCGGCTCGCGTGTTGCTGTTGCATTTGCATGACTACTAACCGGCCCGGACTTTAGTTCTGCCAGACGCAAACCGGATTGCGCAAATGGGCGAATACCTGCTGGCAATTGCAGACGCCGCATGACTTTCATCCACGCGTCTACCTTCGGCTCGGACATCTCACCGGAAAAACAGAAAAATACGTCTCCAATCCATATTCCATATAACGGTTGATCCATCATCGTCTCCCGTCCATCTCGGTCAAATCTTTGCGATCGTTGTATTTGGTATTTATTTTCATCACAGGGTGTCCCTTTCATAACTTGAAAACAAGCTTTTGTCGGTCCTCTGTTACTTCGCCTGCTCGGGCACGAACGATTCCTTCACCCAGCACAGGTATCTTATCTATTATAAGATTGGTTATAGAAAAATGCCATCCCTCCTTTAGTTATCCATCCGTTTAATTGCGCGGTTTCTATGCTATTCCTACCTATATTTTGACAAAATACTTCTGAAAATTCAGAATGGCGTGATTTAAAAGTTTATAGTTGACCTTAGATTCGACCTAACCTTTATCGTACATACAGGGTCAGTAACCGACAGGAGAGATCGCGATGAATCCATCTATTATGATCTTTAAGCTGGCCAAGCTCATGCATGTATCTGTGCATCAGATTCGGTATTTTGAGGAAAATGGGCTGTTACCGCCTGCTCTCACAGGGGATAATCAGTACCGCATGTATGGAACGGACGAGATGTATCGGCTTGCTCATATTTTACTTTTACGGCAACTTGATGTGGCTGTTCCGCAGGTCAAGCGATGCCTTGAACATTATATAGCTGCGGATGATCAAGCGTTGTTGAAACAGTCGACCCGCACACTGGAGCAGCAAATTACTGACCTACAGGTACAGGCGCTTCAGCAACGGATTGGAGCGATTCAAGCCTAGCAAAAGCAAGCGGAAGCGCATCAGAGTCATCTTTTTATAGCGGAACTGGCAGTACGTTCGTTAACGATCTGGACGACAATATGACGCGATTTTTGCAGTAAATTAGGCACACATCGTAAACTATATCGTAGCCGATCATGTATAATGAGCGACAAAGACAGACTATTTATTTTAAGTCAAAGGAGACCGTCAGATGAATCGAATCCTGCTTGAAGTGATTGCGACAACACCTGAGGATGCACACATTGCCGAGGCAGCTGGAGCCGATCGGATCGAGCTAATCTGTGCACAGGGGGAAGGCGGACTGACACCGAGTATCGGTATGGTGGAGCAGATCGTATCGCAAATCGCCATTCCTGTGCATGTGATGGTTCGGCCGCATAGCCGCAGCTTTACCTATGATGGGGAGGAGCTGGAGTGCATGCTACGTGATATTCGCTATTTTGCTAATAGTGGCGTAACGGCACTTGTACTTGGTGTGCTAGATGCAAATGGACATATTGATGAAGTCGCTTTACAACGAATGATCGATGTAGCCAGCGAGCAACGAGACGGGATACAGATTACGTTTCATCGTGCATTTGATGAGGTCATAGATTTGCAGCAGAGCATCCAGGTACTCGGTCAATACAGCAGCATTACACGTATTCTTACATCAGGCGGACGACCGTCTGTGCTGGAAGCCGCGGCTGCTTTTCCTGAACTTATACGAGTAGCCGAGCAACATTCGTTATCGCTGATTGCAGGCGCTGGACTCACGCTGGATACGTTAGCAGATTTTGTGCGTCAGACCGGGGTTCGTGAAGTTCATCTAGGTAGTGCCGTGCGTCAGCAGGGAAATATTGATCTTCCACTGGATGCGGAACGGATTCGTCATGCACGTCAAATCCTAGATGCTTGTGTGGAACCTAATTGAACGAGACGGGCTGATGATGATCGTGAACGCATCCATAGGATCAATTCATTAAAATAAAACGGCACCGCAGCTCCGTCGATTCGGAATTGCTGTGCCGTTTGCATAAGTATGATGGTTTTATTTATAGATAAGCCGCCCTGACCAGGATGGTACGAGATAAGGTGCTTCTTCTACTCGTACCGTCCTGGTCATGTATCCGCAGATCACTTGATCGAATTCAGCGCTTATCGTATATGTACATGCCTGTAGATGCCATACATATAGAAGGACGACTGCTTTCTTCGCCTGCTATTCATTTTAGCCAAACAATAGTGCATGACGTTGCATCGCAATCCGCGCCGCACCAACCATGCCTGCATGATTGCCAAGCATCGCTGGCTCCAGCTGAACCGGATGTCCGCCTAGCTCATCGATACGCTGAATGAGTCGTGTCCACCATGTTTCACGTGTAACAATGATGCCACCGCCAATAATAATCGCCTGCGGATCGAAGATCTGATCCAGATTAATGATCGTATTTGCCAGATCATTCAGCCAGTTATCCAAAATATAATGCGCACCTGTATCCCCAGTCTGAGCCGCTTCCAGCAGGCTATGCGATGTCCAGTCTGGCTGATACTCCTGTGCCAGTCGATTCAGTGCCGTGCCGGACACATACTGTTCCACACAGCCACGTTTACCACAATTACAAGGCAACCCGCCCGGATGCAAAATCATATGACCGAGTTCACCTGCACCGCCATACTGCCCCGAAATGATCTCGCCATAATGAACCAGCGCTCCACCGATCCCTGTACCAATCGTCAACATAATCCACGATTGAATCGTACAGGCTGCACCGATCCAGTCCTCGCCTACCGCTGCCGCATGCGCATCATTTACCGCATATACGGGCAAGCCCGTCGCCTCAGACACTTTTTCTGCCAGACGCAATCCTTTCCAGCCAGGTAAATTATCCGTTGCTTCCAGCACCGCTCCACTTTCACGATCAATCCGTCCTGCCGAGCCGATGCCGATGCCATGAACCGTAATAAAAGAGCGTTTCACATTGTCGTAAACGATACTTTTCAGTTCATTCGCGATATATAATACACGTCCAAGAATATATTCTGCCCCTTGCTCAGCGCGAGTAGGAAGCTCCATCCGCTCGATCATCTGGCCGTGCTCATTCACGAGCGCGCCCTTAATCGCTGTACCGCCTATATCTATTCCAATCCAGCATGATTGCATGTCGATCATCTCCATGAATGCAAGGTAATATCTGTCGTACATTGATCTGCCCACTATCATGTTATCGATGTTTTGCTTGTAAAAGATTATACCATGTCATGTATTTACTTACTCAGCACGGAATAATCGTATGATTGATGTGATTTTCTCCAACTTAAAAACAGGAATACAATATGTACTCTTGCTAAATAGATAACTTTTTTAGATTTTTGATGAAATCATAATGACTTATAAAAGTTATTGTTATATAGTTAAAACGTTAGGAGGTGATACTATGCTTACTCTTCTGACGGCGCTGATTAATCTAGCCGTTGCAGCTATGACGCTGTATGGAAAGATCATGTACAGCTACAGCCGAAAGAAAAAGGTCTCCAAGCGTCGCAAGCGCTCGAAGACCCAAAGCTAGTTACATCTGAGGGGGATTGAATCCCCCTCTCCCTAACATCATTATACCCTTTCAAACTCACGTTTAAAAGCTATTTTCCATTAAAATATTCAAATGCTCTTAAAAATTTCGAATCTACATCATCCTGCTTCGATACCCATACACTCAAATTTCGATAAGGAGGTGTTCTAATGCTGGAATACGTGACACTAGCTATTACGCTTGTTGCATTAGCAATCAGCTTATACAATCTATCCACCACAATTCGAGGCAAATAACCGCTCTCCACAGCCATTGCACATTGCACATACAGCCATTGCACATAAGGAAAAGCCCGCTGAGTAGGCGGGCCTTTTCTGTTCAACTAATTAACCCTTACTTCACATCTCATAGCGTTTGCATCCGACATTACATTGTATCTTCGTGTTACACCAAGCTATATCTCGATCCAATAGCACCTCTTGGGTGCAACTGGAGTTATTACCTTCAACCAATCTCATCCTTATATAAACGTTATTCCACACCTACACCTTTAACACCAGTTCCTCCAGCTTCCGATCTTCAATCTGGATCAAAATATCTCCACTATTCTCGTCCAGACTCCAGCCGATACCACCCTCAGCTAGCTCATCCAGTGAAATACGATCCAGTTGCTCAATCGCAGCTGGTTCAAAGCCCGGCTGACGCAGCGTAAAACGTAGATGCTGACGCTTCGCTACATACGCATCCTCGATATAATGGATCATTAGACGCAGCGCATCGTCTTGCCCTTGCGCGCGAATATACAGCTTGGACGTTTTACCACTTTCATAGGCGAACGTTTCACCATCATCTTCATACAGCGTATACTCTGCACGGAACTCCGGCTTCGCTTCTGCACCGTACACATGGAAGGTGATCACATCATCGTTCTCATGGTCATCGCTATACTGATGCAGTGCCCCTTCAGCGACAATCGCACCTGCGCGCACATAGATCGGCAGTACGTCCAAAGGCGCATCCGCCAGAATGGTACGCCCACCTGCATGCTTTTCACCGGTCCAGTAATCATGCCATATCCCTGCTGGCAAATACACCGCGCGATAATCCGTATCAGGACGATAGACGGGCGCAATGATCACATCCGGGCCAAATAAAAACTGGTCACACAGATTGGTCACTTTGGGATCATTCGGATATTCCAACAGGAGCGGACGCATGATCGGCATGCCCGTCTGCGACGCTTCATAAAATAGATTGTACAGATGCGGCATCCAGCGATAACGCAAACTGATATAGTCACGTACAATCTCTTCTACCTGCTCGCCAAACGACCACGGTTCCTGACGCGTCGTGCCCAGCGCCGAGTGATTACGACAGTAGGGGAAAAATACACCCATTTGCGTCCAGCGTACAAGCAGCTGTGCGGATGTATGATACGCAAAGCCACCGATATCCGGGCCTGCAAAGGGTAGACCGGACAATCCCATATTCAGCACCATTGGAATCGCCATCGCCATATGCTCCCAGAAGCTGCGGTTGTCCCCCGTCCAGATCGCCGCATAGCGCTGAATACCGGAATAACCAGCGCGTGTGAGTACAAATGGACGGCGTCCATTCATATGGCTTTTCATCCCTTCATATGTCGCACGCGACATGAGCATACCGTACAGATTGTGAATCTCCTCATGTGTGACCGGATCACCATCGTTCAAATGCATCACATCCGGGTCCATCGTTTTTAGCGTATTAAATACAGCCGGCTCGTTCATATCATTCCAGATGCCATCGATGCCAAGTGACGTATAAAATTCATGCTGATCGCCCCACCATTTGGCTGTACGAGTTTCGGTAAAGTCAGGAAAAGCACTGGTTCCCGGCCATACATCGCCAAAGTAAATATCGCCCTCCAGCCGGCGACAGAAATGTTCCTCCTGCACACCTTCACGGTAAATTTTATATTTTGGATCTTTTTTCACGCCTGGATCGACGATCGGTACGATGCGAATGCCCATCTCACGCAGCTCTGCGATCATGCCCTTCGGATCAGGGAAACGAATTTTATCAAATGTAAATACACGGTATTCATCCATGTAGTGAATATCCAAATAGATCACATCACACGGAATCTGTTTGTCACGGAAATTATGTGCCAGCTCCATCACTTCCGTCTGGCTCATATAGCTATAACGAGACTGATGGTAACCAAGCGACCATTTCGGCGGCAATGTAATCCGTCCGGTTAGCGCCGTATAACGACTCACCACATCTTTCAGTTCCGGGCCGTAAATAAAATAAATATCGTACGCGCCTGTCATACAGCCAATCGTATACGCGACACCATGCGAGCGCATATCAAATTCCGAGCGCCCCGGGTTATCGAGGAATATACCGTAATTGATACCACTATGCATATGAATGAGCAACGGAATCGACTCATAGAGCGCTTCAATTTCAGGCATATGCGGTGCGTACACATCTGTATTCCACATCGTGTAACGCTCGCCACGCTTATCCAGAAAACTCGATTTCTCGCCTAATCCGTAAAAGTGCGAGTCATCCTGCATATTAAACAGCGCACTTGTCGCACCACGCGGACTCCAGCTAAGCGTCTCCTGCCGGGCGACCTCAATGCCTTCTTTGTTCGTTACCGTCAGTGCAAACGTTTGCTTATCAATGGAAACCGTTAGCTCCCCTGTCAGAAAGTTAAGCTGCTGCTCATCTTCTTCGATCTCCGGCTTAAAAATTTCCTTAGGCGGCAGCACAGCAATCGTCGTCGTCAGATCGATAACACCTTCACCAAACACTTTAAAACGAAACTCGATTGGCGAAAAAAAGACCAGCGCAGCGCCTGCCTTTTGACCGTGGCACAAGTAAGCGCCATCATATTCACGCCAATCCCGCAGCTGTCCAAATGTGTTCCATACCTCCTGTATAACCGGGGCGTCGGCTTTGTCGGGGTGTATCGCTTCACTCGTATCTTCCATCATTATCGTTTCCCTCCATGGCTAGTATTTTGAGATAAGGCACAGATTGGGGCAAGCCGCCTGGATCATCGTACGGTGACGGGTTCATGGTGAAGGGTCTGTTCAGGAGCGGAGCGGCTATAAAGTATAAAATGTATATAAGCCGTCTGCCCTGCCTTCAATCTGCCGTTGAAGAAAATTTTCTCCCTGATAGGATGCATTATAGCATTTGTGCTAACGTTTGCACAATAATTGTTTATACTTGCAAATGAAAAGCCGAACGAGCCATTTTGCATGATCGTTCGGCTTTTGATAAGACTATATTTCATTAAGCTGTATGCACAATTATGTTATAGGAGAAACCCGATTTCGGTCAGAACTAACGAGGCGGACTCCTATGTTCAAAGGCAGCACGATATTGGACTTTGCAAACATCGCTTTCCTATCGCACCTCATGGTAGAAAATCGCTAACACGGGAAGTCGTTCTTCCCCCTTATTTCCTTCCTGCCGTGAAGTGCTTTTTGCCTCTATACCCATCTGCTTATTTAACGCAATTGTAAATTCACCCACTGCTCCTGCATCTGCTGTAGCATGCCCTCACGAGTCAGCTCACCTGCTAGATACGCCTGCATCGTGCTTGCATAATCTTTACTCAATCCCATCGGGAATTTTGGGAAAATCCACGGTAGTATTTTGCAAGCATTATTGTAGCGGACGATGTCAGCACCGATTGGACCGAGCTGCTTATCCGTCGTTTTGATGCTTTTGAATGCAGGGACGAATTTGAATTCATCGGTAATATAATGTCGACCCGTGTCTGACGTGACGAGCCAGTTGAGGAATTCTTTCGCTTCCTTTTTCACCGGCGAATCTTTGTAGACGACCCAGTTGTTCGGCACGCGAACGAATAGGCGGTCATTTTCCTCTTTGTTATTGTTAATCGGCATCGGCATCAGCCCGATATTCATATTCGGCTTGATCCCGTCGATCTGTACCTGTGTCCAGTTGCCCTGCTGCATCATCGCCGCTTTGCCGTTAGCAAACAGCGTCACCTGTGTATTATAGTCGGTCGTCAGCGGATTTGGGTTACCGTACTGCACCATCAGATCGAGCAGATTCAGCCATTCATTAAACTTCTCATTGCCTGGAATTTGAGCGGTTCCGTTGTCCAGCTCTTCGATAAATTTGTCCGGGTCAGGCTGGTGTGAGAACGGAATCGTTACATTATGATTGCCCAGCACCCACCATTCCTGAAAACCGTTCGAAAATGGCGTATAGCCTGCCGCTTTCAATTTTTCACATGCAGCACGCAGTTCATCAATCGTGGTTGGTACTTCGGTAATGCCAACCTTTTCGAAAATATCCTTGTTATAAATAAATCCGTACCCTTCCAGACCATTCGGCTGACCGTAAATATGGCCATCTTTGCTAATCTGATCGGCTGCACCGTCCACCAGATCGCTTACCCACGGCTGATCAGACAAATCTTCCAAATATTCCTGCCACAAATTCAGTTCCTCATCTCCACCATTGGTGAAGATGTCCGGTACATCGCCCGCTGCAAACTTCGCTTTCAGCGATGCAGCATAGTCAGCGCCACCACCGACCGATTGAATTTGTAGTTCCACATCAGGATGCTGCTTCTCATATTCGACCTTGAGCTTGGCTAACGCATCCGCAATCTCGACTTTACCTTGATAAATCTGGATTACTTTTTTCCCACTGGATGAAATATGGCTGTCGTTATTGTTACCACAGCCCGCGACGATCAGCGCCATCACCGTTAACAGCATCAGGGGAGTAAGCCACCGTTTTTTCATGCAAAGGTCCTCCCGTCCGTAAATTCCTTTGTTGGTCTGCCTGTTGCGTGTCCGTACAATGTATTCCTGTTCTGCCTGTACGATCTATTTAGCGAATATTTCTATCACCCTGAGCATTTTTGTTTCATGAACAACAGGTCTATCATGAACACTGCGATCATAATAACAATACATCCATCGTGAACACTGCGATCATACTAATGAATAGGTCCATCCTATTTTCAGATAACCGCAATTTTCACCCTTTTACCGATCCGGCTGTAATGCCCTGAATGATGTACCGCTGCAAAAATAGGAAGAAAATAATGATCGGCGTAATGCCCAGCACCAGTGCCGGCAAAGCCATATCCCATTGTTTTGTATACTGTCCGAAGAAGCTGTACGTCGCAATCGGAATCGTGCGAAGCTCCGGACTGGATAAAATGAGCGATGGTAACAGATAGTCGTTCCAGATCCATAGCGTGTTCAAAATAATAACCGTAACAAACATCGGCATCATGAGCGGACACACAATGCGGAAAAAGACACCGTAGCGATTAGAGCCATCTACCCTTGCTGCCTGTTCAATCTCCAGCGGCACCGTCTTCACAAAACCATGAAACAGAAACACCGATAAGGGTGCGCCAAAGCCCAGATAACTAATGATCAGACCGGTACGGCTATTGTTCAGACCATATTTGCTCGCCATTTCCACAAGTGGCAGCATGATGGACTGGAATGGAATGACCATCGCCGCCACGAACACAAAGTATAAAATCTGATTGAACCGACTCGGTTTACGCACCATCTGGTACGCCGCCATCGAACTAATCAAGACGAGGAAAATATTGCTCACTACCGTAATAATGAGCGAGTTCCCAAATGCTGATGGGAAGTCAATCGCCTTCCATGCTTCTGCATAGTTACTCCAGACAAACTGCTGCGGCCATGAAGCCGAGTTGGACAAAATATCGCCGAACGATTTGACCGAATTCACGAGCAAAAAGTAAAACGGAATGAGGAAGATTAAGCCCACGATCCCCACGATAATTTCCAAAATCAATGTGCGAAACGTATATCTGCTCTGTACGTCCATTACATCTCAACCTCCCTGCTCTTGGTCGCACGCACCTGAATGGTCGTAATAATCGCGACAATGATGAAGAAAATAACAGCCTTCGCCGTTCCTAATCCCAGACGGTTATTCGTAAACGCTTCATTGTAAATGTCCAGTGCTACCGACTCGGTCGCTTTAAACGGTCCCCCTGCGGTCAGCGCCAGATTCAAGTCGAACATTTTAAATGCCCACGAAATCGCCAGGAACAGGCAGATCGTGACCGCTGGCATGATGAGCGGCAAGATGATATGGCGAATCACCTGCATCCGGGTCGCTCCATCAATTTCCGCTGATTCCAGCACATCCTTCGGAATGTTATTTAGCGAGGAAATGTAAATAACCATGAGATAACCAGCAGTCTGCCATACAAATACGATCACAATCCCCCAGAATGAGGTTGCCCGATCACCGAGCCACGGCAGATTGAACAGGCCAATTCCCGTTGCTTCCCCTACTGCTGCAAAACCACGAATGAAAATAAATTGCCAGATAAAACCGAGCAGCAAGCCGCCGATCATATTCGGCATAAAGAAAATTGTACGCATCATATTTCGGGTACGAATCGGTTTGGTAAGCACATACGCGAGGACAAAACCGAGTAGATTCGTCAGTAGAATGCCAACTACCGTAAAGCGAACAGTAAACCAGAACGCATTTCGAAAATCGGGGTCTTTGGTCAGGATATGGGTGTAATTCTCAATACCGATAAAATTGATGTTACGCGAAATCCCGTTCCAGTCTGTAAACGAGTAGTACACGCCCAGAAAAAAAGGAATCAGCACGATCAAAATAAAGAAAAATGTAGCCGGGCCTACAAATACAATCTGGTGAAGCCATTGCAACAACCGCTTACGCCCAGCGCTTTTAGCGGCTCCCTGTGTTGCATCCGATACCCTGATATCGTTCATCATTTCAACCCCTTTAGCATCAGCATTTTCCTTCGGCACAGTTCTGGAATATGTAGATTGCGATGGAAACACTATGCCGTAAATCGATGGACCACTTCCATATTTTCAATCGCAATATATTGTTATATACCCAAACATTGTAAAACTGATGACGTTATTAGGAGATTTTTTGGTAACGCTATCATTTGGAGAGGTTACTGGGATAAACAGGGGTGTTGGGATGGGCACCACTCCGGGAAGGAATAAGGGGACGGGACTCCGGTGGAGACGCGGGAATCTTTGGATGAGGAGTACTTGAAGATTCCCGCCCCTCCAAAGTCGCCCTTTCCCCTTATTTCCTTCCCTCCGTTCTGTGCTTATCGCAACATGACGGTTTATGTACAGTAGCTCCCTTTAGCAGCAATTATTTTAATAATGTAATTTTCTTTTTAAAATATAAATCCCCCTGTTGGCGATCGGTCACTTGCAGGGTATATAATTAACGTACTGTCCTCTAACAGCACTATTATCTTGGAACAAGGAGGCAATTGATTTGGGAAAACTGAATATGTATCGCTGGCTGAACGTGATTGGCATTGTGGCGGTGCTTGTGGTGAACTACATGGCATCAGCGCTCAGACTATTCGGAAGGGATACAGGGGATATTTCGGATCAGTATCCGCTGTATATTACACCAGCTGGTTATGCGTTCTCGATCTGGTCGATCATTTACCTGCTGTTAATCGGGTTTGTCATTTATCAGTTCCGTAATCGCGACGATAGCCAGGAATCGGTGCTCACGATTGGGCCGTGGCTATTTTTGAACTCGCTCTGCAATATCGGCTGGTTAATGCTCTGGCATACGTTACAGCTTGAAATTGCGGTACTCGTTATTGTACTGCTGCTCGTAACACTGATCGTGCCGTATTTAAAAATTCGCCGTCTCGTCCATCCGACGATGGGACAAATCTGGTTTGTGAAGCTGCCGTACAGTATTTACATGGGCTGGGTATCGGTCGCCACGATTTTGAATGCAGGGATTGCGCTTAGCAAAAATGAATGGTCCGGCTTTGGATTATCACCGACTGTCTGGTCAGTCATAGCTCTAATTGTCGGGGCGCTGCTTGCGCTGATTATTAGTTACCGTTTCCGTGATAGCATCTATCCGCTTGTATTTGTATGGGCGTATGTCGCGATTGCGATGAAGCATCCGGATATTCAGACGGTATGGTGGACATCGCTCGTTGTTGCTGCACTGCTGCTAGTAGCAGCGATCTGGATGTTCTTTGTACGGAATAATGCGCGGGATTAAGGTTACTGTCAGTATCACCAGTCAAGCCTTACACTTGCACCGACTATTAGGATCTGATCGTGTTAGGATCTGATCCTTTAACGGATCGCCAAGTATTTTACAACAGATTACTCCTCTGTTGGTAATAAGCGGTGCACATGTTTTTGTAATTGCCGATGTTGTACTAATGTCTAAACGAATAAAAGCTTTGCCTGCGCAGATACCGAGCGATGTTACACCGGAATCTGTACGAAGGCAAAGCTTTTATGCTATTTCCACATCACTTGTGCAATCTATTACTTCCTCCGTAATACATTACTTCTTCAACGCAATCACTTCAATCTCTACCAGTGCATCCTTCGGCAGACGAGCAACCTGCACCGCACTGCGCGCTGGATATGGCTCCTGGAAAAATTGACCGTAAATCTCGTTCATTGCCGCAAAATCGTTCATATCGTGCAGGAACACCGTTGTTTTCACAACTTGATCCAGACTGCTGCCTGCTGCTTCTAATACAGCTACGACATTTTGCAGGGCTACGCGTGCTTGCTCCTGTACACCTTCTGCCAGTTCACCACTGACCGGGTCCAGACCGAGTTGGCCGGAAGCGAAGATGAACATACCGGTATCAATAGCCTGAGAATACGGGCCTAGTGCGCCCGGTGCACGATCGGTTGCAATCGGTTGTTTACTCATGTATAACGTCCTCTTTTCGTATGGATTCGTGAAGGAAGGAGCGCCAGAATCGCCGATCACTCAGCAATTCGACACTGTATCGCCTTCACATGGATCATCTTCATTTATTCTATCGGGCGAATCTTGCATTGGCAACCATCGGGTGTGCTCTACTGCACTACCGAATCGGCAAATACAGTGAAAATGTACTGCCCCGCCCCTCTTCGCTTTGTAAACGAAGATGACCGCCCAGCAAATGTGCCAGATCGCGGCTGATGGATAAGCCGAGTCCGGTGCCGCCATACTGGCGTGTAATCGAGCCATCCGCCTGCTGGAACGCTTCAAAAATTAATTGATGCTTGGCATCCGCAATTCCAATGCCCGTATCCGTCACATCGAAGATGATCCAGCTCAATAGCCCTTCGTCTGTCTGTTCTTCCTCCACACGAATACATAGCGTTACACTGCCTTCTCTGGTGAATTTGAACGCATTCGCCAGCAAATTACGCAAAATCTGCTGCAAGCGCTGCGAGTCGGAGATCATAATTTCCGGTAGTGGCTGCTCCTGTACGATATGGAATTGCAAGTCTTTGCGAGCGGCTGTCATCTCGAAGTGCATCTGAAGTAGCTCCGGAATCTCGCTCACATTCACTTCTTCCTGCACAATTTCCAGTTTGCCTGCTTCGACTTTCGACAGATCAAGCACGTCATTGATTAGCTCTAGCAGATCAAGTCCGGAGCGGTAGATCATATTGCCGTACAGTTTCGTTTCGCCGGGTGTGCGTTCCTCATCCTGCTCTGACATGATTTGCGCCAGATTAATAATACTGTTTAGCGGTGTACGCAGCTCATGTGACATATTGGCGAGAAATTCCGATTTATATTGAGACGATAGCAGAAGCTGATGTGCTCGCTCTTCCAGCACATGATGCGCCTGCTGCAATTCTTCCGTTTGCCGGGATAATAGACGGTTCGCATGCTCAATCTGTAAACGTCGCTGCTGCTCCAGATGAAATTCACGCAGCAGCAGCATCATGACCATACTTAAAAAGATACAGATCGGCAGCATAAACGGTACAATTTCGGTCACATATACTTTAAAGGGCAAAATACCGATGACCGCCAGAATCAACATATTTACCACATTAACGACAAGCACCGTCACGGTTCCTTTGACCGCCAGACGTGCCTGACTGCGACGCATCCATACATTCATCAGCGCACAGACTACACCGATCGTAGTTGCATTAATAAAACCGATAAATGCCGCCTCTGTCATTCCAAACGTAAATCGCAGCAAACCGATCCCAATTCCGATCACAATAATGATCGATGGGCGCGAATACACCATCGCCGCTACAATTAACGGAACAAAACGAAGATCAAAGATGAGATGTTCCGGTAAACGAAAGCCGAAAAACGAGCTAAGCCAACCGGCGAAAATGAGTAAAACAATGGAAAGTGTATATTTTAATCGAGGTGATACACGAGTCAGACCGTATTTGTACAATAGATTCGCCAGGTAGGCTAGCGTAATCATCATACCGGCATTCATCAGGAAGTTCTTTACCAATTCCATGCGCTCACTCCTGAGTGGGATAAGATGGGTATTAGGTATTGGGCATGCGGTGGATGTCGTTGCTCGTATGTATTGATATACGTGAGTTTGGATTATTTGTAAAATAATCGGTAATGTCCTTATTTATCATACCACATTATGATGAGTATTCCTCTCTTTTGCGGTGATACGGCTTCTGTTATGATGAGTGAAATGTATATCCTATGTATACGTTTATTATCAGAGCGGTGTCTGCTTGTGCGGACGCTGGCAGAGGAGGCTGTTATACGACCATGAAATTCCGTGTATCTGCTGTGCAGTATCATCTTCATACGATATCTTCCTTCGACGAATTCGCAGCTCAGGCCACGCATTATGTGCGTACTGCGCAGGAATTTGAAGTCGACTTTATTTTATTTCCAGAGTTTTTTACCACGCAGCTCTTATCGATCGGTGACGAAACGGGCACTGCGCTCGGTATTGAGCGTCTGCCGGAATTTACCGATGCTTACTTAGATTTGTTCCGCCGTCTAGCTGCGGAGAGCCATACGCATATTATCGCCGGTACCCATGTGATTGAAAAAGACGGGAAGCTGTACAATACGGCGCACCTTTTTTATCCAGATGGACGGGTTGCGGCTCAGCCGAAGCTACATATTACACCGACTGAGGTGACGGAGTGGAATATGTCCGCTGGCGACGAACTGAATGTGTTTGAGACCGAGAAAGGGACGATTGCACTGCTCACCTGCTATGACATCGAATTCCCTGAAATTGTGCGCATGGCCAAAGCGCGCGGTGCGGATGTGATCTTCTGCCCATCGTGTACCGATGATCGTCACGGCTTCCACCGTGTCCGTTATACAAGTCATGCCCGTGCGGTAGAAAATCAGGTGTATGTCGTCACCACAGGCACGATCGGTTCACTGCCAACGGTAGACTTTATGCGCGGTAACTTCGGACAGGCAGCGGTCATTACGCCGAATGATGTGCCTTTCCCACCACGCGGCATTTTAGCGGAAGGCGAGATTAACGATGATATGATCATTACCGCTGATCTCGATCTGGAGCTATTGTATACAGTACGTGAGAAAGGCTCGGTTACGACATGGCGTGATCGCCGTACCGATCTATATACCGATTGGAGTTGATGCACGATGAACCAAACGGTGCCAAACTATGCCAAATCGTGTTATGTGTATCATGATAAGCGTCCGTATCCTGCCATCGTTCGCTCGTACACCGCTGAGGATTTCCAGCAGCTCATTGCGATTCAGGCTGCTGCTTTCCCTGCTCCTTATCCAGAAGAATTATGGTGGAATACAGAGCAGTTGCATCAACATATTACGCGCTTTCCACAGGGAGCGCTCTGCGTTGAGATCGACGGCAAGCTGGCAGGTTCGATGACCGGACTCATCGTAAAGTTCGATGAATCTCATCCGCAGCACACATGGGAGCAGATGACCGATCATGGCTATATTCGCAATCATAATCCGCATGGCGATACGCTCTATGTGGCTGACCTGTGTGTGCATCCCGACTATCGGCAATGGGGACTCGGTAAATTGCTCATGCAGTCGATGTATGAGGTAACGGCTGCACTGGGATTAACAAGACTGCTTGGTGCAGGTCGTATGCCCGGCTATCATCAGGTAGCAGACCATTGTTCACCCGAGCAATATGTCGAGCGGATTACGTCTGGTGAGCTGTATGATCCGGTGATCTCCTTTTTGATGCGCTGCGGGCGTACGCCACTGACCGTCATTGCAGATTATCTGGACGATGAAGAATCGCTGAATTATGCTGTTTTAATGGAATGGAGAAATCCGCTGCCACCGGCAGAATACTAAAGGAGGACAACATAACGATGGACTATATTCGTATTACACATATTGACGATCCGCTATTTGCTAATATGCATGCCTTGATGGGACGCATTTTCCCAGCGGAAGAAGTGTTGGAATTTGGACTGTGGCGCGAGCCGCTCGAAGATCCGGGTATTCGTGTATTTGTTGCCGTACATGAAGGACGTGTCGTTGGGGCAACGGAATACCGTTATTATGAGGATGACAATGTGGCGATGACCGATTTTACAATTATCGGTGAGCCGGGACTTGGTATCGGGCCATTCCTCGCTCAACATCGTCAGCATGACCTTAAACAGCTTGCTGCTGCCAATGGAAAGGAACTGTTCGGGATGTTTGCCGAAATTTACGATCCATACCGTGCCGAGCGTCATGAATTTGGCGGCGTGAAGCCGATGGACCCGTTTGTGCGCCGCGAAGTGCTGGCGCATCTGGGCTATCGTAAGCTGGATTTCACCTATGTACATCCATCATGGAACAATGACGGTGAAGCCGTATCCGAGCTGGATTTATGTTTCCTCGCTTATGACGGTCATACCGATGCACTGCCCGGTGCATTGATCGAAAAGTTCCTGCGTCGTTATTATGCTGTGCTGGCACAAAAGCCGGAAGCCTGGGAGCATATGGTGAATGAAGTCAGCAAACGGCAGCAGGTTGACTTATTACCGCTGTAATGAGTTCTACTCAGTCATAGTTGGCTCATAAAGAGTAATCGTGGAAGTGATGATATTCGCTCCACTACCCATGTAAGCAATCGTTCGCTTATTAAAAGAATCCCTCACAATAACGTTGTTCATGAACCAGAAGCGTTCCATTTGAAAATAGCATAAACATTAAAAGCACCCTGCTCAGCGATCCAGCTGACAGGGTGCTTTTTCCATAGCGTTGAAAATCGTTAACGGTCATATGGGTTGAATTACTCATGGGAACGCAAAGATGGTGCTGGACGGTACATACGCGGTACTTTCACGATAGCAATCGAGACTAGACCGAATACGCCCAGCACGACACCTGTCCATAACGGAGCAGTCAAACCATAGCCGTTATCCATCGCTCGTCCTCCAATCGAAGAACCGAGCAGCACGCCAAGTGTAATGACGGACGTGTGTACTGTATTCACAAGCATCCCACTTCCTCCTGCTCGCATCACTCGGGCGGACATCGCAGGGTTCATAGTAATGCCTGTCAAGCCGATGACGAGCAGAGCAGCAATTACGATCATCTGTTGATGCCCGAATAAGGCAAATGCGAGCAATCCGATAACGAGCAGCAATAAACCGCCGATCAAAACCGGATATGTATATCGGTCTGCTAATCGCCCAACAACGAGATTACCTACAACTGTAGCCGCTCCATAAAGAACGAGCAACCACGGTACCGTACTCGCTGCAAAACCGGATAACCCAGTCAAAATCGGCCCAAAATAACTAAATGCCGCAAACGTCGCTCCAATAATAAACATGCTTGTCATATAAGCCGCCCACAGACTTTTATTGCGAAACGATGACCATTCCGAACCCGCTTGTGTTGCCGAAGCAGCCAGCACCGGGATTAAAGTAAACGACACGATCCCGGATAAGAGTACAAAGCCATCTACGATCCAAAAGCTTGCCCGCCAATCCCATAACTGGGTAATGGCGGTAGCGAGCGGCAGTCCCGCAATATTCGATAGCATCGCTCCACTTAGCACAACCGATGCGGCACGTCCGCGCAATTGAATCGGCACCAGATCCGAGCAGATCGAGATCGCAATCCCAAAAGCAGCCGAAGCTGAGATGCCTGTAAGGATGCGAGCAACGAACATACTTTCATAATTCCACGCGAGCGCGCCAAGCGTCTGTCCGACAATAAAAATAATTACTAACAGCATCAACGCTTTCTTTTTCGACGTTTTGCTTAATCCAATTGCCAGTAAAGGGCCTCCGATCGTCATCGCGCCTGCATACGCAGCTACAAGATAGCCGATCATCGCAATCGATACGCCAAACTGCGCTGACAATTCGCTCATCATACCAGCCACCATAAATTCTGACGTTGTCATGGCAAACACAATCAATCCAAGTATGTATACCGTTATAGGCATCGTGATCTCCTCCTATTTTGTAATCATCGTTACAGAATTAGTCCAAAAACAAACCGGCATCGGCAATGCCAGTTTTTTGTTCCTGCCTGCAATCATTGCAAGTATGTTCGTAGCTAATTTCCGAATATTGCTGTTAGCGTTCCGCGGATAATGCGGCTTGCCAGCGCTGGATTTTGCGTACCTTTATTCAATACACGCAATCCATAGAAACTGCTCATCGCCATATCCGCAAGCTCAGCGACATACGTGTCTGCCACAGCTGATTGCGGTAAAGGCAATTCGCCAGTCGCTATCGCTTCATGCAACACCTGTACAATCATCTGTTCCAATATATCCACGTGTCTGCGGAAAATACGATCCACATCGTCATCCATACCGCCGCGTTCCATCGCAGCATTAATGATCAGACAGCCGGGCTTTTGCTGGTCTGTAAAATCGAACGGCAATGCGTACTCAAACAACGTCTGCAATCGTTCTTTAGCAGATAGAGACTGCTGCAAAATACGTTGTTGTTCCGTAATGCCCTCTTGATCGTAATGCTCCAACGCTTCGATATACAGCTCATGCTTATTGCCAAACGCATTGTATAGACTGCCTCGTCCAAGCCCTGTCTGCTCACACAAATCCTGCGCCGAACAAGCAGCATAGCCTTTATTCAAAAATGCGTCCACAGCAGCTTCCACGACACGCTGATCTTTAAATTCTCGCGGTCTACCAGGTGCAGGCACGATCATATCCTCCTTTGGCTTCTTCTGTAACGACATCAGTATATCTATTTTGTAACGAACAGTCAAATATTAAAATAAAAACAGACGGCTGTAGTTCCCAGATGGGATGCTACAGCCGTCCTTTATGTTATGTGCCTTCTATGTCGTTGTCAGATGCAATGTAATACTAACCCACTTTGGACAAACTTGCAACCCCTTTTGCGAATAAAATTGCCATTTGGTAAATATTACATATTTGTAATTTTTAGATGCACAATTGAATTGTAAACAAGTTACGATGCCTACTGCGCCGTTAAATGAAGGGCTAGACTGTGGTAACATAATAGAGATCATCGTCATACGTATGCTCACAGATGCAGTATGATTGCTTGATCATTATACATTATAAGGGTAAGCAGCTCCTGCGCAGGTTAGCATACTTAGCTGACTAAAAACAGGCATCATCAAAAGCAGGTTATCGTTGTTGGAAGGAGAATACGTGTTGAATATTAATTTTTACCGTAATTTAATTATTGTACTGCTTTGTCTGGTCGCAGGCATTGTGGATGTGATCGGTTATCTGAATCTGGGGCGTGTGTTTACCGCCAACATGACCGGGAATATTATCGTGATGGGGATGGCGATTGGTAATCTGCATACCGTCTCGTTTTTGCGTTCTGGTGTTGCCTTTGCTGGCTTTATCGCAGGCAATGCGGTAGCCAGACTGTTTCTGGGGAGTCGTAAACCAGATGGCCCGTGGTCGCCGCGTCTAACGATACTGGTCGTGATCCAGCTACTCTTTTTCCTAATCTTCGCGCTATTGGCAAAAGAACTGCTTATTCCAGCAGTGGAATACAGCTTGATCGCCCTACTCAGCTTCACGATGGGCATGCAGACGACGATGGCGCGTCGACTCGGCATTGCCGGCATCTCGACTACTGTACTGACGAACAATATGGCAAGCATTGTGGAAGACGTGACGGCACGCCTGCGTCAGCTTGCACGTCGTGACGGAACCGCTGCACGCGAAAGCTGGCCTGCCGCAGAAACATTGCTGCGTCTGATCGCCATTTTCATTTACGGCGGTGGAGCGGTCATCGCGACGGTCGTGGAGCAGCGTATTCCACTTATTGCCATCTGGATCGTCATTGTCACGATGCTGATTGTGCTGGGACTGGTGCTCGCTGTTTTTCATCGTAAAAAAGAAGTGGGCAGAGTAGAATGACCGATCCGATAATAAGTCGGCAGCTTCCTTCAAAAAGGATCAAAATAAAACAATCAAAAGATTCATTATGACAGTGACGCGATCAAAAGCAATAAAAACCAGCAGGAAACTAGCGCTTGAACCTACCTATTCCGTCCTATTACGCCTATATTTACTCAGACAGACGAAACCCGGCCGTGCAAAAACAGGCATACTATTTTATAATTAGATAGTATGCCTAATTATTTTGCCCTTTATTCATTTGGTATACTTTATATGATCTTCGTAATCGGTAAGCTAGATTTGCAAAGGCCTGGGGCAAATGTATGACCAGCTCCGTAGATGCAATGATTGTCCCAGTGAACGCCGATGAAGCTTTTGGGTAATGGACATTACATTGAACAAAGATCCGTTCATACCGATACTCAAGATTAGCTCACACCGATATTCAAGATCAATTCATACTAATACGCAAGATCAGTCTATACCAATACTATAGAGCCGGGTGGTTATTAAAATCGATGAGAAATATATGGGATATTTACAAATCCGACTGGAAAAATCTATTTAGCGTCTCAACTGGCATTTTGCTGGCCGTGGCGATTATGTTGCTTCCATCGGTGTACGCCTGGTTTAACATCAAAGCGATGTGGGACCCGTACAGCAACACGTCTGGCATTGTCATTGCCGTAACCAATGAAGACAAAGGCACCCGCATTCAAAATAAAGACGTGAATGTCGGTGAACAGGTCGTCAGCAACTTGAAACAAAATAACAAGCTGGGCTGGACATTTGTCGACGAAAATCAAGCGAAGCGTGGCCTGGATCATGGTGATTATTACGCGACCATTTTGATTCCGCCGGACTTTTCCGAAAAAATCGGTAGCATTCTGACCGACGATCCGGTCAAGCCGGAGATCGTCTATACAGTAAACGAGAAAATTAGCGCCATCGCGCCAAAGATTACTGATAAAGGTGCCACTACACTCACACAGGAGATCAGTGAGGAGTTTATCGAAACCGCCAGTGAAGCGGTGCTTACCAAGATGAAAGACGCGGGCATCAAGCTGGAAGAAGAACTGCCTACCATCCGTAATATTGAAAATAAAATCTTAACTTTAGAGGCGCGTTTGCCCGAAATTAACCAGTTTGCCGATCAGGCGCTTGTGCTGGAGAAAAAGCTACCGGAAATCAATGCCCAGGCGCAAAAAATCGTCGAGCTGCAAAAGCGACTGCCGGAGATTGAGCAAGCTGGACAGATGATTCTCAAAGTCGAGCAAAATCTGCCGAAGATCAAAGAAGCAGGCAATGCGATTTTAGAATTGCAAAAGCGACTGCCAGAAATTCGCAAAGCGGCGGATAAAGTGAATGAGCTGGATGCGAACTTTTATAAAGTCGAAGATGCACTGAATCAGGCGATTACCGATGCGGATAAGCTTGCGAATATTATTGCGACCGCTCAGCAGACATTGCCGAAAGTGCAGGAGATTACGAATATCGGTTCCGATTTTGCCGATCGGGTCGATACCTTTTTGAACGATAATGATGGCGCATTTGATGCGATTGCTCCAGTCATTCGTCAAAATCTGGTGTTATTACAACAAACTGCCGATGCTACGACACAGTTAGTCGATGCGGTCGACAATGCCAATATGGATCCGCAAACTGCGCTTGATACACTCTCCTTTGCCGAGACGAGATTAACACGTGGTGCCGCGATCGTGGAACGGATCACCGATCTGCTGACCCGTTTGAACAATGTGCTGCCTAATCATCCGCTGAGCGACCGGATTAGCCGTCTGAACAGCATCCATGATCTGATGCAGCGTCAGATTGCACTCGTACAGGGCATTAGCGATGCGATCCGGAACGGAAAGCAGCCTGCACGCGATATTCTGGACAATTTGCGTCAGCTTTCTACCCAGACGAGCGATGCACTGGGCGAGCTGATCTCTGTCTATGATTCGCAGATCGTACCGGACATTAATAAAGGTCTGGACCATCTGAAAACCGTCGCTCGCGATGCTTCCGATGTGCTGCATACCGCCCATAACACATTGCCGGATATCGCAGCTGTATTAAGCGATGCACAGAGCGGTGTCGCCTTCGGACAGCAAGAGCTGGCACGAGTCAAACAGGATTTACCGCAAATCCGTACCAAGCTGCATGATGCGAACGAGCTGATTCAGAGCCGAATGGATCAGTTTAACGAGCTGGTCAATACGGCGGCTAGCTTCGTCAATAACGATCTGCCTGGTATTGAAAATAAAGTGCACGAAGCAGCTAATTTTGTGCGTAATGACCTGCCACACGCCGAAAAAGAACTGAACAAAATTACCGACCTGATCCAAAATAAACTGCCGGAAGCCGAAACGGCAGTGCATAAGGTGGGCGATTTTGTCCGTAACGATCTGCCTGGATTGGAGAAATCGGTACGGAATGCTGCGGATAAAGTACGCGTCCTGAAAAATAGCGATAGTGAGCTATCCCAGATTATCAAATGGCTTAAAGGCGATATTCAGCAGGAGAGCGACTTTCTATCAAGTCCAGTCGAGCTGAAACAGGTGCGCACGTACCCGATCCCGAACTATGGCTCGTCCATGTCGCCCTTTTATACGACACTATCGATCTGGGTAGGTGGCATGCTGCTAATCTCCATGTTCAAAGTCGAAGTCGATGATCCCGAACGACGTTTCCGCCCATATCAGGTGTATTTTGGACGTCTCGCTACCTTTATGACGATCGGGCTTGTACAGGCGTTCATTATCTCGATGGGCGATATTTTCATACTCGGTGCTTATGTTGCAGACAAGGCGTGGTTTGTCGCGATGAGTATGCTGATCAGCATGGTATTTGTGACGATGGTCTATACACTCGTCTCCGTATTTGGCAGTATCGGAAAAGGACTGGCGATCATCTTCCTCGTCCTGCAATTTTCCAGCTCCGGCGGAACGTTCCCGGTCAGCATGACCGGCACATTTTTCCAGGCGATTCACCCGTGGTTTCCATTTACGTATGCGGTGGAACTACTGCGCGAAACGGTCGGCGGGATGCTCATGTCCACCGTGTACAAAGATATTTTATATTTGATCGGCTTTATGCTAATTTTCATTCTATTTGCCCTGTTGCTTAAAAAGCCGCTGGGACCGTTGACGGAAAAGATGGCTGAGAAAGCCAAAAAAACCAAAATGATTCCTTAGTGTTGGCTGGGTGGGATTATTCGCTGACTTTTGCTCTGGGCAGACACCACTCCGGCAAGGAATAAGGGGACGGACTCCGGTTTCACACAGGAATCTACGGAGTAGGAGAGAATGTAGATTCCCGTGTTCAAAGGTCGTCCTTTCCCCTTATTTCCTTGCCTCCGTTCCGTGCTGCTCGCAGCAAAAGTTGAATAACTGCACGCAGCTGATGGGGGCGGTAGCAGGTAGGGCAAGGGCTTTAAGGGCTTTAAGGGCTTTAAGGGCTTTAAGGGCTTTAAGGGCTTTAAGAGCTTCAAGAACTTCAAGAACTTCAAGAACTTCAAGAACTTCAAGAACTTTAAGAACTTTAAGAACTTTAAGAACTTCAAGAATTTTAAGAACTTTAAGAGCTTTAAGAGCTTTAAGAGCTTTAAGAACTTTAAGAGCTTTAAGAACTTTAAGAGCTTTAAGAACTTTAAGAGCTTTAAGAGCTTTAAGAGCTTTAAGAACTTTAAGAACTTTAAGAACTTTAAGAGCTTTAAGAGCTTTAAGAGCTTTAAGAGCTTTAAGAGCTTTAAGAGCTTTAAGAGCTTTAAGAGCTTTAAGAGCTTTAAGAGCTTTAAGAGCTTTAAGAGCTTTAAGAACTTTAAGAACTTTAAGAACTTTAAGAACTTTAAGAGCTTTAAGAGCTTTAAGAGCTTTAAAGGCTTTAGGAACTGGATGAATTGCATGAGTTAATTTGACTATATGAAATATCTTTTTTAGCGCTTAGCTTGTCGGCTTGATCTCTACTGGAGGTATATGTTGAGGATGAGGAATATATGCAAATTGCAATCAGGTTCAATTGGGTGCGACGTCTATTGCTTTATCTGAGAAGTCAGTTGTTGGCTTGATTAGAATCTATGTACTGGTCAGCTAATGCGTTGACCTTTTTAAATAATAAATATATATCCTGTACAAATGTCGCTGTGATGCACAACTTGAAGCGGTTCGCCTTTCATCCATGATAGTCAAGATGCTAGCTAGTGCGTTCAGCGTGCTACACGTGAACTAGCATCTTGCCTAACAGAGATAATCTAATAATAAGACGAACATCTATTTTTATAAGCTAGACCCGATCACAAAATGAACTAGACTCGAAGTATCGAATCAAATAGGTCAGATTTTGAATTTGATCTGCTCTTGTCTTAACAATGCTGCGATTCCACTTATCTCGTATGCACAATCGCATAGGGGTGCAAGCAGCACGGAACGGAGGGAAGGAAATAAGGGGAAAGGACGACCTTTGAACACGGGAATCTACAACTCACTCCTACTCCGTAGATTCCTGTGTGAAACCGGAGTCCGTCCCCTTATTCCTTCCCGGAGTGGTGTCTGCCCCCCACCCCCTGTTTGCAAACGAAACCCCTAAGCAAATCGCAAAATAACCGTCCTCGCAATGGCGCTAGGACGGTCGCTTCGGTCTGATGCTTTTAAGGATCAGACCTTTTTGCTGTTTCGTTATCGTCTAAATGAGGTTTTTGATAGTAGGTAGGTTTGTAAGGAATAGGCTTATATCCATTGTTGAATGAGCGATAGGACATTATTTACGTTTATCCTATGTGCGTAGCGGCAGATGATATCGTTCGCTTGTTGCATGAATTTACTGAGCTTCGGCGTTGTGTAAGCCCATTTGCTCCTGCTGTTTGCGGCGATAATCTTCGATGAATAAGGTGGCTAGCTGTGGGTCCCACTGTGTGCCGCGCCCTTCTTCCAGAATCATGATCGCTCGATCTTTGGGCATTCCTTTACGGTAAGGTCGATCTGAGGTCATGGCATCAAAAGCATCGGCAACGGCGATAATTCGTCCGAATAAGGGGATGCTGTTGCCTTTGAGTCCATCAGGATAGCCTTTACCGTCAAAGCGCTCGTGATGGGAGCGCACGCCAGGCAGATAAGGGCGCATCGCATCGGCAGGCTCGACCTGTCGCAAAATACTTTCACCCATCTCAGGATGCTTTTTGATCTGATCGAATTCTTCATCGGTTAATTTACCGTCTTTGAGCAGCACGGCATCTTTAACACCGATCTTGCCAATATCGTGAAGCAATGCTGTTTTACGTAGCTGGTCGATATCGTATTCGCACAGACCGGCACGCAGACCGATCTCGACGGCATAGGCTGCCACGCGCTGAGAATGGCCGGCGGTGTATGGATCACGCGCATCAAGCGCTGCCGCCAGTGTCGCAAAATAGCTGTCTAATAGCTGCTGATTGCGGCTATCGCGCATATTAAGCCCTTTGACCATATGATTAAAGCCGAGGATCAACCGGGAAAAGTCATCTGAATAATCATCATGTGCAATCACGCCAAAGTCTCCGGCTTCTACACGGGACATCGCGTTAAACAGATTGTTAATCGGATGCTCCACATCACGTGCCAGCAGCAACGCACCACATAGACTGAACACAATGCTGACGACGATAACCAGTCCTGCCCATTGCCAGTATTCCAGCGCATTGATGCCGGTCATCTCCTGTAGACGAATCTGAGCAGCCAGACTAAATAAGGCGACCGGGAATACACCGATCAGGAAAATACTGAGCTGATACTTCTGGCGTACCGTCAAATACACATGCGCTAGCGCCAGCGTATCACGCCCGTGGATTTTGAATAGCTTGTCTTTGACGACACGCAGCACCGGACGAATCGTAATCGATGTGAGGAAAAATTCAATAAAAGCATGCATACTGGCGACCATGATCGCTCCCGCTGTGCCAATGCCAAGATAATACCACGGTATCGTTATCCATTGTTCGGCAATCGCCACACTAACGAGTGCAATGGCAGGGATCGTTAACCCCATAAAATGGGGCAACATAATCCGATAGATCGTTAGTTTGGGAAATCGATGCAGCTGCACATAGGCGGTTTCCAGTTGCTCAATGCTCGCGATATCCGGCAATAATGCCTGCCGAATCGGGGCTACATGCTTATAAAAGGTAATGCCTTCTAACAGCAGCATAATGATAAAGGACACAAACATAATGCCGATCAAAATTAGATTTTGAAAGAGCGTCGTATTGATGGTCGTCATAATCATCAATCCGCCAACTACAGCTACCGCAAGTACAGAACCCATAAGGTAATTCGCAATCATTTTTCGCAGAAATTTTTTATATTCTTTCACAGTGGGTTCCTCTTTCCCGCACATTAAAACCTATAGTTGGGATCAGGTGACTTCTCATGTACCTGATGCCCGAATTTTTCAATTGAGAAATGAGTAGTAGGTTCGTTTCCAAATGTAGAGTCTCACTATTATATTTCGGCAAATCGAGCAAAAAGTTGATGCTTTTCTTACAGCGATTCTGACTTTACTACGAAGCGATAAGAGATACCGACAGAAATTCTATCATTACAGGAGGGCTTAGCATGGAAGCAACCGAAATGACAAGTGATCTGATTTTACTGCTGGGCACATTGCTACTGCTCGGCGTACTATCTGCCAAAATTTCCTCACGGTTCGGCATGCCAGCACTCGTCTTTTTTATTATCGCGGGTATGATTCTGGGCCGCTTCATTTATTACGATAACGCCTTTATTACGCAATGGTTCGGTGTGCTGGCACTGGTCATTATTTTGTTTGAAGGTGGGATGCAAACCGAATTTCGGCAGATTCGACCGATTATCCGGCCTTCCTTATCACTGGCAACGATCGGAGTGCTGCTCACCGCTTCGGTGATCGGCTATTTTGCCCATCTGATTCTTGGCGTAAGTCTGCTGGAGGGGATGTTGTTCGGCTCGATTGTCGGCTCTACCGATGCGGCTGCCGTCTTCTCTGTCCTGGGCGGCAAAAATGTACGGAGTTCGCTCACGTCCACACTGGAAGCGGAATCGGGTAGTAATGATCCGATGGCGGTGTTTTTAACCATTATGTTTATTGAGTTAATTCAGACACCGGAAACGAGCATTATTGGTAAAATCCTATCTTTCTTCTGGGAGATGGGCTTCGGGCTTGTGCTCGGTCTCATTTGCGGAAAACTTGCCGTCTGGCTCATTAATAAAATTCATTTTGAGACGTCCAGTCTGTATCCGGTGCTCGCTATCTCCAGTGCACTGTTCACGTATGGGGTCAGCTCGATTACGCATGCCAGTGGCTTTCTTGGTGTATATGTGATGGCGCTAGTGATGGGGAATTCCGATTTGACATATCGCCGGACGATTTTGCAATTTAATCAGGGATTTGGCTGGATTATGCAAATTTTGATGTTTGTGTTGCTCGGGTTGCTTGTCTTTCCAGAGCAATTGCCATCGATTATCTGGCAAGGTCTGGCGCTATCGGTCTTGCTGATGATCGTAGCGCGTCCGATTGGCGTATTTATTAGTTTGATGTTTAGCCAGTTCAATTTTACCGAGAAGACGCTGTTATCATGGGCTGGTTTGCGTGGTGCGGTACCGATCGTACTCGCTACGTATCCGCTGCTGGCAGGTATAGAAAATGGACAGTTATTTTTTAACGTCATCTTCTTCGTCGTACTCACATCAGCATTGATTCAAGGCACAACGATTTCACCGCTTGCCGAGAAGCTCGGTCTAACCGAAACGGACAAGTATGCCCAGCCATCGATTATGGAGCTGGTCGCTACAGGACGAACCCAATCGGAAATCAGTCATATGACGCTCACTCCACGTAGTAAGCTAATCCATCGACAACTACAGGATATCGACCTACCACCTAGCGTGCTGATCACCGCTGTGCTGCGTAATGAAGATATCGTTACACCGCGCGGAGATACGGTATTGATGCCGGGCGATAAAATTTATTTGCTCGGACCTAAAGATAAGCGCGAAGATATCCGGCGCCTGTTTACCGGCGAAACCAATCCTTCTCCATCCGTTTCCTGACAGGTAGACACTGGAGCAGGCAACAGTAGCCATGACGATTATGATACAAATAGGAGCAGCAAGTATATTGCTTACGATACTTGCTGCTCCTATTTTCGATTTCACTTTTTAATTCTACTTTTTATTTTTAGTATAAAAGCTACGTCACATTGAATACGGAAAGTTCTTCCTATACGTTACATGCACCTGTATATAAGCCATATCAAAAAAGGCAGTATGTCTCAATATCCGACATACTGCCTTTTTGGTATATCGCTGCTCTTGTCTGTCATGGAAAACTCCAATTGAATTTTTAATAACGCTATCGATCCGTTGTGATCTGTAACAACGTGACCAAGCGATTGCAGTCATGAGCGGCATACGATCATTTAACCTTGATCGGCAATACTAGCGGCGAGAATTACCGGACCGCGTGGCTGACTGCCTTTTTCATCTGGCTCCAGCGTGATCGCAACGGTATCATAATCATCCGGCTTAAACGTGTAATACATCGCCCCTGTACCGTCTCTCGTAAGAAATGTACCGGCGCTCTGCTTCACATCACCTTTAATTAACCATACTTGAAAAGCTTGCGAACCTTTGAGCTGCGGCAACTTATCTGCCTGTACGAGCAAATGTGTACCTTTGGCATCAATCACGATCGTTGCCAGTCCCTGTGCCACAATATCTTTGGCAGCCGGGCTTAACTTGACCGCTTCATTCACACGCAGACCCTGACTAGGCATCGACGCGGATACAATCTTCTGTTGCAAATTCCCCATCTCATCGCTAGTCATCGCTAATTGCTGTTGCAGATTACCGATCTCACCGCGCAAATTACTAGCATACATACCGATTAGCACAGCCGCAGCGACAGCGATAGCTGTAGTCATCTGCCACAGTGTTGCCCTGTTACGTGCGCTGCTGCGTCGTCCCACGGTCGTTTTCTCTGTACGCAGTGGCGTCGTTGCTGACGTTTCTGTCGCTGTAGGCATAGTACGCTCTGACTGCGATGCCTGAGCAGGCATTGCGCTAGCGAGCGTAGCACGCGGTGCTTCAGATAATGTTGCTGTACTAGCTACTGAACGAGCTTGCCCTCCATCTTGCTTGCCTTCGGCAAATACACGTTCCAAAATACGATTTTTCATGCCCTGTGGCGGCTCTATACGTTCAACGGATAGTGGCAAAAACCCGACAACTTCACGAAACTCCTCGACAGCGAGGCGGCATTCTTTGTTCTGTTTCATATATGCCTCAAATCGCTCCTGTTCTTCCCGATCCAGCCCGCCGAGTACATACATTTCGACCATATCCATCCATTCATTGTGTTCATGTTCATTATTCATATGCGTTTCCCCCCTTTACCGCTTCAGCAAGCTTCCCATGAAGCTGCCGTATCGCAAGTCTGACCCTGCTTTTAACGGTTCCAAGCGGAATGCTAAACTTCTCGGATACTTCATGCTGCGTCAATCCTTGAAAATAGATTGACTCGATGACTTGCTGCTGTTCTTCACGGAGTTCCTTCATTGCTTCACGAATGCGCTGGCGTTCAAAATTCATAGCCACCTCTTGCTCCACATCGGCGTCTGTATCCGGAAGAACCTGTAGAGCCTCGTCGCCCACCTGGTCGGCTACAGCTCGCGATGCTTTGCGCCGCAGCATATCTACGGCTATGTTTCGTGCAATTGTGAACATCCATGTCGAAAGCTTCCCCTGGCTCCGATCATAGCGTTCCGCGTGATTCCATACTCGTAAAAATAGCTCCTGTACGACTTCCTCCGCTGCCATCGTATCGTGCACGATTCGGTAAGCAAATGAATATATCGCACGTTCATAACGATCATATACTTGTTCTAGTGCCTCCGGGTCCTTTGCGGCAATCCGGTGCATGAGTTCTCTATCGTCTATCCATTCACTCAGTTCATTCATCCAAGGGCTCCTTTCCCAGTCCCCTCTATTATAACGTTCGCACAAAATTTTGCGATGGATGACTTTTATATGCAAATATTTTTAGCTACCCGTTATTAAGGGAGTTATGTTAACTTCTATATTGTTTGTTCAAAATTTAATTTCATCACAGCTAATGTAAGTTATATCCGTGTACACACTTCACAAGCAAGCGTACTTTTTCCTTTATTGGCAAAGGTTTAGGCAGTACTCATTCCTGCTTTTATATCAGCTTGCAGATACGACCATTTCTCCGTATATGACAGTTCCTTAATTTTATACCTCCTCACCTGCATGAAATGATTACAGACGGTTTAATAACTGCATGTAGCCCTTTTGTACCACCTAGAACTTACATAAATGGGCTGGCAGTAACCGTGTATCGTCGCTTTGAATAATTTCTGCAAGCCTTTTCATGACCAGAGATTCATTTTAACCTGTCGTGTGGTCCGCTTTTTTGTTTTACCCGTTTTATCGGATAGACAAGCGGTTAGAGGCTGACGTCTATTCATCAACTTGAAGGAGTGTGGGATGATGTTCAAATCGGTTCTATCTAAAATCAGCATTTTGCTGATGGCTGTTGTATTGATCATACCAACAACAGTAGGTGCAGCAGCAACAACAACTAAAGGGGCTGGCGCTGATCTACGTTCTGCGCTGGGACAAATTCTTGGTGAACATGCATTGCTGGCGATTATCGCTATGCAAAAAGGAATTGACGGCAAAGCTGATTTTGATCAGGCTGCCGCTGCACTGAATGCCAATACCGATGATCTGAGCGCTGCGGTAGCTAGCGTGTACGGTGCTTCCGCTGGTGAAGCATTCAAAAAAATCTGGTCGTCTCATATCGGCTACTTTGTTGATTATGTGAAAGCAACCGCTGCGAATGACAGCGCAGCGAAGCAAAAAGCGAAAGACGAACTGGCCGAGTACAAAGTAACACAGGCGAAGTTTTTCGCTGATGCCAATCCAAATCTGCAACAAGCCGCTCTGGAAGCAGGTTTGACGGAGCATATCAATATGCTGCTGACTGCTTTTGATGCTTATGTAGCGAAGGATTATACGAAAGCTTACGATACTGCGGATCAGGCGTATAAGCATATGTTTATGTTTGGCGATATCCTGAGCGCGGCGATCGAAAAACAATTCCCGAACAAATTCACAGGTGATATGTCCACCATGCAAGCATCCGACCTGCGTTCTGCACTCGGTATCATTCTGGGTGAGCATGCAACACTGGCTGTATGGGCGATGCAAAAAGGAATTGACGGTGCACCCGACTTCAATCAGGCTGCGGGTCTGTTGAACAAAAATACAGATGAGCTGTCTGCGGCTGTAGCAAGCGTATACGGTCAGGCTGCTGGCGATGCATTCAAAACGATCTGGTCGTCTCATATCGGCTACTTTGTTGACTATGTAAAAGCAACAGCGGCGAAAGACGATGCAGCGAAGCAAAAAGCGAAAGACGAGCTGGCCGAGTACAAAGTAACGCAGGCGAAATTCTTTGCTGATGCGAACCCGAATCTGCCACAATCTGCGCTGGAAGCAGGTCTGGCTGAGCATATTAACATGCTGCTGATGGCATTTGACGATTATGTAGCAAAAGATTACGCCAAAGCCTATAGCCAGGAACGTATGGCTTATGCCCACATGTTTATGTTTGGCGATATTCTGAGCGAAGCGATCGTAATGCAGTACCCTGAGAAATTCGGCGGTACATCCAGCGGCGGCTCCACCACACCTTCAACTGGCGGTACAACAACACCTTCTACAGGTACGGATCATAGCGGTATGAACCACGGTGGTACAACGGGCGGCATGAACGGTACAACATCTGCCGATGCAAGCCCTGAACTGCAAACCAAAGTCATTCAGTTCACTGTAGGTAGCAAAATGTATATGGTAAACGGTGAATCGATGGGTATGACGACAAAACCGGTGATGTACAATGGCAGAACGTATATCCCACTGCGTTATCTGGCAGCAAATATCGGTGCAAAAATCTCCTTCGACAACAAAATGAAATCGACTACGCTGAACACAGGTAGTGATGTACTTGAATTCTGGAACAACTCTCGTCGTTACAAAATCAACAATATGTTGATGATGACCGATTCGATGACGATCTCCAGAGACGGACGCACACTGGTGCCTGTTCGCTTTGTAGCGGAGACATTCGATTGGAATGTAACGTACAACAATGGCATGATCACACTAAGCAAAACGTATTAATTGAATGATGATATGGAATGACGATACCGTAGTCATGTGATGGACAGGCGAAAGCCTGTACTCACATGCCGCCACACCAGCCAGCCGATCGAAGGGCGATGTTCCTTGATCGGCTGGTTTTTTTATGATTAGTCTGGTTGGGAATAGATACTATATATGTGCGATTGCTAGCCTTATGTGCAATTGCCAGTCTATGGATCAGAACATACATGCAAACTGTTGTTGCTGGGATAGACACCATTTACGAACTGCAATTCCAATTGTGATGCACACTCTTTCATAAAATACACCTGCATTTACCCAGGAGCTGCTTCTTACTGTACAACATTACTATTCCCCTCTACCTATAACGTAGTCGCTGGACTACTATGTACAGCCTGATCATACATCCTATGGTGGAACGATCGCTATCCGGTTTAAATAAACAATATAGCATAATGCTCGCTGACTTCCCTGCCCTTTATCCTGTCCTTAAAATCTGGAATCCGTTTCCATAGTCCTGCTTCATTCGGTCGAGGATGACTCGCCATCCAACCAAAATCTATCCTTTTTTGGTACTATCTGATTAACTACTTTCGAATCCGTTTATACAATACATAGATAGCAACAACATAAGCATACGATTCTCCAATATGCATCAATGTGCTGACATACGAATAGATTTGGAGAACGGTCACGCTTTTCCTGATTAGTGGAAGCGTTATATTTCCTTATGGTCAGGCCAATACATTAACTTTTCGTAAAGGGGTAATAGACAATGAAAATGAGAAAACTGCTTGCACCTGTTCTTGGACTCTCCCTGATGCTTCCTGCTGCTGGCGCATTTGCTGCACAAGGCACAAGCGCTGACTTCAATCCGGAGCTGCAAACACGCGCCATCCAATTCAACATGAACAGCAAAATGTACATGGTGAATGGTATGTCCATGATGATGCCAATGAAACCAGTAGTATACATGGGTACAACGTATGTTCCACTTCGTCATCTGGCAGCTAATGCCAACATGAAAACATGGTACGATCCAATGACATCCACGACATGGCTGGATACAGGTCTGGCACGTTACGAGTTCTGGACAAAAGGCGCTAACGCAAAAGTGTACAAAGTAGACAACATGCGTAAAGCGCTGAACGATCCGATCATTTCGATGAACGGTCACACGCTCGTTCCAGTACGCTGGTTCGCTGACAACTTCGAATGGAACCTCGCTTACAGCAACGGCATGGTTACATTGAGCAAAACGTATTAATCGTTTTAGATAGATGACGATAGCGAAAATAAAGTAATGCGCAAACATATGTGGTAGGGCATCCACAACTACGGTAAGGAATAAGGAGACGAACTCTCGTCTCGCACAGGAATCTACGGAGTAGGAATAGATGTAGATTCCCGTGCGATGTATAGCCACATTCGTTTACGCACACCTTTTTGCTTACGTATTCCATAAGTGAAGTATCGCAACAACAAAACCCGAAGCCTCTTTTAATATAGAAGCTTCGGGTTTTACTATGTATGCGATCGAATCAGCACCAGTGCATCCTACTTCGTTGTGCAATTGTAGCTATCGTGCCATCATAGGAAGCAGCACAAAGCCTACATTCATCGTAGCTCTTCAAGGCGCAACATACATAAAAGGAAAGACAGTACGGCACAAAGCCTCTATTCATTGCAGCCCTTCCTGTTCGCTTTTTTGTTCTATTGATTGTAAAATTTGACTTCTTCACGGATATGCGGTATGCTATTAGATGTTATTTTTAACCCTCGGTTTTATCCTTCGCAATTTTCCGGATGCTGCCGGAATCATTTCAAATTTCCTTTTTCCTAAACCCATTGAAATTTGACGATCTGATTCACACTGGCGCGGTCATCGGAGCCGCAAGGACAGAAGAGAGGTAGGGCTTTTGTTGTTTTGGATTTACCGTGTATGCTCACATAACCTATTCCATGTATGGCTATGTGCATACCTTACAAGCAAGCGAACCAAAACCGTCCTCGTCCACCATGTTTTTTCACCGCATACACGAGGTTACGGGTTAACAAATAGCTGCAGCAGGCAGCCATATGAAACTGGAGAGCAGGTCTACGCATCCTGACTCTACGCACGCTGATCCATCTCAGCGTTCGAACCGGCATAACGCCTAGTTCGACTTGAACCGTCTTGTTCACGTATAACAAACGCACATGAAGCATTTCACATATGGCTCGTAAGCTGCATGATTGGCTTATGACACGAACTATAAAACATAAGACGCAACACACCAAACAGATCCCCGGTCATGACAACCATTCAGGTTGTAAGACCGGGGATCGTCCAATTATCGCTTATCCAGACAAAAAAAAGGAACCCTATCATTCGCAGTTGATAGGGTTCAAGGTATAGTAATTCAAAAGGGGTTATTACAGACATTATAGCCTGCTCATCTTAAAATTACCTGATAACAACCTTAAAGAAACATTAATTTTATAATTTTAGGTATCTTCTATTATAATATTTGCCCAAAAAGAGAACGCTACGGTCGCAGTCCGTAGCGTTCAAGTTGTTTATATATTCAAAAAGGGGTATGACTTAACTATAACCGGGTTATCTTAAAAGTTTATGAAGTTGGACTAAAAATGTTATTAAAATTGGTGGGGTTGCTGGGGATGAGAAATTGCGTTGTTGTTGTGGACACCACTCCGGGAAGGAATAAGGGGACGGACTCCGGTCTCGCACAGGAATCTACGGAGTAGGAGTGAGTTGTAGATTCCCGTGCTCAAAGGTCGTCCTTTCCCCTTATTTCCTTCCCTCCGTTCTGTGCGGGCGCAACATTTGGAATTTCTAAGTGAGGATCGCAACCCCACTTAGGGTGGGAGGAGGGCATAGGAAAGAATGTTAGTTTAGATAGGTTACTGGTTTGAAGGTATTGTTTGGTAAGGTGTTTTTTTCTTGGTGGGGTATACTGAATGATTCTTGCTGGTATCACTAATGTATGATTACTGTCTGAACTAATTTTTCTACTTTCTGCTTAGTTGTTATAGTTAGGTTGGGTTGAATTAAATGGAGTTTAATAAATTTCTTAGTATTGAAATTGTTAGTTGTGTCGCTTGTTATGATTTGATGATGTATATAGGTAATAGTATATAAAGTGAATGGTTTTGAATTAACTTTGGGATGGAGTCAGGTTATAGGGGTATTTATGTAATTTTTTTTTAGGCTGTACGTTGTTTGGTTGTTCTTTCCTTGCTTCTTTTATTTTGTTGTTTCGTTATGTAGTGGTTTCGCTATTTTGTTGTTTTTATTATTCTCCTACGGTATTTCGGGGTTCTCTAGTTAGCTCTTTTTTAATATCGCTTTGGCATGATTGTTTATGGTTGGGTGAGGTTAGGTTTAGGATTGTAGTTTTGTTGATCTCAATAGATGCTTAGTATGTGTATACATAGATTTTTTGATCATTATAAAAAGAGGCAACTACCGTTTGATTAGGATAGTTGCCTCTTTTATTTTTAGGTGCAGTTTAGTGGGTATATGAGGTGTGCTTATCATGTCTGTGTTCTAGTTGTAGGTGTCTGGGTTGTAGTTATTTGTATAGTTTACTCGGACTTCGTTGTCGTTGCGCTTGTGCCGTTGGATAGTTTTTCGCGTACGGAATCGAGTTTGTATTGGGCCGATGTAGGGTGGTCGCGGCGGTCGTCGATTTTGATCGATGTGGATACACGTCCGGCGCCTGCCTGGAATGGGCTTTCGTGCAGGGCGTGAATGGCGCGCAGCACGTCGGCGATGTCACCCTCGATAATTGTGCTCATCGGTGTGAGTTGTACGGTAACGCCTTGCTGAGTGTCCAGTACGCGCTGCATATCTGCAACATAGGCGCTCAAACTGGTGCTGCCTGTTCCGATTGGAATGACGGTTACTTCTGCAATAGCCATTTTTCATTCCTCCTCTGTTTTGATTGTATTCTACCTCTGTTTTACCCAAATTCCAATGTTATGCCCAACGGCTAGGTTGCTTCAGTATTGTACGGGTATACTGAATTCGAAGTGAATGTCAATATATTGTGTCATATACGGATTATAACATCTATATATAGAATGTATTCCATAGTGGATTTCGTATGTGCTTGGCGAATTCATAGCACTCATACATCACATCATCTGAATAGAAAGGGATGATTATCATGACCATTCAGCCATTCGAGCTGCAAACTAACACTACCAGCAAACCAAAGTCTATCCAAGTGGACGGTTCACGTTCTGATCATCATACGTATGATGACTCCTATCCATTTTCATATCATCTTCCCCACCGCCATACACAGCCTGATCCCATTGCGGCTCGATCCAACACATCGGTAGCAGATGAATATGAGCTAACCGATCCACCAGTGGAACAGCCTATCCATCCACTCGTAGAGCTAGGACAGCATATTATATATGGAGAACATGAATCGGCACGTGAAAATGCCAATCTGAACGGAGACAGCTTTTCCGGTAAAATGAGCCGGCTGGGCAGTGAATATTCTAAATGGTATACCGAGCAGCATATGCTCCCTGCTCCTATTGCCGAAGCAGTACGAGCTAATCGGCTATATATTCATGATCTGGATCATTATGCGCTGGGCACGACGAACTGTATTTTCATTCCGTTTGAACGGCTGCTTTGTCAGGGCTTTAGCAGTGGCAATGGTAGCTTACGCACCCCCAATTCGATTATGACGGCGATGGCGCAGGTGGCGATTATTTTTCAATGTCAGCAAAATTCGCAGTTTGGCGGCGTGGCTGCCAACAAGCTCGACTATGATCTCGCTCCATATGTCACCCGTTCATTCCGTAAACATCTGCGCAAAGGACTACATTATTTGGGTGAATGGCATCGCACCGCTGCACAATCGCCGGAGTTACAGCAAGCGACTGCCGATGCGCTGGAACGTCTGCTTGCTGGAGCGGAGATGAGCGATGCTCGTCTTGCCAAGCAATATCCGCTCGCATACGGATATGCGCTGGAAGAGACGCGCAGTGAGACATTTCAAGCCGCAGAAAGCTTGATCCACAATCTGAATACGATGTCGAGCCGGGGCGGTGGGCAGATTCCGTTTACAAGTATTAATTACGGCACCTGTACTTCGCTGGAAGGAAGACTGGTCGTCGAAAGTTTGCTTGCTGCTACGGTACGAGGCCTGGGTCATGGTGAGACACCTATTTTCCCGATTCAGATTTTCAAATGCAAGCGCGGAATCAATCAGCAACCCGGTGATCCTAACTATGATCTGTTCCTCAAAGCGATCGATTGTTCGTCCAAACGACTGTATCCGAACTTTGCCAATCTGGATGCTCCGCTCAATCTGGAGCATGTAGTACCAGGCGATCCAGATACCGAGTTTGCTACGATGGGTTGCCGCACACGTGTGATCGCCGATCGCTTCGGTCGCAATCATCTGTCTGGTAAAGGCAATCTGTCATTTAATACGATCAATCTGGTGAAGCTGGGTATCGATTATGGTGTACATCAGGGTCTGAATGCAGAAGCGGATGAGCATGGATTTCGGCAAGCGCTTGATCAATGTATGGAGCTGGCAGCACAGGCATTGCTGCATCGCTATCGCATTCAAGCGGCACAACCTGCCAAAGCGTCGGATTTTATGATGCGCGAAGGCATATGGGAAGGTGGCGAGCAGCTGGCACCGGACGAGCCTGTAGGCGAACTGCTCAAACATGGTACATTATCGATCGGATTTATCGGTCTGGCAGAATGTATGAAAGCTCTGTACGGCAAGCATCACGGTGAAGATTCGCATGTTCACGAACGTGCGCTGGAATTAATCGCTTATATGCGACAAGCCTGTGATGCGCTTAGTGAGCGTCATCGGCTTAACTTCTCGCTTATGGCTACACCTGCGGAAGGATTATCCGGTAAGTTTGTCCGCCTGGATCGTCAGCATTACGGCAGTATAGACGGTGTAACTGACCGCGAATATTATACGAATTCTTTTCATGTTCCAGTGTATTACGAGATTAGTGCCGCTCGTAAAATACAGCTGGAAGCGCCTTTCCATCATTATTGTAATGCAGGCGCCATCTCCTATATCGAGCTGGATGGCAATGCGCGTCATAATGCACCGGCGATGATTCGCATCGTGCAATACGCGCTGGAGCAAAACATTAGCTATTTTAGTATTAATCATCCGATCGATCGCTGCACAGCCTGCGGGCATGAAGGGATGATCGGCTCGCATTGTCCTGCCTGTGGTTCATCTGAAACAGATGTACATATTGCTCGCCTGCGCCGTGTAACCGGGTATCTGACTGGCGATTACCAGACTCGTTTTAATCCTGCCAAGCAAGCCGAGGTGCGCGATCGGCTCAAGCATCATGGAGAGACGGTGACGCAGGATGAACATTTGCGGCTACATCCCTGAATCGATCAATGAAGGGCCCGGACTGCGCGCTGTTATTTTCATTAGTGGTTGTCGTCACGGCTGCCCCGGTTGCTTCAGTCCACACACGTGGTCTTTTCAAGCAGGCGAGCCATTTACGGTGCAAAAACAATCGGAACTGCTGACGGAGATGGCAGCTAATCCGCTATTGGATGGACTGACGATTGCAGGGGGTGATCCTTTTTTCTCGGCGGATGAGGTTGCTGATTTTGTAGAACATGTGCGTTTACGCCTGCCGCATTTTTCGATTTGGATCTATACCGGATACACGTGGGAGCAATTATTTTCGGAACAGCATAAATATTTGAAACTTCTATCTTTATGTGACGTATTGATTGAAGGAAGATTCGTTCAGGAGTTGCGAGATGTGTCTCTCCGTTATCGCGGAAGTTCCAATCAGCGTTTGATCGATGTTTCATCCAGTCTGACGCAGCAGCAGGCAATATACTGGACACCATAACACTTTCTATCGTATACATTTGTAAAAGAAAGCACCTTTTTCCGTTAATGCAAAATTTTATTTAATAAAAGATTGACTTATGCAATTAATTTGCATATGATTTGTCTAGTGCTACAGAAATTGCTTTAACCGCTGTACGCGTTGTTTAACTGCATGAGTGACTGTTTATATATAAGTAGCCGTTTGGCATCGAATGGCATGACGATCCTGAGCCTATACGGATCGTGTACGGCAACACACTAACTTCATAATTCTATTCCTGTTAAAGGGGAGTAGCTGTACAGGCAAGTCGTCATTACGGGTGAATAACCCCGGCTGTGCTTGGCAATGAAAATGAATGTGACCTCATTGTTAGCGAGACCTTTACCACAAATTTGGTGAAGACTCGCTATCTTTTGGAGACCTTTACCTTTGTGGTAAAGGTCTCTTTTATATATATGGCTTCTTTGGAGCCAGACATATCACTTTATTTTAGGAGGAATCTTATGGATGCAGCATTATTGTTAGAGTATGGCTGGGTCTTGCTCGTACTGATCGCGCTGGAGGGCTTACTCGCCGCCGATAACGCGCTTGTACTGGCAATTATGGTTAAACACTTGCCGGAGGAGCAACGTAAAAAGGCATTGTTCTACGGTTTGTTTGGGGCATTTGTGTTCCGCTTTGGTTCGTTGTTCCTGATCTCGTTCCTCGTGGACGTATGGCAAGTACAAGCAATCGGTGCACTCTACCTGTTGTACATTTCCATTAATCATATCGTGCGTCACTTCTTCTCCAAATCGAAGACCGAGGAAGCTGCCGGAGATAAAGGGCCTGCGGCCAATCCGAAAAAGCAATCCGGCTTCTGGATGACCGTATTCAAAGTCGAAGTTGCCGATATCGCATTTGCCGTTGACTCGATCCTTGCAGCCGTAGCGCTTGCTGTCGCGCTTCCAGCAAGTGGTTTGCCGCCAATCGGTGGTCTGGATGGCGGACAATTTATCGTCATCTTCCTGGGTGGTCTGATTGGTCTGATCATTATGCGTTTCGCCGCTTCGTTCTTCGTTAGACTGTTACAAGAACGTCCGGGTCTCGAAATTGCAGCCTTCGTGATCGTCGGCTGGGTCGGTGTGAAGCTGTCCGTTATTACGCTTGCTCACCCTGCACTGGCTGTGATTCCAGAACATTTCCCAGAAAACAAACTGTGGAAACTAAGCTTCTACATCGTACTCGTTGCGATTGCACTTGCCGGCTGGTTCCTGTCCAGTAAACGTGAAGTGCCGGAAGAGGATAATGCGGTGAAAGAAGTAAAGCAGGAGATTAAGGAAGATCTGTAAGGGGATTAACTTATAAATTAGCTTGCTTCGCTGATATCATCTTCTAAAGCAAGCTGACGATGATATAGCTGTTTACAAACTTAAAATGAATTCCATGCAAAAAGACTGTCTGGCACTATGCCGGACAGTCTTTTTAGATTACGCGTAATAGAGGTAATAATCTCTGTTCTATCGTATTTGAGAACATTGTATCTGCAACGATTTTGTTTAGTTTCAAGCTGTTTGAAGCGCCTGTTGCCTATCGTTCAAACATACACTTGCACCATCTCACAAATTTCTTTGATACTATATGACATTAAACTTCAATTTAACATAGCAACCGAACTACCGCTACCGCTACTTTTGCAGTATATGTCCTGTGTTTACATATACTCGATACCGCAACACCGATCTATACTTACAAATGCTCAATCATATCGCCTGCCAGCAGCGAAGCAGGATGACCGGAGCGTGCGAGAGCTGCCATTTCGCCTGCATGACCGTGCAGATAAGCGCCGAACGCTGCGGCTTGCAGTCCATTTAAGCCCTGAGCGAGTAAACCGGCAATAACGCCGGTGAGCACGTCGCCCGAACCGCCCGTCCCCATGCCCGGATGACCGGTTGTATTGACCAGCACGGTTCCATCCGGAGCTGCAATGACGGTACGTGCTCCCTTCAGCACAAGAATCACACCATGCTCCATTGCAAAACGTCGTGCTAGACCGAGACGATCACGCTGTACTTCTTTGGTTGATAAACCGGATAGGCGTGCCATTTCGCCCGGATGTGGTGTGAGTACCGTAGCCGCAGCACGTTTTGGCCATGAGGTCAGACCGTCCGCTTCGGCAAGAATGTTAAGACCGTCCGCATCAATCACAAGCGGTTGATCCAACTGCTCCCACAGGGTGCGCAGCCATTGTCCATCCTGCTCAAAACGACCCAGTCCGGGACCGATCGCCACCACATCGGCTTTAGCCGTCTGTTCCAAAATAGCCTTCGTCGTTGATGCCGTCCATTGTCCGCTTGCTTCCTCCGATACAGGTGCCATCATCAGCTCCGGCACATGACCGACCATATGCTTCATCAGTTTCTCCGGCAGCAACCATGTGACCAATCCGCTCCCGATGCGCAGTGCAGAACGAGAAGCCATCAAACCAGCTCCGCTCATATTCAGGCTACCCCCGACGATCATCACATGACCATACGTTCCTTTATGACCATCCACGGCACGTGCACGTGTAATGTTGATGCGTAGTTCCTGCTTCAACACCGTATCCGTAATCAAATAGGAAGATATACCAGCACGTTGTGCAGTAAGATGCGGAATACCAATCGATCGTACAACGACATCGCCCGCAGCGCTTGCACCTGGATATTGCGTTAATCCTTGTTTTAGAAATGCCAGACAGACCGTTCGGCTTGCTTCAATACAGCTATCTGCTACTTCTCCAGTATCGGCGTTCAGCCCGCTTGGAATATCGGCAGCGATAATCGGCTTACCAGAGGCATTCGCAGACCGAATCATCGCTCCATACGGTTCTCGTGGCTCTCCCTGACTTCCGGTTCCAAGCAATGCATCGATAATGCCGGTATATGGTTTCCAGCGTTCAGAAACCGATCTTGCCGTTTGGGATAACGAAGCCGCAATATCGCCACGATTCGGTCCGATAAGTTCATCCTTTCGCGAGGCAGCAGAACAATCCCACTCCGCATCCCAGACCGCATATTCAATGCCGGATCGTTTGGCGGCGTCACGCTGTATCGCTGCATCTCCACTGCATTGCTCTGGCGGCATCGCATATAGTAGGGTGACTCCCATGCCGGCATTTTGTAAATAACGGGCAGCGACCAGTCCGTCTCCACCATTATTGCCTTTGCCTACCAGAACGAGCCAGTGTTGCTCCTGTTCTGGTAGCGCATGCTCATCACTATGAATGCTGCTACGATGCGTTAAAGCAGGACCGGAAGGAATATCCGCAGCATCCTGCTGCTTGCCACACCAGTCCAGCACTTCATCGGCAATCGCTTTGCCAGCCACCTCCATCAACGATAGGGACGGTATGCCCAATTGTTGAATCGTATAATTATCCAGTTCTCGCATCTGTTGTGCGGTAACGATATGCATGAATAAGCTCCTTTCTCGACTTTTGTAATCTATATAGGTTCTATGGTTGTATTAACCGAAATGAAGGGAGAGGTGGCAGATGAACGGGAATTTGATTGTAGTGCCAGTGATTAACTGCGGAGTGGTGGGCATGAACCACTTTAGGAAGGACTAAACGGACGTACTTAAGCAAGTCGCGGGAATCTAATGAATGAGAAATACAGCTAGCTCCACCTTCGGTTCTGTACTGATCACAGCCTATATTTACGATGAAACACGAATGGCACTCCAAACAGATCGCAAAGCTAGTCTATACATTCATCTACTTTCAATGATGACAATATTAAATAAATAGGTGTGAAGCTACGTATATTCCGTAGCCGCAACCGATGAATACAAACGATTTTATTTCAGTAAAGTAGCAGCGCCTACCAAAAGAAAGACATACCAAAAGAAAAGCACAGCAAAAAGAAAAGCACAGCAAAAAGAAAAGCATCGCTATTAAGCGATGCTGGAGTCGTATGTTCATCAATATGTTTATCTTGTTTGGTCGTAATTGTACAACATCATTTCTTGTCCATGTAGTTACAGTCCACTCCATGTAACTACAATTTGAAGCAATGCCGCCTATACTTAATAGGCTACCGTAAAACGGTCACGGATAAACGCCGGTTCTTCCACTTCATCGAAAAGAGCAGCAGCGTAGTCTTCGGCGGAGATACGGCTTGCGCCTTCGTCGTCTGTAATCAGGCGTGTCGTTCCGATGCGGAAATTGCCTGTACGTTTACCAGGCTCAATCCAGCTTGCTGGACTGACGTAAGTCCAGTCAAGTTCACTCTGACGGTAGATTTCGTAAGCATCGGCATGTGCCTGAGCCATTGGGCGAACTTCGTCTGGGAATTGTTCAGTATCCATCAGACGTACGCCAGGTTCAACTTCCAGACTGCCTGCGCCGCCGACGATGAGCAGGCGACGAATGCCTGCCTTTTTCACACCTTCACTAATGCAGCGAGCGGCTTCGATCAATTGTTCCTCCTGACCGAGTTGTGGGCCGTATGCGCTAATCACGACATCATGACCGGATACAGCTGCTTCCACGCTTGCCGGGTCGAGTACATCAATACGCATTACATGCAGTTTTTCATTGGAAGTATCGAATTTGGACACATCGCGTCCGGCTGCGGTAATCTCATACTTACGGCGTAGCCCTTCCTGTACGAGACGCTGGCCGATCATGCCGCTCGCGCCGATAATGATAATTTTCATGTTGATTCATCCTTTCCGTCATGGCAACTTTGCTGTGCCGGGTTCTGTCCTTTAATACCCGGTACACTCGCCACTGATTCAGCCCTGCTGGCTAATCGTTTGGCGGATTTCTTCCATCTGTTGTAGATCAGTCGTCACCTGACGCAATGTGATCTGCTCTAGTTCACCTTCCATTGCACGCTGAGCACGAGCGAATACCTGCTCCAGCTCCTGCTGGATATTGCGTCCAATATCGCAGTTTGGATTCGGATTCTCATGAATCGCAAACAGATCGTCACGGCTATCATTTTGTACAGCACGATACACATCAAGCAATGTAATTTCACCCGCAGGACGCGTAAGCTGTGCCCCTGCCACACCAGGCTGGGTACGCAAAATTCCTGCTTTGGTTAACAGGCTGATCATACGGCGAATAACAACTGGATTCGTATTCACACTTCCAGCAATCAGCTCTGAGGTAATCCGTCCTTCTGTACTATCCAGCAGCGACAATGTATGGATCGCTACGGCAAAACGGCTATTATATGCCATGCGAACCCCTCCCTCCATCTATTATTTTCATACACATCATACAAAGCTGTTAACTCTATATAGTATCTGTCCTAATGACAATTACAAATGACGTCAGTCCATATCTTAGTATACCAATAATTCACCTAAAACGAACCCCTTCGTATCTGAATTTTATGTACTCGATATACGCCCAATGTACTTCATCGTAAGGAAAAATAGCTCGTATAGACGCAAAAGTTCATTTTACGTTTAATAATACAATAGAGGATCTATAGCAAGCTCACTGACCCGGCATAGGAGACCGCTCCAGCGTCAATGCAGTCAGAGAGTTCCATCCAAGAAGGCGTATCCATCAGATCATTCTACAATAAATAAAGGAGGAAACACGATGCGAAACGATAATACACTGCCTATACTCAAATGGCTAACCTTTGCACTGGAAGCACTAATGGCGATTCCACTCATTGGAGGCACCTTTGTCATTAGCTATGGTTATGTCCCTTTGTTTGTAGCTTTTGTGCTTCATCTGGTTGCATTGGTGCTGGCTGTACGTGCACGTCGATCACCGTTTGGTAATGCGATTGGTATCGTAACATCTGCCATTGCCTGGATTCCAATCATTGGCTGGATCATGCATACGATTACAGCAATCATCCTGCTCGTTGAAGCTTTCGCGGTTTCGGGAAGAAGCTATACGCGTGATGAGCGTCGCTATGATGACCGCTATAACCGTCCATAACTGTTAGCGGTCGCTGAATAGCTATTGAATCGTTTACACAGTTATGTAATAGTGATATCAGTATATGTTTTCATCACAGTTATCTTATTTATCTCATTTTATTGCCTATAAAGGAGTGAATCGGGTGGAAGCTCTGCAACTAACCCTTTTTCAGCAGAGCCCGGCTGTACTCATAGGGGCGCTGATCACTGCACTCGCTTTACTGGCGGGTGTGTATGGCTTTTCCGCAGCTCAGCGCAGGCTGGCAGAGCGGGAACGGATGCGTCGAATTGAGATCAGTCTGGACTACTGGGCACGGGCAGCAGGGCATCTGTATCCGCTCGTCACACCGGACCGATCAGCGCCGCGTACAGCACAACCAGCTGCCTCCGAGCTGCCGATTATGGTAGAGCGTATTCTGGCTTGTAAGGCTGCACCGTACGCTGATCAGGAACTAATCGAGCGCATTGATCAGTATTTAGCCGAGCGTAGCCGACAATCGATGCTGCTTCTGTATCGTACACTGGAAATGCAAATTAGCCGATTAACACGCGAACGTCGTAGTCTGCTTGCTCGTGGTGAGCAACCGCACTGGGGCATGCTATTTGGATTGACATTGCGTCCGCTCGTACCTTTTATCGCTTTGCTGTTAGAAGGTGCACTGCTGCTACACAGCTTGAGCGATATACATAATGCCTATGCAGCAGGGCCACCTTTTCCATTTTTCGCGGTATTGCGATTCGTTTCGTGTACAGGCGCTTTGCTATTATTGTACGGCGTATTAAGTGCTGGTTTTCGCGAAAGTGGTCGCCGAGCGTCATTTGTCGGCATGGCGCTGCTGATCGCCGCGATCAGTCTGCTACATCTGCTAGGGCTGACTGCGGCACCGTATATTTTGATCGTACAGGTACTCGTGTTCATCGTCGGCTTCCGCTTCACGCGCGAGCCACAGCGCAAAGAACGTCCGTATGCAGGTGAGTATGAATAACGAGTCTACGGATGCAAACTAAAAAGGTGTACCTCTCATCTACCATGAGCGATGAGTCAGGTACACCTTTTGCTGTTTCATATCACTGTTATTAGACGGAGTCTAGCTACATATAGCTGCTACTGGACAGAGCCGAGCTACATATAACTGTTGTTACATCGACTCGGCGTTATTCTTATTTTCGGTCTGATTCGCTTACCTATCATTCGTGCCACTATTCTGCCCTTATTCATTGCGCTATCGCTGTATAAGGATCAAGACAGACAGCTTAATCTTCAATTTCCAATCGATCGGCCATCACACATACCGGACGATTCAGTGTAAGCTCATGCCCTGTCGGTGTCAGACGACCAGAATCCGGCTCTGTAGCAAACTGGACGATATTGTTGGAATCCTGATTAGACGCCAGTACATATCCGCCTGGCAGCACTGCCAGATTGCGCGGCGTCCGTCCTTTAACCGATACCCATTCTACCGTTTCCAATTGACCTGACTGTTCATCGATTCGATAATGTACGATGCTGTCATGTCCACGATTGGAGGCATATACATACCGTCCGCATAGAGACAGTCGAATGTCTCCACCTGTATTGTCCCCATCAAAATCCTCCGGTAATGTAGACACTGTATCAAGCGCTTCCAGAATCCCTGTCTCCACATGACGCATGTAGGCTGTCACCGTGCTATCCAGTTCGTTCACCCCATAGGCTAGCTGACCGTTCGGATGAAATACAAGATGACGCGGGCCGGCTGCGGCTGCGCTAGGCGTATGCCCTGCTTCCTTAATCTGACCCGCTTCGTCCAGATGATACGCTGTAATGCGATCAGTTCCTAGATCTGATACATATGCCATCTGGCCATCCAGCGAGGGCACAATCGAATGCGTATGCGCATGATCCTGTCGCTCCTGATGCGGACCGCTACCCTCATGCTGAGCATGACCGCTCATTGGCTCTAATGCGCCATCCGCTCGGACTGGAAATACACATACATTCGCGCCGGTATAATTGGCTACAAGCAGATGGCGTCCATCTGGTGTCAGCTCAACATAGCAGGGTGCGCCACCTTCTGTCGATTTGCGATCCAGCAAATGCAGCTCATGGGTATCGGCATCTAGCGCATAGGCAAGTACCTCACCTTCATCCTTTTCACTTGCTGCATACAAATAGGAGCCATCTGGCGATAATGCGAGATACGAGGGGTTCTCGATACCTGTCACGCTCGAAATTAGCTTTAACTCACCGGTATCTCGGTTCATCGTCGCTACATGAATTCCTGCTTCCTCCGTGCTTGCGTACGTACCAATGTAAAGCCATACCTTATGATCGATGATAGACATGCTCATTCCCCTTTCTACAGTATCCGGTTCCTGTTGCCGGACGATAACGTTTGAAAATGGAAAAAGCCTGCCTCTACGCAGGCTTACTCTTTACATTAATACCGAATCCAAGCGTTCCTGAATCATCGTTTCCCTATTCGACACTCGTCTCTATGCTTATCCATGCTCCGGCTTCTGCTGCCAGCGTCCCAGCACGGCACGCACAACCGGCGGTACGACAAGGAAAATTAACAGAGTGCGAAAAAGCTGATAACAGCTAACGGTCGCTACATCTGCATTCACTTCATGGGCGATAATTCCCATCTGGTCCATGCCGCCTGGCGCCATACTGAGCAGTGCAGTCGCTGGAGACAGACCATGCCACTTCATCAAAATTAGCGTCGTTCCGCAGGCAAACAGCATCAGGACGAGACTGCTTCCCAGTGCCAGCAATACGATACGTAGCTTATGTTGAAGCTGCTCCGGCTGTAGCATTAAGCCTACCGAGCTACCAATCAGTAGTTGCGCCACATCGAGCACGGATAACGGCAATGCGGGCGCATGTACACCTATCAGCTGTAGCAAAAAGGTCACGATCATCGGCAACAGCAAATAAGCGGTCGGGAAATTGATCTTTTTGCCCAGTATCGCCGCGGCAGGACACAATACGAGAAATGGCAATATCGATGGAAACAGTCCATTCCAGCTGCCGACCGAGCGTGTTAACGGCTCTGTCAGCGCATTGACCTCTGTAGCAAACAATGGGCTGAATACGAGCAGCGGAACGACGATGACGATCATCATCAGACGGGACACCTGCAAAAAGGTCACAATCGTAATATCGATCCCTTCTTGCTCTTCTGCCAGTACGACAATCTGACTTAATCCGCCAGGAATGCTAGCCACCAGCATCGTCTGAAACGGAATGCCTGTCCAGCGTGATAGCACATATGCCAATCCGCCACAGAACAGCAACAGCAACACCGTCAATGTGATCATTGACGGGAGCTGCTGACCGATCAGAGATAGCGTCGAGATCGTTAATGATAATCCGATAGAGTATCCGACGATGATAATGCCGATATTTTTAAAGGAAGCAGGCCATGAAGGACGCAATCGCCGAAATAGACGCACTCCGATAAAAACGGTAATCATCGGCCCAAGCAGCCACGGCACCGGTAAATGAAGCACATAAAACAGCAGCCCTCCGATCAAGCCGGACAGAAGTACAACCGCTTGACCAGGAAGCTGCGCATAGCGCGTCACGAGCCGCTCAGCAGCTCATCCAAACGCTGTTGAAAATCGCCTGTAAAGATGCCGCCATGATAACAAACGACCGTATCCACATCTAGCTCGCGGAACTTGTTTAGCGATAAGATCGCCTGCTCCAGATTCGGAGTAAATTGAGGCACAGGCCCAAACAGTTTGCCGTCCACAACAGTCATCGCATCTCCAGTAAACAGCGTCTTGCTGCCGGGATGATACAAACTAATATGTCCCGGTGTATGACCTGGCGTATGCACGACCTGCAAGCCGCCGGCAAATGGCAATACGTCACCATCATGCAGCACATGATTCACATTATCTGGCGTATCTGCCGAAAACACGCTGCGGAATGTATCCGCTTCTACCTGAGATAAGCTGGAAAGAAGCATATTCAGACGCTCTGGAGAACCTTTGATGAATGGAGCTTTGCCGTCAATCGCCGCCCGATCATCCTCATGCGCATACACAGCTAGTCCTGGCTCATGTGCCATAAACTGAGGCAATGAACCGATATGGTCCATATCCTGATGAGTCAGTACGACACTGCGCACCGGATATTCTGGTTTTAATAAGGCTACCAGCTTCTCATAACTACCGGGAAAGCCTGTATCGAATAGGATTGCCTGTCCTTGCTCATAAATAACAAATGGATGCAGCACCGTCACATTGCCGCCTACCTCCAACTTCAATTCCAGTACATCAATCTGTTCAGCAATATTCATTATTGTCCAGAGCCGCAGTAAACCGCGCTCCAGTCCACCTCCTGCATATTGGGAATGATACGTTCTAATCTTTATTATCATTCTTTCCAGTTCACATTGTCAAAGTTATAACCTGATTTCTTATGTATAGAACATCATAATAAATAACCGGATAGCCGCTCGCTTCCTCTATCCGGTTAATCATATACGATCCGGTTCCGCCCTTCTCTTTTCGCCCGGTATAATGCGCGATCTGCCTGATCAATCAGCAGTTCGGCACATGTCAGCGGATACGTTGCCACACCGATCGATGCGGTCACTTTCAACAGATTACCGTTAGGCAATTGGAATTCCTGCTGTTCAATCAATTTGCGCAACTTCTCCGCGGTCTGCTTCGCCTGTTCAGCGTCACATCCATTCAGCAGCACGATAAATTCCTCGCCGCCTTTGCGCGCACAATAGTCGGACGAGCGTACCGAACGATGCAGCAGATTGCCAAAGCAGGATAGCACCACATCGCCTGCACTATGTCCATGCGTATCATTGATCATTTTAAAATGATCGATATCCAGCATTAACAGAGAGAACGGTTCCTGCGTCTTTTCGGCCTCCTGTATTTTCTCTTCAAAAATCCCTTCAAATGCGCGTGGATTGTACAATCCAGTCAAATAATCCCGGCTTGCCTTTTCCTTGAGCAGATAAAGCGATTGGTTGGAGCGGCTCAAATGCGTGAGCAGCAAATAGGTGAACAATCCGCCGGACGTATACATCAGGATCACAAGAAAAGTATCAGACAACTGACGCTCCGGCGATACTACATATGCAATAAGACACGGAATGACAGTGCTGCACACCACGATCACCAGCCAGCGACGAATCGATTTACGATGCTTACGATCGAGCAGCCATACAGATAATGTATAGGACAGCAAAATCATCATTATACCGATCAGCACAGCGATTATATTGGTGACATCTAACAACAGGAAGCGAGCTAGCAAAATGATGAATAGCGCAATCGTTCCTGCCTTTCGCCCTCCCATATACACAGCACTTATAATCGCCAATATGCGCAGATCCAGATGGAAGCCAGTCGTGGTTGCCACGCTAAGCAACATGAGTCCGACACCAAGCAATCCGTGCAGAATACCGGACAAATATGGATAAGTCTTACTATATTGTGGAAAGTTATCTTTAAACTTATTCAATAATAAATTGGTAAAAAACAAAAATGTCGTTACCATCGTTAAATTGTTCATCAAATTAATCATGGAACCAGCCCTTTCGTCCGCATCGGTTACATCGCTGCAAAATCATATATACAACCAATCATGTAGGGTAACCGATAAGAGCAGTGTGCAGCTAAACCGATAGTTAAGCTGCTATATTATATATTTACGGAAAATAAACCATTATAATTCATAGGGACTTAGAGCTAAATCCCCAAATTTTCTATTAAAATACGTCTAATGACATATAAAAAATAAAAAAACCCGATGCGTGATGCATCGGGCCTTGCATTGACTTAGCGCATTAGAACGAATTTTAGAACGAATTTTTGATAACCGCTTCACTTAGTGGGAAACGACCGGAAGCATAAGCAGGCTTCGCCGCTTTACCAACCGTGATCAGCATGACTGGAATGTAGCGCTCTGGCACATTGAAGTGCTCCACAAATGCTTTGTGATCAAATCCACCCATCGGGCACGTATCGTAGCCAAGCGCGCGTGCTGCCAGCATCAGATTCATTGCTGCCAGCGAAGCGTTAGACAGTGCGCTATCGCGTGCTACGCCTGGATGCTCGTAAGCACCATTAATTTGACCGATCAGTGTATCGCGGATTTCCGCGCTCATGCCACCTGCTTCTACGAGTGCATCGTAGACAGGAACTGCATTTTTGTTCGCTTCCAGATCGCCAAGAATCGCTACAGTAAACGAGCTATCGCCAACTTGATTTTGGTTGTAAGCAATCGGCAACAGTTCTTGCTTTTTCGCCTCGTCGTCGATCACGAGGAATTTCCAGTGTTGCAAGTTCCAGCCAGATGGAGCTGCATTGGCAGCGGACAGGATCAAGTCCATATCCTCTTGTGGGATCACATACCCTTTTTCATATACTTTAACTGAATGACGGTCTTCGATAACCTGAATCGTTTCCGGTTTGATCGCATTAGACATGAACAGCACTCCCTTTAAAATAGTGGATATCGATTTGAAGCGAAACAGACGGTACAGCCACCTGAAGCAGCTTGAGCCATCGCCTATGAAGGCGATAAATCAAAGCTATGTACAGCGTCAGTTGCAACTTATTAATAGTAATCTTATATATATTCCACTGTGATTATACGATTGCATCAAATCCGTGTCAACTGTATTCGTATGAACCGTATGGTTATCAGGTTTTAAATCAAACTTTGGCTATGCACTGCTGCCTGTACCCATTGCAGTAAACGCAAATCCTGACCGCTACCAGCGATCACTGATAAGCCTACCGGTGCTCCGTCGATCATACCTGCTGGAATCGTAATTTGTGGCAAACCGGATAGACCCGCAATCGAGGAAAGCTGCATTGTTTGCGAGCGACGCTGTTCATTGGCCTCGCCGTGAATATGAAGATGTGGAGCAGGGCCAGTCGCCGTTGGTAAGACGAGCAGTCCGCGTTGACCGAGCAGTTCCTGTAGACGTTCCTTTACTGTCTGTTTAAGCGCGAAAGCTGCATGGCTATCTTCACGACGCAGTGTGCTTGCCCAGCGGAAGCGTCCATCGATATCTTCAGCAAAGACAGGCTTCACTTCACCAATCCACTGTCCATGCTCTTCCCAGATCTCAATCCCCTGCACCGTGCGAAATGCAGTCATCCACGCCGCCAACCCTTCGGGTGCAATGGCAATCGATTGCGGCTGTAGGCGCTGGTTATCCCCTTGCTGTAACAGCCTTGTTGCCGCTGCTTGCAGTAAAGCTACCGTTTCTGGCTCGGCAACTGCCCATGCCTCCTCCGGCATGTATAGCTGTTCAAAGTTTGCCCCTGCTGACGAAGCGTCTGCTGTGGAATCGATCAGCACCTTGCCTACCTTATGCAATAACTCCGCACTGTTCGCCATCCAGCCAATCGTATCAAAACCTTGCGCCAGCGGAATAACACCGGTCATATCGATCAAACCGTGCGTTGGACGCATACCGAAGATACCGCAATACGAAGCCGGGATACGTACCGAACCGCCTGTATCGGTACCGATCGCAAAATCGCGCATCTCTGCGGCGACAGCGACTGCCGAACCGCTGGAGGAACCGCCGGGAATGCGCTCCGGTGCAGCTGGATTTACAGGTGTGCCATAATGAACATTTTGCCCATTCAGACTGTACATCAGTTCATCCGTCTGTGTCGTGCCTTGCAGGACAGCGCCTGCATCCAGCAAACGCTGAATAGCCGGTGCTGTGTGCGTAGCAGGCTGATGTGTGCGCAGCCAATCTGGATTTCCAGCGCTGGCCGTATAGCCTTCCAGTTCAAATACATCCTTTACGCCAAAGTGCAGACCGGCTAGTGATCCTTCTGCTCCTGCGCTTTTCATCGTCCATTGCTCATTTACAAATGCATTCCATTTCTGCGTCATTGCGATTCCCCCTATACTTGTCAGGCAGCAGCTCCGTACCGCGCATCTGATCCATCGTAAGTAAATTATGAATTTCATATTGAAATCGATTATTAACCATTATATATTTATTCATATTGCAATTAAAAGTATTATTTTGCAGACAAAAAGAAAGTGAATATTGCATATATTCGAAAAATGGAAACCTGTAGAGCAGATCGGAAACGATGATCTTCCTGTCTTCCGCCTGTATCTTCTATTATCTAAGGAGTGAATACCATGCATCCTTCCAAACCTACCGGCGATACACAGCCGGTCGATATCGACGATATTGATCGCCGGATTATCGCTATTTTAAATCAAAATGGTCGTATTTCGTACACCGATCTGGCCAAAGACATCGGTCTATCCCGTGTCGCTGTGCAGTCCAGAGTGAATGCTTTAATTGAGAATGGAACGATTGAGCGCTTCGCTGCGGTGATCAATCCATCCAAAATCGGCATTTCCGTTTCCGCCTTCTTTAATGTAGAAGTCGAGCCAAAGCATCTGCATGAAACTGCGGATATGCTTGCCGATGAACCTGTCGTCACGAGCCTTTATCATATGACTGGACCAAGCAAGCTGCATATGCATGGACTGTTCCGTGATAATCAGGAGATGGAAACGTTTTTGAAAGATAAACTATACACAATGCCGGGAATTATGAGTGTCGATTGTCAGGTACTGATCACACGTTACAAAAGCCGGATGGGAATGAGGTTATAACGATGAACACACCCGTAGCTCCGGCTGCTGAACATAAGCAGGAAACTCCATTTCGCGAAGCCACCTATAGCGAGCTGTCGTGGGCGATGATTCGCACTGGTATTCTTGGTTATGGCGGCGGGCCGTCGGTGATGCCGCTATTTCGCTATGAAGCGGTCACACGCTATCGCTGGCTTAGCGATGATGAATTCGGTGAAATTTTAGCGCTTGGTAACGCACTGCCAGGTCCAATCGCAACCAAGATGGCGGCGTATCTTGGTTATCGCAGCAAAGGCGTGAGCGGTGCGATCATCGCGGTTCTGGCGCATATTTTGCCTTCAGCGATTGCGATGATCGTGTTGCTGTCGGCGGTTGCCTTTTTAAGTGAATCCAAAATGATTCAGGGTATGATCGCTGCCGTTGTACCTGTCATTGCGGTTATGCTGGGTGTGATGGCCTATGAATTTGGCGAAAAGGCAGTCAAAGGACTGGGCGTAGCGCTAGGAATTGCCTTATTTGTGATCGTATTCGTGCTGCTACAGGTCGTCCATGTGCATGCGGCGATTGTTATTGCGCTATTCCTGATTTATGGTGCCTTTCATTTCCGACTGGTGAACTGGCTGAAAAAACGCCGTCATGGTGGAGGTGAAGCATAATGTGGAGTACAGACTGGCTGGAATGGTTGAAACTGTTCTGGGGCTTTTTCCTTGCCAATGTGCTTGGGTATGGAGGCGGACCGGCCTCGATTCCGCTCATGTATAACGAGATCGTGACCCATTTTCACTGGCTGAATGATACGGAATTTTCAAATGTACTGGCGCTTGGCAATGCATTGCCAGGACCGATCGCAACGAAAATTGCCGCCTTTGTCGGCTTTGATGTCGCAGGCATTCCGGGCTTGCTCATCGCGCTGGTTGCGACGATTGTACCTTCGGCTGTAGCGATGATCGTGTTGCTGCGTCTATTGCAAAAGTATCGCACATCTCCAGTTGTAAAAGGGTTGACGCTGCTTGTACAGCCTGTCATTGCGGTGATGATGCTGTTGCTGACCTGGCAATTGGGAGAGGAATCGTATACATCGATCGGCATATGGCAGACGCTTGCGATCGCACTTGTTGCCTTCTGGGCGATGCAAATTCGCAAAATTCATCCGGCTTTTGTGATTATCGCAGCCTTTGCTTATGGTGCCTTCGCCTTGCCTTATTTTATGTAATCGATCGTGATCGTGCTGGTATGACGCTGCCGCTTTACTACATGACACTAACGGATACCCCTGCAATAGCCTTACGGCGATGCAGGGGTATTATCGTTGTTGACGATGCTGCGCAATTTGAAAATGCTACGCAATGGTTCGCCGCAGAGCAGAGACTTCTCTAGCTTTAGACTTGTCACTGCAACGATCTCCCTGTGCGCTTACGCTCATAGCTATCCTTCGCAATATAACTACAGAACATCATAGCTATAGGGCATCGGCTCCATTATACCGAGCGTCTGCATCCGTTCCCCGTTGGAACAAGCAGACGTTGCTCCATCGGTGTAGATAGCACGATCAAAGTCGTATAGTCACCATAATGACTAATCCGATTTTCAAACGACTCTAGCTCGCGGATAGAGGAAGTCAGCACTTTGAGCAAATAGTTATACTCGCCACTCGTACGATGACACTCGATCACCTCCGGTGATGCTCGGCATACTTCAACAAAATCAACCCCATTGTTCGTATGAAAAAGATAGTAAGCAGATGCCTGATAACCTAACTTTTCAGGCGAAACGACAGCACGGTACTCTTGAATCAAACCGCTCTCTTCCAGCCTGCGTACCCTTTCTGTCACTGCGGGTTGGGATAATCCAACTTCTTTGCCCAGATCAGTCATAGAGATACGGGCATGACGCTGCAAGTGCAGCAATATTTGCTCATCAACCTGATCCATGAATGTCCTCCTCCGGAATTTCATTATTATCGTTCGGTCGAAATAATATGCCTGTTCGATATAAACGTCTGGAGGTTTAACATGCTGCTGTACGTCTAAAACGATATATCCTGACTTTTCATTCTTTCAACCGCAATATGTCGTGTATTGATGAACTATGTATGTTTATAGCACGTTATGATGATTGTGCTTCCCCTATGTTCTCTTTGGCGCACGAAAAATACGTCATCTATTATACGATACGACATATACAATTTGCTTCTTTATTATTATACATCAGACCTCTCCGCTCATATCCTAAAAAAGTATCGCCTTCATCATATTATCATTCACTCTGCATATTCGTTATGTAACAAGCCCTGTTTTCCAAAAGGAACGACAGGGCTTGATGTTAATCGATATACGTTAGATTAATATAGGTTTGATCGATATAGGTTACATGTATATACGTTAAATCTGTATGTGTTAGCTCTACATCCCATTCTACCTCTGATCCTCGCCCTACCTGATATTACAGTCGTTGTACAGTATAAGCGACGCACCGTCTACTTTCGCGTGAGATCCTTAGCGCCGCTCTGTAACCGCAGTTTGCGCCAGAATCGCCTTCATCATCGGTACATATAAATGCCAGTAAAAGGCATCCTCACTCCCTCGCTGATCCAGTGTAAACCAGCGTTTCACCGTATCCCAACCTTCATAACGGCGCCAGAATGGATACTGGTCATGATCCGCATAGTCACCTGCAAAATAATACGAAGTATAGGTCGCATGCTGCTGCCGGATCACGGCGGGGAAGGTATCGCTAATGCCTGCCTCCTGAAGCTTCTGCTTACCGTCTTGCGTCAATCCAAGATCGTAATTAGCTAGAATTTCGGTTCGCTCCGCTGGCTTCATAATATCAAACCAGTAATTATAACGTACTGTCGTATCGAAGCCGATTAGCGCCTTTCCTTGCGCCGTCAGCACTGCCTGTACGCCTTGCTCTCCAATCTGCTTCCCTTCCTGTAGCACGACGACACGTCCGTCCTCATGCACCAGCACGATACCTGAACTGGTATACGGCCAGCGATTCGGATCACTCCCGTCTCCAGTCAGAAATTGGGGCACCTCGCCACCACGTGCCAGATCGCCAAAATAACGTCCTGTCCAACCTGTCCATTCGACACCAAGCAACGGATAGATCTGGTTGCGCACACTCGCCGTTGTCGGTGTAGCCAGACTGTTAAACTCTGCGATTAGCGTTTTCACGCCCTGCTCGGTCACCCCGGTGCGAATGCGCTGTACATCCGATGTATCCAGACCGCCATATAACATCCCTTGCGACAGATCACCATCATCGGTTCCGATGCTGGCACCATTGTTCGCCTGCAAATATTGCGCTTTCTCCACGCCATACGTATCCGCTACATAGATCATATCCGTATTGCGCATATCTTGCGGCAATCCGGTAACTTTATACTGATCATTGCTTTCTGGGAAAAAGCCATAGTAATCGGTCGTATAGTTGTAACGCTGTCCATTTACCTTGGTATACTTTTGCTGATTGAGCAGCCAAACCAGACCTTTATGCTCACGATACGTTGTGTTAGGCACCGTTTTATCCAGAATCGTCACCTGTAACTTCGTATCTGGCTTCACTTCCCACCAAATCCACGGTGTTAACAACAGCGCTACAATGAGAATGGGAATGATCCAGAATGACCATATCTTTCTGGCTTTCATGACCCACCTCCATTGGCACCGTTATCCGTCTTCTTAGAGTTCATCACACCACCGCGTGCCATATCGCCCCAGGCATGCTTTTTACGTGCCGCAATGCGGATCAGCCCTTCAAAACGCCAAAATGTCATCATCGGACGATACCAGAACGTTTCTGACAGAGCGTATAGGAACAGACGTGTCAGATCGCTGACCCGTTTATAGCGTTTGAAGCACCATTCCTCGAATAATACCGCTCCCATCGATAACAGCGAACCGTATAGCAACATGAGCAGCGCCAGAATCAGCGTAATCCGAATATCGATCGTATCCAGAAATAAGCCAATCAGCACAGTCACAATCCCGGTCAGCTCGACGACCGGACCGAGCAGCTCCACGAATAGAAAATACGGCATCGAGATCATACCGATTTTGCCATAGCGCGGATTCAACATCATTTTACGGTTTTTCCACAAGCTTTCGAATAGTCCACGATGCCAGCGTGTACGCTGACGACGTAAAATTTTAGCCTGCTCCGGTGCTTCTGTCCAGCAGACCGGATCGGGCACATACACGATCTGCGCTTTGCTTTTCTTTTCCTGAATCCGTCGGTGCAGACGAACAACCAGCTCCATATCTTCACCGATCGTATTCACTTCATAGCCGCCAACCTCGATCACCCAGCTTTTTTTGAAAATACCAAATGCACCGGATACGATCAACAGCAGATTGTAACGGCTAAGCCCAATCCGTCCCATCAGAAAGGCGCGCAAATACTCAATCACCTGCATCACGACGAGCGGCTTATGCGACAGGCGTACACTATCCCGGCTCAAATAACCGCTATCCACATAACTGCCGTTCGCAATCCCAACGCTACCGCCGGTAGCTACGATTTCCTCGTCAGGCCCTGCATCCATAATCGGCTTCATCACCTTAATAAAAGCATCCTGATCTAGCACCGTATCGCCATCCAGTGAAGCAAAGTATGGATACTGACACACATTAATGCCCACATTCAGCGCATCTGCTTTACCGCCATTTTCCTTATCGACCAGCACCAGATTGCTATGTTGCAGGGAACGATAAATGCCGCGAATCGGCTTCGTTTCTTTGCCAAGCCCTGACCAGCGTACACGGCTCTTAATCTCCACCATATCAAATTCATCGATCAATTGCTGAGCGGTCGCATCTTTGGAACCATCGTTCACGACGACGATCTCAAATTGCTTGTAGTTAATCCCCAGCAGTGAACGCACGCTCCATACAATATTCAGCTCTTCATTGTACGCAGGTACGATAATCGATAATGGCGGTGCCAACTCTTCCTGTAGCACCTGCTCGTACTGGCTCTCGTTGACGTCCTTTTCCCGATTCAGCTTTTGAGCCGCTACGAAAAATAGCACAATATAGACGAGACTGACCACGACGACATAGATGGCAATAATAATGCTGATCATTTCGAAAATCGTACCGATCAGCTCAAGCCAGGTTGCGTTCATATTGTTTCCTTTCCAGCGTCTCCTCCGCCATCTCACGTGCATAGCGGTCCGCATGTTCTCCAGCAGCTACTTTGGCAAGCAGCTCCAGTCCATTTTTGTAGCTGGACAGCGATTCAGCTGCCTGCTGTCTGACCCGATACGAAGAATCGCCCAGCATCTCTAACAAGTAAGATACAAACACATCTTCATGCACATTGCCCATCACCTTAGCACGCATGAGTCGTTCCGGCCATGAGGAGGTCATATCCTCTGGATGATCATGCTCCTCCTCCAGCACCTCCACGAGCAGGCGCGTTGCCTCACGCGACATATAGCCGAAGTTGGCAATGGTCTTGAGCGCACGAATCCGTATTTCTCTATCATAATGACTTAGCTGACGCTCCAGCAGAGCGAGAACTTCGGTGGAACGTACATTATGAATACGCAGTGCATCCATCAAGTTATAGCGAACCCGTCTCGGTAATGTATCAAACTGGGCTAATAACTGATCGATCAGCTCCTCGTTAAGCGGTAGCAAAATCTGTAGTAGCTGACTGTCCGACAGATTATGATCCTTTTCACTAAGGAAGGGGACGATCTGCTCGCTGTTCAGCTTGGACAAAATACGCAAAATCTGAAAGTGCTCCTCCTCCGAGCAGCGCGGCGCCTTCATCCAGCGTATCAGCTCGGGCTGAAGCGAATGAATACGAAACTGCTCAATCCAGAGCAATGTGTTCATCCGTGTGCTCCAGCGGCGATTGCGCAGCGCTTTCCGATAATGCCCTGAAAAGTACCGCTCGGCAAACTCATAAATGAGCCTGCGCTCTTCAGGTGTGTTACTAATCGACAGACGATGCTGTAGTGCCTCCTGTAATGCTTCCATCCGATAAGGCTCCCGGGTCGACAGACGCCGGGACGCCTCACCCGTTTCCAGATACGTTTCCAGCGCTGAATCCGGCTGCTCCAGATCACGTACCATCTCATATACAACAAGCTGGCGTTTATTATACGTTGCTTTGCGATACGCCAGATACGCATAGAGCAGTAACAGAAGCAGCAACATCAAGGCGCTGAGCAGCGCGAAGGCAAGCAGCGCCTGATTCGTATCCAGCTGTTTCATGCCTTCATCCTCCCTAACAGCCGCCGAATACGTGCCTCCAGTTCTACCATGCTGAATGGTTTGGTCAAATAGTCATCGGTACCAGCACTGATCGCATCCGCCACTTCACGATCATCGCCCACTCCAGTCAGCATCAGTACGGTGTAACGATTACGTTTATCCGAGCTGCGCAATCGACGTAACACCTCCATCCCATTCATCCGTGGCATCATCCGATCCAAAATGAGCAAATACCGCGCATTCTCCCCATGCCACGGATCACTGAAAAATTCCTCACCATCACTAAAAGCACGAATATCAAGCTCATGCTCAGCTTGAAGGGAAGACAGACGCTTTTTGAGCATATTGCGAATCAGATCATCGTCATCGACAATCGCAAGCCTCCATGTGTTCACATCCATCGGCGGAATAGGAGCCTGTTCAATCTCAGCGGTCTGCTGACTAAGCAGCACTTTTTCTTCACGATCGACCCACTCCAGACGACGACCGGAACCGTCTCGTGCTTCGGCCTCACGGATGGTATCAGGTTGAAACGCAGGAACGGATCCCGTCGTATTTTCTTGAACCTGTGCTACTGGTGCTGTATTCACTGGCGCTACCGTTTCTCGTACAGGTGTAGGTGGAATTACAGTTTCCGGTACGGATGTTGATGGAGTTACAGTTTCCGATACGGATGTTGATGGAGTTACAGCTTCCGATACGGATGTTGATGGAGTTACAGCTTCCGATACGGATGTTGATGGAGTTACAGCTTCCGGTACAGATGTTGATGGAGTTACAGCTTCCGGTACGGATGTTGATGAAGGTACAGCTTCCTGCTGCGCCACTGGCGTAGACGGCTGTGCAGTCGGCTCCGATTGCACCTGAAGTGAATGATCCGTATACTTGTCGTCATCCATAGCAGATTCAGGACGTTGATGTCGCTTAAGTCTCGAAGACAGAGACGACATTAAATCGTCCATTTTGTATAACATCGAATCCGGCTGTTCTGGTTCGGCAGACTTTGCGGATGAAGATGGCTGCGATGCTTCTGTGTGTGGGTGAGCAGACGGCGAAGCCGCTTTGTCTGCATCATCATGTTGCTGCGCATGTGCTTCTGCATCCAATGCCATTTCCACCAGACGTACAGCCTGTCCATTTTCGACCGGTCTACGACGCTCAGGAACGACCATCACGCCATCACGATTACGTTTCGCTTCCGCCACGATCCGCATAATTCCGTCATAACAGGAAGCAGCGCTCATACCCGGCTTCAGCTCCAGAATACCGGCTGAGAACGACAATCGATAATCATCCAGTCCAATTTCTTCATCCTGCTCCAGTCGTCCCAACAACTGATGGGCAAACGAAGCGGCTTCCTTCTCTCCCACTCCTGGCTGTAACAAATAAAAGCGATCATGACGATCTCGCGCCCAGATATCCTGTGGTCCTAGCACGGGCTTGACCAGATCGGAGAAATGCTTGAGCAGACGATCTCCTTCCGCATAGCCAAACCGCTCGTTAATATAACGGAAGCTGTCCAGATCGAATAACGTCAATGTAGCAGGCTGTGGTCGTTCCAGCTGCAATTGCAAATGACGAACCAGCTCCTGTGCAAAAAAGGTACTATTATAGGCACCGGTCAGCTCGTCCATCATCAGCAGACGATTCAGCTTCAAACGACGAGATACTTGTCGTTTCACCCGTACCGCAAATTCTTCCACATCAAACGGCTTGCCCATAAAATCGTCCGCACCCGATTCGTATGCCTGCATACGAGTCGTGCGATCACGATTCGTGCTGATCACGATCACCGGAATCAAATACTGCTCGCTACGAGACTGCATTTCCTGCAATAGTTCCAGACCGCTTCGTTCCTCCAGCACAATATCAAGTACGACACAGTCCGGCTTCATACTATAAAATAGCTCCAGCGCTCGCTCGGCATCCGGCGTAGCCAGCACCATATATCCCATTCGCTCCAGATGCTCTTTCAGTACAAGCAACAGGCTTAGATCATCATCTACGATCAGCAATGTACCCATATAAGGTGGTAGTTCTGCTGGCGGCTCCTCAACGAGAGCCGGCTGATCACCGTCATCCTCGGGTTCATCCACACTATCCAGTAGTAAAAAAGCGAGCGGAGCCAGCAGTTCACGCGCTTCTGCTACGCGCCAGACACGGGTACTTTCTGCTTCCACACGTTCAAGCAAACCGGAAGCCGTCTGAAACCAATCATCCAGTCCAATCGTTCCTGCGGTGCCTTTAGCGGAATGTAGCAGTCGATACAATTCAGCCTCACTGGTAGACTGTCCGGATGTCGTAGCGGATTTGATTTTGTCCTTCATCTGCTTTATAAAGAGTCGCTGATATTTATCCATAAAATCCTCCCTGGCTGTTGTCGCAGGCGGTCATCGACATCGCCGTTTGTGTGAGTACATTCTATTCCGCGTAACACCGTTAGGTGGCGCAGCGCTCTTCTACCATGCGCTACCTAACCGTAAAGCATACTTTCTATTACCCTCGATTATAGCGTTCCATTGCTCTCATGTGCACAATAGCTGCATTCATGATCGGAAAAACAACGGCTAGACCGCTCCAGTTCCACCATTTGAATCTGGCTTCTGCATTGAGTCTACCTGATTGGCTTGATCCGTATCGCCCAGCAAATCAACCTTGATCACATCATCGACTAGCTTTAGCTCTGCCGCCCCAAGACCGCTACGTCGCAGCGCTTGCTGAAGTAAATGTTCATCCTGATTTCCCTGTACGACCATATCGGTTCGAATCGTCTGCGGACTCTGATCCATAAGCGACACGCCCAGCTCCAATAGGCGATCTACCGTAAATGGCTTCTGCAAATATTTCTCGTCAACCTTCTCGGCAAAATCGCCTGGCTGATCCAGCGCTGACGATACGATAACCGGCACGTCACGAGTTAATGGGTTACTTTTGAGTGCGGCAATAAAGTCCCAGCCACTTTTCGGCCCTTGCAAATGAATATCCACAATACATAGCAGCGGTGGAATGCTTGCCTGCTGCAAGCCAAGAATCGCTTCCTCTGCATTGTTCAACGTTAAAATTTCATAACGTTGTTCTTCAAAAGTCGCTGCAATCAAGCGGGATAAATTCTCCTCATCCTCAATCACGACAATATGATCATCCAATACAGGTACAGTAAGCTTTGGCAGTCGCACGATAAAGGTACTGCCCTGACCAAGCTCGGACTCGAAGGTAATCTCGCCACCAAGATCATTGAGAATCTCACGTACAATTGCCAGTCCGAGACCAGTGCCACCGATCTGACGACGATCCGAATTGTCTACACGATAAAATTTACTGAACATCTTGTCTTTCGCCTCATCCGGAATACCCAGTCCGTAATCCTGTACTTCCACCAGCCAATTGCCTGCATCCTCACGAAGGCGCACATCAACTCGATCCGTGCCCGGGGAATATTTCACCGCGTTACTGATCAAATTATGCATGACCTGGGTCACTCGATCCTGATCGGCACGCACAAGCGCCGTATGCTCTGGCAGCTCCGAATACACATGATGCTCCTGCTTACCATCCCACTGCATCGCCACATCGCTCACAATCGCACGCAGATCGAATGGAACGAAAGTGTACGTCTGTTTTCCAGATTCCATACGCTGCAAATCCAGAAAATCATTAATCAGATTGGACAATCGATTCGCCTCACGATGAATCGTCTCCATATATTTCTTCGCTTTCTCCGGTTTAACTTCACGGTTTAGCAAAATTTCCACAAAGCCCAGAATACTTGCCAGCGGTGTACGCAGCTCATGGGATACGATGCTAACAAATTCATTTTTCATCTGATTCGCCTGTTCCTCTTCGGTACGATCACGCAATACGATCAGATGATATTCTTGCAAATCGGCTCCGGTGATCAGATTGATATACATTTCCATATGGTGTACGCTGCCATCGCGAGCGCGAAGACTGAACTGGGTTCTCCAGTTGGTCAGATGCTCCTTCATCGCATGTACTATTTGTTCGCTTAACTTGTAAGTGCCCATATGTTGCTTGTCGAGAAAAGCATTTAGACTATCGATCGATCCGCCTGCCTTTAGATCTGGCAATACAGCACTCACCTGTTCATTGCAAAACGAAATAATCCCGTTATGATCGAATAACACAAGCCCTTCCTGCAACGAATCGATAATTTCCTGTATCGTATCGCGTTGCTGTTTGATCATCAGCTTCTCTGCTTCCAGCTCGGTATTCAGCTCTTCCAGACGAATACTTTGCTTGCGCCGTTCCTCGCCTGCCAGCTGTGCCTGATACGCCAGGCCAAACTGATTGATCAGTCCCTCGGTTAACATGCGATCTTTAATGTGGACCGCCAGACTGCCATACGTCGTGAACAGCACATACCCGATCACCTGTAGATCCTCATCAAAGAGCGGATAATAATGATCGTCTGCACGCTCATACCCTTCATGGAGTCCGATCTCTTCGCCACTCAGCGAGCGACTGCGCACGACCGGTCTGCGCTCCTCCATCACTTCCAGCGCCGGGCCATACAGCTGTTCTACTTTGCGACCCGTATCGTGCTGCGGCCAACCTACGGCACAAACCATGCGAAAGGAACCGGCTGGCTCCCTCTGATCGCGTACAACGAGCATAACCGCATCATGATGTGTCGCATGCATTAAAGCACGCAGACTATTTTCCAGAAATTCCTTCATGCTGCTGAAACCGGTCAGCTTCTCCTGATAGGAGTTGATCAGCTGTAGCTGTGTTTCACGTTCAGTTAACTTTTCCAAAATAACCGATTGCTCATGCTGCTGTGCCATAATTTCTTCATTTTGCGCTTCCATCTCATCATTTTGCTGTTCCATCTGTTGCAGACTGTATTCATGCTGTTGCTGACGCTCACGCAACTGGTCGGACATATGATTAATTCCAGTGATCAAACTCGTAATCTCATCAGTGGACGTGCGCTGATCTACATGCAAATACTCACCATTACTAATGCGATGTACTGCCGATTCCAGACTAACGACCGGACGGATGATCGATTCGCGTAAATACCGAACGAGCAGTAAAGCTGCGATTAAGCCGAGAACAATAAAAACAAGCGGAATAAACAGCACAATCGAGTTCAGCTGCTGACTCCGTTGCATGAGCTGATTTACTTGGTCGCGTTCATTGCTGATCAAATCTTCAAGTTGACTGTTCACCGACTGCACCAGTGCAGTTGTAATATTACGCGATGTGCTCTCGATTTCATCTTGCTTGCCTTGCTGCTTATATCCTTCAATCAGTGGAAAATAACTAAAATACTCGCGGCTTTGCCGATCCAGCTCAATAATTGCATCTTCATTACTCAGCTTATCTACCGAACGAAGACGGTATTGATTCAAATCTTGCAAAAAACGATCCCGATCCGACTCCGCCTGCACTCGAAATGTGGTCACACTAAATGCAAGATACGCGCGAAAATTCGATACAGCCGAGCGATACGATTCATCGATCGCTTGCAGACGATTTTGCTGATCCAGATGATAGTTAATTTCAGTATTAATATTCGTTACCTGCTGCTTGAATGACCATTCTACCGCAAAGATAATCAAGCCAAAGATCAAAAAGGCAATGATCGTCCAGCGGGTTACACGCCGGGTCAAACCGCCCTGTTGCATCAGGCGTCCTCCCCGGTCAGCAGCCCCTCGGCTGCGTCAATCAGTGCAAGCGGGCTAAACGGCTTGGACATAAACAACGTTACCCCAGCCTGCTCCGCGCGCAAACGATCCTGTTCCTGCGCCTTAGCCGTTAACAAAATAACCGGCTTATCCGCATTGGCATTGCCGCTCGCTCGCAGCCATTCACACACTTCAATGCCCGTCGCTTCCGGCATCATATAATCAAGCACGATCAGATCATACTCTTGCTGGGATAGACGATCTTTCGCCAGCTGTCCATCCTCAGCTTCCGTCATCTCGTAACCTTCATCCTCAAGCGTTTCCATCAATAAAAAACGTAGTGCTGGTTCATCCTCAGCAATCAAAATCTTTTTGTCCGTCATCGTTTTGCCTCCCACATCCGTCAATATGCACCATCGTATGTATACGGCTGATCGGTACAGCCCTCTACAAGCTGGCGCTTCCGTAAACCCTCTTCTTTTAACATAATATTGAATTTATTTAAAACAATAACAATTGTATATTACCACAATCATCCTCGTTCTGAATAAGCTTCAGTCACATCGATCCCAGCACACTGTTTATGACAGCTGCACTGCCTTTGATGACGGTCAGCACAGACCGATCAGGTGATGCCACCCTATAGCGAAACTCAGATCAAAGTAGCCTGATGGCTAGTTAATTATGTTTATCGGCAAATCGCTTTTATTCGCAAATAGTACATCATTCTTAATCTGGTGGATGGCTGGTCGCCTGCCGATCTTCTATCGTATTTCTATTATATTGTGATTGAGCTACTCTCCATTCCCCCGCATTTTCGAACCTGGCTTTTGCTAATCGAGATAGGAATGACTCTAATTGGAAACGCACTAGATCTTCAAACTTTATTCGCATCTGTCTAATAAATGGATGACTGCGATGAAGTAGATAGAGAGCACCAGAGCAGGTTTTGCAAAAAATACAAATTTTAAGCGTTACGTACGATGCGTAAAAGAATGGATATGGTATACTACATAAGTAGTTGAATTCACATTGTGGAGAGGGGTTTTACCGCGATTATGCTTCAATTCAGTCCCTCCTTTTTACAAATCGGCTCGACTGTCGGACTGCTTGTTATCGCTCTGACGGCGATTCTGGTACGCTCGCGTACAAATCATAGACCCGTTAATGCCAAAAAAATTCTAATTCCGCCACTTGGTATGAGTACCGGCTTTTTCATGTTTGTCGTGCCGGATTTTCGCGTTTCCTGGCTGTGGGCGCTTGGAGCCTTTCTAGTGGGGTGGTTTATTTTCTCGTATCCGCTCATTCGAGGTACACGTTTCGAGCATAACGGTACCGATGTTGTGATCCAGCGCTCGAAAAGTTTTCTATTTATCCTGCTCGGCTTGCTGCTCATTCGTTTGCTGCTGCACCGTTTTATCGAGCAGTACATTACCATTCCGCAGACAGCAGGTGTGTTTTTCATTCTTGCCTTTGGGACGCTGTTACACTGGCGCCTCAATATGTATCGTAAATATCGTGCCATCCGTGAACAGGTGGAATCCGGTCAGTCCGTTTGATCGCGGTTGATCATTAGGCATACGGTGCGTCTGTATGTTATATACAAAAAAGCTAAAGCTCTCGTCCGACTTACAGGAATACATTGCGATATGCAATCGTATGCTGCGAGTTGGGAAGGCTTTAGCTTTTTTGCTGTTATAGTAGGGACAATGTACATGTTGCTAGAACGTACATGTTGTTAGGTTATAGTCCATGTACCAGGACGTATACGCCAACTATGTTGCTAGGACATACACCAACTGCGGGAAGAACAAAAGGACGGACTCCCGTCTCGCACAAGCATCTGCGAATGAAGAGTGATTCAATGAAGAGTGAGTTGTAGATGCTCTTGTGAAGAGTAGGTTTTAGATGCCCTTGCTTGCAAACGGTAAGATATTCCACCTTCGCAAAAATGACTTTCCATTAAATCTAGTGAAACCTCGTGCTAATAAACCTCGTATTGGAAAAGCACGCACACGACAGGTTGCCCTTTCGCTTTATTTCCTTTCCTTTGTTCTGTGCTGCTTACACACATACGAGTTGAAGTACACACTCCAGTATGAACCCCATTTAAGACATCAATCTTCATTTACGACATCAATTACGACATCAATCTTCCGCTACACGCACAAGCTGCTTACCAAGATTCTCACCGCTGAATAGTCCGATAAATGCTTCTGGAATATTATCGAAGCCATCGATGATATTTTCGCGGTATTGGAGTCGTCCTTCGCGTACCCATTGTCCCAGTTCACGCAGTCCTTCTTCTTGCTCGGATGCATAATCGCCGACAAGGAAACCTTTGAGCAGCACCGTGCGAGTGAGCAGCATAGGCAGAATGCGTGGTCCAAGCTCTGGTTTCTCCTGATTGTAAAGCGAGATTTGTCCACATAGCGGAATACGTGCGTTACGATTCAGCAGGGGGATGACCGCATCTGTAATATCGCCGCCCACATTATCAAAATACACATCGATGCCGTCCGGGCAAGCGCGTTCCAATGCTTCTGCCAGCGGCTGATCGGTTTTGTAGTTAATCACTTCGTCAAAACCAAGCTCTTCCTTAAGATAACGATTTTTCTCATCCGAGCCGGAAATGCCGATGACGCGTGCCCCTTTGATTTTACCGATCTGCCCTACAATCATACCGACCGCACCCCCTGCACCGGATACGACCAGCGTCTCACCCGGTTGCGGATTACCGATACGCAGTGTACCAAAATAAGCGGTCAATCCGGTCATGCCCAGCACACCAAGTGCTGTTGTGATCGGCGCCAGCTCAGGATCGATCCGGCGACAACTCTTGCCATCGATAATGCCGTAACGTTGCCAGCCCCAGCCACCAGCGACAATATCGCCTTCTGCAAAGCCATCAACACGGCTATGCAACACACGACCAATCGAGCCGCCTGTAATTGGTTCACCGATTGCATACGGTGCCGCATATGATTTGGCGTCTTTCATCCGACCGCGCATATATGGGTCAACCGATACATATAATGTTTTGACGAGCAGCTGCCCATCTTCCGGCATATTCAGCTCTTCTTTCTTTACTGTAAAATGCTCCAACGCTGGTGTTCCTTCCGGACGACTTGCCAGCGCAAAATATTCATTCATTTGTTCTGCCATAGTATGTTCCTCCTCTTATCATTTATTGTATATGCAAACGTAGATGGTGAGCTGGGCACCACTGCGGGAAGGAATAAGGGGACGGACTCCGGTCTCGCACAGGAATCTACGCAATAGAAGTGAAGTGTAGCTTCCCGTGCTTAGAGGTAAGATATTTTGTTTCCACAAAAGTCACTTTTTCATTGCACCCCGTGTTAAGAGATCGCTAATACTAGAAGTCGCTCTTTCCCCTTATTTCCTTCCCATAGTGAAGTGCGGCTCACATTCATACGAGTTCAAATACAATTCTTAGAACACTGCAATCCAAATTATTGCAATTATGCATGGAGCGTATACACCGATGAGTTTGCCACGGGTGCATAGGCTGTAGCTCACTTTATTATTTACCCCAATCGCCACATCTTATGACACCTGTATACCAACTTCTATGCTTACTTTGTTTCTTACTTCGCCTTTTTTACAGACCGGATTACTAATTGAGGTTACGGATTGAAATTACTGTTATGCGATTATGCGATAGGTTTCGATCATGTCTGTGATGTAGATCGTCTTTATGATGTGTTTAGATTATCTTATTTATGTAAAAAGATAGGACTATAGAGAAGCGTATTCCTTTCGTTTCTTCATTACATAATAGCCAATCTGCATTACATATTATTCAATCACAATCCAATTCCGAATCCAGTGTGGTTAATAAAAGAGTTAACTTATATGACATATTTAACAGTTACACATGCATAAAAAGCATGTATAATGGCAATTGTGGAATGTATTTTAACATTACTGCATAAATGTTATGGTTGCACTGGAAATTGATAACTAGACGCGATAGTTGTCGGTTTGAGCAGCTAATAGCGTGATTTTATAAAGAGTGGAGGCTGTGCATTTGGGTAGAAAGAACAGAAAAGTAGCCATTGTTGGAGTCGGGATGGTCGGAGCCGGTTGTGCGTATTCGATGATTAATCAGTCGATTGCCGATGAGATTATGATGGTAGGACGTACACACGAGAAAGCCGTTGCACAGGCACTTGACCTGTCACACTGCATGGACTTTACCTCACATCGTACTAAAGTATATGCCGGTTCCTTGCATGATTGCGGAGATATGGACATCGTCATTATTACGGCAGGTGCGAATCCGAAGCCTGGTCAGGATCGCATGACGGTGTTGCATGAAGCAGCAGCGATTACGAAAGAAATTATCGATCCGATTATGGCGAGCGGATTTGATGGCGTATTTATTATCGCAGCGAATCCAGTCGATGTTGTAACGTACCTGACATGGCAATTTTCCGGACTGCCTCGCGGACGTGTGATTGGCACCGGTACATCGATCGACTCCTCCCGTCTGAAAACGATTCTGTCTGACGTCTTTTCCATTGATCCACGTAGTGTACACGGCTATGTATTAGGGGAACATGGTGAGTCCCAATTTGTGGCATGGTCTCATGTTACGATCGGCGGTAAGCCGCTGTTGCACATTTTGGAGCAACATGCCGAGCGGTTTCCTGAATTGAGTATGGAAGATGTCGCACTCAAAACGCGTGATGCTGGCTGGGAAATTTTCCTTCGTAAAGGCCATACGCAGTTTGGTATCGGCAATGCACTCGCCCATATCGCTCGCTCTATTTTGTACGATGAGCATCGGATTATCGCAGTCTCGGCTATTCTGGATGGTGAATATGGACAACACCAAGTATGCACAGGCGTACCGGCGATTATTAGTGGGAATGGGATTGAAGAGCTGATTGAGCTTCGTTTGAATGAAGAAGAGCAACGCCAGCTAGAACATTCCTGCAATGTGATTCGGACAGCGATTGAGCAGGTGCAGATCACAGTATGAGTCAGATCCACTGGAGCTGAGATGTTATATCGTATAAGATCTGATATCGTATAGTTATGTTTTATAGCTTGGTTGTCTATAAATGATCCTATATGCCTGATACTATTCGATAGGACAGGCGTTGTATAAAGCGTATTTTATAGGTTTTGTCTATGAACTTATAGGTAGATATGAATAAAGCCGGCAGTAGCTGTGGAACTCGTATGGAGTTCTACGACTACTGCTGGCTATTTGGTATAGCTGTATTAGAGTTGTATTTCTATTTTGATGGTGCATGTATTGTCGTTATCCATGTATTGGATCTCATCTGCGATTTTCTATATCCGCCTTCAGCTAGCGTAGCATATCGAACGATTGAACAGGATGCAGTGTAGATCTATAAGATCTATAAGATCTATAAGATCTATAAGATCTATAAGATCTATAAGATCTATAAGATCTATAAGATCTATAAGATCTATAAGATCTATAAGATCTATAAGATCTATGCAAGTATATTCAAGCCAGTTGGATCTGCCGATCGATTCATTATTTTACCGTCAACACCGGGCAATGCGCGTGCTGAATGACTTTATGACTCACACTACCCAGGAACAGTTCGGACATCGTACTCATGCCGCGTGTACCCATCACGATCAGATCGATCGTTTGCTCTTTTGCTGTATCACAAATTACCGTTGCCGGATCGCCGGTATGATAGCGCACATCGTAGGCAACACCCGTCATATCCAAATATTGACGGTACGGTTCGGTCATCTCGCGCCCTTCTTCGTCCAGACGGACACCCACATCCACGCCAAGCGGTGGTTCAGCGACCATCATCGTAGGATTGACGTGTAGCACCGTCAAATGCGGTGCCGTCTGTAACGATTGTGCCAGCTTGACGGCATGCTCCAGTGCACGCTGTGCATGTTCAGAGCCGTCCACTGCGACCAGTATACGCCCATATGCTAAATGATCATGTAGTTCTGACATGTTCTTTTCCTCCAATTATTGTTGAATTGTTGCGCAGCAGGTGTAACGATGTTAGGTATAGCTGGACTCCTATATATTGTTTAGAGCTATACTTCACGGCATCCGTGTCTGGCCTATTATCTAGCTCAGAAATCATATATGTTGTGTGGGACTATCCCCCGGCAACGGACGGAGTAAAAAAGATTACAGCCGCTGGCGGTTCATATCTGCTGTATGACACAGCACCCACCATTCACACCTGCCTGCACAAATAAAACAGGATGGATCAGAAAATATAAAGGATTCATGTTCACACAACTTCAAATCTTACGTCCAACATTAATGTCCGTGTGATACATCGATACCTGCCAGATGGCGACGACGCACGATCAGGACGATAACAGCGACCAGTACCATCGCACCACCGAAGTAAAATGGGGTTGCCGAGTTGTACCATTCAGCCAGTTTACCTGCAAGGAATGGCGATACGGCACCACCGAGGAAGCGCACAAAACTGTAAGCTGCGGAAGCGACAGAACGCTCAACTGGTGCCGACTCCATCACCGCTGTTGTGATCAGCGTATTGTTAATACCGAGGAAAATACCCGCCACGATCACGCCGATAATGACAAGCACAGGTGAACCGAATGCTGCACCCAGACCCATAAATACCAGATCGAGTGCGAACAGTGTCAGCATTACACCCATCGAACCTGCAAGGTTAAAGCGTGCTTGCAGCTTCGGTGCGACGAATACCGAAGTGATTGCCAGCAAAATCCCCCAACCAAAAAATACATAACCAAGACCGTGCTCATCTAATCCCATCACATAAGGAGAATAAGCCATCAATGTAAAGAACCCAAAGTTATATAAAAAGGCAACAATCGCCAGTGTTTTCAAGGCTGGAAATTTCAATGCTTTAAACGGATCGGCGAGTGAACTGCGTGTTTTCGGTTTTGGGATTTTAGGCAACATCACCAGAATAAAGATAAAACCGATCAGCATCAGTACGCTCACGCCGAAGAACGGGCCACGCCATGAGATCGAACCAAGTTCACCACCAAGCAGTGGACCTACAGAAATACCAAGACCAAGCGCTGCTTCGTATAAAATAATCGCTTTAGCTGTACCAGAAGTGGACAGACCAACAATCGCAGACAATGCAGTCGCGATAAAGAGCGCATTACCAAGACCCCAACCGCCGCGGAAACCGACGATTTGACCGATCGTATCGGACATACCACCAAGTGCCGCAAATATAATGATTAGAACAACACCGCTAAGCAGTGTCCATTTCACACCGATCCGACTCGATACAAAACCGGTAATTAACATCGCCAGACCGGTTACCAGATTATAACTGGTGAATAGCAGTGACACCTGACTTGGTGTAGCATCAAGCTGCTTGGCAATCGCTGGTAAAATCGGGTCAACCAGACCAAGACCCATAAATGAAATCACACAGGCAAAGGCAACCGCCCAGACTGCTTTTGGCTGTGATAATAATCCGCCCTGCTTAGGAAGCTCTTTGACTGAAGCTGTTTTCGTACTCATTGTTGAAGGTTCCTCCCTTTGTACTGCTCTCTATTTTTAAGTGCTGTTTATAATGAAATGATATAGAGCTTGATTATAGAGCGTATTGCTATGCTTGCTCTGTTAAACGATGTTGTTTGCACACTCTATATCCATCAGCTTTTAGTTATTGTTGGATCAAGCAATATGACTCCAGATACAATGCCGGTCATTTGTTTAAAGACATGTCTAATGACGTGACGATACAGTCATAACATAACCTATGCGATATGGATGATTGAGATATGGATGATCAGCGAGCGCGAACTATAGTGGATACAACGGGCTTATCACGAATTTGGTATAAGTTCGCTATGTTTACTTCTACACTATATGTCTAACGATCAGTGCCTACAGATTATTCAATAATCAGCTTCTGCGCGCTCCGTCGATTCACTTCCCAGCCTCTCCATCCCTTTGCGCACTTGCTGACGCAACTGTTCAGCTTCCTCTTTAAAACTCTGAATCGTACGCATCTTACCTTCCATCATATCGAGTTGCTTGCCCAACGTCTCATCGATCTCTTCCAATTGACGCCTGCGCTCTTCCAGATCGGTAATGTTGCGGTAACGCTCGCGCTGTCCGGTGAGCATTTCAACCACCTCGATATACCGATGCAGTTCTTGCAAGGAAAAGCCAAGTACATCACGCGCACTAATAATCTTTTTGAGCCGTTCGATATCTTCACGTGTGTACAATCGTGTGTTGCCCTCACTACGCTGTGGGGACAGCAGACCAATCTCTTCATAGTACCGAATCGTGCGCTTCGTCAGATTACATTCACTGGCAACCTCATCGATTTTGTACAATGTCATGGTCACCCCTCCGTTTTATTATTTAAATAATTACATATATTATATGAATATATTATACCTATTTAACGTTAACGTCAACGTTATGAAAACGGTTTTTGGAGTTTTTTGGTGGTTTTCAGAAAATTATTGTGTTGGTGGCTTGTTTTAAAGGACATTTAAAAAGTGCATTTTAAGAGCGTAGTTATGAAATCTTTGATTCTTTCGTAGTCGTTCTGGCAGAATAGGGCGCAGTGCTACAACCACTCCGGGAAGGAATAAGGGGACGGACTCCGGTCTCGCACAGGAATCTACTGATTAGGAGTACATTGTAGATTCCCGTGCTCAAAGCAGTAAGATATTTTGCTTCGCAAAAATCACTTTTTCATTGAACCGCGTGTTAGGAGATCGCTAACACTATAAGTCGTCCTTTCCCCTTATTTCCTTCCCTCCGCTCTGTGCGGGTTGCCGCATTTTCTTTACGTTTGTTCTACTTTTGAGTGATTTAAGTTGTTTTGAAAATAATGATTGGCTGGAGTAAAGCATACATAAGAACGTACTTTAAGAATATAAGTGAGGGTGTAAACATCAATATGGAATAGAGCATGCATTATGATTTTGAGGTGGTAGGCGCAGTTAAAAAACTCCAATGGGGGAGGGAGCAGCAGAGGGAGATTTGGCGATTACAGGAAATGAGTGGATCAATGGATGAATAGAGAGCAATGAGCACTATAAATTTAGTAATTATAGGAGGTGGTTGCGATAGCGTTGTATTCAAATTTACGTTATATTCAAATTTACGTTATATTCAAATTTAAATGTGGGGGTAATTACGTTTAAATATGATTGTATGGGGTTGAGGGAAGCTTAATTTAAATATGGTTTGATATGGATATGGATAGTTGTATCTGAATGGGATTGTATTTAAATAATATTTGGTTTTAATGAAGTTAGATTGATCATGGATATAGTCATGCTTTACCTTTAAGGGAATGTATCAACAGTTATACATTAAGATGACATAAATAAAAGAGCTGCAAAGCCTGAGTGGATATCAGGTTTGCAGCTCTTTTCTATAGCCTAGGTTGAAGGATCGCTTGATGTTATCGATCAACCTGTTATTGAAGTAATCATTTATACATTACTTGCTGGATTTTTCTACGGCGTGGCCGCCGAATTCGTTGCGTAGGGCTGCTACGACTTTGCCTGTGAATGTATCGTTGTCCAGGGAGCGGTAGCGCATCAGCAGGGACAGGGCGATAACTGGGGTTGCCATTTGCAGGTCCATTGCTTCTTCAACGGTCCATTTGCCTTCGCCGGAGGAGTGCATGATGCCTTGAATTTCTTCCAGGCGTCCATCTTTAGCGAATGCATTTTCAGTCAGTTCCATCAGCCATGAACGGATCACGGAGCCGTTGTTCCATACGCGAGCTACTTTTTCGTAGTTGAAGTCGTATGGGCTTTTCTCCAGCACTTCGAAGCCTTCGCCGATTGCTGCCATCATGCCGTACTCGACACCATTGTGGACCATTTTCAGGTAATGACCACTGCCTGCTTCGCCTGCATACAGGTAGCCATTTTCAACAGCCGTGTCGCGGAAGATCGGTTCTACGACATCCCATGCTTCTTTGTCGCCACCGATCATATAACATGCGCCGTTACGTGCGCCACTCATGCCGCCGGATGTACCTGCGTCCATGTAATGAATACCTTTTTGCTTCATTTCATTGTAACGACGTACGGATTCTTTATAGTGGGAGTTGCCTGCTTCGATCACGATATCGTTCTCAGACAGCAGTGGAGCGATCTCGCCCAGTACGGAATCAACTACGCCGTGGGGAACCATGACCCATACGATACGTGGAGATTCCAGCTTGCTTACCATATCTGCAATCGTGCCTACGCCCTGTGCGCCGAGATCGGTAATTTCTTTAACTGCTTCTTTGTTCAGGTCAAAAGCAACAACCTCGTGTTTGTGATCCATCAGGTTTTGTGCCAGATTCATACCCATTTTGCCTAAGCCGATCAAACCGATTTTCATAGTATAGCCCTCCGTTATGTTTGGGATGGAACATCCCTTTTTTATCTCTAGCCTATCTGGTCATCTATAGCCAGTCCTAGTGCTACCACTTTCAGCACAGTCTGACATTCTGCAAAGCCGGCATCCCGACTCTGAAGGCATGGTGAATACGCTCTGTTTATCATTAACCAGAGCGTAAGCCAACCATTCATCTTTAAAAAGAACAGCTTATCTCTTATCGTGCAGAAGCAACACCGGTGCGTACTGGTGCGGCATTCTGATCGCCCAGCCAGCGGAAACCTTGCTCGGCAAGCAATGCATCAGATGCTGCTGGACCATAGGTGCCAGCTGCATAGTCATGCAGTGGCAAACTGTTGTCCGCGAAAGCTTCCAGAATCGGTTGTACCCACTGCCAGGACAATTCCACTTCATCCCAGTGTGCGAAAAATGTACCGTCACCGTTCAGTGCATCACCGATCAACAGCTCATACGCTTCTGGATCATGATCGGTACCCATCACGAATTCAGATGTCATTGGCTCCAGTAGACCTGTTTTCACGTTACGGCGATTCAGTTGCAACGTGATTTTCTCTTCTGGGTTGATGCTGATAATAAGCATGTTCGGCTGACCATCGCAGTCGACGCAAATTTCGCTGTTTTGCATTGTGTTTTTAAATTCAACTACGATACGTGTCGATTTCTCTTTCATCCGTTTACCCGTACGAATGTAGAATGGAACACCTTCCCATGAGAAATCATCTACCCACACACGCGCCGCTACAAATGTATCGGTGTTGGAACCTAGCTCGATGCCTGGCTCATCCTGATAACCTTGTACTTCGCGGCCGGATACGACGCCATTCGCATATTGTGCACGCACGATATGTTTGTGAGCATCTTCTTTAGAGATCGGACGCAGTGCCTTGGCGATGTATTTTTTATGGGAACGTACATCGTCTGCGGTGTGTCCGCCTGGCAATGTCATCGCCGTCATCATCAGCACTTGCAGCATATGGTTTTGCACCATATCGCGGATGGCACCGGTATGATCATAGTAACCTGCGCGTTCTTCCACGCCGACCACTTCGGATGCGGTAATTTGTACGTTGGCGATGTGGCGGTTGTTCCACAGCGATTGGATGACTGGATTCGCAGAAGTGAAGGACTCCATATTTTGCACCATCGGTTTGCCCAGATAGTGGTCGATGCGGAACACTTCTTCCTCAGCGAATGTTTTGCTCAAATGTTTATTCAATTGACGTGCGGATTCCAGATCATGTCCAAATGGCTTTTCAATGATCAGACGTTTCCAGCCGGATGTGTTACCGAGTCCGCTTGCATTGATATTGTCTGCGATCACGCCGAAAAATTCCGGTGCAACCGACATGTAAAACATACGGTTTTGCGGGATGTTCAGTTCGGACTCACGTTGTTCTACCAGCTTGAGCAGCTCCTGGTAACCAGCAGTATCGTCCACGTTCAAAATATGATAGCGAATCGAACGCAAGAAGGCATCAACCGTCTTACGATCATTCGGTGTATTGCGTGAAAATTCCTGAAGCGACTGCTCTACATACGTTTGGAAGGTCGCATCATTAAATGATTTGCGGCCCAGTCCGATGATCGAGAAGGCTTCCGGCATTTTACGATCCACATACAGGTTGTACAAAGCAGGGAAAATCTTGCGTTTCGCCAGATCCCCGGTCGAACCGAACAATACAAATGTCATAGCTTCCATATCGTTTCTCCTCCATAATGTACCTATCCCTTTTTCTCTATACAGCATGCGCACATGCTATGGGTGTATGGGCTAGTTCTAATTTTCTAATTATCATACAAACGTAATTCCTGCCTACAGTATACGGTTGATATAGCAACTATATCGACAAAAAATAAACGATTGCTCGCTTTAGATATACATCCGCTATACATTTCATATAAACAAAGATACATATCATTTATTCAAGCTTCGTCATAATGTCAATCTGGCATTGTGTCTCTTTTGTGACAGTCAAGCTCACAAAAATTACAATAGACCTTGTGTCGAACAATGTCAAGATGAAAATGAAACTTTCACATTGAATATTACCGCTTACATTTGACTTTTTGCTGCTTGCCGTATCGCTTCACGCCTATCATGCAGCTTATTCTAGGCTATTAGCTACACATTTACATTCATTTTTTGTCGATGGATTCGGTTCATTCGCCTCGTTGACAGTCTTAGGTAAAAGTGATAGTCTAACGTCGATTCAACGCTAATTAGGCAGATTAGATACACAAAACCGCTTCATAGTGATGACGGTTGCTATACCAACTATACCCATTCGTATGCGTATTCTATGCATAAAGGAAGGCTGTATCGGTCATCTTGATAGATATAGAGTCTTCTCCATCGTATGATTCATACAACTTCTATCGATACAGTTCTATGGAGGATAGATAACGATCAATACAATGACAGTAATCAAATAAATTAAGGGTGAGTTCGATGCCATATGACGTAGAAAAGAGTTATACCGTATTCATTCGTGATGTCCATCTGGCGATTGCAGGATATATTAAACACAAACTTGCCCCGTTCAATCTGGCACCTGAGCAGACATTTGTAATGATGTTGCTCTGGAAAAAGGATGGTCTCACCCAGAATGAAATCGGCGAGCGCCTCGGTAAAGATAAAACGAATATTACACGCATGCTGTCCAATCTGGAGAGCAAAGGCTTTATCCGTAAAATTACATGCACAGACGATCGCCGCTGCTTCAAAATCTATCTGACCGCCGAAGGTGCACAGCTAGAACCTGCCGTATGTGAAATTATGCAGGAAGCCGGACGCGATTTGATGGATGGCATTGCAGAGGATGAGCGTGCCATGTTGCATCGTTTGCTAAGCCGCATCAAGCAAAATGCTCAGATTGATGAAGCGCTGGACACCGTGTCGATACATTGAAGATGGCTCGGCAATGCTTGAATCAAGTGCTAGTACTTTAAAAGATAGCACTTCAATAAACACCTGATGCAGCATCAGTACGCTTGGAAACCGTACCTTAATGTTGGATCGAATGACGGTTTTATATGTTCAGCATTGTTCATTTACCGTTCGTTTGGACGGATCTATGCATTTAGCTTGATGCACGATGTTTTATCAGTTGTATAGTTCTAATAGATGTTGATCTGCACGCTGCTGATGCGCAGGCGTTTCAAAGCGTCCTTTTCAACAACCCAATAAGCCTGTTCAAGCGGACATCTGACATGACAGATGGACTGGCTGGAATAGGCTTATTTATTATTTCATTGCTGCTGAATCAGTCGGATCGGTCCATTGGAGTTGAGTACAATCATCTGCTCGGTCATCTCCTCTGGCGTATACGGCATGCCTTCACGCAGCCACCAGTGGATGACACCTACATATGCAGAGCTAATATAGCTGGCAATCACATCTTTGTGTACAGGCAATTTATCATTTTCTAGCCGGGCAAATTCCTCCTCGTAAAAACGTGCGATATATTGCTTCATATACTGCACGAAGTTTGACATCGCTTGCCGTTCAAACATCACCTCGAAAAACCGCTTGTAGCGAATAATATAAGTGAAAATACGCCCCGCAATATAACGCTGTAATTCCTCGACCGATTGGTTAAACGAATTGGCATCCCGCGCTTCGCCAAATAGCTCACCGAGCAATTCATCAGTAACCGCATACAGTAGATGATCTTTCGTTTCATAATGGAGATAAAATGTTTTGCGATTCACGGTCGCTTGTGTTGCAATATGCTGAATCGTAATTTTGTCGTACGGTTGCTGCTCCATTAGCTCGATCAGTGCATCCCGCAGCAGCATACGTGTACGCACGATGCGCGGGTCAAGTTTCGGTTTCTTGTCCGAATGATGGATAGATGATGGGATCGAGCCAGCAGGTTGCGGTGTTGAAGATAGCGAATCCGGCATAGGGATTGCCCTCCTATACATGAGATTTATACTGCGATTCACTGGATTTCGTACTGCTACAGCAGAAGGTTCGTATTTTAATGAATCGATTTCAGGCATGATCATCGAACTTCATACTCATTTATACCACATTTGTGGCATAAGCCGCATCTACTTCTTTTCTGGTTATTGTCATTCGCAGCAGGCTATCATATAATCCAAATTGTGTTGTATATAACTATTTTATTTTCATAAAAGTTGTGAGCAATCATTTTCAGGATGATACTTGTATACGATCCTATATGGCTCAGAAATAGATGTAGAGAACCATTATGTAGAGAATTTTCTGTGCGTGTAGAGGATCGCGATATAGATAATCCTATCACTGTATATTGCTATGTATAATTGTATTTTGGAATGATATATTTCCTGTTTAATTGTGTATTTAAAATAAATGGCTTGCCATTATATTGTTTGCTATTTGTCTGAACTATACCATTTTTGGTTAAACAAAAGCAGAAGCATTTAACTTATAGGAGTGAATAACGATGGAATCAATCCAACAACTTATTGCGCAGCAGCGCAGTTTTTTCAAAACAGGACAATCTCGCGATGTCGCTTATCGTATAGAAGCATTACGCACATTGCGCGCTGGAATTGAGCGTTACCAGCCCCGTATTTTGGAAGCATTGCATACTGATCTGAACAAATCTGAGCCAGAAGCGTTTGGCTCCGAAGTTCGCATCGTACTCGGTGAACTGGACTTTGCGCTGGACAATTTAAAAGCCTGGGCAGCACCACGTACTGTGCCTACCGCAGCAGCATTACCGGATGCAACGAGTACCATTTATCCAGAGCCTTACGGTACAACGCTGATCATCGCACCGTGGAACTATCCGTTCCAGCTTGCTTTTGGCCCACTCGTTGGCGCGATTGCCGCTGGTAATACGGTAGTAATGAAGCCATCTGAGCTGACCCCTACCGTGTCGCATCTGATCTTCGACATGCTGAGCGACCTGTTCCCTGCATCATATGTCGCTGTCGTGGAAGGCGAAGTGGAAACAAGTACCGCTCTGCTTCAAGAAAAATTCGACTATATCTTCTTCACTGGCAGTACGCATGTTGGACGTGTCGTGATGCGTGCAGCAGCCGAGCATCTGACCCCGGTCACGTTAGAACTGGGCGGCAAAAGTCCAGCGATCGTACACGCAGATGCTGATCTGAAACTGGCAGCAGAGCGACTGGTACGCGGTAAATTCCTGAACGCTGGACAGACCTGTGTCGCGCCGGATTATCTGCTTATTCATAGCAGTGTGAAAGCGAAGTTTGCCGAGCTGGTGCAAGCAGAAATTGCGGATAAATATACAGCGGATGTGCTGAGCAACCCGCACTTCCCTCATATCGTGAACACACGTAACTTTGATCGGTTAACTGGATTGATGAACAATGAACAGGTGCTGTTCGGCGGACGCTCGCTGCGTGATGAGCTGATCATCGAGCCTACGTTGCTGGACCATGTAAGCTGGGATGCTCCAATTATGCAGGAGGAAATTTTCGGACCGATCCTGCCCGTCATCGAATATGATGATCTAAATCCATTGCTGGATGAGATCGTGAATCGTCCTAAACCGCTGGCACTGTACCTGTTCACCCAGAATGAACAGCTGATTGACCAGGTGCTGGATACGGTATCCTTTGGTGGCGGCTGTATTAATGAAACGCTATCCCATATGACTTCCCATTACTTGCCCTTCGGCGGCGTAGGCGAAAGTGGCATGGGTTCGTATCATGGTCAGCAGAGCTTTGAGGTGTTTTCGCATCATAAGAGTGTGATGAAGCGTAATTTGTAAGTGGGATTGGGTAGATTAAGTTAGGGTTATAAGTAAGGACTGAACGATTGTGGATTGAAAAGTATAGATTGAAAAAGCAGCAGCCTGTGAGAAGTGGGTTGCTGCTTTTTGTTGATCGTTGCTTGGTTGTCGATAGCTACTCGCTTGCATGCTTTGATATGTGCTTTTGTATAACAGACACTACTCCGATAAGGAATAAGGGAACAAACTCCCATCTCGCACAGGAATCTATGCACTAAAAATATAATGTGGCCTCGTGCACTCAAATGCAGTAAGATATTTTGCTTCGCAAAAATCACCTTTTTATTGAACCTCATGTTAGGCAATCGCTAACACTATAAGTCGCCTTTTCCCTTATTTCCTTCTGTTCCGTGCTGCTTACAGGTATACGAGTTTGCGTACAAGCCATATATTGCGAAAGGAATAACGAGTAACGTCGTATCCTCTGCTTTTATTTCTTACAATTGTTTTTTTTATTTCTCTATTCTATAGCAGGATCAACATGACTGCATTCTCTCCACCCTGTTCGCATATCTGCTGTTTTCCATGTGAGCGTATAGCTTGAAACGATTACCGAATAGGATGCTAAACATATGTAGGAAGTTGTTCTCGATAAGGGAGAATAGCTAAAACTAAGTAACGTATAAAAGTTTTAATAAAATTAAAACCGACTGCATTCCTATACTTTTTATTTTAATAAAAAGACGTATTTCCCTTGATAAAACTAGTTTTTCTAACTAAAATTAAAGTAACTACAATCCTTCTACTTCCAAGTATTCTTTTATAATTATAACTTTTTTAAGTTTTATCGTGTGAAGAAAGTATGAGTTGGAGGATTGCCTATGCCGGAGTTGCTTGATCCGCGAAATGACTTTTTGTTCAAACGTATTTTTGGTAGTGAAGAAAATCGAGATGTGCTGCTAACATTCCTCAATCGCACCTTTATGGAAGCGAACAAGCCATTGTTGAGCGAAATTATTTTACTCAATCCATACACCGACAAAGACTCACCCACGGATAAACAGTCGATTATGGATGTGCGAGCGCGGACGACTGAAGGTGAACTAATTAATGTGGAAATGCAGCTCTTTAACCGTTATGATATGGAGAAACGAACCCTATTTTATTGGAGCAAACTATATACTTCTCAGCTAGTCGAAGCACAGTCGTATAGCACGCTTCAACGATGTGTGACAATTAATATCGTAAATTTCAAATTGCTGAAAAATGAGCAATACCACAATGTATTTCATCTGCGTGAGGATCGAACCGGAATCGAGTTAACCGATGATATTGAGATTCATTTTTTGGAATTACCTAAATTGGATGCTGGATCGATCTCGTTACAACAGGGCGGATTAGCCAATTGGCTGTTATTTTTACAAGGCGCAACACCAGACCAATGGGAGGTGCTAACGATGAATGAGCCGAAATTGAAAAAAGCGATGACGACGCTAGAATTTCTCAGCCAGGATCGCGAAGCCCGAATGCGATATGAAGCGAGACAGAAGTTTTTGCATGATCAGGCTTCGCTAATGGAAGCTGCCAAAAATGCAGAGATTTATGGATTCAAATCTGGCGTAGAAGAGGGCGTAAAACAAGGGATTGAGCAAGGAATCGAACAAGGGATCGAACAAGGAATTCAGCAGGGGAGAGAAGAAGAAAAAAAGCAAACGGCTTTACGTTTGCTTCGCTTAGGTCTCGCTGTCTCTGCAATTGCTGAAGCAACCGGACTTTCGGAAGAGGACGTGCATTCCTTATCACAGTCTTTAGAGTAAATAGACTTCATCCTAAGAAATAAGAAGAACAGCCGTGCGGACAGAAATCGTGTCCTGACACGGCTTTTTTATATAAGATGGGAATGATATGGAGAAACCAATCAGCTAAGATTAGCTTTACAAGCTCACCTATCGCAGCCGTCCTCGCATAACGGCACTTTGACCGGATCACATGTTGATATATCTATTCTGTCGCAAACTTCACTAACCAATTTACTGACCAAAGGCTTGATACCTATTGACCCCTCTATTATATCGCGAACCCTGAGCTTACATCTGCTTTCGATCTACACTAACTCTCCTACCCATTCCTGCACCTTACAACCCCACTCACCTACAACTCCGTCGACTCCCGAATAATCAACTCATGCGATAGGATCAAACTTTTAATCGTCTTTTCCTTCTGGTTCAGTTTGTCGATCATCATCTGGGCTGCACTACAGCCCATATCGTACATCGGCTGAGAGACGGTCGTTAACGTAGGTGTCGTCATATTGGAAAAAGGGATATTATCAAAACCGATCACCGCAATATCGGATGGTGTATGTAATCCAGCCTCGCGGATTGCCTTTAACGCGCCAATTGCCATAATATCACCAATCGCAAATACAGCTGTCGGTAGCTCATCCAGCGTCAGCAGTTTTTGCATCGCCAGTCGGCCGCCTTCATAATCGACTTCCCCTCGACTGATCCATTCTTCGCGTGGCTGGATACCGGATTCGGCAAGTGCTTTCATATAACCTTCATGACGGGCGGTCGCATAACGGAAATCATCGCTCGCCGTAATTAAGGCAATCCGGGTATGACCGGTCGCCAGCAAATATTTCACCGCTTTATATGCCGCCATCGCATTATCGATACTCACGTACGGGATCGTATCATTTTGCGGAGAATCGCCACATTGAATGATTGGGTACCCGTCTTGTAATTGCGGCAGCAGCACATCTTCCAGATCCAGACTGGGATCGAGTGAAATGATACCAGCAGCGAGTTGCTGTTTGGCTGTATTAATAAAAAAGCTCTGGATTTCTGACGACGCATCCGTTTCACAAACGAGAATATAATAGCCTTTACGCCGCGCGGTATCTTGAATGCCCTGTAATATTTTCGAATAAAACGGATTGGAAATGCTCGGCAATAACACGAGCAGCATATTCGTACTGGATGTGCGTAGATTACGCCCCATCATATTCGGCTCATAATTCAGTTTGCGAATCGCCTTTTCCACCGATTGTCTGGATTTGTCTGATACAAATGGATGATTATTTATAACACGCGACACTGTCGCAGTGGAAACGCCTGCTTCCCTGGCTACCTCTTGAATTGAAGCCATTGTTCCTCACCTTCCCGCAAACCATAATTAATGTAATCGATAACAGTATACTACACTTTATGGGTGAATTACAGTGATTTTCATTCCAGTTTATACATAAATATAACTTAAAAAGGAATGATATTGCACATTTTCATCAAAATAAACGTGTAAAACTGTATTGACTATGCATATTTATTCAAACTATAATCACTTTAACAGTAATCGATTACAATTTTAACAAACCTAACATCTTAATCACACTTACAAAACGGGATTATTGTAGCTCGCATTCTGTGTAATGGATTACATTTTAAAGGGGGATTTATTGAGAATGAAAAAATGGACAGGTTTGAGCGCGTTGTTATTGTTGTTCAGTATGACACTAAGTGCCTGTAGTTCTGGCAGCACATCCAGTGATGCAACCACATCATCTACCTCCTCTACGGAGAAAGTCACATTGACTTATGGCATGTGGGACAAAAATTACCAGCCCGCCATGGAAAAAATTATCGACACGTTCGAGCAATCTCACCCCAATATTTCAGTTAACATCCAGCTTACACCGTGGGATCAGTATTGGAACAAATTGAATGTGGCTGCTACTGGCGACAGCCTGCCCGATGTGTTCTGGATGAATGGTCCGAATGCGCTAAAATACATCTCCAACGATATTTTGATGCCGCTCGATGATTTGACGCAAAAGGGCGATATTCAAGTATCTAATTTCCCAAGTGGCTTGATTGATCTGTACAAATACAATAACAGCCAGTATGGTATTCCATTTGAAATGTCCACCATTGGTCTCTGGTACAACAAAACACTGTTCAAAAATGCCAATGTCGCTGTACCGGACGATACTTGGGATTGGGACAAAGTGAAAGAGGCCGCTGCCAAACTGACGAATAAAGATAAAGGCATCTGGGGGATCGGTGCACAGCAGAAAAACCAGCAGGGCTACTATGACACCATTTTGCAAGCTGGTGGTTATATCATCTCGCCAGACAAGAAAAAATCCGGTTATGATCTGCCAGCAAGTATTGAAGGCCTGGAATACTGGACCGACTTTATCAAAGCCGGCGATTCACCAACTGCCGCTCAAATGTCGCAAACCGATCCGGTGAAACTGTTTGAATCCGGCAAGCTGGCGATGCTATATGACGGCTCATGGGCTGTAGGTGAGTATGCCAACAATGACTATACGAAAGCCAATGTGAATGTGGCGAAACTGCCTAAAGGTAAAGAAGATACACAGGTGATCCACGGCGCAGCGAACGTGATCAGCGCCAAAACTGCTCATCCACAGCAAGCACAGCAATTTTTGACCTATTTAAGCTCTAAAGAAGCTAATGAGATTTTCGCTTCGTTCGGTTCCGGTATTCCTGCTTTCAACGGCACACAGTCCGCATGGGTCAAATCGGTACCTGAATTTAATCTGCAAGTGTTTATCGATGCGGCAGCTAATGCCAAACCGTATCCGGTGTCCAAAGATACAGCGGCATGGCTTGCACTGGAAGACGAGTATTTCACAAAAGCATGGTACGGACAGATGAGTGTTACGGATGCTGCTAAAGAAGTAGCTTCCAAAATGAATGACATCCTTGCTAAAGAATAGACGGTTTCGGTGCAGGGCTTGCTGTGTGCGTGCAAGCTCTGCATCGGTTATGTGCAGGAGGTTCTCATAATGAAATGGTGGCTCGGTCGAAAGTATAACAAAACCGATGTGATGTGGGCATTCGTTATGATTGCGCCTAACTTGCTCGGATTGATGTTTTTTTACATGTGGCCTGTAATACAGACGTTTTATTTTAGCTTTACCGAGTGGGGCGACTTTGGCAAATATCACTGGGCAGGGCTGAGCAATTATGAAACGATGTTACATGATCCTGATGTATGGCATACATTGCGCAATACGCTATTGTACACGTTTCTGTCTGTTCCGATCAGTATCGCGTTATCCATTGTCGTTGCTACACTGCTGAATCAGAAAATCAAGTTTGTGTACGTATACCGCACATTGTACTTTTTACCAGTAGTCACGATGCCGGCTGCGGTGGCGATGGTTTGGAAATGGCTGTTCAACAGCGATTATGGCTTGCTCAATCAACTGCTGCACAAGCTTTCGATTGACGGCCCAATGTGGTTGACCGATCCGATGGTCGCTCCCTTTGCGGTCATTCTGGTCGGAGTATGGAGCAGTATCGGCTACAATATGGTCATTTTTCTAGCAGGCTTACAGGGCATTTCCAAATCGTATTATGAAGCGGCTGATCTGGATGGAGCTGGATTCATCCGTAAGTTTTGGACGATCACGCTGCCAATTTTGTCACCGACCGTCTTTTTTGCGAGTCTGATTTCGATTATTAATGCGTTTCAGGTGTTCGATCTGATCTGGATGATGATTGGCGACAAAAATATTTCACTCGATACGACCCAATCGCTCGTCTACTTCTTCTATGAGCAAGCCTTTGTACTGAACAATGAAGGCTATGCGGCGGCAGTAGCGATGTTGCTGTTCGCGCTCATTATGATCGTCACGATTATACAGATGAAACTCCAGAACAAATGGGTTCATTACGAATGAAAGGAGCCAGCAGCCTATGACGAGCAAAATGAATGCTGCTCGAATCGTCATTCATGTGATTTTGATAATCGGCGCCGTGGCGATGGTATTCCCTTTTCTGTGGATGGTGCTCACATCGCTCAAAACGATGGAAGAAGCTACACGTGTGCCGATCGTCTTTTTCCCGGCGCAACCGGTGTGGGCGAATTATAGCGGGGTACTGCAATTATTGCCGTTTTTCGAGTTTTTCGTAAATACGGTGCTGGTCGCGTCAGCAAAAGTGATCGGTCAACTGGCATTTTGCTCGCTGGCAGCCTACGCGTTTGCCAAGATCGATTTTCCAGGTAAACATCTATTATTCGTATTGTCGCTGGCTGTGCTGATGGTACCTGGACAGGTGTATATGCTACCCCAGTTTTTGATTATGCGTGATCTGCACTGGCTTAACACGCTGAAGGCGCTAATTGTGCCCGGTCTGTTTAGTGCATTTGGGATGTTTATGCTGCGTCAATTTTTTATGTCATTACCGAATGAGCTGGCGGAAGCGGCGAAGATCGACGGCTGCAACCAGTTTAAAATTTACTGGCGTATCATGCTACCACTTACCGTTCCCGGTCTGATGGCGGTGGCGATCTTTACGATGCTGGCATCGTGGAATGATCTGATGTGGCCGCTGATTGTGAATAGCAGCCCGGATAAAATGACGCTGGCGGTCGGATTGTCGCTATTACAGGGACAATTCACAACCAATTTCCCGGTTCTGATGGCAGGATCGGTGATGGCGACTATTCCGATGCTCATTATTTTTATTTTCTTCCAGCGCTATTTTGTCGAGGGGATTTCGATGACAGGTTCCAAGTAAACGATTTTGCACATTGGAGTGAACAGGAATGAAAGTTGCAATTGTAGGTTGTGGCACGATGGGCCGTATACATGCTGCCAATCTGGCAAAAATGCCGGAAGCGGAACTGGTGGGCGCGTTTGATGTACAGGTTGCGGCGGCAGAGCACATTGCCGCTACGTATGACACGACCGCATACGATGATTTTGATACGATGATGAAGGAAACGGACCCGGATATCGTCTGTGTGTTGTTGCAAACACCGCTGCATCGGGATTATGTGCAGCAGATTGCCGATTATGGCAAACATGTCTTTTGTGAAAAACCGATCGCATTGCAAGCAGAGGAAGGCAGAGCGATGGCGATGTATTGTAAGGCGAAAGGCGTGCGGCTATGCATCGGGCATGTGCTGCGCTTTTTCCCGAATTATCAGGATATGAAGCGCCGTGTTGAAGGCGGCGAAATTGGACGTGTGGGTGTTGTGCATACGAAACGGGTCGGTCCACATCCCGGTGCAGCCAGTGCATGGTATCACGATTTTGAGCATAGTGGCGGCGTCATTATGGATCTGATGATCCATGATATCGACTTTTTACGGTGGACACTCGGTGACGTGGAGTCGGTGTATACGATCAATTATCGTAATTCCGAGTTGGATTATGCGCTCGTGACGCTGCAATTCCGCAACAAAACAATTGCTAATTTGGAAGCAGGCTGGGGCGTACCGGAAGCCTTTCGCTATGGCATCGAACTGGCTGGCAGCAAAGGCTTGCTGCGCTTTGACAGCAACAGTGCGGGTTCGCTGCATATTAAGCGTCAGCAGACACAAACGGCAGGTACGGCAGAAGTCGCTGTACCCCAAAGCCCAACGTATGCCGATCCGTATTATCGCGAACTGGAACATTTTATTGCGGCGATTACACACGATACGCCCCTGCTCATTACGGCGGAAGAAGCGTGTACGAATATCGAGATTGTGCGTGCTGCGATCCAATCCGCTGCGACCGGATTGCCGATCTATCTGTAGGAGGACGATACTGTGACCAAACTTAATATAGGCATGATTAGCTTTGCCCACTCGCATGCGTTCAGTTATTTGGAGCAATTGCTGCAACTGCCGAACGTCCACGTAGCAGGCATTGCCGATGCAGAACAGACCAGAGTAGCCGACGTCGTAAAGCGTCACGGCATTCCGTACTATGACGACTACCTCGCCTTACTCGCTACCGATATCGATGCGGTTATTATTTGCTCTGAAAATGCGTACCATGCTCAGCTGGCGATCGCTGCTGCCGAGCATGGCAAACATATATTGTGCGAAAAGCCGCTCGGCTTAAGCATGGAAGAAATGGACCAAATGATCGACAGTGCACACACACATGGTGTGCAGCTAATGACCGCTTTCCCCTGTCGCTTCGTGCCTGCGGTTGTAGAAGCCAAAGCAGCGATCGAGCGCGGCGATATTGGCGACATCGTAGCCATCAAAGGTACGAATCGCGGTACAAAGCCTGATATTCCGTGGTTTACGGACAAAAAGCTTGCTGGCGGCGGCGCGGTATTTGATCATACCGTGCATGTGACCGATCTGATGAACTGGTTTATGCCTGAAGCGCGCGTAACAGAAGTATACGCGCTGGCAGAGACGTTATTTTACGAGATGGATATCGATGATGCCGGTATGGTGCATATGAAATACGATAACGGCGCGGTCGCTGTGCTTGATCCGAGCTGGTCGCGCACCGCTTCGTTCCCAACCTGGGGCGATGTGACGATGGAGATTACCGGCACAAAAGGCAGTCTATGGATCGATTGTTTTGAGCAGAAAAATGAACTGTTCAGTGATACGACGATGAAAGCGAACTGGTATTACTGGGGCGACGATATGGATCATTATATGCTCAAGGCATTCGTCGCTGCTCTGCTGAGCGGCGAACCCGTTCCAGTTACCGGACTGGATGGAAAACGTTCGACTGAGGTCGCTTTAGCCGCGTATGCTTCAGCGGCAAATCAACAGCCGATGAAACTGTAGCATGGTGCATAAAACAACCAAAGCGATGTCAAACGAGCATATAGCGGTAGTGATGCCAGGATGCCGATCTAGTGACGATCCACTATGCAGATATAACGTAAATCAATATACACCAATAAAGAGCAGCACACTGCAATCGAGTGTGCTGCTCTTTTCATACTTGCTATTATTTAGATTAGGTAGATTCATGTTGTTATCAATCATTGTCTTTCGGACAGGATCGATTGTATTTCGCAATTTCACAATGTAATCGACCAACTATACCTACAATTGTGGATCATATGTGGCATAGACCTCATCTGACCCATTATTGTTCATTGTTTTTATCACCAAAACGTCTAAACTAATATGTATACATTTATATAATGTGTTTATATAAATACATGAGTGCCTTTGTACTGCTATTGCTACTGCTATTGCTGTTTTTAATTATGTTCTGACCCACTACAAAGGCAACGACTATTCTATCCAAAGAGGTGTATCCTATGATCACGACTAACTCTACCGGAAAAGAACAACCTGCGCTGCTGAAAGAGCGTATTCAATATGCGGTCGACCATCGTGCCGATCATACCGTGTTTGACATTCATGCTGCACTGGAAGACGTACTGAACGGAATGGGATTGTCCGCGAAAGATAGTGGCGGTGAGATTCAGTTTACCGGCAAAGACCCGATCGTTCCTAGCGTGCTCCGGCTGGCTAGCTCAGCGGGCATCGGTATGGTTGCCAAGTCTGTAGCCGCAGCGAATATATGGCGACTACGCGGTGGCAACGGGCAGAATATTTCGCTTGATTTGCGGCAAATTTTGCACCGTCTGTCTCCTTTTTATGATCGTAAATGGGAAAAGCTTAACGGCTATTCGCCGATGAGTCCATCTGATCCAAGTCCATCGTTTAAATTCCGCTTTTACCAGACGAAGGACCAACGCTGGGTCATGCCACTGGAGCCGTATCCTAAGCTGAAAATGAATACGTTAAAGCTGCTGAATTGTGCGGATACGCCGGAAGCTGTCGCTCATGCCATTTCACAATGGAATGCACGCGATCTGGAAGAAGCCGGAGCCAAAGCGGGAGTCGTTATGCCGATGGCACAGACGGTTGAGGAATTTCTAAATGAGCCTGCTTTTGACTCCATCGCCTCTTTACCGCTGGTAGAGATTGAAAAGATTGGCGATAGCGCACCGGAGCCGATGCCACAGGGCGGCTCTGCCCCATTGGAAGGGATTCGTGCACTCGGTATGGGACATGTGATCGCAGGTGCAGGTGTCGGGCGTGCACTGGCACTGCATGGTGCAGATGTGCTGAACATCTGGCGCCCATCCGATTGGGAAGTGGATACGACGTATTACACTGCTAATGTTGGTATGCGCTCTGCGATGCTGGAGCTAAGTGATGAGGCTGCACATGGACGGATGATGGAATTGTTGAAGGATGCTGACATTTTCTTCGCTAATCGTCGTCCTTCTTATCTGGAACGCTTCGGACTTGGCGCAGCGCAAAGCGCCGCTGTTCGTCCAGGTATTATTCACGTCTCTGTATCACTGAATGGGGACAAAGGGCCGTGGGCAGATCGAATCGGCTTTGACCAGACGGCCGGCACATTAACCGGTGTGATGGCGCTCGAAGGTACACCAGAGCAACCGGAACTGCCACCGATCCTTGTCGTCAACGACTATATCATTTCATGGCTTGCCGCAGCTGGTGCGATGGCGGCACTCGCTCGCCGTGCAACAGAAGGCGGTAGCTACCGCGTGCATATCTCGCTTAGCCGTGTATCGCTATGGCTCATGTCGCTCGGTCTGTTTGATAAAGGATTTGCTCATCAAACCGCTGGCTCGTCTGACGAGCATCTGTATTTAGACCCGGAGCTGTTTACGGCAGATACTCCATGTGGGCACTACCAGGGTGTGACTGATCAGGTGCATATGTCGGAAACGCCGGGTGAATATCGCACCGTGCTCGTACCGCGCGCTTCAGGGCGTGCAGAGTGGCTGTAATTATGGGATACGCTGTATGTAATGTATAATCATTCGATTCCAGTAGCCTGCATGCCAATGCGATGCAGTAACAATAGACAAAATAGAACGATGACTCCTACAATGATCAATGGTACAGCCGGTGTTTATACCTGGCTGTACCATTTTAATGTGCCATCCATGATGCGTTGCATAAATTGCTCAAACGATGCGGCAATCTCATCACTTTCTTCAAACTCTGGCTCACGCCCATAAATGACCGCACCATCACGACTGTGAGTATCGATCGCATAAAAGGCGTATTCCGGCTGTACAATCATCACAATCGGTACATACCGATCCCAAAATGAACGAATCTGTTGTTGCCAGTCTGCATCATCGCCGGCAGCTTCCAGACTCATGCTCTCCCACTCATTCCAGGCAAAGGCAGCGCCTTGATGAGCTATATCATCATTACGATGTTCACGGTAATCCGCAGCCGTTAAAAACCAGGCCTGCCCGTGCGGTGCAACAAGTGTTTGGACAGACTGTATCCATACGGAGAAGGATGTTGGCAACGTTCCATAGCGCTGCGTGAGGATGCTCGGTAGAGACAGCTCCTTCATCTGCTCATCATTGGCTCCAGCCGTAAGTTTCGCTTCACAGCCGCGCTCCTGATTCCACCTAATAAATGATACGATTTGTTCGTGTGTCAATCTTCTCCCCCTCCCTCTACATTCCCTATACGTTCTTTATAAAGTGCTATTATACTATATCCATTGCATGATATTGTGTATGGAACCATCATAACCCCTACACGCACTCATTCCAATTCGAGTATATGCCTATCCTGAAAGTATGTAGTGATAAATACATTTTGTTAGATAGTCACGAATCTATTCCATTATAGGACAACTCGAATCTTCATCCAAACCCGTCCAGATTTATGTTAACGGAAAATAATACAAAACCCCTGCTCGCATCATAACCAAATGCAAGCAGGGGTTTGATCATTCGATAGAGCACAGATCAATCAGGAAGCTTCCGCAGGTTCCTGCTCGGCTACATCCTGGTTGTATACGACCGGATCATGTTCTTTTAATACACGGCTACTAACGACACCAGAAACCATCGAGCCGCTTACATTCAATGCCGTTCTGCCCATATCGATCAATGGTTCGATCGAGATCAACAGACCTGCAAGTGCAACAGGCAAGTTCATCGTTGACAATACGATCAATGCGGCAAAGGTAGCGCCGCCACCGACACCAGCTACGCCCAGTGAACTGATCGTCACTACCGCGATCAATGTTAAAATAAACTGCCAGTCGAGCGGATTAATACCTACCGTCGGGGCAATCATCACCGCCAGCATCGCCGGATAAATACCGGCACAGCCGTTTTGCCCGATCGTAGCGCCAAAACTCGCCGACAGATTGGCAATCCCGCTCGACACACCCAGCTTACGCGTTTGTGTATCGATATTCAGCGGAATCGTTGCTGCGCTGGAACGCGAAGTGAAAGCAAACGTCAATGTAGGAATGATTTTTTTGACATACTGTACCGGATTCAGACCACCGATCGCCAAAATAATCAGATGCACGATAAACATCGCAATCAATGCAACATACGAAGCCAGTACAAATTTGAACAGATTCAGGATGTCCTGACCGCTAGTCGTAGCGACCATTTTCGTAATCAGCGCTAGAATGCCATATGGAGTCAGACGCAAAATCAAAGTTACAATCCGCATCACGACACCGTATACGGCAGACATCATATTTTGGAATACTTCACCCTGTTTCGGATTTTTACGCATAAAGCCCAGCGCCCCCACACCTACGAATGCGGAGAAGATCACGACAGCAAGTGTAGACGACTGACGCGCACCGGTCATATCTTCAAAAGGATTAGTTGGAATAAATTCAAGTAATTGCGCTGGTAATGGTTTGTCCTGCACATCGCCCAATTTCTCTTGCAGCAATACGCCGCGTTGTTCTTCCACATCTCCAATCGGCATCCCTTGCGCAGTCAGATGGAAACCGAGTGCAGATGCGATACCGATCCCTGCTGCAATCGCTGTCGTGAGCAGCAGGACGAGCAGAATCGAACCGCTAATTTTACCGAGATTTTGACGACCATTCAGATTAAGGATCGCCATAATGATCGATACCATAATCAGTGGAACGACGATCATTTGCAGCAGGCGCACGTAGCCACTGCCGACCAGACTAAACCAGCTGATCGAATCGGATAAAATGTCAGAATCAGGCGTGTACACGAGCTGTAGCACAACACCAAATACGATCCCAAGCAATAAACCTGTAAATACACGTTTCGTAAACGACACATGCTTTTTCTGCATCCAGGCAAGCAAGCCAATCAATACGATCAGCACAGCTACATTTAGGATGATCAATAACGTATCCATAATTCCCCTCTTTTCTTTACTGTTTTACAGATAGGTGCACATAATTGTTACAGTTTAGCATAAACCCGACTAAACTCATAGTAATAATTAAGGTGGATTTTTGCAGCTTCGTCTATCGGTTTTTTGACAACAAAAGCTATGAAGATAGAGGGCTTCCATTTTACGTTAAGGCGCTCTGCCCATCTGCTTTACGTTAAGGCGTTCCGCTAACCTGCTACTATAAATTGGAACAGATCGATTGGAGCGATATTGCTTATACTGTGTAACTTTTGAAAAACATAAGCATGGTAATGATTCAATTACCTCCACAAAAAGTAATCTATGTAACCTATAAAATACTGTTGAATGAAATAAATCCATCGAAACGAGTAAACCGGTAGTTCACATCCTAGTTATTTTTTAATGCTTCTAAGTTAGAACCTGCAATCATACTCAAATCACCTGACATTTTACCTGAGCCTGATGATATAGTAATCATATAATCGCCCTTCTCCAGAGTCGCATCTGTATAAAATTCGTTGTGTTTGGCATCCACTACACCTAGTAAAATAAGAGGGCCATTGCTACCATTTTTATTTAACGTAAATGTCATACTGGCAGTTGAACGATTGTTAATACTGATTTTCAGGTAGCCCCCGGAGATCGTGATGCTTTTTTGGTAGGTGTCGTTATTCAGTACGTCCTTAACCATAATGGTATTGTCGATCAATGGATCAGAACTAAAGCCTGGCTTATTGTCTATTGTCGTTAACACATCCGTATGTGCTTGCTTTACATTAGAATGGTCATTATCCACCCCGTTTAAAAGAAGAGCAGCTACACCTACTACAATTAATAACACCATCGAATAAAAACGTTTTTTTGTTTTCACATTTTATACTCCTTAAGCATTTTTCACATCATTATACTACGTTTATTTTCGCTCAATGATATTTCATTAGAATGACCTGGACAGGTTATGTATCCAATTCAACGTATATCACTTTTCACTTTCTAGCCTGTATAACTAATTAAAAGTGAGGGGTTGTTTCACTCCAAACTCTCAGGGTAAACATCGATAGTATCTACATATGATAACAGGAGGCATCACTATGCTGATCGAAGCCATTTACCATCGTCCCAAGCTGAATTGGGGTTATCCTTATGACGGGGAAACGATTCATCTGCGTCTGCGCACGAAAAAGAAAGATGTCACTGAAGCATGGGCACTAGCAGGAGATAAATACATCTGGGATCAATCGAAAGAGCTTGTGCCGATGAAGATCTTCGCTACAGATGATCTGTTTGATTACTGGCAATGTGAAGTGAAGCCACCGTATCGTCGTCTCAAATACGGCTTTAAGCTGAGCAATGACAATGAAACGATCTGGATGGACGAAGATAAATTTGGTGAGAAAGAACCGGATATGGATCGTCTATTCGATATCCCGTTTATTAATCCGGTCGATGTGTTCACGACACCGGAATGGGTGAAGGACGCGGTATTTTATCAAATTTTCCCGGAACGATTTGCTAATGGCGATTCGTCCAATGATCCAGAAGGTACGCTGCCGTGGGGCGGCAAGCCGGAATGGTATAACTTCTTTGGTGGCGATTTGCAGGGTATTATCGATCATCTGGATCATCTGACCGAACTGGGTGTGAATGCGATCTATCTGTGTCCGATCTTCAAAGCGACGACGAACCACAAATACGACACCGAAGATTATATGCAGATCGATCCGCATTTTGGTGATGAGGAAACGTTGAAAAAGCTGATCAACACCTGTCATAGCAAAGGCATCCGTGTAATGTTTGACGCGGTATTCAATCACTCTGGCAAAACGTTCAAGCCATTTGTCGATGTGCAGGAAAAGGGCGAGCATTCGCGCTACAAAGACTGGTTCCATGTGCGTAAATTCCCACTGGCGGTCGAAGATGGCGTGCCGACTTACGATACGTTTGACTTTGAACCGCTCATGCCGAAGCTGAACACGGAAAATCCAGAGGTTAAAGAATATCTGCTTGGCGTCGCTCGTTACTGGGCGGAGGAGTACGGCATCGATGGCTGGCGTCTGGATGTAGCGGACGAGGTGGATCACCAGTTCTGGCGTGAATTCCGACAAACGGTCAAAGCGATCAATCCAGACATTTATATTTTGGGCGAAATCTGGCATGAATCCAGTCCGTGGCTACAGGGCGATCAGTTCGACTCGGTGATGAACTATCCATTTAAAAATGCAGTGACCGACTTCTTCATTAAAGATACAACGGACGCGTTGACGTTCTCACATGCGATTGGTACGCAAATGTCGCGTTATCCATTGCAAGTGACCGAAGTCGCCTTCAATCTGCTGGATAGTCATGATACGGCACGTGCCCTAACGGTGGCGAAAGGCAATAAGGAACGCCTTAAGCTGGCGGTACTGTTCCAGATGACGTATACAGGCGCGCCGTGCGTATATTATGGTGACGAAATCGGAATGGAAGGCGAACATGATCCAGATTGCCGCCGCTGCATGGTATGGGATGAGGACGAACAGGATCGTGAGCTGTTCGACTATTACCGTCAGGTGATTGCGCTGCGTAAGCAGCATCCGGCACTTCGTCAGGGTAACTTCCGCTTCCTGCACTCTCGTAAAGGTAGTAATGAGCTGGTGTACGAGCGCGCTGATGATAAAGAACGGTTCGTCATTGCGATGAATAGCTCGGATCAGCCGATCACGGTGGAGCTGGAGTTGGGAGCCGCGCACTGGGAAGATGTATTGGATCAGCAGGAGCTAACGCTGGATAACGGAAAGCTACAGCATGAACTGCCTGCATATGGCTACAAGGTGTTGCGTTGTCTGGATTCGCTGGCTTAATTAGACTCTGGCTACGCGGCTATATAAGTTAGTACCAGATATATTGCTAGTGCTGCATCCTATATTAGTGCCTCATACAAGAAGCATCTGAGCTGGTTGGATGCTTCTTGTATGAACATGTTCTTTATTTAGGCAGCTAAGCTAAATACGCGCTTTTTGCAGGAATATGTTCTTGATTTGGGTATCTAAGCTAAATGCGTGCTTTTTGCAGGAATATGTTCTTGATTTGGACATCTAAGCTAAATGCGTGCTTTTTGCAGGAATATATTCTTTTCATCGTCCTTTAATCTGAGTTGACGACGTTATAGTAGCGATATTTCCCTTTATTATATGTAGCAAAATAGGCTTACCCGTATTTATCTGTATTTATCCATATTAATATATTCACACAGGCAAGGCTATGTCACTCCAACCGGAGCAGCATAGCCTTGCCTGTTCTGCTGAAGCAACGCCGCAACCGAGCTTAAGCGAGCATCAAGACGAGGATCGCCGTATTATTTTACAAATCAATCCCAAAATAGGCTTGATTCCATCGAATATATGGCATATGGTTGTATACGCACAATCGCCATACAGACCTATACATAATGCATGCATCCGGCTCATTGGTTACATCGCATGTATAGGTAAAGGCGAACATTTTTGCTAATCTTCTCTATAACATGATTCCATAACAGCTCATCTTAGAGGTGACTGGGCCATTTAATTGGTATATGTATAGATGCTGATGGAGGCAGAATTGTAGTTTGACTATTTTCATGGCAGGAGGACCTTTTCCTTATGAGTGTTGCTAATTCTTCATCTATGCTGGCTGCCTGGCTCAGTCTGTTCAGTAATATTGCGTTGACGCTGCTGAAGCTGATTGTCGGCTTTCTGTTTAACAGTCAAGTATTGATCGCCGATGGCATTCACAATGCTGGTGATGTGATTGCTTCGGCGACAGCGCTTGGCTCGATGCGCATTTCGGCGATTCCACCGGATGAGGATCATCCGTATGGACATGGGAAGGCAGAAGTGGTTGGAGCGAGCATGGTAGCGGTTATTTTGATGCTGGCTGCCTTTTATATCGGCTATCATTCGATTATGCTGCTATTCGAACCGCCGACACAGCCACATGTAATTCCGCTTATCGCTGCTGCGATATCGATGGTGTGGAAGCTGGCACTGTATGTGTATACGATGAAAGCAGGACGTGCGGCGAACAGCAAAGGGCTGATCGCAACCGCACAGGATCATCTGGCAGATGTGTATGCGTCAGCCGCTGCCTTTCTTGGGATTGGACTAGCGCTCATCGGGGAGTATTATGGATATGCTTTGCTTGCTTACGGTGATCCGATCGCTGGTATGATCGTCGCCTTGCTGATTTTGAAGCTTGCTTATGAGACGGGACGCGAATCGATCGATATCTTGATGGAAAAAGCTGTCCAGCCACAAAAGATCGACGATTATACCGCTGTTCTTAGCGCAATGCCGGAAGTGAAGCGGATCGACCGCATTCGTGCGCGTGAACATGGACATTATATCGTCGTTGATATTCGCATCGGTGTGGATGCAACGCTCACGATTCAGCAAGGACATGATATTTCCAGATTGATGAAAAGGAATATTATGCAAGCCGATGCGCAGGTGACCGAGGTACTTGTGCATTTGAATCCGTGGTATGCGGATGAACAGGAGTCGTCAGGTACATCTGTTCTAACCAATTCTGCTCCGCCTCCTTCTTCCAAATAGCATCAGGGGCAACATCGAACATCGGTTTGAACCGTTCGTATTTTATGTATGTTTGTGGTAACAAAGGCAGCCTGAGGATGACGATCAGGCTGTTTTTTGTTTTTGTTTTCTATTTTCCGCCTGCTACTTGCTGTTTTCTACTTACGATTGCTTTACGATTGCTTTGATATCTACTGTTGCTTAGCCATATACTGCTTTTGGTTAGGATGAACGGATGAATGAATAGCTGATTTACTATTGAATACATATCCATATCCTCATTGTCGATCCCTTTAACTGAGATTCCTTCTCTTCTTTTCTTGTTCTCCACTTTATTCATCACTAAACGTTGTTTGCAGCAAATTATTCTGTTCGTGTTTAGACAAGTTTATTCGCGGTTTAATACATAGCGTATACATGAAATTTATGGTATTTTTGCCAACAAACTCATTAACTTCTCCTTCATATGTTCGTATGTAAGCTCTAGCCATATTCGATATGTCGTTATTTGTCACATTATGATGGTGTATTTTACGGTTAGCCGCTTGTTGTTTTTATACATACACCGCCGCGTGGCTTCAGTGTATTTCCTCTTTTCCCATCTTTACTTTCCTTTAACGGCAAGGCTTTCTTTACCTTTGTCCCTTATGCACAGAGGACAAATTGTGGCATCTTTCAATTGATGTCGACCGACGAAAGGCATAAAATTTGAAATATAAAACGTAGTTCTTCTTTCTTAGTAGAAATTTTATGATATCGTTTACAATCGGATATTTGGAAAGGAGGTTTTCGATTTTGAAGAAGCTGACCGACAGGCTGACGTTGATGCTTCAGTTTTTGATCGGGGCACATGGCGAGTATATTACGATCCGCGATGTGTCGGATCATCTGGACGTCAGTGAAAAAACGGTCAAGCGTGAGCTGCCGGCTGTCGAAGAATGGTTACGCCAGCACAAGCTCAGGCTGATTCGAAAGCCTGGTACCGGTCTTGCCCTTGAAGGTGAACCCTCTGCACTACTTGCAGCACGTGACGAACTGGAAGGGCAAACCCCGCGCAAAGATTACACTCGCGAGGAAAGGCACTACTTCATAATCAGCGAACTTCTCCTTTCTCGTGAACCGATTAAACTTTATGCTTTTGCTTCCCAATTCAAAGTGACCGAAGGCACACTGAGCAATGATCTGGATCGCATTGAGCAATGGCTGTCCTCCTTCGATATTACACTTGTACGCAAACCCGGACTTGGCGTATATATCGAAGGCACCGAGAACAGCATTCGCTCTGCACTTGTACATTTATTGTATGAAAGTGTAGATGAGTATCAACTGACTCATCTGGTGAGCGATCGCTTTCAAACCGATGAAGAGCCAGGACGAGTACAGTTCCACATCCGCAATCGGCTGCTCAATCTGGTCGACGATGGCATGATGGATCAGCTTCAACAATATCTTGCCGCTTTAGAGCATGATATGCAGATGAAGCTAACAGATAGCGCCTACATCGGGCTTACCGTCCATCTGGCCCTGGCGATCGAACGAATCCGTAGCGGTCAGCGTATTACGATTGCTCCTCATGTGCTGGGTGAATTGAAGCAGTTAAGCGAATTTCGCATCGCCCGTCAGCTTGCACAGCGGCTGGAGGAATCGTTTCAGATTACGATCCCTGAAGATGAGATGGGGTACATTACCATGCATTTTAAAGGAGCAGAGACAAGGCTTGGTGCCGAGTCCGATTCATATTATGAGCATGTCAGCTTTGAGCTAGTCAAGCTTGCCCGCGACATCCTCAAGATGGCTGAAGCGGAAACCGGCTTTGAACTCAAAGGGAACAGTAAGCTGTTCGCAGGCTTTATTAATCATCTGGGACCCGCGATTGAGCGACTGCGATTAGGATTGGATATTCGCAATCCATTGCTTGCTCAGATCAAGGAGCAATATGGTCCAACTTTTGAGATCGCTCGCAAGTGTGCACGATTGCTTGCCGAGTTCACCGGACGTGACGTACCGGAAGCAGAAATCGGCTATCTGGCAATGCATATTGGAGCAATGTCTGAATATGCTGCCGCACAGACCAAGCCGCTCAAAGCGATCATCGCCTGTGCGAGCGGAATGGGAACGTCCAGCTTGCTCTCGATTCGGGTCAAGCGTGAATTTCCTTTTTTGCAAATTATCGATGTTGTATCCTCTTCGGAGGCTGCCCGAATGGAAACGAGAGCCGACGTGATTATCTCTACAGTTGAGGTGGATAGTCATATCCCGACTATTCGAGTATCACCACTGCTGTCACCAGAAGATATTAACGATATACGCAAGATGCTATCTCGATTGGAGCTACGTAGCACCCATCGACCGCAAATTCAGCGTCCATCCGATCCGGCAGAACGATTAACCGATACGCTAGGATCACATAAGGATACCGTAACCGGTATTCTGGATCTGACCGCCGGACTCGTCATCCGTGATGATTTCGATATCGATTCCGTCAGCGATTTGATCCATCAACTCGCTGGCATGTTCACCAGCTCAGCTGAACGTGCTCACATTTTGGAACAGGAGCTGCATGAACGCGAGCGGATGGGTGAAACGGTATTGTCGCAGGATGGATTGATCCTGTTACACTGCCGCTCTACCGTTGTCCCGACTCTGTTTCTCGGCATTATCCGCTTTGCCACACCGATTCAGGCGGCAACACAGTCGGTTGACCTGTACGCCGCCATCGTGCTGCTTGCTCCGAAGGACAGCAGCAAATCTTATCTGGAAGCCGTCAATGAAGTGAGCAAATCGCTTATCGACCGCCCTGGTTTTGTCACAAGGCTCGTCTCCGATCAACCGTCTGAGCTAAAGTCCGAAATATCTGGCATGATGCGGGATCTGTACACCCGTAAAATCGAACAATATATGATGGAGGTTGAACAATTATGAGCACAGTCAACACTTCTGCTCCAGCCAAACGCAGCGCACGCGACCGTGTGCAAGGATTTGGACGCTTTTTAAGTGCTATGATCATGCCGAATATCGGCGCATTTATCGCATGGGGTCTATTAACAGCATTATTCATTCCAACAGGCTACCTGCCTAACGCTAAATTTAACGAGCTTGTAAGTCCAATGATCACCTACCTACTACCACTCCTGATCGCATATAGCGGCGGTAAACTCGTTCACGATCATCGTGGTGGTGTGCTGGGTGCCATCGCTGCAATGGGTACCATTGTCGGCGCAGATATTCCAATGCTGCTTGGTGCCATGATTATGGGTCCACTTGGCGGCTGGGTCATCAAACAATTCGACCGAATGATTGAAGGCAAAGTTAAATCCGGTTTTGAAATGCTCGTCAACAACTTCTCCGCCGGTATTATCGGTATGTTGCTGGCATTGCTCGGTTATGTCGGTATTGCTCCACTCGTTGAAATATTCACTCATATTTTGACAACAGGTGTTAACTTCCTTGTTGCTCATAATCTGTTGCCGCTCGTTTCGATCTTTGTTGAACCAGGTAAAATTCTATTCCTGAACAATGCAATCAACCACGGTATCTTCACACCACTGGGCGCACAACAGACACTTGTTGATGGCAAATCGATTTTCTATCTGCTGGAAGCGAATCCGGGTCCAGGTCTGGGCGTACTGTTAGCGTACTGGATCTTTGGTAAAGGTACAGTTAAAGCTTCCGCTCCAGGTGCGATCATTATCCAATTCTTTGGGGGTATTCATGAAATCTACTTCCCATATGTACTGATGAAACCACTGCTGTTCATCTCGGTTATCGCTGGTGGTATGGCAGGTGTATTCACTAACGTACTGCTGCATAACGGTTTGACAGGTGCTGCTTCTCCGGGTAGTATCATCGCGATTCTCGGTCTCGCTCCAAAAGGCGAGCATCTGCACATTCTGGCAGGCGTACTCGTGGCTGCTGCGGTATCATTCCTATTATCTGCGATCTTCCTGCGCACTTCACCAGTAGGCGAAGACGATCTGGAAAAAGCAAAAACGGCATCTAAAAACATGAAAACAGGTGGCGCTACGCCTGCAATGGCGCTGACTAACGCTGGCGATCTGCAAACAGGTAACGTTCGTAAAATCGTCTTCGCCTGTGATGCCGGTATGGGTTCCAGCGCAATGGGGGCATCGTCATTCCGTAAAAAAGTACAACAAGCCGGTCTGCCTATTCAAGTAACCAATTCAGCGGTTGATTCGATTCCAGGTGATGCGGATATCGTTGTCACTCAGCAAAACCTGACCAGCCGTGCACGTGGTAAAGCACCCAATGCACAGCATGTATCGATCGATAACTTTATCAACAATCCGATCTATGATGATATGATTCAAAAGCTTAAAGATGCAACATCCGGCAACGCCGAATCTTCGATTCCGAAAGAAGCAGCTGGCGTCCGTGAAGAAGTCAGTGAAGTGCTAAGCCATAATGCACCGCATATCGTTGCCGATACGAAAGATGGCGCTGCTGGTAAAGGTGTCCTGCGTAAAGAAAACATCGTACTGGGCCTGACAAGCGAGCCAAAAGAAGAAGCGATTCGTAGAGCAGGTGAACTGCTAGCCGCTTCCGGTTACGTCAAACCAGACTATGTAGCCGCTATGCATGAGCGTGAACAAGTAGCGACGACGTATATCGGTAATGGCGTGGCGATTCCACACGGCGTAGGCGAAGCAAAAAAACAAATTCAAACCTCCGGTATCGTTGTCCTGCAATATCCACAGGGCGTTGATTTTGAAGGCGGTAAAGCGTATCTCGTGATCGGTATCGCTGGTGCTGGTGGAGAGCATTTGCAAATCCTGACCAAAATCGCTGAAACGATCGAAGACGAATCCGTTGTCCATCATCTGGCAAAAGTAACCGATGCGGACGAAATCTATCGTACATTCTCGATCTAATAAGGTATAAATTAGCCTTCACTGGTTATAAATAGAGCATGATTGGTTAAATCAGCAGCGCATAGGCTGCTGATTTAACCTGTTTATTCGTCTGTTGCTATTCACATCTATTGAACGAGATGACATATTTAACTTATGAACAACAGCCTGCCGTTGCCTATATTTGCGAAAACTAATCTTCGGATGATCCCCATGTTGCACATATTTGCGACAACCGATCTTCTAGTGATCCTAATCTGACTGCAAATGGCAAGCTGTCCTATACTTATGGAGGTGCAAGTTATGAAAAAAGCAATTCAATTCGGAGCAGGTAATATCGGTCGTGGCTTTATCGGAGCACTACTGGCAAACGCAGGCTACCATGTCGTATTTGCCGATGTGAATGAGCAAATGATCAATGCCCTGAACGAGCAAAAGAGCTACAACATTCATATTCTCGATCTGGAAAAAAGTGTACAGACGATTACGAACGTATCCGGCTGCATGTCCAACGGATCGGAAATTATCGACGAAATCGCTACAGCCGAAATTATCACGACCGCAGTCGGCCCTAATGTACTAAAATTTATCGCCCCAACGATTGCACAGGGAATTGAAGCGCGCCGTACTGCCGGTGCAGGTCCACTTAATATTATTGCCTGCGAAAATATGGTTGGTGCGACAAGTCATCTGCAAGAGCAAGTGGAAAGTCATCTGTCCGACGAAGGCAAAGCGTATGCACAGGAACATGTCGGCTTTGCTAACTGTTCGGTCGATCGCATCGTACCGCCATTCCAGGGTGACAATCTGCTGGACGTAGGCGTAGAAGCGTTCCACGAATGGATCGTAGAAGAGCCTAAGCTCAAAGGTGGCACCCCTGAGATCGACGGTATGAAGCTGACGGACAATCTCGTCGCTTACGTACAGCGCAAGCTGTTCACACTCAACACCGGTCATGCGATTACCGCTTATCTCGGTTTCCTAAAAGGGATCGAAACGATCGACCAGAGCATTCAGAATGAATCGGTACGCGCCATCGTGCGTCCGGCGATGGAAGAAAGCGGCGCAGCACTCGTGAAAAAGCACGGTTTTGATGCAGACGAGCATGCCAAATACATCGACAAAATCGAAACACGTTTCAAAAATCCCTATATTCGCGATGAAGTAATCCGTGTTGGACGCGAGCCACTGCGTAAGTTAGGCCCAGCAGATCGTCTAATCGGCCCTGCCAATATGGCTGCTGAGCTAGGTCTGGGACGCGATCATCTGCTGCAAGGCGCAGCGGCGGCATTCCATTATGATAATGCCAATGATCCACAATCTGCGGAACTGCAAGGACGTATCCAAGCCGAAGGCGTAGGCCCGGTTGTGAGCGATGTGACTGGCTTTGCGAAGGATAGCGAGGATTATAATAAGGTGATGGCTGCTTATGAGGAATTGAAAAGCTTGAAAGGCTAATGCCTATCTGCATAGGACGTTATATTCAGTCGGCTCTATACTCACAATGTAACGCGTTATATCTTGAGCTGAAAAGAGGATTAACATGCCTATTCAGACGACTACTCATCATGTAACATGTTACATTGTGAACCTTGAAAATATACTGGTGCTAGTATACAATCAGGTTAACTATAGTTGACTGTAGTTAATCGCGGTTAACTATAATAAGAAATAGCCCTACCGTTGGCGCGGTAGAGCTATGGGACATAAAGCGTGGTAGAACCCACGGCGCGCTATACCCTCAGGTATTTCTCAAAACCACCGAAGGCGGTCAACCTTAATCGGTGGTTTTTTTCTGCTTGTTTTTAAGCTTGCGACGAACAAGACGGTATAGCTTTCGTCCGCTCAGTGCAATACTAAGCGAAGCCGCTATCATCTTTAATACATCAACAAACTCAATCAAAACAAGTGCGATCATGGCATCACCTCCTTATGGAAGGCTGCGCCGTGATCGCCCCACCGAAACGCTTAATATCTTGCTACGATTGTATCATATCTCATATCATTCACCTATCCATTTATCCAAAATCACAAACGAATATAAACAGTAAAAAGCCCCTTTCAAACCGAAAGAGGCTTTTCCTTTTAGACGTATTTCCATATCTAGCTATCCATCTTCATTTCAGTCCATAACTTAGTCACTTACCTAGCAATAGGCTGTTCTGCCGGTCTGCCAAACAAATACCCCTGGGCCAGATTAATACCGATGCTGCGGCAAAATTCAAATTCCTCACGTCGTTCAATTCCCTCTGCCAGCACTCGGCTCCCCACATCAAGTGATCGCTCCACAATATGAGCAATCTGCTGCTGCTTCGTCTTGTCCTGATCACAATAATCGATCAATCCGCGATCGATCTTCACATAATCCGGCTTCAGCTTATCGATCAGCTCTGGCTTGGAATAACCGGAACCGACATCATCCAGCGCTACGAAAATACCGTTGCTGCGATACACATCGAATATGTTTTGTAACTTGGGCATATGCAAAATATTTTCCGTCTCCACAACTTCAAACACAAAGTCTTTCGGATCGAGATGTAGCCGCTCAATCGCAGCAAACGTATGGCTAAGGCAATACTGTGGATTATAGATCGACGATGGTAAAAAGTTAATAAATCGTTTGACCCCACATGGCAAATGCTGTGCACTTGTCTCAATCGCCGAGATGCGCGCTGCACGATCTAAAAAGGAATGTAATCCTGTCCGATGTGCAATATCAAACAATCGATACGGCTGAAACGAAGGGCCATCCAACACCGGACGAAGCAGAAACTCGTATGCCACTACCTGTTCCTGTTCATCGACAATCGGCTGCATATGACTCGTAAACTGACGCCGACGTATGATATCGACAATATCGTAATTTTGCAAGCGGGAAATAATCACCGTTGCTGGCAGCCAGGAAGGCTCCCCTCCAATATTTCCTGCTCCCCAAATGCCCACCTGCAAATCGCTTCCTTCCACCATAGGTAACTTGCACACCCATTGTAAAATATCCAGCATCTGTTCTCGCGAATAATAATCGATTGATACTGTATCCCCTATAGTTACAAATTCAAAATCCTGAGTAAACAGCATACGCTCTAACGAATCTGACATCGGTCGTAATGAGACGATACCCTGATCCTCAATTGGTTGAATATAGCTGCATTCGCTACAATTCATAGTTACCCTCCCCGGGTCGAATAGGATGTACGGGTATCCGACAGACTCAAGCTACCGCTTTATCCTTCTATATTAGTTGGCTTTTGAAAAGTCATTTCTTTCAGGTCATGTTCAACATAGCACAAGATCATGGTATCCTTCATGATTCTAGTCCGCTCGCAGTCCTTAAATAGTTCTAGTTACCCATAATAAGCACTTATTAATCACAACAAGTAACTTTCTATGTAACCTGAAGAGATGCCTACTCTTAACGGGGAAGTCACTTTCATTTAACAAAAGAGCTGCGGTGTTATCCACCACAGCTCTTTGGGCTTAACTCATTCGTATGGCAGGCAATCAGCTGGCTGGAATCTCAAGCACATCCCCAACTTGCAAGCGTGTAGGGTCTGTAATCTTGTTGAATTTCGCTAGTTCTTCCCAGGATACGCCATATTTCAGACCGATCCGGTACAGATTGTCACCGCGTTTAATCGTGTACGTTTGATCCGATGAACCTTTAACAGGCGGCTTCGCCGGTGTTGCTGGCTTCGCTGGCTCTGCTGGTTGGGTCGCCGGTTTGGCAGGCGTTGCTGGTTTCGCCGGAGTAGCCGGCTTGGCAGGTTCGCTACCTTTCACAGGTGCTGTTGCTGTCGACAGATCGATTGTATATTTAGCAAATCCATCTGTTGCACTGCCTGCATAAGTGATCGCTTCACCTTTATCCGCTACTGCCGATTTGGTGGACAATGCGCTTTGTGCATTAGGTGATGTGTTAAACGTCACATTGGCTTTACCTTTGATTGGAGCGAACGACCAGTTACCGTCAGCTGTCGGGTTGATCGTTTTGTTTTCACGGATATAGTCGATGATGACCTGACGGTTCTCATCTGGAGCAGCCAGAACGATACGCTTACCATCTGGATTCGCCAGTTTGGATGAAGATGCGCGATAGTTGTTCGTTGCTACGATAAACTCCTGCTTTGGATCAATCGGCTTGCCGTTGTATTCCAGATTGACGATACGGTTAGCAGACTCATTGACCACTGTGCCTTTGCCATCGTATTTTGCTGGCTGTGTCACATCGATCTGATATGTTACGCCATCAATCACGTCAAAATTATACGTTGGGAAGTCCATATTGATCAGCGGCTGTTCGCCTGTTTTGGACGGATCGATCTGGTTAAATTGGCCTGCGGACCATTCCAGCCAGTTTTTCACTTCCGCTCCATTGACTTTGACCGCATAGACGGTGTTTGGATACACATACAGGTCAGATACGTTTTTGATCGCAATCGTGCCTGCTGGGATATCGGTGTAATAGTTCGCACCAGAACGGCCGCCTGCTTTGAATGGTGCACCTGCGGACAAAATCGGCATCCCTTCATAATCGGTACCTTGCAGCTTTTGCTCCAGATACCATTTTTGAGCATTGGTAACAATCTGGATCGATGGATCATCTTTCACCAGTGCAAAATAGCTCGTAATACGGGACGTTGTCGTGCCGACTGGCCCGCGGATATAGTCCAGTGTTTCTTCGTGCTCTTTGTATACGGAATCGACAACGCTTTGATCTGCACCAACAAGTGCGGATTTGGTCGCTTTGTCATAAATTGGACGTGCTTCAACCGTCGAATTGGTTACTTTCCATTTGTCGCCATCTTGCGTCAGCTCCATATCGATAATACCGAGATGGTCGCCCCAGAAGCCAGGCTCCACGGAAGGTACACCATTGATCGTGCCTTTGGCCAGATCAACGCCTGTTTTGCCAGCGAAGTCGCTGCTTGGGAATACTTTGTGCGCATGGCCGAACATGATTGCATCAATGCCTGGCACTTTGCTTAAGTACAGCACGGAGTTTTCCATCAGTTCGGTTTGCGGAATATCTTCAAAGCCAGAGTGCGGAACCGCGATAATGATGTCTGCACCTTCTGCCTTCATTTGTGGAATGAACTTGTTCGCCGTCTCTACGATATCCTTCACGACCACTTTGCCGTTCAGGTTGGCGCTGTCCCATTGCATAATTTGCGGTGGAACGAAGCCGATCACGCCCACTTTCAGGTCGTGTGTCGCGCCGCTCTCATCCGTTACTTTTTTGTCGAGAATGAGGTAAGGGGTAAAATAGTTTTTCTCGCCTTTGCCTGTACCATCATCCGTATAAATATTGGCATTCACATATGGGAAATTAGCGCCTTTGACTGCGTTTGCAAGGAAATCCAGACCATAGTTGAATTCATGGTTACCGTAGTTACCTGCATCATAGCCGAACTGATTCATCGCTTTGTACACCGGATGAACTTCACCGGGTTTGAGCGGATTTACTTTTGCCATATAATCGCCCAGCGGTGTGCCTTGCAGCAGATCACCATTATCGATCAAGACGCTGTTTTTCGCTTCAGCGCGAGCTTGCTTGATCAGTGTAGCTGTTTTGGCATAGCCGTACTCATCGGTCGGCTTGTCGGAGTAGTAATCATAGTTGACGACGTTCGTATGAATATCGGTCGTCTCCATCAGACGAATTTTAACGACGGCACTTCCAGTTGTTTCCGCTGCGAATACCGGAACAGCTGTCACAGCAAATAGCTGTAGTGCGACCAGAGCGGTCACTGCTTTACGAATTGTCTTTTTCCCCAGTTTCAAAATGCATAACCCCTCCCACATGATGTTGGGCACGTATCAGAGTCATTTTGTATCGCTTCCAAAATCGGTCGGTAAAACAGTGGTTGAAGCCAGATATGTACAAACAGCATGGTCAGTGCATTTTCGCTTACGACCTGTGAAATATTGACCGGTGGTAAAATCGAAGCTAACAAACGTCCTTACGTGCGATTGCTTGGTAAAATTGTATACTATTGATTACAATATTTGAAGCATAAGTTAACGTTTATTTACTATTTTTTTTAATTTCATGCAAAAGCTGCTATCTGTTGTTATGTTGGTGTTGTCTTTTGGGCAGAGTGAAATGGCATGATTGTCGTCGTTTTCAGCAGTATTTCGGCGCGCTCAAATAATGATCTATCTCTATTTCTACCTCGTCGTCACCTACGCTGTCCCTGTTTGTCCTCTCTGTCTGTGTGTGCTGCTGTTTGTACTATCTGTCTGTATGTACTCCTATTTGTACGCTTTGTGTGTACTCTCGTTTTTACTCTCTGTTTGTACCCTTTCTGCTCTGTATAGGCTCTAGCAATCTACATTCTAGCCGCCTGCGCTATATCTATGTCCGTTTCTATTCCTGTTTTACCCATTTCTCCATACAGCCTGTCCTGTGTAGCACATCCTACATCTACACAGGACATCGCCAGCTCTGCCATACTTTTTATTGTTCATCCAATGTCAGTGCAAAATGCAGTACGTCCGAGCTACTATTCGACTTTCCAGCAGCATAGACGATTTCGGCGCGCGAGCCAGACTGTACTACAGTTGGTGTAGACGCATCCGTATGCACCGCAATGTGCAAGCCAGGTAAATGCCAGCCATCCGCTGTCACATGAATCTGGTCCAGCTGTGGGCCATCCAGCTCAAACACAAGCTCCATCGGTAGCATCGTCTGGAATCGTGCGACAATGTTCAGCTTACGCACACCTACCTCCACATCAAAGCTCATTCCGCGTAAATGTGTATTCCAGCTCTGCCCCTGTTGTCTACGTACCATACGCAGCGAATAACGCTCACCCGTTGCCGTCATCCAATGGGCGGTAGCATGATGCATCTGTCCATTCGTATTGCGGCTCCCTGACAGCCCGCCGATCATGAGCCGATCGGTAATCCATGCTTTCGCTGTACATACATGGCGATTTTGCCCCGGCAGATCGCGTTCACATAGCTCTTTGAATTGACGGGTGACAAAGCGCTCAGTGCCCGTATGAAGAAGACGTTCTTGTGTCTGCTCTTTCAAGTCCACACCTACCAGCGCGATCAGCAGATTATGACTCGTTTCACAATTGACCCGGGTCAGATGACGGTACGATTCGCCGAGTGCCAGATAGAGCAGTACACCGATCGAACTGTGCTCCGTTATATCATTTTCATAACTGCGTGCGAAAGGACCGCATATATTTTCCAGCATCGGGCCGTAAAAGTCGGCGATATCCTGCCATAATCCATGTTCCATTTCCAGACCCATATGACGAAATGACAGCGTGCGTCCATAGACGCGCCACATGCCAAGCACGGTCAGATCAACACCATAATAGGTGCTGGAATTAAACTCGGCAAACGAATGCAGCTCCATATAATCGCGATGCAGTGCAGCCGCTCCTTGCTCCGCATGTGTCATCCAGTCCAGTTGTCCATAACGATGCCCGTAATAATGAGTAATAAACAGATGCATCAGCTCAATATTCGTATTGGTCGGAATCGATTGTGAGCGATAACGTTCGAGCGAAGTCGTTACCGTAAGCTGCATTGCACGATCCATACCTTCAACTAGCTCCACCGGCAATTCATGTTCAAAATACTCCAAAATCACCGCAAACGTGGACGCGATAAATTCGCGCCAGTTCGGATCAAAGCTTTCCCATACACGCGGAAACACTTCATCGGTCGCCTGACGGAATAGCTGCGCCAGCTGCTCATTTTCGCTCAGATTACCGTACTTCGCAAAGCGACGATACACTTCATCCAGCGCATCCGACTGCGCATAACCAAAACCTGGCGGAAAGCTGCTCCAGGCGCTATGTCCGGCTGGAGGCCACGCACGCTCCAGCGATGTATTAAATGTACCATCGTAGATTTCACCCGGCTGTACAAGCTGTAGATCAAGGATCTGCTGAATGATGCGGCTAGCTGTGGCGATTTGTTCAGCACCGCCGCATAAGAGCAGCCCTAGCGCATAATGCGCGCTTTCACGGGTGTCATGTTGCCCGTCTTCTCCCCATACCATATGCACGGCTGCATCATAACGTGCATCCAGTTCATCCAGCGCTTGCTGTATCAAAAATTGCCTGTCCGATGACATCGATGTGATTCCACTGTGTTTGCCCATCATGAGTTCCACTCCTTCTGCATGCAGATGAATGATCTCAGTATGCGATACGGTCGATCATGATGGCAATAAACTTGTTTGCAAGGATAAACCGTATGCCCGATATCCTCCGCTGCATCACGATCACTACACCATTTCCTCTTGATGGCGCAACATAAACAAAAAAACGTCAAACCGGCATGGAGCCAGCTTGGCGTTTTCATTTTCAGCCTTCCAACGGTGCTTGTGGAAAGCAATTCTCATTCAAATCGCGAGACAGTTTTCTATTTTTAAGCTGTTTATGATACAGATAGGAATCCATAATCCGATCGAGTTGTTCGGATTGATCGATCACGCGGTGGTCACAAATGCCATGCTCGGCAGCCATCTGATTCAAAATACGACGCTCCTGCTCGATTTGTTGTTCCATCTTTCTCAAATCCAAGGAAACCACCTCCCGTCGATTATCCCTTCCGGCATCCATCATCCGCACTGACCAGCAGCGTTCTACTGCTATGGAGGAGACTCCGTCTGGAAACGGTATGTCACCTTGTCGTATGATCGCTCATACGTAAATAGGATGCTACGCACTGCTATAAAAACACCGTTGATTATATCCTATTATTCATAGGATGAACCACATGCTTAATAACTAAAATTTGTAGCTTTATATTCGTTATACCTTAATTTTACAAGCCGTTTCAAGTTCCTACAGTCCCTATTTTATCCTGATAATGGAAGCAAAAACTGACAAAAAATACGCTTCTTCCCCTCCCTATGTACACGTAAATATTACAAAATTCGATAACGAATAAACGTGTTTTCTAGCTCTTCTCAGTCAAGGCGCGCAAAAAGCGGACTCCAGCAATTGTGCCTGAGTCCGCTTATGGTTCGTTCCAAAGCGCTGAATAGCGCTAATTTTGTCGGATAAATACGCGTTACATGTCGGCGATTATGCTTCCCATGTTTGACGATTACCGTCCTGATCGATGTATTCAATCGTTTGCGGTGTAATATCCAGTACGACATAGTCCGGATCATCCGGGCCATCCAGCCACTTTTTGAACTCGTCTTTCCAGACGCGCTCTTTCAGTTCGCTGTCACTGGACACTTTGCAAGTCGCTTCAATCTGTACAACTTCGTTGTTGCCGCCCTTTTCATAGCCAAGCAGCAAGTAGCAGTTCGGGTTCTGCTCCAACTCTTCTACTTTATGTGTTTTGCGATCTGTCGCCAGATGGATCTGTAATCCATCATTATATATTGCCATATAGCGGACACGTGGCTTGTTGTTCTCCACTGTGCCAAATGAGCAAAACGGATTGTTCGATAGGGCTTTGATGATTGCTTGTTCTGTAGTTGCTGTACTCATAATCAAGCTCCTTTCACAATTCACATCGAAATAGGTTCGTCTAAGTTCCATGTTTCGCGTCAGACGCGTTCATGTCTCCACTCGTTACATACCCGCTCTGTTGCATGCTGAACCGCATCCCCCTGCTACGATCCTGCTGGACAGGTCGTTCATGCTCGTCTATAATTACACCTAGAAAAAGCGCATAACGTGTGGGGAGCTGGAGGAGTTCGGCTGAGAGTGTATTCGATTAATACTGACCCTTATACCTGATCTGGATAATGCCAGCGTAGGAAGCTACACATGCCATGTATGTAAGCTCATATATGCACCTATGTCGTCCCGGGTCCGGGGCGCTTTTTTATTTTATACAGGTTAGTAGACGAAGGGAGAAATAACAGCAATGAGAAAACTTGGAACGATGCTGGGCACGCTGCTGCTCGTAAGCGCCTTACTCATCATGACCGCATGTGGACAAAAGGAAGGGACGACTTCCCAAACCGCGTCTAATGGCAGCACACCCGCGCTTAAAGATGTACAGGTGGTGCTGGATTGGACACCAAATACGAACCATACCGGACTGTATGTCGCTCAGCAAATGGGTTATTACAAAGATGCCGGACTGAACGTCGAGATTATCCAACCGGGTCAGAGCGGCGCGGATACGCTCGTTGCTTCCGGTAAAGTGCCATTCGGCATCAGCTATCAGGAAAGCGTAACGCAAGCACGTGTACAGGGTGTCCCACTCGTATCGATTGCAGCAATCATTCAACATAATACATCCGGCTTTGCCGCACCGGTTGATCGCGGCATCAAAACACCGAAAGACATGGAAGGCAAATCCTACGGCGCATGGGGTTCTCCGGTAGAAGAAGCGGTCATGAAGTCGATTATGGATACCGATGGCGGCGATGTGAGCAAAGTGAAAAGCGTCAATATCGGCGATGCCGACTATTTTACAGCTGTAAAAAAAGGCATTGATTTTGCATGGATCTACTACGGCTGGACTGGAATCGAAGCGAAACTACGCGGCGAACCGCTCGATATGCTGTACGTCAAAGATTACTCACCAAGTCTGGATTACTACACACCGGTCATCACTACCAATGAACAACAAATTCAAAAAGACCCCGAACTGGTCAAAGCTTTTATGAGCGCAACCGCTAAAGGCTACGAATACGCGATTGCCAATCCCGACAAAGCAGCCGATATCCTGATCAAAGCCGTACCTGATCTCGATCCTAAACTCGTCAAAGCAAGCCAGGAATGGCTATCCCCACGCTATCAAGACGACGCTTCCCAGTGGGGACTGCAAAAAGAGCAGGTATGGAAAGGCTACGCCGACTGGATGTACAAACAGAAACTACTCGAACAACCACTCGACGCTAGCAAAGCCTTTACCAACGAGTTCTTGCCAGCACCGCAAACAAGTAAATGATTGCTGCTAACGTAATTGATTTGAAAGTGCTTGATTTCATGGATGTCGCTTTGTGACTTCAATGTTGCTTCGTTGCCTTGATATTACTTCGTTGCTTTAAGCGTGCTTCCTTGCCTTGATATCACTTCATTGTTTTGAGCGTGCTTTCTTCCCTTGATATCGCTTCATTGTTTTAGCTTTGATATTGCTTCGATCGCGCATCAGAGCGTTAATGAGAAGTGACTTTCATTTTACTGGAGAAGTAGCCTTTATCTTATTAAGGTAGAGTTTAGGAATAAGGTGAGATTTAGGATGAAATTGCGTGGCACGGAATAAATTACAATCAGTGATGAAGCATATGATTTTTTATAAAGTATTTTTTAAAGTAACATGCGTTACGGCTATAAAATAAACAGGGTAATACAACATCATTTTGCGAAGACGTGTGTGCAAACAATGATGCGAGCAGCACGGAGCGGAGGGACGGAAATAAGGGGAAAGGACGACTTTTGAGCACGGGAATCTACAACTCACTCCTACTCCGTAGATTCCTGTGCGAGACGGGAGTCCGTCCCCTTATTCCTTCCCGGAGTGGTGTATGCCCACCACCATAGTTTGCAAACAGCGTCCCCAGCAAAAGATGTTTATTACCAACTCAGGAGGAAAATCATGTCACACACCCTACTCAGCATTCAAGTCATCCCCAAAACACAACCAGGTGAGCACTCCTACGATTATGTAGATGCAGCCATCGAAGTCATTCAATCAGCTGGCGTAAAATACGAAGTCCATCCACTCGAAACAACGATGGAGGGCGAACTGACAGAACTGCTGGATATCGTTCGTCGTATGCATGAGGCGCTTGTGGAGAAAGGCAGCCCCAGCATCATTTCCCAGATCAAAATCGCCCATAGTCCAGACGGCATTAGTATGGACGGTTTGACTGAGAAGTATCGCTAATGTCTATACGTGACTGGTGGAAAGGCATATGGCCGCCCTTAGGGGCGGTCGTTTTGTTCCTGCTATTGTGGCAGGCGGCAACGTCATTTTTTCATATCGAGGACTGGATTCTCCCCAGTCCAGCACGAATCGTAACCGAAGCTAGCAACAGCTATGATCGTCTGCTCGGACATACGTGGGCAACGCTACAGCTGACACTGGAGGGCTTTGGCATCGGTGTGGTGATTGGTCTGCTTGTGGCTGGCATTTTGCATGTGATTCCATTTCTGCGGCAGGCGTTGTATCCGCTGCTTATTTTAAGTCAAAATATTCCGGTGATCGCACTTGGCCCACTGCTCATTATCTGGTTCGGCTTTGGTATTCTATCGAAGCTGATCGTCATTGTACTCGTCTGCTTTTTCCCAATCACGGTCGCCGCACTCGGCGGACTGGCTGGAACAGATCGGACGATGCTCAATTATATGCAAATGATCGGCGCTAATCGCGGTCAGATATTTTGGAAGCTGGAATTACCGTACAGTCTGCCTGCGGTCTTTTCCGGACTGCGGATTGCGGCGACCTATAGCATTATGGGCGCGATTATTGCGGAATGGATTAGCAGTGATCAGGGACTTGGGTATTATATGCTATTGCAGCAATCGGCATTTCGCACCGACCGGATGTTTGTAGCCATTCTGATCGTCATTGCACTCAGTCTGGTCATGTTCTCGCTCATTGTACTGCTGGAGCACTGGTGCATTCGCTGGCAACGAACCAATCATGAGCGACAAGGAGGACATGGAGATGAAAAGTCCTAATTTATCGACAGATCACACGTCCCCTGTACCAAGTAGCACACTGGCACATTTGGCTCAATCGGACTTCCCGAAGCCGGACGCACCTTTTTTAGAGCTACGCCATATTTCCAAAACATTCGGCAGGGGCAAAAAACAGCTTCAGGTGATGGACGATATCTCGCTCACTGTGCAGGAGGGCGAATTCGTATCGATCATTGGGCCGTCTGGCTCTGGCAAAAGTACGCTGCTGCAAATGATCGGCGGCGTATTGCTGCCAGACGATGGTGCCATTATGCTACAGGGCAAACGCATCAATGGACAGCGTGGACGTGCCGGTTATATGCCGCAGCAACCTGCCCTGTTTCCGTGGCGCACGATTGAACAAAATGTCGTGCTCGCACGTGAGACTGCCGGCTTGCCACAACGGGAATCGCTGGAAATGGCACGCGTTTGGCTGGATAAAGTTGGACTGGGCGATTTTCGGCAGGCGTATCCTCATACGTTATCTGGTGGGATGCAGCAGCGTGTTGCTTTTCTACGCGCATTACTGGGACCGCAATCACTGCTCTGCCTGGATGAACCGTTTAGCGCACTGGATGCTTTTACGCGCAGTGAGATGCAAAGCTGGCTGCTGCGTATCTGGGAGGAAAATCGGCGCTCGGTTGTGTTTATTACACATCATATTGAAGAAGCTTTACTGCTGTCCGATACGATCTATGTGTTATCCAATCGTCCAGCACATGTGCTGGAACGAGTCGAAGTGCCATTTGAACGTCCACGGCGCGAAGAACTGGTGGATACCCCTTCATTTATCGCGCTACGCAGACGGCTAACGGAGCTGCTACGTGAGGAGGTGAGCGCGCGATGACAGCCTTATCATGGATCGATACGCATATTCATCTGGATCAATACAGCGATGCCGATGTGCGTTCCATCATTCGCGAGCTGCCACGTTATGGACTGGATACACTCATCGCTGTATCGATGAATCGGGAATCCTGCCAACGTACCGAATCGCTGGCACGCACGTATCCAGGTATCGTTAAGCCTGCATATGGCTATCATCCAGAGCAACCGCTACCTAACTCCCAGCAAACGGGAGCATTACTACAATGGATCGAGACACGAATCAGCGAAGCGGTAGCTGTTGGTGAGATCGGTCTGCCGTATTATCGTCGGCAGGAGCTTGCCGCTGAAGGGTATGCACTGGATGAACAGGGCTATATCGATCTGCTCGATCAGCATCTGCGATTGGCCAAACGTTATGATAAACCTGTCGTGCTGCATGCCGTGTACGATGATGCAGATACGGTCTGTGATTTGCTGGAGCAGCATAACATCACACGTGCGCATTTCCACTGGTTTAAAGGTTCGGTAGCGCAAATCCATCGACTGGCACAAAGCGGATACTATATTTCGTTTACACCAGATATTGTGTATGAGTCTGACATTCGTGAACTGGCTGCGCTGTATCCGCGTGAACTGGTCATGACAGAAACGGATGGGCCGTGGCCGTTTGAAGGGCCTTTTGCCGGCAAATCAACGACACCAGCGATGGTGGTAGATGTATGCCGTGCGTGGGCACATATTCAAAGACTCGATGTTAGCGATGCAGCTGCATTGCTATATGGAAATGCACGTCGCTTTTACCGAATATAGCTCTAATGAGATGGAATGTCGCTGTTGCTCTGCTATTTCTATATAATGACTACCATGAAATCCACTAGCGCTACAAAAAGCCCGCTTCAGCCGCATATGCGGAACTAAAGCGGGCTTTGCGGTTGTCTGCTTCTCGTTATCCAGTGCGTTTCGTGACTATAGTATACAAGTATAGGCTAGGCTCATTTGTTTTCCAGCTCGTTATCGTTTGAATACGCCTGTACACGAGTTAACCAGACCTGCATAGCTGATAGCAATTGTGTCATATGAATAGGTTTGCTCAAATAGTCGGACGCGCCAGCTTGCAGACAGCGTTCACGATCATCCTTCATTGCTTTGGCAGTCAGAGCAATAATCGGAAGCTCCCTCCACTCCGGACGTAGACGAATTTGTCGCAGCGCCTCATAACCATCCATAACCGGCATCATCATATCCATTAAAATCAGATCCGGTTTCACTTGCTCCAGCATGTCTAGTGCCCGCATGCCATCAGCAACGCTGAACACTTTCATGCCTTTGACTTTTAGTGCACTTTCCAGAGCGACAATATTGCGCGGATCATCATCCACCAGCAGCACATGCTTGTCTTGCAAAATTTGCATCGTTGGTGCAGTCTCGATCGGGCCGGAATCGCGCATGTCCACTGCAACTGCATCCTTTTCATCTTGTTGAGCAGGCAGATACAGGGTAAATGTACTGCCTTTGCCTTGCTCACTCTCTACCGTAACAAAGCCACCCAGCAGACGCGAAAACTCACGGCAAATTGACAATCCCAGACCGGTGCCACCGTAATCACGCTCTGTCAAAGATCCTTTTTCCTGTTGAAAGGCATCAAAAATAAGCTGTTGGCGATCCTTAGCAATACCTATGCCGGTATCGATTACCGAGATGGCAATCCATTGTTCCATATGATCCGGTATGCTATAGCCCTGAGCCGGAATAGCGCGATGGGCTGGCTCTATTTTTAACGTCACCGATCCACTCGGTGTAAACTTAAACGCATTGGAAAGTAAATTTTTCAATATTTGCTGTAATCGTTTCCCATCCGTATAGATCTCATCAGAAAGATCGGGATCTATCGTATAATGGAAGGCAATGCCTCGTTGTTCTGCCAGCTTGTTAAAACTGTAGCTTAACGTTTCTGGCAGATCAAACAGTGATACCCTTTCATGATGCACTTCCACCATACCTGCTTCCACTTTAGACAGATCCAAAATATCATCAATCAAGGCTAGCAAATCTTCACCAGAACGATGAATAATACTGCCATACTTTGGCACTTCATCTTCTTCATGGGTCGGCTCAAGCTCAGCAATCAATTGCGACAAAATAAGAATACTGTTAATCGGTGTGCGCAATTCATGGGACATATTGGCAAGAAACTGACTTTTGTAGCCTGAACTTTGTTCCAATTTCTGGGCATAATCTTGCAACTCCTGTTGTGTTGCTTCCAGTTCATGCGTTTTGGATTCGGCAAACTCACTTCGTTCGCGCAATTGTTCATTGATAGTTTGAAGCTCCTCCTGTTGCACCTGAAGCTCCTCCTGTTGTGCCTGAAGCTCTTGATTCAACTGCTGAGAATCATACAATAATCGATCCACCTGCATCCGATTCTCAATATTATTAATAACTACTCCAAAATTAGTACATACCAGCTCGATCAGCTGCAACTGACGCGCAGTAAAGGCCTGGAGTGAACCTAGCTCCCATACAGCGATGATCTGTCCATCGAATACAATAGGTGTCACCACAATTTGGCGCGGCGTCAATGCAGCCTGACCGGTCTGAATTCGAATAGGATGCTCCGCCGTATCATTCAGAACGATAACCTGTTGTGTGCTAGCAACACGTCCAATTATCCCTTCACCCGGTCGAAATGACGCAATAGCTGCTGGCATATCTGTATACGCCGAATAGGAACACTCCAATTGAAAATATTTGCCCTGTTCGTCCTGTGCTGTGTAATACAACAATCCGTAGGCAGCTTCCAGCAGAGGAACAAGCCGTGTCATCATCTTTTCAGCTAATTCCTGTTTGTTGTTAATCCCTTGATAAATGTTGCCGGTTAACGCGAATTGTGTCTGTACCCAGTTGCTGTCTTCCAGACGTTCAGACGTTTCACGGACTTTGCGATTGTGCATCTCCAGTGTCAGCGACATTTGATTAAACGCCTCAGCGATATTAGAAATTTCATCGCCACCTTCTACGGTCAGACGCGGAAGACGTTCAGCTTCATTAAAATCCGTATTATTAATCAGATCAGTCGCCAATTTCAAACGCTCGGTTGTACGCCGAATCGTCCATATCGCGATTGTGATTCCGCTCGTAAGCAACACTAACATTAAAATACCTGTTACGCCCCATACACCTGAGATGGAGGTGTATTGCAAAATAAGCCCTTCAATAATAAATAAAACGACGGAAAGTGCTAACAGAAAACCAAAGCCGAAAACCTGTTGCTTTTTATAATTCATGAATAAAATGTTCTTCCTCTCCGGTAATGTATCGGCGACGATATACGATAAGCTTGTAAGATAATGGATGCTACTCTAAGTATACGCTAATCGGTTGCGCACAGGAGTATATTTAAAAAATGAATCTGGTTATTTTTATGGATCTTATGATTAAGACATTCACCTACACGGCAACATGGATAGACAGTATCATCTATATGTACGTTGTGTAACTAGATTTGGATGGTGATCGGGCATATTATATATTCAAGCTGCACTGCAATTCGCTTTAATTGGGATGCAAAGCTAGAAATAATAATATATTTACATTAAATATGAGCAACATCACGTAGGACGAGACCATTGTCAGGACTGCGTACTACCGATGCGATTTTAGCCTGTTCAGACAGAGCAGCATCGTACCAGTAAAAGCCAAAATTGCGCCAGATTATAAAATGATAAGGGGTGTGCCTTCTGAATTGTGCTACTATAAAAACGCATATTTTTAGATGTGCATCTTAAAATAGACAAACTTCTGATTGGAGTTGCTCGATTTACTTTAAAAGAGAATACAGCTTTGATATACCAGAACAGGAAGAAGGAAAACCTCGCTATGTCTAAAGAAACGAACCGCTCTATGGTAACGGTAGGTTTACTAGCCGCCCTCTTCATCGGGGCGCTGGATTCGACCGTTGTTAGTACCGCTTCACCACGTATTATTGATTCACTCGGCGGACTCAGCCTGATCAGCTGGATTTTCTCCGTCTATACATTAACGACCTGTATCGCCACCCCGATCTTCGGCAAGCTGGGCGATCTGTACGGACGCCGGCTCGTATTTGCAATCGGTCTCGGTCTGTTCGTCGTCGGCTCGATGCTATGCGGATTGGCTGACTCGATGACTGAACTAATCTGGTATCGTGCGCTACAAGGGATTGGCGCTGGTGCGCTGACACCGGTCACGTTTACGATCGTTGGCGATCTGTATCCAGGGAAGGAACGTGCGAAGGTACAGGGGATTTTCTCGTCTGTCTGGTCAATTGCCGGCTTGTTCGGACCACTGGTCGGTGGCTATTTTGTCGATTATATTTCCTGGCGCTGGATTTTCTTTATTAATCTGCCGGTCGGGGTGATTGCGATTATGTTTATTTTCCTGTATTACCACGAATCGTTTGCGAAGCAAAAAAAGGCGATCGATTATGCCGGTGCGATTACGTTCACGATCGGGATGACCGCCTTGCTGCTTGCCTTGTTAACAGGCGGTGAGGAATATGCATGGAATTCTCCACTCATTCTGGTGATGTTTCTCGTGACTGTCGTCTTTCTCGGTCTGTTCCTGTGGATCGAGCGGCGAGCGGCTGAACCGATGTTACCACTTAGTCTGTTCCGCAATCCGGTGCTGAACATTCCGTATATTCTTGGCTTCACGACGCGCTGGATGGTAATGGGTGTAACCGTCTACTGTGCACTGTGGATGCAAGATGTGTCCGGCTCCAGTGCAACGATGGCTGGTCTTGCTCTGATGCCGATGTCAATCGCCTGGCCGCTTGCGTCGACGCTGTCGGGTAGATTCATGTACCGTATCGGTGCCAAATGGCTCATTATATTCGGCTCCGCACTCGTCGTCGCAGGTAGCTTGCTCGTCGCGATTATGCAGGCAGGCTCCTCGTATGGACTGATCGTTGCTTCGCTTGTGCTGATCGGACTGGGCATGGGCTGTATTGTGACCCCATCGATGGTCATCATTCAGGGCGCGGTCGACTTCCGTATGCGTAGTGTGGCGACCTCAACGAACACATTGATGAACTCCCTCGGTCAAACGGTCAGTGTCGCCGTATTCGGTCTGGTGTTCAACTCGATCGTTACCGCAGATAGCCCGGAGCAGATTGCAAGTGGTATTCATGCGGTGTTCCTGCTGATGCTGGCTGTAGCGGTGCTTAATCTGGTGGTGGCGTTGTTTTTGCCGCCGAGTAGTAAGTTGTTGAATCATCAGCAGTAGATCGATTTCAAGCACAATAGATCGTAAACGAAATGGATGATAAACAGACAAAATCTGCACATTCCACGACTTAAAGCCCTCGGTCCTAACGACTGAGGGCTTTGCTATATTCATACGCACACACATTTCTACATCCTACATACACTTTTAGAATGCTTGAATCAACGCTTGTTAAAACCTTTCTTCTCCAAAAACTCTTTCAACTGCATCCGAGAAGGCGTAGTCAGCTTTTGCGCCATTTGCTGTGACCACGGTGTAGTTTTGGTACCACCTGTACGTTCGGACAAATACTGCACCATCGTCTGGTCATATTCTTCTACCGCTTGCAATGTCGTCTCTGCTTGGTAAGCTTCATTATGCAATACAGCTTTGAGCGGCAAACGTGGACGCAAACCGGGTTCCTGATTCGGATAGCCGATGCACATGCCATAGATCGGGTAAACGAGTTCGGGCAAGCCCAGCAGCTCGGATACGCCTTCGATATCGGTACGAATACCACCGATATACACAACACCAAGCCCCATCGATTCAGCCGCGATGGCTGCGTTCTGAGCAGCTAGTGTGACATCCGCCGTAGCCACGATAAAGTTCTCGACGGCATCGGAATACGATTCTTTCTCCGGCGCATGCGTCTGTGCTGCATGTTCCAGACGATACAGGTCTGCACACCAGACGAGGAATACAGGGCATTCCTCAATGTAGCGCTGACTGCCTGCCATACGAGCAAGGTTTGCTTTGCGTTCAGGATCTCTTACTGCAATTACGCTATACGCCTGCACATTGCTGGAGCTAGACGCCATCTGTCCTGCTGCCACAATCGCTTCTATTTGTTCATCGGTTACCGCGTCCGGCTTGTAGCTACGGATTGAGCGGTGGTTCATTAATAAACGGATTGTATCATTCATCCGAGTAGTCACTCCTGTCTGCTTGTGATTCTCTACTTATGTTTCATAAGTATATTACATTATTAACACAGTAGGAGCAAAGTCACGCAGAAGGTGTACAGCTGGATTGAATCCATTCTTTTATTCATATCCTATGATCGCTGGCTGCTTTGCTGCTTGCTTGTCGTCGTACTTATAACTTTCCAGTCAGACTCGTTCCATTGTAATCAAAGACATTTACTCGTAACCAAGACGTGTCAAACTCCCACTCAGACCTGTTCACGTTGTAACTTAATGCGCTGCAAACGCAAGGAATTGAGTACGACCGATACCGAGCTGAATGCCATCGCAGCGCCGGCTAGCCAGGGGGCTAGAAGGCCAATCGCGGCAATGGGGATGCCGATGACGTTGTAAGCGAGTGCCCAGAATAGATTTTGACGGATATTGCGGATCGTGCGGCGGCTGACCAGGATAGCATCGGCGATGCCGTCCAGATCGCCACGCATCAGGGTGATGTCGGCGGCTTCCATAGCGACGTCGGTTCCGGTGCCGATGGCGATGCCTGTGTTGGCTGTCGCCAGTGCAGGAGCATCGTTAATGCCGTCGCCTACCATCGCTACGATATGTCCTTTGTCTTGCAGGCGTTTAATCTCGGCAGCTTTACCTTCAGGCAGTACGCCTGCTAGTACGTGCTGGATTCCGGTTTGGGCGGCAATTGCCTGAGCGGTGCGTTCGTTATCGCCTGTAATCATGATCACGTTCAGACCCATCTGTTGCAGGCGCTGAATCGCTCCAGCGGATGTATCTTTGACGGTATCCGCAACGGCGATCCAGCCCCCATATTGATCATCTATGGCGGTTAGCATGACCGTTTTACCCTGCTGTTCCAGCTCCTGAATGGAAGCTTCCAGCTCGTCGGTAGCTATGCCTGCCTCCTGCATTAGCAGGCGTGTTCCGATACGTATCGTATGCTCTGCATAGGTAGCGACGATACCCTTGCCCGGTATATTATCAAATGCTTGCAGCGGCGCTGGTTGTACATTTTGTTCCTTCAACCCTTCCACAATTGCACGTGCCAATGGATGCTCGGACGCGCTTTCCGCGCCTGCCACGAGTGCCAGCCATTGCGCTTCTGGTAATACGTCAGCTTGTACATGCCAATCGGTCAGTACCGGCTCGCCACGGGTGATTGTGCCCGTTTTGTCCAATACTACAGTATCGATACGATGGGCGGTTTCCAGATGCTCACCGCCTTTGAACAGAATGCCATACTCAGCCGCTCGGCCTGAGCCAGCCATAATCGATGTGGGTGTCGCTAATCCTAGCGCGCACGGACAGGCGATAACTAGCACCGCAATCGCTTTTTCCAGTGCGCCGCTAAATTGTCCGGGTTCTACGCCAAAGTAAAAGATACCGAATGTCAGCAGCGCAATCCCGATGACAATCGGTACGAAAATACCAGAGATCACGTCTGCCATACGTTGAATCGGCGCTTTGGACACTTGCGCCTGCTCAACGACTCCAATAATTTGTGCTAACGCGGTATGTTTACCGATCCGTTCAGCACGGAAGCGCAGACGTCCGTTCTGATTGATCGTTGCTCCAATCACACGATCTCCGTTTGTCTTGTCTACAGGCAAACTTTCCCCGGTCAGCATCGATTCGTCAACAGAGGAGCGTCCATCCAGTACGATACCGTCGACTGGAATTTTCTCGCCGGGTTTTACGATCACGATATCGCCGACACGCACTTCTTCAGCGGCGATTTGCACTTCCTGTCCATCCCGCTCAACTAGCGCATGCTGGGCGCGCAAATTCATCAGGCTACGAATGGCGGAAGAGGAACGGCTTTTCGCACGATGCTCCAGCCATTTTCCGAGCAGAATGAGCGTAATCAGCATACTGCTCACTTCAAAATACAGCTGTGCTTGAAAGCCTGGCTCCATCCACTCCCGAATCATTAAAAACACGCTGTAAACATAAGCAGCCGACGTGCCCAGCACAACGAGCACATCCATATTCGCACTGCCTCCACGTAGCGCTTTGTACGCGCCTTTATAAAATTGCCAGCCGATCACAAGCTGTACGGGAGTCGCAAGCAACCATTGCACCCACGGAATCATAAGCACATGTGGCATATAGATCCATGAGGTAAAGCTAAAATGCGCCACCATCGTCCACAGCAGCGGCAGCGACAATATGATCGAGATCAACAGCTGCAAACCGCGTTTGTGTTGTAGTTGATCGCGGCGTTCTTCTGCACCTTCCTGCTCCTGAATAGACGCCTTATAACCAAGCCGTGCCACTTTATCCGTAATATCCTGCACGCTAACCGTGCCAGCATCAAAGCTCACACGCGCCGTTTCCAGCATCAGATTCACCTGTGCTTCAGCTATGCCATCCATGCGCGCAAGACCTTTTTCGATGCGAGCAGAGCAAGCGGCACAGGTCATGCCGGAAATGTCTAAGTAGACCGTTTCATGCAACACGGAATAACCTAGCTTGCCGATCTTCTGCTCGATCTCATCTGCTTGTAGTTGCTTTGGATTATAGGTAACAAGTGCATTTTCCATCGCTAGATTCACATTCGCCTCTGCCACGCCGTCCATACGGCGCAAACCTTTTTCGATGCGAGTCGCGCAGGCCGCGCAGGTCATGCCGCCGATTTGCAGTTTTAATTGCTGTAGCTCGGCAGGCGCAGCTGGTGCTGATGATGAAGTTACGTCTGAAGTGATCGTGTCAGCTTCGGGTTCATGTTGAGTCATAGGTGTACCTCCTTTGGTTTACATGATAGTGTATGCGTAAATTGTGCTGGTTCAACCACACTACACTAAGGAATAAGGGTATCGACTTGGACGGAGTCGCAGTAAACGACTGCACATACCAGGTTGTCACATTTGGATGGCAGCATTCTTTTATAAGCAACACCCTCATTTACTGAGCTTAAAATCTATACACGCTGGTCGTATATCCTTTGTACATTATTATTTTATATCTCCAAACTGTTTTATATCTTCAAAATATACGGTATGGGGGTATATTTTTTGCCTAAAAAAACCTGATTTCACTGTTCTGTTCATCCTATATGAATCAGGCTATGTGAATCAGGCTTTTCAGATCTGTTCAATTTACTTCTATCCGCATTCTGCTATTGCACACTACAATTTCATTCACTACGACTTCATTCACTATAACTGCATTGCCCTTAACGGCTTAGCTTCTGCTTCAACAATGCCGCCAATGTATACCAACCGGCACCATCTGAACGGTGATCGCGTTCTTCCTGCTCCATATTGAGCCAGTATTCGCCTTCCAGCAGTTCGAACATTTGATAATGTGTAATCCACTGGCATAACGGATGGCTAGCTACCGCTTGCATCGGTTCATGTCCGTCATCCCAGTTATACTCCTGTACAACCGCATGTAGCAGAGCTGCATCATCGATGTGCTGGATCGCCTCACATGCTTGAGCGACAGATTCCTGATCCAAAATACTGTCGACAAGTTGTTGTTCCTTATCGGTCAGCTCCAGCCGGATAGCACCTGGCGTATTATGGAGCAGTTCAGCAGCTGCCCTATCTCCGCGCTTATGTGCTTCATACCAGGCGGTATACGGTACACCGTGCGGATGATCCAGCTTAGCTCCTGCTTCGACCAGTAGCTTCAATATCGCATACTGCTTGAATTTGACAGACTTGAACAAAGCCGTTTCGCCCAGCTTATCGGTCGCCTCCAGATCAGCATGGTGTTGTAAAAGTAACTCGACCTGTTCTACAGGCCGCTTATTCGTAATTAATAGCATAAGCGGTGTGCGTTCCCGTTGATCTCGCTCGTTCACATTCCCTTGCCGAACGGCAAGCTGCACTTGCTCCAGCGTGCCATTTCGACATATGTCTGTCCAGTTCATGTCGTGCACTCCTTCGCCCTCAGCGGTGATGTGTGATCGGATCGGATGACTGCTACGTTTACTAACCATTGAATACTGTAAAATGTCTACATGCCTGTACTACTCAGGCACCCGCAGAAATGACATCATAGCCCTGTTCTTCAATCACTTCGGTCAATTTCACTACATCCAGCTTGGATTCATCGTAGCTAATATCGACTGATTTGGCTTCCAGATTCACTTTGCCACTCGCACCAATCTCTGACAGTGCTCCCTCGACTGCGTTCACACAATGCTGACAGGACATGCCTTCAACTTCTAATTTCACCTGTGCCATAATTGTAGCCTCCCTAATATTGTTATATGCTCGCCTTCATTAGCTGTACGGCGATGATTTACCCAACTCCAATGATCTAAACCTTCTATTTCAATAGCTTGTTGATCGTAACGAGCAGCTCGTCGATCACTTCATGCTCACCGGATTCGATCCGTTCAACGACACAACTTTTCATATGACCTTCAAGCAGTAAGCGACCGACCGAATTCAATGCAGATTGAGCAGCAGCGATCTGATTCAACACATCATCACAATACGTATCCTTCTCAATCATACCTTTAATGCCGCGAATCTGACCTTCTACCCGATTAAGTCTGCGTACTAGATTGTGCTTCATTTCTTCCGAATGGTGACTGCGACGACTGGCATGATCGCCGGTTCCACAGGCATCCACATTATCGGTGTCAGGCAACTTCGTCGTGAGCAGTTCCTGCTCACTGGCGTTCATCTTCTCCATCCTGTGTCCCCCTTCCACGTCTAATCCAGCACGTTCATCTATACAGGATATGCCCAATAAGCAGAATGTGACTGTCTTTATTTTAACATACCCCCATAGGGTATTCAAGCGAGTATGGAGATCCTTTTTTACAAGCGAATATTATCTATCAAATATTGCTAAAACCATGCATCTTTCTCCATTTGTAAATACATTTATGCTACACTTGGAATGACTTTGTATGGAGTAGCTTTTGCTTATGCAATACTTGTGCTAACAACCACAAAAGCTACTTTGTTATACTGTGCAGAAGCGAATTCCTGTTTTTGTAAACGGTTAACGATGTTCGTGCTCTTCATCCAGTGAGACGACTCCTGTCACTGGTCGGCAATCTCCTGCTGAGACTCATCCTGCTCGGAATCGGAAATGCCCAGATGCCCCATCACCCGTTCTACTAGCTGTGGCGGATCGATTGGCTTGGTCAAAAAGTCGATCGCGCCGCCTCGTACACCTTTTCTGACCATTTCTGGGCGTGAGTCGCCGGACAATAACAACACCGGAATATCACGGGTCGCTGCTGTACGTTTGAGCTGGTCCAGTACGTCCAGTCCATCTCGATTGGGCAAATTAATATCCAGAATGATCAGATCGTAGCCTGTAATCCGCGAAGGAATGCGGAAAAACTCGGCTGCATCTTCATACGATTCCACCATGACATTTTCAGGCTCTAACAACTGCCTGACTAGCATGACAAATGGACTGCTATCATCAACAATACCAATCTTTTTCATCTACCACTTCACATCCTTATTCATTATTAAAGGGAGGCTTCCCATGTCCAAAGCAGAACGTTATCGGCAGATTATCGAGCAGACAAGGGTCCGTTTCCTTCAAGATGCCGCGATCAAAATGCACGATATGCACCAGAGCTTGCAGGACTACAATGGGCTAGAAGCGCCTGATGCTGACGCCGGTCAGGCGCTCGCTCATCAGATTCATCGCCATGTGCATGCCATCAAAGGACTGGCGCTCACCCTATCGTATTCAGGGATTGATGAGCTGTGTGGTGATATGGTTAACTACATTTTAAACGATTCGTCCAGAATATGGAAACGAGAACATGTGGATCGTTTACAGCAACAGGTTGACCAGCTGGGGCAACTTATTGATGAAGCGACAGCCAGCGCCAACAAGACGTAAATGGGTGTGCCCTACAGATCAACGTCCGTCTCTGCTTTTATCTTTCTACCGGGTTGGTCTGTTCTCCTTTTCCTGATACAATAGATCAGGTTGCAAGAGCGAATTTACGGAGAAAGGGGCACTTTGCAGTGGCACAATTGTTTTTTAAATACGGAGCCATGAATAGCGGCAAATCGATTGAAATTCTTAAAGTCGCCCATAATTACGAGGAACAAAATAAGCATGTCCTGATCTTCACGTCTGCGCTGGATACGAGAGACGAGATCGGCTATGTCTCATCACGCATCGGTGTTCGTCGTCAGGCGATTGCCATTCATGAAGACACGGATATTTTCAATATCGTTCAACATGTCACGCCGAAGCCTTCGTGTGTGCTAATTGATGAATGTCAATTTTTGAAAAAGAACGCCGTATTGCAGCTAGTCGATATCGTCGACAAGCTGGGCATTCCGGTTATGGGCTTCGGACTCAAAAATGATTTCCAAAACCAGCTATTTGAAGGCAGTCAGTATATGTTGCTCTACGCGGATAAGATTGAGGAAATGAAAACGATCTGCTGGTTCTGCGAACGTAAAGCAACGATGAATATGCGTATGCTTGACGGCCATCCGGTGTATACCGGTGAGCAGATCCAGATCGGTGGCAACGAAACATATTATCCGGTCTGCCGCAAATGCTATAATAACCCGCCTATATCGTGATCGAGCAGGCCTATGCTGTGTAGGACGTGTCTGTGCATGATGAAGTAAAATAAAAGAGCTGTCTGATTCCCTTTTATGGAGTCAGGCAGCTTTTTTACTTTACGTTTTGCGACGAGATGCTGTTTATGGTAATAATGTTGCTCTCTGTTCACAGGCTTTTATTTATACTTATGAAACAGCCATATCGGATGATCTTTCTCCCGATATGGCTGCCTATTTTATGCCTACGATCATGCTTATGCTATTATACAGCATCCCATTCAAACATTAGTTAACGCGTTCTACCTTCGGCTCCTCTTGTGGGCCTTTCGTTTCCAGTTCGAATTCTTTGCGTGTTTTCACATCCACAATGTTCAGGTTTACTTCAATTACTTCAAGGCCAGTCATGCGATTTACCGCTTCACTTACCTTTTTGATCAGTTCATTGAAGATCGTTGGGATGCTCTTGCCGTATTCGACCGTTGCTACTAGATCCAACGCTACCTGCTTTTCACCTACTTCTACATCTACACCACGGATCACATTTTCGGCATTGCTGAAGCGACCTGCCAGATTGCTAAAGAAGCCACCTTCCAGAGACAGGATACCCTGTACCTCATTTGCTGCCAATGCCGCGATCTTCTGAATGACCTGATCTTCAAAAGTCAGGGAATTTTTGCGTACCTGTATGCCTTGTGTTTGTGTCTCGATTGTGTCCAGTCTGGTTTCTGCCATGTTCAGTCATCCTTTCTGTGTTCAATCCATTTTTGGTGCTACTATTCGTTGATAGCAGCAATGTGTTATTGTTTGTCGACAGTGTTGCCATTCATGAAGCGGCAAGCGCAATGATTACGTTTGCCTCGTTATACCTGATCATTCTTAATATTTATAGTAAAAGGATTCGCCCGGTCTGAACCGAAATGCGATAATCCTGAATACTTGTTCATTTCATTCATATTTAACTATAATTCTCACATAAACCTTAACTCAACACTTGAACTAGACTTACGAAATATACGAGCAAAGATTAGCTTGGATAAACATCAATCTATCTATTGGATGAACATGCTATGCATCCAGCTATGCATCAAGCCGTAGCTTATGGGCTACCTCGTAAAAAACTGAATCCATCGTTGTACATCCATTGCGCCATCCTGCCATTTGCCAATCAGATAACCAACCAGCATACAGGCAACGATCAGCAGGGTATAACCGAAACCGATCGTGATCCATAAAATACCAACCATCAAGCCCAGCAGTGTCCATATAATCCGTCTACGGTAAGGCAATAATAGTTCCATCATGTCCAATGCAGACTCCCTCCTTTAAATGACACGGGCTACATTTTTGTTTTTGTTTTGCGTTTCTTCCTGACGCTCATCCACACGCACTTCTACACGTACATGATCGATTTGCAGCAGCTGCTTCAATTGTTGTTCCACGTGAAGCTGTAGATCACTGGCAGCATCAACCACATGACTCGTCGGAATCAATCCACCGCGAATGCTCGTATAGACGGCATTGTTGCGCTTTTGGAGCCGTGTGTAAATTTGCGGTTGCTTGAGTACATTTTTTTCCTTGACCGCATGGAAAATGGTCTGTTCAATCATATTTTGCGTCAGACGAATATGACCAACTGGAGTCGTAATATAAAGCGCCCGTGTCTTCGGACGAGCCAGCAATCCGATCAAAAACAATAGCGCAAACAGAACAAACAATACGAGTGCAGCGATTGCGACCGTTTGTAACGCCCACGGTTGTGCATTTAAGTATTGATCAACCATGTTCGAAAAGTTGCCCAGTGGATATACGATTGCGCCAAATACTGCCATCGCCGCCATCCCCACCAGTCCGATCAGTACAAAAGATAAACGTGTCAGCCTGTTCATGCCATCTCTCCTTCACTTGTGAGCAGTCTGGATCTGCTGCCCTTTTCTTGATTCCTATTCTTTATCGTTATAATGAGACCAGATATAGCTCAGATGCCGAGCTTATTTTCAAGTTCACGCCCTTATACTGGCATATGCTGGTTAAAAGCTGTGCTATCCGATCCAGCCCATCTGGATGTGCAGGCTGTCTTATTTTATCGCTTGCATGTACCTATTATCGTTAGTAAGACAATTTCAACATAGTAAGACCATTCGGTTGCCCGTATTGAACGATCGATACGCTGCAATAAAGCGGCAATAAAAAGGTTACAACATTGTTAATAAGAAGTTAGATGAAGCATGTTACATTTTTTGGCGGCCAGCCCGTCTTCTTCAACTCAAACAACTTGATTCATCATGTAAAGGCATTTCACCTGCACATCCTGTACGTTCCCTTCACTTCCTGTACCTATCATTCGCTTAACAGCAGCTAGGAAATAAGAAAATACAGCGTATTGCACTATGCCTGCACATGTACCAGGATACAAGTGATAATAAGCAATCGGATCACTGACTTATAGCTCACTTATATCTCGTACCCAATTGGTTTGTGCCAACTTCAATCCTGTTATTAACATAACCAGCCTTTTTATTAGTTGAATCACTTATTTATATGACTAAATTGTAAATTATGTTAACTAAATGGAGGGATTATGTAAATTGTTACTGTCCTCTTATCGCCTTTTCCTAGCGCAAAAAAGGGATTTCCGAGCTGCCAGCGAGCCGGCTCATTCGGAAATCCCCTGTTGGATCATAACTGTACTATGTGGTGAAACTATGATAACCAACCGATGCCAGCAAACTTCCCGTTAACTGGGCTAAATGCTCATGCGGTGGTAAAGGCTGCTCATCCAGTAGCGGCAGCATCGGATACGCCTTTGCGGCATTGCTGGCAAATACGATACTGCCTGTCATTTGCAGCAACGCCAGATCAAGCGATTGAAAATAAAATAATCCCTCTGCCCTTCCTTGCTCCAAATAATGACGTAGCAAGCTCCATGCAGGCAATGTATACCGCTGAATGATTTCGATTCGCTCGGAGCGCAGCGCCAATTCCTGATGTAAAATAAGCGAAATCTCCGGGTCCTGCTGCCATAGCTCAAATAAACGAGCGACCAGCTTTTCCACTCCGTTTACCGGATCAAGATTTTCCTGCCGCAGTGCATCCGAAAAGGGCTTGCCCAGCATAAACTCATCCAGCATCGCTTCAAACAACTGCTCTTTACCGCCATAATAATACGAGACAAGTGATATATTCGCATCAGCTTCACGGCAAATTTCGCGCACCGTTGTCGTATCAAAGCCGCGCGCCGCTGCCAGCTTGCGCGTCGCCTTCAAAATACGCAGTTTGACGTGCTCTTCATCCTTACTCACAGAAGTCACTTCCCTATATCCATTCAGTATCATTCGTTACGTTTACAATTAGGATTCAGTAATCACAACCGGAGCCGGAGTTGGCATGCGATCAGGCTTCCGCGATGTAGCAACTACGATGATGAGCAGTGCCACGATCATAATGATTACCAGCGCCAAACTATCCTTCGCTGTGCCCGTCCCTCCAAACAAAATGTTCATTAGTCCTTGCACCGCATAGGTGGCTGGGAAAATCTCACCCAGTACCTGATAAAAAGCAGGCAACAGTTCACGCGGCATCATCGCACCGGACGACACCAGCTGTGCGGACAGGATCAAAATGTTAAATAGCATGCCCGCCATCCCGAATACAAACAAGAACATTTGGGAAACGAACATAAAAGTTAGCAGGAACAATGCCTGAAATCCCCACAGGGCAAAGAAGCCATGTCCAAGCTGCCCACCGAGCAGCGCAACGAGCGAGGTGCCTACGAACGATACGACGATCGATGCCGCCGCAGTAACGAGCAGACGCACGGTCATACGCGGCCAGCGACCAAAGCGTGTAGCTAGTGCACGCGAAGAGATTTCGAAGTTTTGTCCCATAATCATCGCGCCCACATAGGAGGCAAGAATCATCATCATCGGCACCATCTGATTGTTCATGCCCTGTACCGGATTGACCGATTCGATATTGGATACAACACGCTGCGATAACGCGGTAGCCATGCTTTGCGTCTGCTGTGCAGACATTTGCCCAGAGCCGCTCAGCACGCCCTGCAATCCATTTTCGATTGCGACTTTATTCACACTGGCTGTGATGCCATCTGCAATACCGGTCATCATATTTTTGATCATCACCGGATTGGATTCGTTCACCAGATAATGAATCTGTGCCGGCTTAGTCGATGTGATCGTCGCACCAAAATCCGCCGGAATGTCCACGATCATCTGAATATCACGTGCTTGCAGTTGTTGCTGTGCTTGTTCCATCGTCAGCCCTGTCTTGAGTTGTACCGGCAATTTGCCGTTCAAACCGTTCACAACCTGCTCGCCAAATGTGCTGTCCTCGTTCACAACCGCTACACTTAACTGATTCAAACGGTCGGTAATGCCATGATACCCTGTCATCCATACGACTGCAAAAATCAACTGAAATAAAATAGCTGTAATGATGCCGACACGAGTGGTCGGTAAATGAAGAAATGCTTGCAAAATAGGTTTCATACCGTCTCCTTTGTACTCTCTTATTCTATACTTTCTTCGTCTGTTCGCAGCCGTTGTTTGCTACCGTATCATCTATTACCAATGAATGATCCATTTCAAATAAACGAATACTCTGTTTCAAACAAACGTTTTAAACATTTGTTTTATAACTATAAAAGCTGTAAGCGCATACTGTCAAAGCTAAAATTTTAACGATATTTTCAGCTACGATATACGTTTATATACGCCCATCCTATGCACAAAGGACAGACACAAAAAGAGCATAAATCATCACCAGCTATCGGAATGATCTATGCTCTCCCTCATCAATCATTATTTAATTATCATTCATTCTATTTTGTTGATCCGCTAAGCCTTAGTTAATCTGTTAAACCTTAGTTGATCCATTGTACAACTTGCTCTGTTGTACGTCTTTGTTTGGAACGCAGTTCCTTGTCTGTACGATAGCCAAACGCTGCCATCACACTGACGCCAAATTCGCTGTCATCCAGCAAGCCTTCTTCTTTGAGCAGCTTCTCTACATTATCGAGCTGGAAGCCTTCGATTGGGCAAGAATCAATGCCGATTTCTGCGGCTGCGGTCATCATATTGCCAAGCGCGATGTACGTCTGCTTGGAAGCCCAGTCAAACAAAGCGCGCTCATTTTCCAAAATGTTCAGATCGCGCTCCTGGAACTCACGATAGCGTCTCAGCACCTGATTGAACACTTCTTCCGGCATTTGCTTCACTTCGAGCATTTGCTCGCGCAGATACGGGGAATCGTAACGCACGTTTTTGCGTGCAAGGATAATGACAAAATGGCTCGCTGTTGGCAATTGTCCTTGTGCACCCCATGTGACTTCACGCAGCTTACCGCGCAATTGCTCATTTTGCACAACGAGGAACTTCCACGGCTCTGAACCAACCGAGCTTGGTGATAGACGTCCTGTTTCCAAAATGAAAGCAAAATCATCGTCCGAAATTTTGCGTGCTGGATCAAATGCCTTCGTTGCATGTCTGAAATGATAAGCGTCCAAAATCTCTTTTTTTCTTACTTCTTTATCCATGTATGGTTCCTCCAAATATATATATGTTTGATAACATATTTACTTTTAGTAACAATGAAATTATAGATTGTATTCGGTCTACTGTCAACCGAGGATTATCCCGTATGAAACCGCTGCTGCAAATCGATCAGGTCACGCAATGGATCATGAATCGGAAAATATTCAATGCCCACATACCCGTTATACTGGAGCTGCTTGATCGCATCCATCACATAATCATAATTCAGCTCGCTCATATACAGCTCATGTCGTCCTGGTGCACCGGCAGCCTGGATATGACCGACATGGCGGATATGATTTTGCAGTCGGGTAAGCACATTGCCTTCCATCACCTGCACATGGTACATATCATAGCAGACTTTAACGAGCGGATGGTTCACTTCCTCCACAATATCAAACGCAAGCTGTGATGTGTTCAGCACATATCCGCTCAGCTCACGGTCGATTGTCGTGTTTAACGGTTCGATGGCTGTGGTGACGCCCGTTTGCTCCAATATCGGAATCGCAGCGCGTAGCCCATCGATCAGGCTTTGTAGCATCTCATCGCGTGATAATCCTTCCTTTTCAAAACCAATCGTATGCACCATCGTGTCGCAATGCAGCGACTTTGCTGCCTCTGCCGTTTCTCGCAGTGCTTGCAGCGCCTCATCCCGGCGCTCCGGCTCCACCATCGTCGATGGACTGACCACAATCGTAGCTACATTCATACCCAGCTCCATTTGTAGTTGTCGAATCGCAGCCAGATCTTTATCTTTCCATGACCAGAACTCAATCGTATCCAGCCCATGCTCATGCAGCAACTTCATCACTTCCACAATATTTCGTCCTTGAAACAGTGTTTCTGTATTGTACGATAATTTCATGCTGTTCACTCCTAATCATTGGGGTAGTTATGGGGCTGAAATTGGGTTGTGGGGCGTACACCACTCCGGGAAGGAATAAGGGGACGGACTCCGGTCTCGCACAGGAATCTACGGAGTAGAAGTGAATGGTAGATTCCCGTGCTCGGAAGCTGTATGATATTTTGCTACACAAAAATCCCTTTTCATTAGACCCCGTGTTAGGAGATCGCTAACACTAGAGGTCGTCCTTTCCCCTTATTTCCTTCCCGCAGTGAAGTGCTTGCCGCAGCAAACGGATTTGCATACACATAACATTTTAGTAGCAATAAAAAACATTTAAACCTTTTATAACCATTTTTACTCATTATCAAAGTATAAAAAAAGCTTCTACATCGATAGTGGATGCAGAAGCTTTGGATATAGCAGCAGCTTTTATAAGTGTTTATGATCTCTAACATGTGGTTCAATGACAAATGGTTTTTAATGGTTTTTGTGACAGCGAAATACCTTAGTGCTGTATTTTTTTGATAGTGAAATACTTTACTGCTATCGTGGTTATGCTTTTCCGACATCGGGTTGAATACAAGACTATTTTTCCATAGCAAAATGCCTTACCTTTACAAAGTTTGTACCTGTCAAACTGGAAGTACAATCGTATAGGTGCCGGATGCTTTCACCTGGAAACGGAGTCCGTGTGCATACGTTTCGTTATAGTTTGTTAATGATGAATCTACGTATTGCTTTTGTCCGTCTGCTGGTTGGAATTCGACTTTGAGTTGCTTCAGTTGAGAAGATGTTAATGACGTATTTTCGATAGGTAAAGTGATATACATGTCGCCAGCGCTATCGCCTACATTGACCTGCATGGAGGTGGACTGTGCGCCTGCTGGTTGGGGTAGTGTATGGTCGGTATGCATCTGTACGTTCATATCACGCTGGGCAGATTTTTTCATCGTTTCTACTGGAATGACCAGTTCGCCATATAACGCCTTCACAGCCAGGCCATAGCCTGAGCTTGCCAGTCTCTCTCCGCCGGCTTTTGTTAACGTAAAATACAGATCTGCCACTTCTACCGGATTCGCAGCAGGCATAAGATATACACCGGTATCGCCACCATCTTTGCGTAACATATCGACAGTCAATGCAGACTCCTTCGGTCCGATGACCAGTTTATCACCGAGCCATTGATCCGCCTTGATCTGGCGTTCTACCGCTAGTGTCACCGGTCGTTTGCCACCCGGTTCATTGCTCACCATCTGTCCTGTAGGATAAATGGTAATCGCTGTAGCCGCAGGATCAGGTAACGTTTCTACTGGCACAGCCTCGCTTGTCGGCAACTGTCCCATATCTGATGTGGCCTCTATCACATTCGCTTGATTAACCCGTGATGATGCAGACACTGAAGTAGAAGCAGCCTGTACCGTTGACGAATGCGCGGCTACTTCATGTTCTGGCTCGGTTAACATAGCAATAACGAACGCACCGCTCCCACACAGAAGCAATAGTCCTGCTCCGGTTACACTTAATGTATGCGTGTGTACGAATCGACGTGTAGCTTGTAGCCAATCATGTAATTTCATATCCCTATTCTCCTTATTTCTCTGACTAATAAATTGCTAGGACCTACAATCGCTATGCTTTATTAGCCTGTATAGTCAGGAAAACGCAAACCGCGACAACAACATCTATTATGAAATAAATCGACTCCTTAAAGCCGACTCGACGTTTTTCATACCTACTCAGAATGTACTATTTATTCATTACTTTTATTCCAATAGTGCAACTTAAGTTAGACCCATTCCCCAAAAATCCTCTTCATAACAGGACGATACACCCTTACTATAGGCTAATTATAAATCATTTTAATTAGTAATAGTTGGAAATAGTAACAAATAGTACATTATTCCTATATCCTATTTTTTAGGATATTACTCTATTATTTATACGCACTATTTATACATAAGGTTGATCATTATTGAAGAATTTGTAAAAATAGTTTTGAGCCTTTTGTGTAAGGGTAAAGACAAAAGGAACTCTCTTTGAGGAGGTACTACTATGGGATTTATGGAAAATTGGAAAGCACTTCAGAAGTATTCTGCCCAATCGGCGGAACGGTTTTTGACCATCTATCTGAACACTGAACCAACTGCCAACACCCAGCCGGAATGGAAAATACGCCTCAAGAACGGTTTTAAAAAGCTAGCCGAGTACACCGAAGCTGGCGAGGAAAAACGCTATCTCGATATGCTGCTGGACATGCAAGCGAAGGTCGAAGAACGTATTGAAAACAGTCGTACAGAGATGAAAAAGGGTCTGATCATCGTGACCGATTCATCAGGCGGATTGTTCTTTTGCGAGAAGGTGCAGACGGGCGTGCCAAATGCTTTTTATTTTGAAGCGGAGCCGCATCTGGAAGAATTGGAAGCGATCATGTCACGTTGCCCGGCAGCTGGAATTGTACAGCTGAGCAATGACACGGTTACCATACTCGATAGTCTACTATGTGAGATTCATGGCGAACACTATTATGAATGGGATCTGGTCCATGATGAATGGCGTGAACGCTCCAGTCAAAATACGAGCGATCTCAAATCTGCGGTGAATAAGCAGCGCGAGAATTATTCCGAACAATGGGATGTGATTCGTCCGCGCTGGATTAAACGCCTCGTACCGATCATTGAACATATGGCGAAGGATAAGCAGTGGGAGGAAATTATTTTAAGCGGCGAGAAGCAGCTTGCTTCTCAGGTGAAGGAAGCACTGAATGCGCGTATTTCCGTCCATGTTGTACCGAAAAACTTGAGCAATATGAAGCCGAAAGACGTACTTCAGGAGGCATACGCTGTCCTACAGGATTAATCTGCTTCCAGGCGCTCTCACTGGATGCCTGGCATGGCTAATGTGACCTGTACAGCCATCCATGCTGGTTATGAATCTTTCTCCATTTTATGTGAAAGCAACAGCTCTCCGCCGGATCGAACCACGCTTCGATTACGGCAGGAGGGCTTTTTTTGAATGGTCTGGATCGTTTGGATCGCCAGTTTAGGTTACTTTATTGAATAACATTCGTTGTTGTTTATCATTACTTTGTTTATCGTTACTTTGTTTATCATTACTTCGTTTATTATGACTTCCTTTGTCGTAACTTCCTTTATCTTTGTTTTCTTTATCTTTGTTTTCTTTATCTTTATTTCTTCTATCGCTACTTCATTTTATTTCCTTTGTCGGCACTTCGTTTCTGATGCCAGTGCATACCAGTCAATCTGTGCAAGCAGAATTTAACAGAACACTTGTTCCTATTGTAAAATTTGTGTTATGCTACGTATAACAGTACCATGATAAGTATAACGCAGGCGTCTATTACTCTATTTTACATACCGCAGTATCGAACGAATTATACTTTCATCCGCTGTCTGCGCCAGCTGTTATGGTCTGCTTGATGAAGTGATGGAATGAACGATTAGAGCCATTATTTCATGCTGTAACCGCACACAATACATGTATACAACCAATCACATTAGGAGGGATATGATGAACATCCAGGTCACCGTCAAAAGTCCATCGCGACGTCGCAGCAGTCTGATGAACCAGACGATCGCACTGGCTGGTGAACCAACCACATTGCAGCAGTTACTTACGATGCTTGTGCAGTCGAGTGTGAATGCGTTTGTTGAACGGCAACATACCGGCAATATTTTACCGTATTTAACCGAGCAGGAAGTACAGCAGAGCGCAGACACAGGCAAGGTTGGCTTTGGACATGTGGAGGATACACGTGTGCCGGACGAGCAGCAGGCGATTGATGCAGCATTGCTCGCTTTCAAGGATGGACTGTACCGCGTATTTTGGCGTGATGAAGAGCTGACAGAGCTTGCTGCACCGTTAGCGCTACAGGAGAATGATACCATCGTGCTTATTCGGCTAACGATGCTGGCTGGACGACTATGGTAAGCAATCAACAACAGGCGAGGAACATGTTATGAATCGAAGACAACGGCAAAAAATTGTGCCATCGACATGGTTAATCATACATAGACAGGTGGCGCAGCAATCGCTTTATTCCATCTACATGATCGATTGGAAGCGCAAAGCTTGTTTTAGCTGGGAGGAATGGACTGAACGATCCGCTTTACTAGCATTTCGCATTCCTATGCGCCATAAGATAGGTGGACAGCATGCCACTGCACAGCCCTGTGCCAAAATCGCCAAAAAGGCGCTCTGGCTACATGTGGATGAGCAACAATATGATGAACTGGAACGGCTGTTTTATCGACCTGTTTCCCGTAAACGATGGGCTGCATGGTTACAGCAATAAGCTTACCTATACCCTCTATCACCATAACTATCACGTTCATCCGAAAGGAGCATTTCTATGGCAACCTGGTATGAAATAACGGTAGAACTGAAAACACGTTTTCAAGAGATTAGCGATACATTACAAGGTGACGAGAAACAGATCGCAGAGCTGTGCATCGAGCTAATGCAGACGATGTACGCGCCGAATAGTGAAGCTTACGAGCCGTTATGCAGTAAGCTGGAAGCGTTGGCAGCTGGAGACGAAGCGCGTTTGTTTGACCCCTTATTATCGGTGGCAAAGCATCTCGCTGGGCCAGAGATCATCGCCCCTGTACAATATATAATCAAGCACGCTACCGAATATCCATACAGCGCCGGCTATATGCGCAAACCTTACCGCACAAGCAACATCACACTACATAAAGGCCGCATTATTGAGAAAATGAGTTCTTTACTGCGACTATACGGCGGAGGCTTTGATCTGCATGCGTATTTGAAGCAACCGGATTATGATTGGCATCATATGCCGAATGAAGTTGCTATTGCCGATCTGATTGCACGCGCGCTGGATGAAGGCGATCAGACGATACGCGGACTGCTGATGGACATTATTCATGGTGAGAATCAGACGGCGCTGCTCAAACATTCGATGCTCAAAGGTATGCTTATATCCCATCAATCGGATTGTTATGCAACGGTCGCTGATTTGCTCGTGGCTGCACGTTTACAGGAGGGGTTGCGTCAGACGATTGCTGAGATGATGGACGAAGGCACATTAGCGGCAACGACGACACTGCTCGGTACGATTATAGAGCATGATTTGATTCGCTATAGCTCGATCGTGCGCGCACTGGATGTATGGACAGGCATGAATCTGGAAGCGTCGCAGCAGCGTGTAGCTAAGCAAGTCGTTCAATTCATCTATGATGCTTTACAGGATGAAAATGTACGTCACGAGTGGCTGACTAGTGAAAATGCGAACCAGATTTATATCAGTCTCTGGGCAACCGCAGTACATGAAGAAATGGATCTACCTGCACGCATTGAAACGGTGATCGACTCTGGTATTCGTTATCGCAAGCTGATTGCACTCTATGTACTGGCGAACAGTCAGTATGAGGAGCTGCGATTTACGCTTGCGCGCAAGTTACTGCACGAACAGGAGCTGAATCCGGCTACTGATCCAGAGCTATTTTACAGTGTACTGGTCAATTATGTGTACGGTTGCGAATTCATATGGGAGTTCCATAATGATGTGCTCGGTTCGGAACGTGTGCTGCGCATTCGTCGCACGCCGGTTTTAGAAGATCAGGCAGAGCGTGAGCGCGACTTTGTGCGTATTCGCGACCTGTTACAAATGATGCCGTCGAACGAGCTGTCTGGCACATCGGATACGCTGACCTTTTCGACGTATCAATTGCACACGGATATGCTCATCAATAAGCTGCTTTATCTGGCGAGCTATGAGCCTGATCCGGTGCGCATCTCGCAGGTGCTCGATATGAAGGATCAGATGTCACCTGATTTGCGCGGCCAGATTTTGGAGCATGTTATCAAAGATGGCGAAGACGCGGCCCAACGCCGCTTTGTACTGGATGCACTGAGCGACAAAAGTATGAGCAATCGTGAAAAAGCGGTTCGTTGTGCTACCCACTTCACGCTAAATGATGAGGAAATTCAGCGAATTGAGGATCTATTCCGGCTGAAAACAGGCTCGCTGCGCCAGGGTGGTATCCGTATGCTGCTATCGCAGCCAGAGGAACGTCTGGAGTCTGTGATCCCGCGTCTATTAAATAGCAAAACAGAACTGCAACGCCTTGCTGGACTGGAGTTGTTAACTGAGCTGCAAGCGAAATCGTCCCGACAGGAGCAATTCACAAGACTCGTTGGAGCGACAGCAGCGTTAACGAATCCGACCGCAAAGGAGCAGGTATTGCTAGATAAGCTCCAGAGTGAACAGGCTGAATATACAGCTAGCAATGGTTATGGTCTATACGATCCAGAGGAACAGCAGCCGTGGCTGAATGAGCCAGTAGATCTCGGCGATTTTCATATAACGCGTGATGTGCTGACAATGGAACCGGAGCGCATCAAGCAGATTTTTCAGGAGCTAAACGATCTGGTCTATGAGCAGCGAAATGTGGAGTATCAGCTCCATTACTCTAGCGGCTATACGATTGATCAGCTCATCGGTCACAGTCTGCAAGCGAGAACATCCATGCCTCTATTTGAACCCGTCCCGGAAACGTACAATGCGCTGGATGACTTTCCACAAGCTGACGTGTGGCGAGGCTATTTTGACAGACTGAAACTAACGCCGCCTGAACTGCTACAATTGCAATTTCACATCCGGCTTGAAGCACTGAATACTACGATTCATAATATGAGCTATTTCTGGTACTATCGCCAGTACTTCCCGAATAACGAAAACCTGCTGGACGGATGGCGTGAGGAGTATATGAAGTCGGTTTATCCGATGGATCAGATTCTGGATATTCAGCAGGCAAGGGAAAAGCTGGACTACCGCAATCAGATCGACTCCTTGCTCGGCGCACTGGCAGATGAATTGCTGGATGAACAATCCTATCATCTGAGCAATCTAGCTGTCCATGAGCTTCTGCAATCGTTCCCGCAGGAACATTTGAAAAAGGAAGCATTCGTGCTGAATCTGCTAATTAATCCGTGGGTTCGTGTGCTACGTGAGCGTACTATAGAGGATGAATCGTTCAAGGAACGCTTCCGCACATTGTATGCGATTGAACAAGTTAGCGAGCAATTGGAGTATGATCTGCATGGCGCTAATACGCTTGAAGATTATGCACGTGCGCATCTGATTGGCTGTATTAGCGAGCAAGCGATTTATCGTCTGGTGATGCACGATCCGAGCAGTAGCCGCCAGCTGATGCACGAAATGACGATGACGTATGCCAAAACGAATGTTGTGGATCGCTGCCCGAATTTGCAGCCTTTACGTGATCAGATTATCGCTCGTGTGCTCGATATCGAGCTTAAGCGCGGTGAATTGCCAACACCCGTATCACCGCTTGCTGCCAGCATTATGCGCTACTCTGGCATGAAGTATTTCATTTCTATTTTGACCCATTTGCAAAAAGAAACATTTGTACGTGGCTATATGTACGGTGGCGATTTTACGAAAAAAGAAATGTTCAGCCATCTGCTCAAAGGCTGTTATCCAATGGAAGGTGAAGACGAGCAATTGCTGGCAGAACTGCTGCAAACTCAGCCGGTATCCGAGCGTCGATTGCTGGAAGCGGCGATGTATGCACCACAATGGCTGGAAATTGTAGCGAAGCATCTGAACTGGAAAGGTCTGCGCAGTGCGGCATGGTATTTCCACGCCCATATTAACGAAACGTTCTCTGCGGAAAAGGAAACGATCGTTGCGCATTATTCGCCGATCACGCCGCAGCAGTTCAATGACGGCGCATTCGATCTGAACTGGTTCCAACAAGCGTATGAAGAGATTGGTGCGGAGCGCTTCGCGATTCTGTACGATTGTGCCAAGTACATTTCTGGTGGTGCCAATCATCGACGCAGTCAGCTGTTCGCCGATGCGGTGCTCGGTAAGCTGGATCTACAAAAAACGCATAAGCAGGTAGCGGATAAGCGCACAAAGGATCAATTACTCGCCTATAGCCTGATCCCGCTCGCATCCAGCGCGGAACGCGATACCGATCTGCGTGAACGTTATGAATTTATCCAGCTATTCCTGAAACAGAGTAAAGCATTCGGTGCACAGCGACGCGCGAGTGAAAGCACATCGGCAGCTATTGCGCTGGATAATCTGGCACGCAATGCTGGCTATGCGGATGTGACACGTCTGATCTGGGATTTGGAAGCGCGTAAGCTGGGCGATATGCTGCTTTATTTTAACGACTATGAAGTGGAAGACGACTTGCTTGTACGTCTGGATATCGATAACGAAGGTCAGACGAGTCTGGTCGCTACCAAAGGCGGCAAATTGCTCAAGTCCGTCCCTTCCAGATTGAATAAAAATGAATATATCGTCAAACTCAAGGAATTGAAAAGCGAACTGACTGATCAGTACAAGCGTGCACGTCAGGAGTTAGAGCGTTCCATGATTAATCAGACGGCATTCAAGTCGGAGGAAATCGTGAATCTGCTGCACAATCCGGTGCTATCACCGCTGTTCAAAGCACTTGTGTTCCGCAAAGTCGAAGATGGCAGCCTCGGTTACTTATCGAACGATGGCACAAGTTTATCTACGTCCTTCATACCTGAAGCAGGAACGCTGGACGCAACAGACGAAGTGACGATTGCTCACCCGATTCATCTGTTTGAAAGCGGACAATGGCAGGCATTTCAGCGTGATGCGCTGGAACGACAATTTTACGCGCAACAGGCAGATCGTGCGGATCAGGTGCGTCGTGAACCGTTCAAGCAGGTATTCCGTGAGCTATATTTGCCCAATGCGGATGAGAAGGCGAGTGGCATTATTTCCCGTCGTTACGCTGGACATCAGGTACAGCCAAGCAAAACGAGCGCGTTGCTACGCGGACGTGGCTGGACGGTGAACTATGAAGAAGGATTGCAAAAGGTCGATTACAAGCATAATTTAATTGCCAGCATCTATGCCCTTGCCGACTGGTTCTCTCCGGCAGATACCGAAGCACCAACGCTGGAAACGGTACAGTTTCATGACCGTTCCACCTACAAGCCGATTCCGCTAGAAGATGTGCCACCGATTGTATTTTCTGAGGTGATGCGTGATCTGGATCTGGTCGTGAGCGTTGCCCATGTGGGCGGTGTCGATCCAGAAGCCAGCCTGACGACGATTGAGCTGCGTCGTATTATTGTCGAAGAAACAATTCGCCTGCTGAAGCTGGACAATGTCAAGCTAGATCGTAATCATGCCATCATTGAGGGTAAGCTGGGCGAATACAGCGTGCATCTCGGCAGTGCGATCGTGCATAAACAAACCGTCGGCGCCATTCATATCGTACCTGTACATTCCCAGCACCGTGGTCGTTTATTCCTGCCATTCCTGGATGAAGATCCGCGCACAGCAGAGATTGTGTCCAAAATTTTGCTGCTGGCAGAGGATCAGAAGATTAAAGATCCACAAATTTTGGAGCAACTGCGGCGCTAAGGAGAAATAACGATGAATGAGGCGAAGATAGATCAGATGAAGATGAATCGATATTGTCAGAGCGTATTCGATCAGATGGATATGGCGATTGAGTCTGTGTTGGGCATCATCGACACATTGCGAGAGCAAGACTTAGCTGTCCGTCCCACAGCCGATAAAATGTCCGTTGGCGAATTGCTCGCTCATCTTGCCGTACTGTGTGAAGCCGATTATCTCATTGGTGCAGGTGCGTCAGAAGAAGAAATGGACGTGTTTTATGAGCAGAACGAGCCTGCTATGAACCGTGAAGCGATCCAACGCGCATTAACTATACATTATGCTGCACTCAAGCAAGGGATCGCCAGATTGAGTGATGACGAGCTGTTGACGAAGACGACTGCTTTCTGGGGCGGTGTTCATTCACGCTTTGAGTGGCTACTCGATACGCAGGCACACTTTTACCATCATCGCGGGCAGCTTCATGCGATGCTCGTGCATAATTTACAGCGTGATCCAAAGGTTCGTTTGTTTGAATAAACGTGTATATTTATAAAAAAACGCCAGCGACTGTCTATAGATGACAATCGCTGGCGTTTTCTATGCTAGAGTGCTCTATTTTTCTATATAAAATCCTAAGTTTAGCGACAATGCTAGTTCTTTGACCGAGATTCATTTCAGTTTTACAGCTGCTTTACATGTTGAATTATACGTGTGCCCGTACACAATCAAAGTTGATCTTTAACCTGATCTATATACTAGATACATAGATCACAGCTCATACTCATTCCACACCATCACGGCAGCTCCGGTGGACACGGCGGTTTCCTGCAATATGCCACGTGAAAACTCAGGATGATAGCTGCCCGAATAATAAATATTTTGCTCGGCGACTGAAATTGCTGTGTTATAAAATAAATCACCTGCGCTGATCATCACGCCGCCCAAAATGATCTGCTCAGGATGCAGCACATTGATCAGATTGGCGAGACCAATCCCAAGATAAGCTGCCGATTGCGCGAAAATTTCACGCACATACTCATTGCCCGATTCGAGCGCCTGTACGATAGTCGCAAAGTTAATCGCTTCTGGCTTAACCGCCAGACTACCACCGATCCATTGCTCGCGATTCATTTTACTGCGTGCGCGCACTTGCTGCTCGACTGCCTGCACCGAAGCGAAAGCTTCCAATGCGCCATAATTGCCGGTGCCATGCAGACGAGGGCCATCGGTCTGAATAATCATCTGTCCGATCGATCCTTCCATATCGACTGCACCGTGTACAATTTGTCCGTTCGACAGCATTGCAGAGCGCAGTCCTGTACCGACGTGCACATAGAGCATATGCCGAATATGCTCGCTGCGCACCATCCAATGCTCCCCGATTAGCGCCGTATTGGCGCCATTTTCCACGATCACCGACATGCCGGTCGCTTCTTCCAGCCATTGACGCAGTGGTACATCGTTCCAACCGGAAGCGGCAAAATAGAGCGGGTTCAAAATGCGCCCCTGCTCGCGACTTAGCGGCCCAACCGCTCCAACTCCCAGTCCAAGCACATGCTCTGCTGGAATACGATGACGGGCTAACAACTCCTGCACTTTCTCGCCCACATGCTGGGTCAAACGCTGCGGTGTCATGTGCTCGTCCATATTCCAGCGAACGAGTTCTAGTGGCCGCATTTCCATATCGTATAAACCTAGCACTGAATAGATACGAGAAATGTCCAATCCAAATATATACCGATGTCCCGGATTAATCTGATACAAAATCGGTCTGCGTCCCCCGGTGGACTGCCCGAAGCCGGATTCCATAATCCAGCCTTCCCGTGACAGTTCATCCAGCAAACGCGTTAGACTGCTACTCGTCAGTTGGAACTGCTCCATAATCTCCGCCTTGGAAATATCTCGCTGCGCAGCAATGCGATCGTACACCGCTTTTTTGACGGACGGCATCCCTTTGAACTGTTTAGCCATATCGCCCCACCATTTCCTATAATTCTGATCGGAATTGTTTTAACTATTATATCCGGTTTTGAATGGGAATGCTATGGATTTATGTCATTTATTTAGCTGTTTGCCAGGCTGATGTCGTTTCTTCAATATGCTGCGCCTTACTGTTGCCGGTCTGGTCGGGTTCGCTTGCATCTATAGCGCGATGACTGTGCTGTAATACTTCATCATGAGCAAAATACGTATACACCCGATTTGGCTCATCTGTGAATACAACGTCGACATAAAAAGTAGGCAGCATGATGCCCCATACTCCTTGTACCGAAGCGATCTCTTCTAGTTTGTAATGCTCGTGTTGGATGAGATAGGTATGTACTCGCTCGGCAAACACTTGCTTCTGGTAATGCACGGCAATAAATGGAGATGCCGCACAGCCTATAATGATTAGCACCAGCAATGTGGTGAGAATGAAACGGACGATAGGATGCGGGCGTGAGAAGCGTCCCTTTATATGATCGGGAACAGTGCTGGACGTTTGCGGATGTTTCGATAGATGAGTTGATTCGGTCGGTGATGATAGTCGGGATGACATGATATCGACCTCCATAATAGGTATGGCTACGTTCATGTTGGCATGTTTGGATCGAGTGCTAAAAGACTATCATAGTATGTAATTACATAAAATTCCATATATTGTTTGTAACTTATCGCGTTATGGGCTGGATCTGCACTCTGCACTCTGCACTCTGCACTCTGCACTCTGCACTCTGCACTCTGCACTCTGCACTCTGCACTCTGCACGATTAAGTGTATGGGCATCGAACTTGTAAGACTACATAAAAAAACCGCAATCACATGGATAGCGGCTTTTTATTGTTATTTTATTTCGAATCGATCTACTACTCGACACTATTTCAATAGATATAGCTTATCGATCTATAGGGATTATATCTATAAGCATCTTATTTATAAAACTAGACCTTATGCAGTGTTCGTATTTCCTTACTTTCTTTCTTACTTCGCCTCAGTGACAACGCTGATACGCTCGCCTACATGGGCTGCTTTTTCCGATTCGTCTACGATCGCGATCGCGTAGTCAGCATAGCTGGAATAGCTATTGCCTTCGCTGTTTACGGTCAGTTTCTCGCCTGCGAGTGTATAAGAACCAGTGCGAGGGCCGTTTGGATCAAAGAATGCGCCCGGGCTTACGAATGTCCATTGGATACCAGAGGACTGCTTCAAGTCTTGCAAGTTTTCACCCTGCTTGGATGCTGTTGGTTTGTACTGTTCTGGGAAGTCCGGTGTATCGATCAGACGTGTCGTTAACGCATCGTCTACATACAGACTGCCTGCGCCGCCAACGACGATCAGACGGGTAGTACTAGCACCTTTTAAAATCTCGATCAGATGACGACCGACCGGTACATGCTCATCTGCATTCGGTGTACCAAACGCATTAACCAGCACATCAAAGCCGCTAACATCGTCTGTGGTCAGTGCAGTCACTTCTTTTTCGACTACGTTCAGTTTGCTGTTCTGTACTTTGCTTGCATCACGCACGATTGCGGTCACTTCGTGTCCGCGATTCAATGCTTCCTCTGCGATCAACGAACCTGCTTTACCTGTTGCTCCGATCACTCCGATTTTCATGTGTAGTTCCTCCCTGGTTTGGTCATTTATGTGTATAGGGTGAAGCTGTTATTCATTTTCGCTTACATGTAACTATTTTAGTTACAATTGATTCTGCTGTCAACTATTTCTAAAATGATGCCTATTCGAGGATAGCAATATTATCGTATTGGAGAATAACGATGTCATCGTATTGGAGGATATGATCTGGTCTGCTAATGCGACGCTATGATCGTGTTTAGCAATGGAATTGAGATCGTGTTTAGATGTGATGATGTTTGTATGGAGTGATGTTTGTATAGGATGATGTTTAGATGCGATAAAGGTCGTATTTAAAGTAGTATGAAAAAAGAAAATCTATCTCCTGTACTGACACCTGAAAGCTAAATGCTCATCATTCGATGACACTATTCGCTTATGCTACAATACATACAAACATGCATCGCACATACAAACATACACAGCGCATAAACAGACTGTACTCCAACGTTTCCTTAGCCGGTATACAGGTGAAGTACATACAGGATACGTTGTTAGCTCCATAGTTATCATTGTACCGTCATACCTATACTGAAACGTGATTTATCCATTTATTTCCACACCAATCTTTCTATATCAAGCAAGGAGTGAAGATGATGAACAAACTCGCATGGATTGGCACCGGACATATGGGATTGCCGATGGCACGCAATCTGCTCAAAGCCGGTTATGCCGTGCACGTATACAATCGTACAGCGGAAAAAGCAGCCCCATTACAGCAGGATGGCGCAACTCTTGCTTCCACAGCAGGCGAAGCTGTCGCTGATGTAGATACCGTATTTATTATGCTAACTAAAGGCGATGCGGTAGAAGCGGTGCTGAAAGGCGAGCACGGAATTTTGAAGCATATTTGTGAAGGCGCCTGCATTATTAATATGAGCACTATTAGCCCGGATGAGGCACGAACATTTGCAGCGCTGGCGGCAGAAGTGGGTGCGATCTATGTGGATGCGCCGGTATCAGGTACAGTTGCGCCTGCGGAGCAAGGGCAGCTGGTCATTCTGGCAGGTGGCTCTGCTGATGCTGTGGAACGCTGTCAGCCGTATTTTGATATTTTGGGCAAGCATACGATTCATTTTGGCGAGGTGGGTGCGGGTAGTTCTGCCAAGCTATCGATCAATCTGATGCTTGCGGTAACGATGCAAGGGATCGCCGAAGCGCTGGTCATCGGCGAGCAGGCTGGACTGAAACGTGCGCAATTGCTGGAGATGATCGGTCAATCGGCGGTCGCTACACCGATGCTGAATGCGAAGCAAAAGATGCTGCTCGAAGAGCAATTTCCATCCGCATTTATGGTTAGCCTGCTATCCAAAGACCTCGGCCTGCTGATGGACGAAGCACGTAAAAACGATATCGAATTACCTCTGTCCGCAGCAGCCAGTCGTACATTTGCCGATGCGGTCGAGCATGGTAAAGGTGAAATGGATATGGCAGCGATCTGGTTGGAGTTGCAGGAACGAAATCAGAAGTGAGGACAGCAGTCCAAAATGAAGAGCGGAATGAAACATCAAAGAAAATGTAGCGGATAACCCGTATCCCGTTCGAATAAAATGATATATTTTTTCTTTGCTTTTCTTTGCTTTTCTTTGCTTAAAATGAATACCAATCTATACACTTTATACGACGTATACGACTATAAAGTCGGAATACAATCGTATGAAAACACAAGGATCAACGCACACAAAATGCACACAAAAGCCATCCATCATGCAGAACAGTAAGCGGAATACAACTGCAATTGTTCAGCATAGGAATGGCTTTTGGGGCTTTGATCTATATCTTTTTTGGCTTCAACCTGAATTTCATCACTCAAAATAACGCATATGCGTATATTCGTTATTTCAATTTTATTCCAACCCCCTACGAATATACTCAATAATCGACTCCGCCACACGAAATTGGCTCTCATCGTTACGAATCACAATATCACATTGCGCCAGTGCCGCCATCTCCTCGTCAAACGAAGCCATACGAAATTGCTGCTCTTCGATGCTCACCTTGCGTTCAAATAGTCGACGTTCCAGCTGCTCGCGACTGGCGCTCACACCGATCAGCAATGCGCGCTCCCCTAGCAATTGTTTGACCAGTCGTGCGCCTTTTGGCTCCATCACACTGGAACGTGGCTGTCCATCCTGACCTGCTTCCTCCAGCGAACGAATGCTCGTTCCGTACAAATTGCCACGATATTCGTTAATCTCCAGCATCCGTCCCTGACGATGCATCAGTTCGATCTGCTCACGTGTGGCAAAATGGTATTCTCGTCCATCCTGCTCACCTGCACGCGGTGCGCGAGACGTCCAGGTAACGATGCGTGGCAGTCCGAGCCGCGCTTGCAGTGTACTTTTGCCTGAAGCACTTGGGCCTTGAAATACAACGATTGAAAACGACATAATATCCCTCCGGTGATGTTCTAGTAGAAGCGTGCATGTACCTAGCGACTGTTCAATTGATTTTTAGCGGCTAGCTGCTTATTCACTTGATGTCTAGTTGATGTTTGTCTACTGGATATGGATCGGTTTAAGATGGATGAGCCGATCCGTTTGTTAAGAAAATCGGCATTGATGGTTAGCTACTGTACATGATCAGCTACAACAAACGATATGCTCGTATTATATGCTAAAAGCAGCTTCGGCTAAAGCGATAGGTATCGGATATGTCTTGTCTACAAACGCATCCTTAGACGCATCATTCGCCCACTTCGCCAGCCTTCTTTCCCCTTCACTGCTTGATCGCCTTCCAATATTTTCGTACACCCCTTTCAAACCGAGGGGTTGCAATTTGGAAAATAGGGGCATATAATCACTAATAATTTCACAGGTATGCTGACGTGTACCGAGACCATTTCGAGGAGGAGAAGCAATGAACAGCATCAATCGCACGATCACCATACTTGAACTGACATCTGCCAGCTCCACTCGTCATGTAACCGGAAAGCTGTATCATTTTCATAGGCGGTAGCCACTCTGTTTGAGTACATCAACAGGGCGGCTAGCGCTTTTCGCGTTTGCCTCCCTGCGGGATATGAAGCGCGCAGGACCAAGAGGTCTTGCGCGTTTTTTTGTTTGGTACAGCCCATCCGGCACATCCTAACGATCCCGAAGGAGCGATTTTCTATGCAAACTGCATCAATGCAAAATGTCAAAGGCACGTCCGATTACATCAGTGGCGAACAACGGTTACGCCGACAAATTCGCAATCTGCTGGAGCAACAATTTTACTGTTTTGGCTATGAAGAGGCGGAAACGTCCGCACTGAGCGAATTGGAATGGCTCACTTCCAAATATGGCGGTGGCGAAGAAATCACTAAAGAAATCTATCGTTTGAGCGACCAGCGTGGCCGAGCGCTTGGTTTGCGTTATGACCTGACGATGCCGCTGGCACGCTTGCTAACTTTACATCCAGGTCTGCGTCTGCCTTACCGCCGTTTTGAAATGGGCAAAGTGTTTCGCAATGGCCCTACGAAGCGCGGACGGTTGCGTGAATTTTGGCAATGTGACGCCGATGTGGTCGGTGTTGCCGGGCCGGAAGCGGAGCTGGAGTTATTTCAATTGGCTATACAATCGTTTGCCAAACTGGATATCCCCGTGATCATCCGCTGGAACAATCGCAGTCTGCTGGCAGAAGTGCTGATGGCGCTTGGAATACCGGAATCTCTGCTCTCCTCTGTTATGCTAACGCTGGACAAACTAGCGAAAATTTCCCGCGCCGATGTTGCTGCCGAATTAAGCAGTAAAGGCTTAAACACATCCGCAACGACACGCTTAATGGAGCTGATCGATCGCGCCCCCCAGCAATTGACGCTTACTGCCCTTGCCGCTACTTATGCTTTGGACGATCAGCCAGGATACGAGGAAGCTCAAACATTGCAGCAGTTGCTCACCTCTTTGGAAATGGATAACGTCTGTGTATTCGACCTGTTTCTATCGCGTGGCTTATCCTTTTATACCGGCACCGTATACGAAATTTTCGATGCTACCGGGCAATATACATCCAGTCTGGGCAGCGGCGGACGATATGACGGTATGATTGGCAAACTGTCCGATCGCTCGGAATTGGAACTACCTGCGGTTGGATTGTCGTTTGGATTAGAATCGGTGATGGAGTTATATCGTCAGCAGCCGCAAGCACAAGCCGTGTTACGCAACCCTGTCCAGATTGATGTGGCGGTGATACCGATCGGCGATACACTGGTTGAAGCTGTGCGTACTAGCGGATTACTGCGCAACGCTGGGATTACTACTATTACCGATACGAGCGGTCGTAAGCTCGGTAAACTGCTGAATAGTCTGTATACACGTGGTATTCGGTTTGTCATATTGATCGGTGAAGATGAAGTGCGTGCAGAACAGGTGAACCTGCGTGATTTGGCAGAAGGGGTAGAGATCGCTGTGTCGGTAGAGGAAGCCTTACACCGTCTCACGCAAATCTGTTTGTAAATGAATATCGATCCGTTTAGGCATTCAGCTTCATTCACTATTTACAACCATGCTATAATAGAGCAGGCGTGAATGATCGGTATCGCTTATGCTGTGCACTGGATCTCCAACTGCCATACAGGATGGACTTGGGTACAGTCTTCGTTTTACGGATAATGTAGTGTTGCCGATGATATAGATACGAATAAGCGCAGCAACGACTGGCGCTAGGAGGATACATTTATGGATATTACAGGTTATGAAGTGGAATGGATTCGCGATCCATTTGGTATTTTGGCTGGCAAACGGTATGAATTCAGATTGGATCTGGACGTGGATGCAGAGGACGATCTGTACACGCCGAATGGCGTTTACATTCGTGCTGTCTATCGTGTCGAGAACGAGCAAGGCAAGCTGGTTACTTATGATCTGGTTGAAAAAGGGACCGATCGCCTGCTCGAATTTGATCTGGAAGATGAAGAAGAGGTTGAGCTGGCTGCTTTCTGTGAGCAGCACTGGCAGGAAGCGGAGTAATGATAGCGCGCATCATTGCGCGTAGTGTGACGGCAGGCAATGAGGAATATTGCCTGCTGTTTGCTTATTGCCTGACTGTTCGCTGTGAACTATTAACTATTAACTATTAACTATTAACTATTAACTATTAACTATTAACTATTAACTATTGACTATTGACTATTAATAATTATGCAACCGTACTGCTAGGAATATTATAAACTGAATCAGCGCATATAGCCTATAATTCCAATATAACGATACGTATGATGCTGGGAGGAATGGACAATGAATATTACACTACTCGGCGCGACCGGACGAACCGGACGGTTGGTTTTACAGTATTTACTGCGTGCAGGACACGATGTGACGGCACTTGTGCGCTCTCCGGAACGATTGCAAGAACAGCTCTATACGACCGCTATTCCTTCGCTGGATCACCAGGGCAAGCCGCTGCGTGATGAAATGGAACGGCTGTCGTCTTCGTTTGCCGATCAGGTGGAGACCATTATTCCTACTGCGGCTAGTTGGACACGTAGTCCGCAAGCACGTCTGCACGTATTGACTGGAGATACACGCGACAGCAAACAGCTATTTGCCGCATTGCAGGATGCCGATGCTGTGATCAGTGCGATCGGCACGGATAAATCCGATGCACTGACGGTCACAATGAAGACGCTAATTCCATTAATACAGCAGCAATCGATTCAGCGGCTCATCACGATCGGTACGGCAGGTATTTTGCAAAGTCGTACTGCGGCAGACAAGTATCGTTATGAAACGTCCGAGTCGCGTCAACGCAGTACCCGTGCTGCTGAAGAGCATCGCAAAGTGTACGAATGGCTAAATGAATCGGCACTGCAATGGACGATTGTATGCCCGACATATTTACCGGATGGTGATTATACAGGGGGATACCGCATCGAACGTAATACGCTGCCAGACGGTGGAACGAGTATTTCAACGGGTGATACTGCTTATGTGGTATATAGCCAATTGCAGGACGAGCGTTATGTGTGCTGCCGGATCGGGCTTGCTTATTGATCGGTAGCATGACGAAGCGGCCGTCTAACTTTTCGCATTCGCATTCGCATTCGCATTCGCATTCGCATTCGCATTCGCATTCGCATTCGCATTCGCATTCGCATTCGCATTCGCATTCGCATTCGCATTCGCATAAATTGTCGCACCCTCTGGCTAGCAGACAACAAAAAACTCATCCAGTGGCGCTTCGCCAGGGATGAGTTTTTTGTTATATCTGTTTGTTACATCAGTGCAGATTATGCCAATTAAACGAAGGCGTGTACGCAAAATCGTATGGATGTAACTAGCTTCGCTCCTCATTCTGTAAATGGCTGTGCGAGACCAGAGTCCATCCTCTTATTTCCTCCCAAAGTGATGTCCGTCTCAGCAAAACAGTTTGCGTCCACACCGTAGCAGCACGTAGCAGCATGAGTTTACTACAGCTCAAGCACGCTCCATTGCTCGCGGCGCTACTACCTTATCCTACTTGCGTGCACTTTATAAACTGAATATTCTCAATGCTCCAACACATGCTTTTGCTGCCGATATTCCGTAGGTGTCAGCATATACTTTTTACGAAACACCTGGGTAAAATGCCGCACACTCGCATAGCCGATTTGTTCAGCAATATCGACCAGTCGCAGACCCGGATTCAGCAGCAGCTCGCACGCCTGATTCATACGCAGCGAGATCACATATTCCTTGTACCCCTGCCCTGTTTTCTGCTTGAATAGCTGGCTAAAATAAACTGGATTCAAAAACACCACCGAGGCCACTTTTTCCAGCGACAGCTCTTCTTGAAAATGTGCATCAATGTATTGCAGCGCCATCCGAATTGCCGTATCGCCGCTGCTGCCTTCCGTTTGCTCGGTCAGCATAATCGGGCGTTGTCCGCGTCGCAGTCGATTGGCATGGTCGGCAATATACTCAAAGCCATGATGCGGCCCGGAATGCAAACTCGTAAATGGCTGCGCCTTTAAGCAGCGCGCCAGTTGCTCGTGAACACGCTCCTGTAGCTCGTCCATCGTGCCCGCTGACTTGAGCGCCACGATAGCAAGTAGACTGCTGCGATCCAGACTGACGACAAAGCCATGACCATACGCACGAATTAGCTCGGTCAATACATTTTCCACGATAAAATGTTCCAATGGCCCACTGCGCTGCTCATCTCCTAGATTCACCGACAATAAATAATACTCCGGATACTGCTCCAGCAGCGGTTCCAAACTGAGCTTGCCTACACTAAGTCCAGCGGCCAGACGCTGAAATGCCGCTGAGCGCAAATATTGCAGTCCTTCGCGCAGCGTCTCTTCCTCCTGCACATGTGCCTGCTGCTGCCGAATTTCCTCGCTGAGCGTTTCGATCAGCTCCACCAGCTTCGGCTTGCCGATCGGCTTGAGCAAATAATCGCGTGCGCCGAGATGCACCGCCTGCTGCGCATACGTGAATTCAGAATGAGCTGAGATCACGACCCATTTCGCCTGTGGCTGCTTGCGCCTTGAAATCTTCATCAGTTCCAGCCCGTTAATACCAGGCATCAAAATATCGGTCAGCACAATGTCCATCCGGTGCTGACTCATCAGCTCGACCGCTTCCTCAGCAGAAGCTGCCAGATGCACATTGTAGTCTGGAAACGCATTTCCTATCGTACGCTTGATGCCTTCGCGAATAAAATTCTCGTCATCGGTAATCAAAATATGCATCTTTATGATCCCCCTCTTTATGCTGAATTTCATATTGTGCTGTCGTTGCTTCCGGTAGTGGTAAGCGCAATGTGACTCGTGTACCTTCTCCGGGTTTGCTTTCAATGCCAATACCGTATTCATCGCCAAACATATATTTGAGCCGCTGATGTACGTTTTGCATGCCGATTCCCTGACGACCACGCGCGGCAACGGCTGCCTCATCCTGTGGCTCGTTTTCCGGTACGAGTAATGAGCGATGCAGATTGTACAGCGTTTCGGCGGTCATACCGGCTCCGTTATCACTGACGCGAATGTTCAGATACTCGTTATCCGGTACAGCCTCTACAACGAGTAACCCCTGTCCGCGATGCGCTTCCAGCCCGTGCTTGACTGCATTTTCGATCACAGGCTGGAGTAGCATCTTCGGTACGATCAGATCCATCCAGCGCTCATCAATCCGAATCTCGACGGTTAGTCGATCTTCCAGCCGCATCTGAATAATCGTTAAATAATGCCTGATCTGCTCCACTTCCTCGCGTAATGTCACCTCTGCCTTGCCTTCCCAGTGACTGCTGTAGCGAAACATCTGGGATAACGATAGCACGACCTCACCGAGACGATCATTGCCCTTTTCATCCAGCATCCAGTAGATCATATCGAGTGTGTTATACAGAAAATGTGGATTTACCTGTGATTGCAAGGCATGCAGCTCGGCATTTTTTTCACTGACAGAGGACAGCTTCACTCGCTCGATCAGCTCTTCTACTCGTCCTACCATATGGTTAAATGAGGCGACCAGTCCATTGATTTCTTCATACGAAGTAACATTCACCATGCCGCGGAAGTTACCATTTTCAACCTGTTTCATCTGCCTCACAAGCCGTGCCAGCGGTGACGATATCGTGCGGGATACGATCAATGCGACCAGTGCCGATACGAGAATGAGAATGGTGACTACAATTAGCAAATAACGCTTTGTCTGCGTCAATTCTACGTTTAAGTCTTGCGATGGCGTTGTACTCACGATCGTCCAATCGATCTTATCCAGCTTGGAAGCGGCAACGAGCGTACTGCCTTCCTGCTGCACAGCAACCTCACCCGGTACATCCGGTAGCTTCAAATGTTCAGGTAGCTTGGCTGGGCTTGGATTCGGTTCGAGCGAAATCGCAATCGGATGACCAGCACCATTGACGATGCTCACCTGACTGTTCGGTCCCAGCTTCAGATTGCCTACGGCATCGACGACTGTATCCGCTTTCGCTTCAAATAGTACAATCCCAATCTGGTGTTGCTCGTTCAGATCAAAGATCGGCCGTCCAAACGCAAATACGGGCGAGTCTTCCATTTTGTCGATCAGGGAATGCGAGAATACACCGAGCCAGATCATTTTACCTGTGGATGCGCTAATCTGCTTGTACCAATCGGACGAGGCATAGTTGGGTTCAGCTACCGTGGTGTAATTACCGTAGTCATAAATTTTGCCGTTTTCGCCAATGATATGAATGCCGACCAGATCATCGCGGGAAAAATAAATCGTGCCCATCATATTCGTAATCGCATGCTGATTCGCATATTCGACCTGTGGCGGAAGCTGGCGCTTCTCAGCAACAAGCCGCAAAATATCTGCGTTCGTACTGATCGATTTGGACAGACTATCATAGCTCGCCAATAGCAGATCCAGCAGGCCAGCGGTCTGGGAAACGTTTTTGCGGGCGATCTCGCCCAGCTTGTCGTGAAATTGAGTCGTCGTCCGATTGTAAAAAAGCACAGTTACAATGAGCAAAATCGCAGTCATACAGACGAGAAACAGCACAAACAGCCGATGGTGTATCGAACGGAATCTGCGCGGCAATTCAATTCCTCCTTTGCAGGCATACTCCTGTCTTCCAAAAAGCCAAACAGCGACAGCAGCAAGCGGCTATTTTTGCCACACTTGCTCGCTGTCGCCAGCCTCTCACTTCACGATCATACCAGACGGGAAGGGAAATGAGGGATTATTTTAGGTGCGTGCTTACTTTGTGCTTGGAGTGACAGCACTCCGGGAAGGAATAAGGGGACGGACTCCGGTGGAGCCGCGGGAATCTACTGGATGAGGAGTAAATGTAGATTCCCGCCCCTCCAAAGTCGTCCTTTCCCCTTATTTCCTTCCCTCCGTTCCGTGCCACTTGCAACATAAGTATTCACGCGGGTTGAGCAGCAGTTTTAGATCTCACAAGATATTAAAAGATCTTGAGATAGCTTAAAATTATTTTAAATATTTACCATAATATACACTATTTTGAAGAATATTGAGATACTTTGAAATAGTTCGCAAGTATCTTTTGTTTTTCGTCTCTATCAGATCATGCTTGCTGGTTGTTTGGTAAAGCTTACGTACTCTTTTTAGGTACTTTATAAATACTTAATGGTAGAGTGGTAGCCAAGCTTCACGGGTAGATAACGGCTCAAGCAGGCTTGCTTCAGGATTGATCTACCACCCATGATGATCATTTAAAAAATGCTTGATGACTGTACAGAGCGAATTGTGACTCTACAATCACCTTCGTTTTGCCATATCCATTCATCAACCTTTTACTGCACCAGCTACCATGCCTTTCGTAATACGTTCGGACAGGATGAAGTAGATGATCAGTACAGGCAAGGCTCCCATGACGAGGAAGGCGCCGATGTTGCCGTAGTTGACGGAATATTGGCTGACAAAGGTGTAGACGCCGAATGGTAGTGTTTTTAGGTTTTCAGATGAGATAAATGTTGCTGCTACGATGTATTCGTTCCAGATGTTGATGAAAGTCAGGATACAGACGGTCATCACCGGTGGAAGTGAGATCGGTAAGATGATGCTTCGGAAAATTCGATATACGCTGGCGCCGTCCATAAATGCGGATTCCTCGATATCGGTTGGGATCGAGCGCATGAAGTTACTCAGGATGAAGACGGCGATCGGTAGCGCAAAGGCTGTATACGGGATGATGATCGACCAGCGTGTGTCGAGCAGGTCGAGATTTTTGAAAATAATCATCAGCGGCAGCAGTGTTGCCTGCATCGGAATCATCATACCGAGCAGGAATAGCAGCATCACATACGGGCCGTATTTCCAGCGGAAACGGGCAATCGCGTAGGCGGTCATCGAGCTGAGGATGATGACGGCCAGCAGTGTCACGGTTGTGACGAGCACGCTGTTACCGAGATATTTGAGATAGCTACCGGATGTGTACGCTTCAGCATAGTTATGCCATTGCGGAACGATCGGTAGCGAGAAAAAGCTGCCGCTTAAAATTTCCTCGTTCGTTTTGAGGGAATACATGAGCAGCCAGAATAGCGGATAGATCTGCGTTACGACCAGAATGGCGAAGAGCAGATATACAAACCATTTTTTGATTTTGGACATCGTATAGGCTCCTCCTTCAGGTCACTTTGCGTTCGACACGGTTGAAAATGCCGTTGATAACTACAGTAATAATGAGACAGAATACGACAAGGAATGTCGCTACCGCACTACCGTATCCGTATTTCTGAGATAGGAACGACATATTGTACATATGGGTCGCAATCGTATCGGTCGCGTGCGCCGGGCCGCCGCCCGTCATGACCATAACTAGCTCGAACGCTTGTAGGGAGCCGATAAAGGCAAGCACGACCGAAATTTTGAAGATCGGCACGATCATGGGGAAGGTGATATAACGATCGGCCTTGAAGCCTTCCGCACCATCGATCCGTGCTGCTTCATAAATTTCATCCGGAATATTTTGTACCCCGGTAAATTGAATGAGCAAATGATAACCAAAAAACTGCCATAACGATACGAAATACAAAGCGTACATCGCATACGCAGGTTCGGTCAGCCAGCTATGTGTCCAGCTTTCCAGACCGAGTTGTACGAGCACACCGTTCAGCATACCGCCCATCGAAGTCGGGTTGTAGATCGTTTTCCACAATTGACCGAGAATAACGTTAGACAGGATCACCGGAATAAAATAGATCGTTACGAGTCGACTGCCTTTGCGCACATAACGATTAAGCAAAATCGCAAACAATAAACAGAATGGAATCTCCACGATGGAGAAGACCGCATACATCAATGTACGCCGGACCGAAGGCCAGAAATTGTTATCTTCAAACAATAACGTATGGAAGTTTGCCAATCCGACAAACTTGGCATCACCGATCCCGTTCCAATCCAGTGTCGCTGTGTAAAACGATACTAGAATTGGAATAAACACCGTACAAATATAGAGCAATACACAAGGCAAGACAAAGACCGCAATCGTGCGCGCCGGAACCTTGAGTACATTCATTGGCTTCCCCTCCTTCCTTTATTTCACTTTTATCTGTGTGATCAAACGTTATCAGTTGTCAAATGAGCGCATTCCTTGCCCCGATATCCAGCATGTCGGATACCGGGCAAAGGTGATGCATACGGTGTAGCGTCAAGTGTATACAGCGCACACAAGCTCAATAGGTAGTGCACTTTGCTGCGTGCGACTGCATGTACCTGTGAAACATCTTACCTGTCTATTGCAGGATCAGGAGTCGCAGCTTATTTGTTCGATTCAAAGGCCGCCTGATGCTCTGCTGCTACTTGTTTTGGATCGACTTGCTGTACGAACAGGTTTTGAATGCTGCTCAAGTGAACCTGTGATACAGCTGGATTCATCGTATTGTCAAACGACAGGTCGCCGCCTTTAATGTTTTTGAACATATCCAGAATTTCGATTGCCAGTGGAGAGTAACCCGCTGTTTTGAAATCGCCGTCTACTTTTTGACCCAGACCGACCGCGTTTTTCATATCAAATGATGCTTTTGGATAGTTGGATGTGAAGAAATGCAGGAAATCTTTCGTTTCTGCCAGATGCTCACTGTTTGCCGATACGGCATACGCGCTACCTGGTGCCAGCATGTACTCGTCCAGATTCCCTTTACCATTTACCGTCGGGAATTTGAATACGCCTACGTCTTTACCTACCGTAGAGGCATCGTTAGAGCCTGTTTCCCAGGTGCCGATAAAGAACATGGCCGCCTGTCCGGTACGGAACATGTTACCGCTTGCTGTTGCATCGATCGCCGTTGCGCCATCCGGGAATGCGCCAGCTTGAACGAGTTTCTGGAATGCTTCTACCGCTTCGATGAAGGCTGGATCGTTAAATGTCTTTTTGCCGTCAGCTACATCTTGCAGGAAGCCAGGGCCGCCGTTGGTACGCAACAGGATGTTCATGAACAGGAAGGAACCGGTCCAGGAATCTTTTTCACCGATCGCGATTGGCGTGATGCCTGCCGCTTTCAGTTTGCCTACATCGGCGAGCAGTTCGTCAAACGTAGTCGGTGGTGCATCGATGCCTGCTTTGGCAAATAATGCTTTGTTGTAGAAGCCTACTTCGATATTATTGCCATCTGGAAGTGCGTAGACTTTGTTGTCTTTGCTGTAATAATCGAGCAGACCTTTTTGATATGTATCGCGAAGGCCATCTTTGTCCAATACGTCATCCAGTGGTGCCAGCAAACCTGCATCCACATATGGCTTCATTTGTGCAGCCGGGTTAACCATTGTAATGTCTGGAATTTCACGCGAAGCTGCCTGTGTTTTCAGCTTCAGCTTTTGCTGATCCGTGTTCAGTGTGTCGAGTGCGATCTCCACGTTTGGATGTTCTTTCTGATATTCAGCAACCAGCTGACGAATGATTTTGTATGCTGGTGTCGTTGGGTCAGGTGAAATGTTCTGGAAGGTGATCGTGACTTTCTCCCCGTTACTGCCGCCTCCGCTTGCGCCGCTGCTGGAATCACTTTTCCCACATGCGGTAAGTCCTACTGTCAGTGCACCCGCGAGTAGCAGTGCGAGTACTTTACCTGTTTTTTTCATTTCCGTTCGCCCCTTTGGAAGTTGAGTGAATGAGTGTTGGCATTTCGCTAAACTCATACTGAATATTCACATTATCGTGTAAACGCTTACGGAGGGCAATGCAAAAAATCAAGAATTGGGGTTCGTAATTTCAAGGTATTGGTAAAGGGAGCTTAATTTTGCAGCGGGGGTGTTGTGGGTGAATGAGGCATGTTGGTTGTGTGAGGGTGGTGTGTATTGGCAGGTTTTTTGTGCAGTGGGATGTTTGTTTGGGTAGGCGGTGGATGGGGTGGTTGTACATTGTTTCTTGTGGTTTTTTTATAGATGCTACTGGGAATGTTCGGGTTGATTTATTGGGTATCGGGCTTTAGATAAGGGGGAGAGGAGCGTTATTTTTGCAGGGGTTGTTTTTGATTATTTGTGTTTATTCATGGTTAGTTCGTATTTAGTTCGTCGATGATTGATATTGGTAGTCGCCATTAATCGTTGTGAAAATGCTTGTGTTGGAGCACGCGAGTAAGTTGCTGTGTGGGGGCATCAAGCACTGCGGTAAGGAATAAGGGGACGGACTCCGGTGGAGCCGCGGGAATCTACGGATTAGGAGTTGATTGTAGATTCCCGCCCCTCCAAAGTCGTCCTTACCCCTTATTTCCTTCCCTCCGTTCTGTGCTTGTTGCATCATGTCTGAAAGAACTTTGTGGAGTGCATTATTTTCGTTGTATTGTATCGTTAGTTTTATTACTGATCTAAAGAGTGAACTAGAACGAGATTATTTCAATTTTCTATCTTGTGAATCCAGCTTTTAAATTCAGCTTTTAAATGCATCCTTTGAACTCATCTTTCGGATCTATCTTCTACATCAATGCTGTGTATCTAAACTTTCAAAATGCATTTTTTCTAATTCATAATGTGCATATTTCTCGCCTAAAGATACAGAGTTCTATTCATTTAAACTGTTATTTTACCGCATCCAAATTTGTGGATTTGTTATCCTGTACGCCTCTTCCTTGCTACGTAGCACTTCATACATAGCACTTCATGAACATATCGATGGAATAGACATCAACTGCTTGCGAGGTTTGTTTATCATTAATCTTCTTTATCAATAGCATTCTTCAACGTCCTTTTGCCACTCTTTTGCCGCTCAACTATTCGTTATGATGCTGGGTGACGTTTCTCCTATAAACCAGATGCCCAAATTATAAAAACACCTTCAAAATCAAATCAGGGCAAGTGGTTAGCTGGCAATTGAGCTATACGAGCAAGAAATTACGCTCCCTGTGGTGGAGCAGCAGTATAGATCGGTTTTTATCGTACTTTCTCGCTTTTAACGTTTAAGCTATTTGCAGGTTTACATCAATTTTGAAAATCGAGTTGATACGAATTGCCTGTTTCTACTTTGAATGTTAACAAGCCATCTGCATCGGGTATGAGCTGTTCGCTTTGCTCTTCTTGCTTCCCTTGAATCAGCGTTTGCGTTAGCTGGGCAGCCGTTATGGAACGGATGCGGCATGTGCCTGACCGGGTCGCGTGTACGGTTAATTGTACCGGTTTATGTTCCTTCCATATCAAATCTAATTCAATACCGCCGCGTGCGCGCAATCCCCGAAAAGAACCAGATGACCAGCGAGTTGGGAGCGCAGGTAGCAGTTCGATCCAGCCGAGATGGGATTGCATTAACATTTCGGCGATGCCGGCGGTGGCGGCGAAGTTGCCGTCGATCTGGAATGGGGGGTGGGCGTCGAACAGGTTCGGGTAGACGCCGCCGCGTTCGTGCTGGTGGGGGCCGTCTGGACGAACGAGTGTGAGCAGGTTGGAGATAAGTGCGTATGCACGATCTCCATCGCGGAATCTTGCCCATAGTCCGATTTTCCAGCCGAGGCTCCAGCCTGTTCCACCGTCGCCGCGCAGTTCCAGTGAACGACGTGCCGCAGCGAATAGCTCTGGTGTTGTTTCTGCGGTCAGCAAGCGACCTGGATACACGCCGACCAGATGGGACACATGGCGATGGTGCTGATCTTCCTCTTGAAAGTCCTGTGACCACTCTTGCAATTGTCCCTGGGCGCCGATTTGTAGTGGGAGCAGGCGTTCTGCCGCTGTTTGTACGGTAGCGACCAGCTCATCGTCCAGTCCTAACACCTGTGCTGCTTGTGTGTATTGTTGGAATAGCTCACCGATCAGCGAAATATCCATCGTGGCAGCGGCGCTTGTCGCTGCATAACCTGTTGGTGTCAGGAACTTATGCTCCGGTGAAGTGGATGGGGCAGTTACAAGTCGTCCCTCTCCATCTTCTACGAGCCAATCCAGACAAAAGAGCACCGCATCTCGCATCAGTGGATAGGCGGTATCGCGCAAATATTCCCGATCTCCGCTAAATGTATAGTGCTCCCATACGTGCTGAGTTAGCCAGACTCCACCCAGCGGCCAAAATGCCCACACCGGATCGCCATCCCCATAACCGCCAACTGGAGCTGATTGCGCCCACAGATCGGCATTATGATGCGCGACCCAGCCACGGGCGCCATAGTTTACACGGGCAGTTTCGCGCCCATTATCGGCGAGCCGTCCGATAAATTGCAGCAGTGGTTGATGCAGTTCCGCCATATTGCACACTTCGGCAGGCCAGTAGTTCATTTCTGCATTAATATTGAGTGTATAGTTGCTGCTCCACGGCGCACGGGTATCTTCGTTCCATATGCCCTGTAAATTGGCAGGCTGTGTACCCGGACGCGAGCTGCCCAGCAGCAAATACCGACCATAGTGAAACAGCAGTTCCACCAGTCCCGGATCATCTGCTCCATAGGTGGCAATGCGCTCATCTGTCGATAGTTGCTCATTCGTAGACAGATGTGCATGTACAGAACCATCGCCCAGCTTCAGATCGACGCGATTGTACAATTTGCCATGATCGTCCATATGACGCTGCTTTAGCTCATCATATGCATAGTGCTGGGCATGATGACTATGCTCCGCTGTGATCGCCAATAGATCACGTGCAGGATCATGTTTGCCTTGCACCGCATCAAAGCTAGTCGCCGCACTAACATACAGTGTGACCGCATCCGCATTATGCACAGTAATGCCAGTAGCAGCGGTCGTCATCACACCACCCTCGGCATGAATTGCCAGCCGTCCACTATAATTCAGCACGGGCGCAGTGTCATCATATTGTACAGGCTGTGCCGCATCGCGGTAGCTTGGCTCCACATGTACAGGTGCTTTACCATGCAACAACAGATCATTTCCATCCACATCTACAGTATGACGCAGCTGACTGTCCAGTCTGGCGCGGAAGCTAATTTGTCCCGGCTCACTTGCCGTTAACCGCACGACCAGCACGCCATCTGGACCAGAAGCGAACACCTGACGCTCAAAATAAACATCCCCGATCACATAAGATACGGAAGCAATCCCCGTCGACAGCTCCAGCTGACGATGATATTGCTTGCCCAGCTGCCCATGTTCCATCGTGATCTGCAAATCGCCAAACGGCAAATATGACTGTGTATACGGGCCCATCAACTGTTTGGTCACCTCATCCGCTTCCACATAACGTTGTTGCGCAATTAGCTCTCTCACCTGTGGCAATGCCTGCCGCGCATCGGGATTGTTCCAGTCGCGTGCATAGCCCGACCAGAGTGTATCTTCATTTAGCGCGATGCGCTCCTTTTCAATCCCACCAAATACCATCCCACCCAGGCGACCGTTTCCGACAGGCAATGCCTGTACCCAGTACACGGCTGGCTTTTGAAACTGAATCTTCATCTGTACTTCCCCCTGCTCTGCTGCCTGATTACAGCATATGATCGGCTTGTTCTATTTATCGATATCGTCTATACACTCACCAGCGCTTTGATTACGCCAGCTTCCGGCTTCGTCCATCCTTCCAGTTGCTCGGGCAACTCTTCCAACGTGCATCGATGCGTCACATAACGCTCCAGATCAGCAAAACCCGCTCGGAGCGCATTCCGTACCGTTTCAAAATCTTCCAGTGTCGCATTACGACTCGCCATCAGCGTCATCTCACGACTATGAAAATGCGGATCATTAAACGTAATATCGCCTTTGAACAGACCGACGAACACAAGCGTACCGCCATGCCCGACCAGCTGAAAAGCGTTCGTCATCGAACCGCCGCTTCCCGTCGCATCGAATACAAAGGCTGGCAGCTCTCCGTCCAGCAGCTCCACCAGACGTGTCTGCACATCTTCCTTCGCATGGATCGTATCGCTCACCCCTGCCCAAGAGCGGCAAAATTCCAATCGTTCTTCGTTCATATCGACCGCAATCACATGTGCACCCTGATGCCTTGCCAGTGCCATTACACCAAGACCGATGGGACCTGCTCCAATGACTAGCACCGTTTGACCGGCAGTTAAGCCTGAACGACGCACAGCATGTGCGCCAATCGCCAGCGGCTCTAACAATGCGGCTTGATCAAGTGTCAAATCGTGAGCCGGAATGAGATGCGTTACCGGCACAGCGATTCGCTCGCGCATTCCGCCATCCTCATGCACACCGAGCACCTGCATATTACGGCAACAGTTCGTCTTGCCAGAACGGCAGGCAGCACAGTGTCCACAATGCATATACGGAATAATGCTCACCGGATCGCCGATTTGCAAGCCAGCTGCATCATCACCAATCGCCTCGATCACACCGGACAGCTCATGTCCAAGAATACGCGGATACGTAAAAAAAGGCTGCTGTCCCTGAAAGGCATGCAAATCCGTGCCGCAAATGCCAATCCGGCGAATCGCCACAATCGCCTTACCCGGCTCCAGCTTCGGTTCCGGTAAGTCTGTCGTCCATATGAGCTGACGTACTTCCTGACAAATGACTCCATTCATCACACTTCGCCCCCATTTGCGGCAAGACGGTTATACAGCTCTAGTCCGCTTGCCCATGTCTGATTATGTACCGGCTCTAATATACGCAGCACCTCTTCCAGCAATTCGGTCTGGATCGGCTCCTCCATCCAGCGTACATTACGCAGTATATTGTCTGGATTCGCTGTACTGACGAGTGTAGTCGGAATCGACTCATGCTGGGTCGCATATTGCATCGCCAATTGGGCGATTTCCACGCCTTGCTGCTGACAGTATAGAGCCGCTTCATGGCATACCTGTTTTAGCTGATCGCCTGCCGGATGCCAGTCTGCGACCGGACGTGTGCTCAGCAGACCCATCGCCAGCGGCGAAGCACTGACCAGACCGATTCCCTGGCTTTCCAGCAGTGGAAGTAGCGATAACAGTGACGTATCGTTTAACGCATAATGACAGTACGATAGAATCACGTCCACTTCCATTTGCGGTAACAGCAGCTCGAACATGGATAGCGGTAATCCACTAATACCACCATAGCGGATTTTGCCCTGTTGTTTGAGCAAGTCCAGCGCTGGCACCGATTGTTCTACAATCTGCTGGGGATCACCGAACTCCACATCATGTAAAAAGAGCATGTCCAAATAATCCGTACCCAGCCGCTCCAGACTTTCATCGACACTGCGCAAAATACGCTCACTGGAAAAATCAAACTCTGACTCTCCATAACGTCCGGCTTTGCTGGATAGTACATAACGATCACGTGGCACCGAGCGCAGCGCTTGACCGAGTACGGTCTCGGCACGAGTTAATCCATAATACGGCGACACATCGATATAGTTCATCCCTGCATCAATGGCGGTATGCACGGTACGTATACTTTCTGCATCATCGGTATTGCGGAACACGCCGCCCAGTGATGATGCGCCAAAACTTAATACCGGAACATCCAGACCTGTCTTGCCCAGTTTGCGATATTTCATATTGCAGCCTCCTTTTGGTGAGTAACGCTTGAGTACAGATCGGTATCCTTCGCCATTCATTGTCGCAGCCTTCCAACTGACAGCAAACGCTTTCATACTACTATTTATGCAATCATGCCACTCTGTATACGTATGTTCTATCATTTGCTTCCATCGGCTTCCATTTGCTTTAATCTTCTTCCATTCGCTTCCATCGGCTTCGTTGCATATGCCTCAGTTAACGGACAGCCTCTGTTTGCTCTGTCTCCTCATTACGCCATGCCTTGCCCATATGTTATCATTCAGTCGACTATTTTGAAATGTGGTATTTTCACTATTTAAGGTGGACAATATTGCAGTCCGTATAAGAAAAAGGAACATCAGCTTCTCACTGATGTCCCTTCATCTGTATTTCACTTATTCACTTTGTAACAAAAATGCAGCTAACATCAAATTGAAAATCATGCTCGCTCGCATATTTTGACTTATAAACGATCTCTATTAGAACCAGTTACACACGATGGTAAAAAAGCGAACGATCCTACTTTATTTATTCATCTTAAACTGCAAAAATAGCTCATTATAATGAACAAGCATCTTTTTACCCAAATTGTTGAACACTTCCAACCGCTTCAATACTTGCTGTGGTGGATAAAAACGCTCATCCTCGGAAATATCTTTGGGCAGCAGCTTGAGTGCAGCATCGTTTGGCGTCGCATAGCCGACATACTCGGCATTTTGCGCTGCTACCTCAGGTTCCATCATAAAGTTGATGAATTTGTGCGCACCGTCCACATTGGCTGCCGTCTTCGGAATGACCATATTGTCAAACCACAGATTGGAACCTTGATCGGGCACGACATAATTCAGATCAGGATTTTGACCCATAATTTCGGACGCATCGCCGGAGAACACAAGTCCGGCAGCCGCCTCGTTGTTAGCCAGCAGCATTTTAATCTCATCGCCAACGATTGCCTTTACATTCGGGGTCAGTTGTTTAAGCTTGGCCAGTGCCTGCTGCAAATGCTGCTCATTCGTATCATTGAGCGAATAGCCTAGACTGCTCAGCGCCATCCCGATCACTTCACGCGCACCATCTGTCAGCAGCACATTGTTGCGTAGCGATGGGTTCCACAGATCGTCCCAGCTATGGAATTTCAAATTCGTCAGCTTCGGATTGTACACAATGCCAAGCGTGCCCCAGAAATAAGGCGCCGAATATTTATTGTCCGGATCAAACGACAAATTCAAAAACGAAGGATCGATATTTTTCAAATTCGGCAGCTTGCTATGATCGAGCGGAATGAGCAAATTCTCCTCACGCATTTTGGAAATTGCATAGTCGGATGGAATCGCCACATCGAATGTCGTTCCACCCTGCTCGATCTTGGTCAGCATCGCTTCATTGGAATCAAATGTCTGGTAAATGACCGTAATGCCTGTTTCCTGCTGAAACTTGGTTAGCAACTCAGGATCGATATAATCGCCCCAGTTGTAAATGGTCAGCGTTTTACTTCCCGCATACCCCTGACTCACATTCAGACGATTCGCGACGAACATTAACAGCAGCGCCACCGCAATAATGACGATAAATGTACGACTAATCGTTTTCATCTTATCTTGGCACCCCCATTTCGGCAGCCGGCTCATGCTGACGACTGCGTCCCTGTGAACGACGCGTAATCATATAATAGCCAACGACGAGTGCGGTCGTGAACAGGAAAATGAGCGTCGATAGCGCATTGATCGATAGTGATACACCCTGTCTGGCACGAGAGTAAATTTCCACCGACAGCGTCGAATACCCGTTACCGGTCACGAAGAACGTCACTGCAAAGTCATCGAGCGAATACGTGAACGCCATAAAAAATCCAGCGAAAATGCCCGGCTTAATAAACGGTAAAATGACTTTGCTCAGCACATCACGACGACTCGCCCCCAGATCGCGCGCCGCATCGATCAGCGTTGGACTCATCTCCTGCAAACGCGGTAAAATCATCAGTACCGTAATCGGAATACTGAACGCAATATGCGAGATCAATACGGAGGCAAAGCCCAGCTTAATGCCCACAATCGTGAACAAAATCAGAAACGATGCACCGATAATCACATCCGGGCTAACGATCAATACGTTGTTCAGCGATAGCACCGCATCTTTTAAGCGGCGACGACGAATACGGTCAATCGCCAGTGCACCGATAATGCCGATCATTGTCGCAATCGCAGACGATAACAGCGCAATCACGAGCGTATTAATCAAAATAATGATAAGTCGCGTATCCTGAAATACTTCGCCATACCATTTCCACGTAAACCCTTCAAACTGGTGCATATTATCCGCACTGTTAAACGAGTAATACATCAAATACAAAATCGGCGCATACAGCACCGCGAACACGAGCACCAGATACACATTCCCCCAGCGACTTTTATTATTTCCCATGCCGCACCTCCTGTCCGAAGCCGCCGCTCAGCAGCATCAACAGTGCCATTGCAATGATTAGCACAACCGCCACCGTCGAGCCCATACCCCAGTCCTGCGTCACGAGAAAGTGCTGCTCAATCGCTGTACCGAGCGTGATCACCTTGTTGCCGGCAATCAGACGCGTAATCATAAACAGCGATAGGGACGGAATGAATACCGCCATACAGCCTGATTTCACACCAGAGATCGTCAGTGGGAAAATGACGCGCTGGAACGTCGTCCAGCCGGAAGCACCCAGATCGCGCGCCGCCGAAACCAGCGATGGATTCATTTCTTCCAGCGCATTATAGATCGGTAAAATCATAAATGGCACAAAAATATACACCGACACAAACACAAAGCTAAACGAATTAAACAGCAATTGCTGCTGCCCGACACCAATCGTTTCCAAAAAGGCATTGACTGGCCCATACGTACCAAAAATACCGATAAACGCATACGTTTTCAGCAATAAATTAATCCATGTCGGCAAAATAATGAGCAAAATCCACAGCTGCCGATGCTTCGTCCGTGTGAGCCAGTACGCCGCTGGATAGGCGATTAACAGCGAGAACAGCGTCACCAAAAACGCGTACCAGAACGAACTGAGCGTCATTTGCAAATAGACGGGCGTGAAAAAGGTACGGTAATTTTGCAATGTAAAATGTCCATCCACATCAAAAAACGAATAATATCCGACCAGCACAACAGGCGCTACGACGAATAGTACAATCCAGACGTAGTAGGGCAGCATATAAATCGCGCGCGTATTAGCTTGCATGGTCGCCGCCCTCCCCGTAGCCCTCCAGACGGCGGTCGAAATCTTCCTCGCTCTCACCGAATCTCATCACATGGATCGCTTCTGGATCAAAATCCAGTCCGATGCGGTTGCCTGGCTCTGCTTTACGGGTGGAATGTACGAGCCATTCCTGGCCGGAATCGTCATAACAGCTAATCTCATAATGCACACCGCGGAATAGCTGTGTATCGACACGCACTTGCAGCTTGCCTTTTTCTTCTGTCGTCAGTTCCAGATCCTCTGGACGAATCACGATCTCCACATTTTCATTCGGACGCAGTCCGGCATCGACGCACTGGAACTGCTTGCCGTTAAACTCAACCAGATAATCTTCGATCATACGCGCAGGCACGATATTCGATTCCCCGATAAAGTCCGCCACAAAGCGGTTGATCGGCTCATCATAAATATCATTTGGCGTACCACTCTGCTCGATCTTGCCCTTGTTCATAACGAAAATATAATCTGACATCGCCAGTGCTTCCTCTTGATCATGCGTGACGAAAATAAATGTAATGCCCAGACGCTGCTGAATTTCGCGCAGCTCGTACTGCATTTCTGTACGCAGCTTCAGATCGAGTGCGGACAGAGGCTCATCCAGCAGCAGCACTTCCGGTTCATTGACGAGCGCACGCGCAATCGCGACACGCTGACGCTGACCACCGGACATTTCCGAGATCGCCCGCTTGCCATAGCCTTCCAGATTGACGAATTTCAGCGCTTCCTGCACTTTCGTCTCAATGGCGTCTTTTTTCATCTTTTTCACACGCAGCCCGAACGCTACATTTTCAAATACATTCAGATGAGGGAACAGCGCGTAATCTTGAAATACCGTATTCACCTGACGCTTGTTGGCAGGCACCTTGTTGATCACCTTGCCGTTAAAATGAATATCGCCGCCGCTTGGCTCCGTAAAACCAGCGATCATGCGCAAAATAGTCGTTTTTCCGCAGCCTGACGGACCGAGCAGCGTATAGAACTTTCCGCGCTCAATTTCAAAATCAATATGCTCCAGCACCTGTGTGCCATCGTCATAACGCTTGCTTACTCCGTCAAAACGGATCATGTTGTTATCGCTCATAACAGCCTCCTTTTGGCATCCGAAACGTTGAATACGGCCAGCTTGCCGCTTTTCGGTGCACCGTTTCCATTCCCTTGCTAACTTCTCGTATTCATGTTCTTACAAACACGAAGTCCATGTGAACAGTGATCTGTGCAGACAACCCTTCTCCGTTCCACTCTACTGTTACTATTTGCTAATATAATGTTCAATAAGAGCTTCGACAAGAGCTTTACCATAAGCTGCAATACAATACGCGGGGCCAGACCTTATCCCTTCTCTGTTCGGTTCGCATTCTACATATGTCAGAGCTAGTCCATCCGCCCATGCACGACCGATTCGCATCGTTACACGTACATGAACTAGCACCGATAGCCATAAAAGGTACATTTGCTATTATAACGTTTGAAATCTTTAGAAAACACCCTGTTTTTCAGCATTTTTCGTAAAATATTCAGCATTTCCGCAAGTGGCAAGATGCAAATTGCCATACATGCAATATAAAGACGCGAAACGATCCGTATGATAACGTAGATATCACAGTACATCTGGCATGGTTGCTATACGGATCAATCGACTGCTCCACCTGTCTCGATTGTACTGCCTGCTGGAGAAAGCAATACGGTACAATACTACACAACCTATACTTTGCCTCACTCCCATTCAAAGTCTGATCTTTCATCACAAAGGAGCCTTGTTCATGGAACACTTGATTCACTCTCCCTTACACGATATTCAGATCAGTGGCATTCGCAAAATCGCCACTGCTGCCGCACGCTACCCGGATGCACTGGCGTTAACACTCGGTCAGCCCGACTTCCCTACACCCCCTCATATTATTGAAGCCGCAGAGCAGGCAATGCAGGCGGGCAAAACCGTTTACACCCCTAATGCAGGCATTCCAGCATTGCGCCGAGCCGCTGCCGAATTTGTACGTACACGCTATGGACAAACCTACGATATGGATACCGAAGTGATCGTTACCGTTGGTGCGAGTCAGGCACTGGACGTGGCGCTACGGACGATTTTGTCACCGGGCGACGAGGTTATTTTACCGGGACCGATCTATCCGGGCTATGAACCACTCATTCGGCTGGCTGGCGGCGTTCCGGTCTATGTGGACACACGCAGCACTGGCTTTAAGCTGACCGCAGAACTGCTCGAACCGCATCTGTCGCCGCGCACGAAGGCGGTCGCGATCGGCTATCCGTCTAACCCGACCGGGCGTGTGCTGGGCGAGCAGGAGCTGAACGGACTGGCAGATCTGCTGCGTGAGCGCGAGCTATTCGTGATCTCGGATGAGATTTACAGTGAACTCATTTATGATGAGCCGCATCGCTCGATCTCGCTGCTGCCAGGCATGCGAGAAAAGACGATTGTGATCAATGGATTGTCCAAATCACATTCGATGACCGGCTGGCGCATCGGCTTTACGTTTGCTCCTGCATGGCTCACCGCTCATATGCTTAAAGTGCATCAATATAACGTGTCCTGTGCCAGCTCGATCAGCCAGTTTGCCGCTGTGGAAGCATTAACGAACGGCATTGATGATGCGCTGCCGATGCGTGAAGCGTATTTGAAGCGGCGCGATTATGTATATGATCGCTTGCTGACGATGGGGTTGGAGCTAGAGAAGCCGGAAGGTGCCTTTTACCTGTTCCCGTCCATTGCTCATTTAGGCATACCATCGATGGAATTTGCGATGCGCTTACTGGAAGAAGCGCGTGTCGCGGTCGTGCCAGGCGATGCCTTTTCAATCTATGGTGAGGGCTATATTCGTCTCTCGTATGCTTATGCGATGCCAGTATTGGAGAAGTCACTGGATCGACTGGAGCAATTTGTAAAACAGCTTGCCCGTTAAACCGCGATAAAGGCTATGGCTTATGATTATTTTCATAAGACATAGCTTTTCTTTTTATATACTTGCTTTATGTACTTTCTTTTATGTACTTTCTTTTATGCACTTCCGTTTATATACTTCCTATCCTGATAAAAATCGCTACTATTCATTCATACTATGACTCTTTTTCTTTATTTTCTGAAAATATTCAAATTGATAACGCTTCATCTAATTAACTTTCAACATTGCTCTCTAAATTGACAGTCATATTTGCCGATAATACTTGTATACAACCACAAGTTACAGCGAAAAATTGGAGGCGTATAATGAAAAATTTGAAGCACATCTTGTTTAACCCTTCTCTCGGACGCAAGCTCATGCTGTCCTTCTGCGCTGTTCTCGTTGCGGCACTTGTTGCATCCAGCTTCGTATCCTATGTGATCGCCAAGCGTGCACTGAGCAATGAGCTGATCGGAAGCGCTACACTGAGTTCCAACACGCTTAGCTCCGTAGTAGATAACGATATGCAGCGTAATATAGATGCGATTGATTATTTTGCCAAAGCGATCGACCAGCAGAGTTACAGCGATCAAGCGGAGTTGCTTGAGCGTCTGCGCACATATGATGGAGCAAGTTCGAATATAGAGGGCATCTATGTCGGTACGAATCAAGGTGCATTTTACACTTCATCGGATAAGCCTAACCCACCTGGATACGATCCAAGAGAACGTCCGTGGTATAAGCTAGCTGAAGCCAGTCCAGGCAAAGCTGTCATTACGTCCCCTTATGTATCTTCGTCTACTCAACAAATGACCGTAACGATCGCCAAACAGACCGGTGATAACAGCGGCGTGGTTGGCCTTGATCTGAGCATCGGCTCGTTGCTACAAATTGCGTCCACCGTCAAAATCGGCGAAAAAGGCTATGCCTTCATTATCGCACCGGATGGCACTTACATCTCTCACCCTACGATCGCTGCCGGGCAAACGAATGATATTGCCAAACGCATCATTGCAGAAAATAAAGAACAGGGGCAGTTTAGCTACGTATTTGACGGTGAAAATAAACAACTCAGCTATGTGACCAGCCCGATTACCGGCTGGAAACTGGTCGGTAATTTTAATCAGAGCGAAATTGAAGAAAAAGTAAGTCCGGTACTGTATCGAACGTTGATCGTACTCGTCATCGCGCTAGTTGTTGGCGGTATAATCGTCTGGCTGATCACGCGTTCCATTAGCAAACGGATGAATCGTATCGTCGAGGTAGCCCATGCGATCAGTCAGGGCGATCTCACCCGCTCGGTACAGGATCGCAGTGGCGATGAGCTGGGCAAACTGTCGGTTGCGTTTAACGATATGAATCGTTCGCTCGGTTCGCTTGTCGGTTCCATTCAAGATACCGTCAGCGACGTTGTAGCCAGTTCGGAACAACTGACTGCCAGCTCTGAGCAGACCAGCCGCGCTACCGAACAGATTACCGAGGCGATTGAGCAGTTTTCCGGCGGTAGTGATCGTCAAAATGTACACATTAGCCAGAGTGCACAACAATTGAACGAAGTAGCTGGTTTCCTGAATCAGGTGCAGCAACATTCCGGTTCTTTGCTCGATCTGTCTCAAACGTCGACACAGATGGCAGACAGCGGCGATCAGCTCGTCCGTCATACCGTCTCCCAGATCGAACAGATCGATCATGCCGTCAACGAAGCGTATGGCGTGGTGAATGGACTGTCTCATAAATCGTCGCAAATTAGCGATATTTTGAAAACGATCAATACGATCGCCGAGCAGACGAATCTGCTATCCTTGAACGCTGCCATCGAAGCCGCCCGTGCCGGGGAAGCTGGCAAAGGCTTTAGCGTTGTCGCTGGCGAAGTGAAAAAGCTGGCAGAGCAATCGCATCAATCCGCTGGCCATATCGAAGGTTTGCTGCAAGATATTATTAGCGAAATTAACGAATCGATCTCGACGTTTGATCGGATTCACCAATCGGTAGGCGAAGGTCTGAGCGGCGTGCAGCAATCGGCAGATCAGTTCCAGCAGCTCAAGTCGAACGCTCACCATATCTCATCCAGTCTGCAAGAAATGAATACACTGATTAGCGATGTGAGCAACAATGCGGACGATGTGGCACAATCCGTAGCCGAAGTGAGCGATATCGCTGGCACAAATGCCGGTAATATGCACGATATTGCCGCATCAGCTGAGGAACAGCTCGCTTCGATGGAAGAAATCAGTTCGTCCGCCCAATCGCTGTCCAAGCTGGCAGAAGATTTACAGAAAGAGATCGAGCATTTCAAGATCGGAGAGTAAAACACAATATGCTAACGATCTTAATGATATGCCAGTGATCTCATGTATATGCTGACGATCTTAACGATATGCCAGTGATCTCATGTATACGCTAACGATCTTAACGATATGCCAGTGATCTCATGTATACGCTGACGATCTTAACGATATGCCAGTGATCTCATGTATATGCTGACGATCTTAACGATATGCCAGTGATCTCATGTATATGCTGACGATCTTAACGATATGCCAGTGATCTCATGTATATGCTGACGATCTTAACGATATGCCAGTGATCTCATGTATATGCTGACGATCTTAACGATATGCCAGTGATCTCATGTATATGCTGACGATCTTAACGATATGCCAGTGATCTCATGTATACGCCAGCGGTCTCAATTCTACGCTAACCAACAGTCTGAACTTTCTCCTTCCGCTTCCAGCACGATGAATGAAGTAGGTTAGCCGATCAAATGGACAGCATTATGTGCTACTCTACTGGCAACTCCATAGCAAAATGATGGCGAGCATACAACGTTACAGGTATACCCTGATCACCGATTAGCTGGATGAAATCGACTGGACTTTTTTCATGCTGTATGCAGTTGCACCTTTTTTCATACATCATATGATTACTAGGTTCTCAAGATGGATATCGTCCGGCATACGTTCAACTGCGATCTGTCAGATACATCGCTACCAAGCATCGTTAACAAAAAATTTTTAGCCTTTCTGTGCTGCCCTATTCACGGTTGCCAGAAAGGCTATTTTTTATGCTCCTTGTCAATGACATGTCAGCGGAAACCGTTTATGACGAGACCAGCATATGGAGGATTTATCCCTTTATTTATGCAACGCTGTCCGTTCGTCTCCGGTAACTCACTATCTGTTGCAGCAACAAGTTTTGCGGTTATATACACAACGAAAGCTATTAAATACTCGTTACAAAGGAGCGAACATCATGGCAAAAGCGTTAGCGACTCACGAAATGCTGGAAGTTCACGAACTACTTATTTTCAAAACATCATGTGTGACCAAAGCAATGGCAATGCGCGAACTAGTCAAAGATGACGATCTGCGAAAAATTATCGATGAGGATATTCAGGAATCGACCAAAGCGATCGAAGATTTGCGCTCTATTTTGGAAAAACAACAATAAGGAGGGATTCACGATGGCTGCAAACAACATGACAAAGGAAATGCTCGTTAATGCAACAGCTCCGCTAGATGATCTGGCAATCGCTACCGATCTGCTCATGTCTGCCAAAGCAGGCGTGCGTAACTATGCGGTGGCACTAACTGAGACGGCTACACCCGGAGTGCGCCGTGCGTTGAAAGCCCAATTGCAAAAGGCGATTGATCTGCATGAGAAAATCGCTACGTATATGATCGAAAATGAAATGTACCATGCTTACAATATTGAAGAACAGGTGAAGCATGATCTGGAAAAAGCGGATACAGCGTTGGAGCTAATTAAGAGTAAGTCTTGATTTCTTAAAGATATAGTTACACCTTGTTTTAAACGTATAGAAAAAGCCGGATCGCTTCATTAGAGCGACCCGGCTTTTGTCAGTTCATACATGCGCATATTGCATACCATACAGCTACGTTACTTCGACAGCTCCAAAAACCCTTCGCCAAATACGTCGCGTACATCGTGGATCGTAATAAATGCATTTGGATCTTCTTTGCGCACGATCTTTTTCAGCACCGATACTTCCTGTTTGCTGATAACGATATACAGCACTTCTTTTGGTGTTTTGGTGTAATAGCCATGACCGGACAGTACCGTAACACCGCGATCCATAACGGTGATAACTTTTTCAGCGATCGCATCCTGATGGGAGGAGATAATCGTCACTGCTTTTTTCGGATTCAGGCCTTCGATAATAAAGTCCATCACTTTCGTACCGATGTAAAGTGCGATAATGGTCAGCATCAGGCGCTCCGGGCCGATAATGAACAGGGAGGAGAATGCTACGATCAGGTCGAAGAATAGCAGTCCATAGCTGATGTTCCAGTCCAAATATTTATGCGTAATACGTGCCAAAATGGCTGTACCTGCGGTTGTACCACCTGCGCGGATGATCAGACCGAGACCAACACCTACAAGTACACCAGCGAATATCGCATTTACGACAATTTCGTGGGAATCGATTCGCCAGCTTTCCGTCAGATGCAAAAATAGCGAGTTCAGGGCTACCGCGATAATTGTGTATACGATACTCGTTTTATCCAGAAATTTGTACCCGACCAGAATCAGGAACGAGTTAATGACCAGATTGACGAGACCCGGTGACCACTGGAATACATAATACAAAATAATCGTAACCCCGGTCACTCCACCTTCACCGAGATTGTTCGGAATAATAAATAGATTCACTGCCAGCGCGAATAAGAAGGCGCCCACAGTTAGCAATATCATATCGTAAATACGTTTTTTCATTCGCCCATACTCCTTTTATAGTTACCTTCCCGATGGGAGTGTTGTTTGGAACTCGTTGTTGTTTGTTAGACATCATTTTTTGCATAGTATCGCGTTGCTTGTATATAGAAGTAAAATATTTTGCTTCGCAAAAATCATGTTCTCATGGAACCCCGTGTTCGGAAATCGCTAACATTACAGTTATGGATCATACCTTTAATATGACCGAGTATGACCGCTATTTCATCTATACGACGATCGTTTTCAGATGACTTTCAGCTAGTTTTCATTTCGTATATAATCACAGCATGTACGAATGACTGTCATACAGCATATATGCAGTAATGGATTTAGTATGCCTGCGTTATATCACGAGAGAATGAACCGATTGTAAAGCGCGAAAAAATAACACTACACGCCAAAAATCAGCGAATTCGGCAAGAAATGCAGCAAAATCGCCCCATTTCCATCCTTACCCGCCAAATGAGTATTTTAAGCCCCGCCTTGCAGCAAGTCAAAGCTTTTTTCCTATCCTTTGCCTATTCATTTCGTTGCCAGATTAACGTAAAAAAGCACGCTGTTACATGAACATGCAGCTCGTTTCATGAATATGAGTCTGCGTTCCTTTTCGACTCGCTGTAGCGCCCATTGACCCTATTTTGCCTGAACAGAAAAAACCTTTGATCTGAAAAGGAACTTGTTGCATGGTCAGAAGCATGCACAAGCACCTTTTCGATCAAAGGGATCATATAGTTACCCTATTATAAATTACAAAGCATTGCAAAATACTCTCAACAGTACAAAATGCTCTCAACGCTTATACAAGATTGCGCTATTCGTACAACGTTCATCGGCTATGGCGTTATTTATTCGATAATTATTTCTATTAAAGTTAGCATCATTTACAGCTGGTATCCTGCCACAGTAGCGTAGCTTCACTACGACACAGCCAACCTTATACCCTCTTTTATGAATCTATATACGTTTGATAAATCTATACATGTTCTGTGAATCCCTATACGTTCTGTGAATCCATACATATTTTATAAATCCATATACGTTCTGCGAATCCCTATATGCTTCGTGCAAGGACAGACAATGATGGATTAAACTCCGCTTTGCCAGCGTAAATAATCGGTCACCGTCCGCACCGCCACATCAATTGCACCTTCATTTGGCTCCAGCTTCGCATGATGCAATCCATACGGCGTATCCACACCGAGCCAGAACATAAAGCCTGGAATGTGTTCCAGAAAATAACCAAAATCTTCACCCGTCATCGCTTCGGTGCATTCAAATAACGTTACATCGTCGCGCTGCGCTAACCAGTCCATAAACTCAGCCGTCAGCTTCTCTTCATTATACACCTGCATATAGTTAGCACCCCAGTCGATCTCAGCACGGCAGTCAAATCCAGCCTCGATCCCCTTCACAAGCGCTTCAATACGGGACTTGATCAACACCATCGTCTCTGCGGACAATGTGCGAATTGTGCCTTCCAGACGGGCACGCTCGGCGATAATATTTTGCTTTGTGCCGCCTTCGATTTTGCCGATCGTAATGACCGCCGAATCGAGCGGATTCACATTACGTGCGACAATGCTTTGCAATTGCCCGACTAGCTGACAGCCAGCCACGACCATATCATTGGCACGATGCGGATAGGCAGCATGTCCGCCTGTACCGATCAGATCGATAAACAGCTCGGATGTGTTGGCAAACAGAATCCCTTGTCTGACTGCAATCGTGCCCACCGGATACTCTGGTGCAACATGTAATCCGATCATCTGCTCTGGCATCCAATCGGCCAGCTCCTCACTTGCTAGCATCGGCTGCGCACCACCAGGCCCTTCCTCTGCCGGTTGGAAAATAACGACCAGATCGTCCTCCATCCGCTGCTGCACGATCGCTGTCAGCACACCAAGACCAATCGTCATATGCAGATCATGTCCACAGGCATGCATATAGCCGGGATGCTGACTTTTAAAATCATAACCGGTTTCTTCCACAATCGGCAGCCCATCCATATCGGCACGGTAACCAAAACGACGTTTCGGTGCGGTGCCATGCACATAAACGAGAATACCTGTTTTCCACGTCCGAACTTCGATGTGCTCCTGCGGCAAACTCGCAATATAGTCCAGCAAATAACGCTGTGTTTTAAACTCCTGAAATCCCGCTTCTGGAATGCGGTGTAGATCACGACGAATATCGATCAGATTAAGGTTAGTCATCACATGTACTCCTTTAAGTCTGGTAAAATAAACAACAATAACCGCAGGTAAATCATATGAACAAACTGTCACGGATGCGTCAGCGAATACAGATACAGATACAGATACAGATACAGATACAGATACAGATACAGATACAGATACAGATACAGATACAGATACAGACTTATTCTATGACACGGAGGCTTTAAGATGAAGAAAAAGAAATCGACACCGCTAAAACTCCAGGTTCAACATTATCACTCACCCGATATCGATCATATTGAGCAATGGGTACCTAACAACGATAACGTCTATTATCATCTGGAAATGGCGATTGGCTTGCAGGATGAACAAAGGGCTGATCTGTACTTTGTCATCATCGCTACTCCAGCTGGACTAGCTGAAGCTCGGCAAAGACGTAGCTCGTTCCAGTCGGTTATTCATGATCGGATCATCGTATTGGATGACTACGCATGGGAGCATGTGGTGGCGCGCATTGAATCCATTCTCGACTCCGTAATGATTCATGATCGGCAAGATTCGCTAGATGAGCTGCTACATCATTTTAGCTGGGAATATGAGCGTAACCATCTAAGGAACAAAGACTAAGCTAATCGACTCGGATATAGTGAAATTAAAGGATGAGCGTCTCCAAGATATAAATTACGCTGTAGTTAAGATAGCGCGATGAGTACGACGATGTAAGCAGCCTAAAGCTACCATATAGCAAATCAAGGATCAATTCCCCGTTCACTTTCCTCTCATGTAACGCTCTCATGCCATGTATCCAACGATCTATCAAGCCAAGCATCCTACCAGAACGCTTCATTTAGATCATAAGAAGGCTGTCACCGTTTTACTGTGACAGCCTTCTTTATTAGGAACATTATGCTTTTGCTTACAGTGTACGCAGATCTTGCAGGATTTCGGTTTTGGACTTTGTTTTGTCGTCCACTTGTTTGATTACGCGTGCAGGTGTACCTGCAACAACGGAAAATGGAGGCACATCCTGTGTTACGACTGCGCCTGCGGCAACTACCGCGCCTTCACCGATACGCACGCCTTCCAGTACAACAACATTCGCACCGATCAATACATCGTCTTCAACGACAACCGGCTGTGCACTTGGTGGCTCGATGACGCCTGCCAGTACGGAGCCTGCGCCGATATGACACATTTTACCGACCTGTACACGACCGCCCAGTACAGCGCCCATATCGATCATCGTACCTTCACCGATGACGACACCGATGTTGATCACCGCGCCCATCATAATGACCGCGTTGTCGCCGATCGATACCATGTCACGGATAAATGCGCCTGGCTCGATGCGTGCATTGATGTTTTTCATATCCAGCAGCGGAATCGCCGAGTTGCGACGGTCGCTTTCGACCACATGGTCTTCAATTTTGGCACTGTTTTCAGCCAGTACGCCTTGAATGTCTGCCCAGTCGCCAAAGATCACGCCTGTGTTGCCGTTAATGAAAGTTTTTACGTTCTCAGGGAATGTCAGACCTGCCAGGTCGCCTTTCAAGTGTACTTTCACCGGGGTTTTCTTTTTGCTCGTTTTGATCAGGTTAATAATTTCATGCGTGTTCATCTCAGTCGACATATGTAGATGACAGCTCCTTTTTCATTATGATATCACCGCATCCTGCTCGGAGCGGTGTGCTCTATTCAACCGTATGACCGCTAGGCCATAACCGAATGTACGGACACAGTTAGCTCCAGCTTTGAAGCTACATCCTTTATAGCACAGATCGAAGACCCCTCGCAATTGATGGATGATATTTATACCAAATGTTTATACAGATAGTGCATGTGGTGCTTTGTTGAGGATGATCGTAGGGAGATGGACATGAACCGTTGAGATTGGAAGATAAAGCTTACAGCGTAGGGAAACTGAGCGGTTTGGTACGTTAGCTCTATGCATCTCCTTTGTTCCTACTAGTTATTCCTTTTCCTTCAAATCGATCAATAAAAACCCAAACGATCATAAAAATGAAATATAAAACATCATCTAGTATTAACATATGGAATCTTGCATCCGATAAAAGAAAAGGGAAGCGACTTAGCAAGAACAAAGTACATATAATTTGAGCAGAATAGCTGTATTTTTCAATTGTAGATAGATGTTTATCGAATCATCGGCTCATTAAAATACGATATCGAATTGTACTAACAACTGATTTACAATGTCCGCTATGAATTAACACAAATTGTTTAGGTAATCTTCTATCCTTATGAGTATCCATGTCCAACATGGCTCAAATATAAATAAAAGGGGTTTTATTTAGCATGAAGATGAAGTTTATTTTAGGCTTGTTCAGTATGCTGCTCGTTAGTCTGACGCTTGCTTTTCATACGGCATCGGCGAAATCGATTATCAGCAATGAAATGGATAAAAATCCATTTGACAGAGGCGATGTTTCTAACAGCATTTGGAGTGATACCAATAACGATACAAAGTCAACGGAAGCTTACTCAGGAGCTAGCACCGCAAAATGGACGAAATGGACATATGATAACACAAAAGATTACGAATTTATCGCACGTTACAATATCAGTGCCACTGCTTCCAATAGTGCCGCTCAATTGGATCTAGGATTAGTCAAAATCGGCTATGTGCCAGCAAATATAGAGACTTGGATTAAAAAAGGGATCTCCATCAGGGACGGTAATTCATGGCAACAAATTAATGTTGAAACTAAAGGTGATCATGAATGGCGAGTCATCTATAAAGCAGATAAAAGCTTTGAAATCTATAAAGATGGTGTACGGGTAAATAGTGGTGTCAATACAATCTCTACACAGGTAGCCAATGGTAAATCGTTTGATATGGACAATATCGTAAGAAATTCAACTGCAAGCATCGATTATGTTCGCATTAATGATATTACTGCTCCACCAGTACCGAATAATCTAGCAGCAACTGGAAAAAATAATACAACGATTTTAACTTGGGACGCTTCCAACACAGCAACCAGCTATACAGTATCCCGTTCGGTATATGCAAATGGGCCATTTACAGAAATTGCAAAAAACATTAAAGATGTAACGTTTACAGATACCTCCGTTAAAGCAGGAAATACTTACTACTACATTGTCCAAGCCGTAAATGAATCTGCAACAAGCGTAGCTTCTAACATAGCAAGCGTAACATTTGAAGCTCCACGTTCTTCCCTGGATGTCATCATCAAACCAGAAACGATCAAAGTCGGTGAAACATTCACTGCTGATATCGCACTGAAAAATGTAACAGACATCTATGCAGAAGACTTCTCTCTTAGCTACGACCCAACACTCGTTGAATACGTTGGCTATGAATCCGTAACCGGCTATAAAGTGTACAACGAAACCAAAGACACACCAGGCGCACTTCGTTTCATCATTGCGAGCCAGGGTAAATCATTCGCCATCAACAGCGATACGACAATCGTCAAACTGAAATTCAAAGCGATTGCTCCGGGTAGCGCCAAGATTGACGCTCTGAAAGCACGTGTTGCCGATACAAACAAAGAATATGATCTGGAAACAGCCAACGTATTGGAAGACACGATCCTGATCGAGAAACCTCGTTTTTTGGACGTAGATAGATCTGGTCAGTACACGCTACTGGATCTATCGCTGGATGCATTCTACTTCGGTATGAACGCTGCCGATACAAACAAAGACCTGCATGATGCTGACCAGACGGCAGACGATAAAGTCGGCGATGACGACTTGACGTACATCGTTGATCAAATTCTGCAAAACAAAGAGTATACACCGAACACACCTAACAAATAAGTTAACCTTGATGCCGCTGCTTCATCGCTAATCCTATTCGGACATAATGGAAATTGGATAGCCGCCTATAAAGCAAGAGCATAGTTTATCGCTGTATAGTTACGACTGTGCATGCACTACCCTGCACTATATAGTTATCGTTTTGCATATAGAAAAGAGTTAGCCGCCCATTAAACTGTACCCTAACAAGATGGACACTTTGAAAAAAGACATCCTGTAGGGTACAGTTTACATAGCGACTGACTCTTTTTCTTTTCTTCTGTAGCGAATAGGTCCAGCATGTATAAAGGTATACAGCCGTGCTCATCTCTACTCTATCGCAAATATACCGGCTCTTTCACTTAACCAAACTCCTTATGTACCGCATCTCGTACCGCTTCAAAAAACTCTCGATTCCGCTGACTATAATTCGGTTTATTCAAAATCTCAAATGTACGCTCAATCCCTCTTTTGATCAATACCGGATCATCCGTAAGCAATCCATAACTTACAATGATTGCACAGCAGTTAAATAGATCACTAGTCGGCCACTGATGCGGTCGTTTAGTTAGATATTCTTCCACTACTTTGCTCTGTTCCACACGCGGTAGCAAACACGCGCTTTCCGCCGCCATAATTCGCTCGCACGCTTGTCTGGCAGCTTCTTCGATATTGTCCGCTGTAACGTTCACTAGTTTCTTGTCGGCTGAAAGGTTTGCCACTTTCTCGATCTGGGCATGCTTATCCACCCATTCACCAAAACCAACCGCAGGATGAGATACCGATGTAATCTGGTGTTTATCCAGAAACGCATTCAAACGCTTCGTTGCCGCTATATAACGACATGCCGCTACGGTAAAAACAGTGTAAGGCGGCTGAGCATGACTAAGATGACTATGCAAGTACCAATCCACATCAGGCTGAGCCTTTTTCATAAAAGTGTAATCTGTAGTTGAATGTGTTTTGAATGGAGTGTAGTCGTACTCCGCAATCAATATTTCCAACTGAGCATAGAATTGCTTTCGGATGGCTTCTTTTTGTCCTCGCATATACAATGTATGCCTGCTGCTGTTATGTACAGATTCAAGTTTTTCGTGTGCAGCAAGACTCTCCTTTCATTAGATTAGATAAACTATACTATACACATCAACAGTATCTCATCGTTCGTTCATCCTAAATATAAATCTTTTGCGCTGGATCACGTTCCTCAAAATGCTGTAATTCCTCCTTTACTCCGCAATCCGAGTTCTACACATTTGGTTTCAATACTATACAAAAGAACCCATCGCCTAAACGGAATGCCCTCCTCTTGAAACTAGAAGTTGACTGCAATCCATTTATCCATGCGATAGGTTCTCATGTTAGCTATTTAACTTTTTAATCTATGCGATATCCATGCTCAAAAAATGAGCTTTACTTCACTTCCAGCGTCCAACCAAACGGATCTTCCTCTACGCCCTTCTGAATGCCGGTCAATGTCTCATACAGCTTCGCCGACAATTCGCCAGTTTTGCCTTCGTTGATCAGCATTTTCTCACCCTGCCAGTTCAGCTCGCCCATTGGGGAAATAACGGCTGCGGTACCTGTACCAAATGCTTCTTCCAGTGTACCCGCTTTGTGCGCTTCTTCCAGCTCGTCGATCGACAGCAGGCGCTCTTCTACTGGAATATCCCAGTGCTTGAGCAGTTGAATGATCGAATCACGTGTAATCCCGTTCAGGATACTGCCGTTCAGCGCAGGCGTTACGACCGTACCGTCGATTTTGAAGAAGACGTTCATGCTGCCGACTTCTTCGATATATTTGCGGTGCACGCCATCCAGCCAGAGCACTTGAGAATAGCCTAGCTCGGTTGCGCCTTCCTGTGCTTTCAGACCGGCTGCGTAGTTACCCGCGGTTTTCGCCATTCCTACACCACCTGGAACCGCACGGACATACTTGGATTCCACATAGATTTTGACCGGGTTGATGCCTTCTGCATAGTACGCAGCAACCGGCGATAGGATGATCATAAATTTGTATTTCAGCGATGGAGCAACACCCAGCGCAGGCTCAGTCGCAATCACGAATGGGCGTACATACAGAGACGTGCCTTCTCCTTCTGGAATCCAGTCCTTGTCGAGCAAAATCAGCTGACGCAGCGCTTCCAGCGCTACCTCTGGATCAAGCTCAGGAATACTCAGACGCTCATTGGACAGATTCAGACGCTCAATATTTTTCGTTGGACGGAACATGAGAATACGTCCGTCTGCGGCAAGATATGCTTTCAGACCTTCGAAAATCGTCTGACCGTAGTGGAATACTTTTGCTGCTGGATCGAGGCTAATGTTCTGGTAAGGAACGATACGTGCATCGTGCCAGCCTTTGCCCTGCTCATAATCCAAAATGAACATATGATCCGTAAATTTGCTGCCGAATACAAGTCCTTGTGTAGCAGGCTTCTCTTTCGGTGTGGTTGTCTTTTCGATCTTAATCTCGATACTCATCGCCATGTCTCCTTACGGATAATCCTAATTAATTATGATTTCATTAAATCATATCACTTTTAACCCTTTTGCGAAAACAGCAAAATAGAATAGATCGTATTACAATTTGTGCGTTAGGCATAATGGAGAGCAACTGTAACCGCTTTATACACGGATACTATTCACTAAATTGCTCTTTTAGAGGAGTTAACCTATCTTATTTTGTCTGAAATGAAAAATCTGGATTTTTATATTTTTTTCTTAACAGAATAACGTTCACCAGCGTATGTAAGTAAACTGTAGTTGCTAGGGCAACAATAGTTTGCTTACACGCCCCATTCCTGCTTTATCCTAGCCCCACCTTACATAATCTACAATTCCAACGTTGCGCTGACGATGTGCGAATAGAAATATGCTATACTTTTGCACAGAACAGATCGGAAGAACAAATTAAAGAACAGCTGGAAAGTACAGATTGAAAGTACAGATTGAAAGTACAGAGTTCAAGCACAACAGCATACCAGAGTAGAACTGTGTTATCGTATCCATCGAAGGGAGAATGTCCATATGAATATTCCTGAAAACAATTCGGTGTCTAACATTACCCGTTTTAATGGATTTGATGAGCTGTATGATCAGAATCGACCGCAGCCCCCATTACTTGTGGCAGACTTGCTAGTGAATTATTTGCAAAAGCGCCCGAAGCTAGTACTGGATGTTGGCTGTGGCACCGGACTGTCCACGATGATCTGGTCAGGCAAGGCAGCCGACATTATCGGCATCGATGCCAACTATGATATGCTGGGGCGCGCCCGGATCAAGCTGGAGCAGCAACCCGTATCCGGCATCTCATTCCAGCATGGCTATTCTAATGAGCTGCCTGCCGACTCTGCTACAGTAGATGTGGTGACTTGCTCGCAATCGTTTCACTGGATGGAGCCGGTGAGTACGCTGCAAGAGGTACAGCGCGTGCTGAGAGCAGGTGGAATCTTTGCCGCCTATGATTGCGACTGGCCGCCTGTATTAAACTGGCAGTTAGAGCGTGAGTATGAGCATCTGATCGACCTGTCCGAGCGATTATTGGAGCAGTATGGCGATCCGGAACAGAGGGCGGTTAAACGAGACAAATCGACGCATTTGCAGACGCTACAAAATAGTGGACATTTTCGCTTTGTGCGTGAAATTGTGTTCCAGCATACCGAGCCATGCAGTGCCGAGCGCTATACTGGTCTTTTGCTCAGTCAGGGCGGCATTCAGGCAGCACTCAAGCTAGGCGCCCCTGCGGCGCATCTGGAATCAGAGATTGGTGTGCTTAAAGCGATGGCGGATGACTTCTTCCGCGGTGGCATGATCAATGTGTTGTTCGGTTACCGAATGCGATTGGGCATTAAATAAAGCACCGACTGATCCAAAATGAAATTCAGCGGATATCCATTGATATTCAATGATACCCATTAAAAAATGCCGAGGGCGATAGACGCCTTCGGCATGTTCTTGTTCTCTGAGCTAGGTCGTGTAAGCAAACTGTTTCTGCTGAAGCAGACACCACTCCGGCAAGGAATACGAGTTTTCGTAAACGCCTTTGTATCTGGACTAGACGAAATTCAAAGTCTACTCTACTTCGCTTTATGAAAAATATATCTTCATCATGGTATGCATTCATATGTGTAGTATAGCATCAAATTTCATAATTTAACGCGATTCAGGTACTAGCTTACGCTTTGAGCAAATTAATATGATCCAGATCGGTGCTGCTGTTGAAGATGAATTCCAGTTTATATTTGCCGCGCATGTAAGTCACTTTAGTTTGCTTCGATTTACCTTTGCCAATCGTCGCTACCGAAGATGGAGCATACCATTTTTCCCGTAGCAGTTTCATCGTGATACCACCGATATTCGTCTGCCGCTCCACATTGGTACCGAAATAGCGCATCTCGTCTAGCACATTATTTTTATTATAGTGAAACGCATACCCAGGATGGCCCATATTTGCTGTGTAGTTATCATAGCCGCTCGCGCTTGATCGTGGCATCTCTGCTGGGCCGAAGCGGTTCAGCACCTCGCTGCGCTTCGTTTTACCGATTGTAAAGCTGTTCACGTCACCGGGAAACTTCCCTTGTAATGCTGGTTTGTAAAAGCCGTTCAATGTCTCCACCGCAAGCTGATGCTGATAAGCGGCATCACTGCTCGCTGAAGCTGCCGCCTGTGTAGTAAAAGCGGTGCTCACACCTATCGTGCCTGCTAATGCGACGCCTGTCAGTGTCGTTGCAATCGCCACTTTACGTATGTGTTCTGTCCATGTGTTCATATTGATTCCTCCTGTATTTCCTTTGTTTCCTACTCCAGCCACACTCCAGTTCGACTGTCCGTTATACCTTACATCACATCAACTCTTCTATTAAGCATGTAAGCAGGTATACCTCAACAACAGTCATGCCTGAGTAAAAATTTCACCTTAGTCAGCCATTGTACCTTGTCCACCTATTATTCATTCTTTAACAGCTATACGTTCTTCACTGGAAGACCTGCACATCATCGTAATTAGTTATAAGTATACTGCTATGTCTTAGCATGTAAGTTACCGTCATATCACAATCCGGTAACAATGTAGTTGCCAGCGATTCGTATTGATCCCATTCGTATAGAACTCTCCCCAATAGGACAACAAAGCTGTTCATTCTATTTGATTAGCGATCCAGAAAAGGTTGAAACAGCCGCAAACAGGGTATTGGAAAAACATACACTTCCTATTGTACGTAGCCTGATACCGTAGTCATTACCCAGCTCAACAGAGAAGTTTTACCCAATTACCTTTTGCTCCGTCTACAAACTTGGACATGTCCATCTACAAACTTGAACATGAATGAGCTTTATTTCGTAATTTTCCGTCATTGATGTGCTTCTGCTTAGTTCTATGGAATTCTATGTACTTCTATCGTAGTTGTCGTCACGATATGGAACAGAATAGGCAACGAACAAAACGAATATGGAAAGATTGGATGAGGTGAAACGATGAACGAAACATCCAGCAATGCGAATATTGAACATACAACTTCCCAGTCAGAGAGCCTGCCAGCCCAGCATGATGCGGCAACATCAGCGAATGATGTTATAGCTCACACTAGCACGCCGGAGCAAACGTCTACGTCTGACGAAGCCAGCGAGCGTTCTGAATTTACAACACGCCGTCCGCGCATCGTCCTAACCGGCGCGACCGGCTATATTGGTAAAAACCTACTGCGCCAGCTTGTACGTGATTATGACATTATCGCCCTGTCGCGTCATGATCGTTCCGAGCATAACAATGAGCATGTAGAATGGCGCGCCTGTGATTTATTTTCGATGTCAGCTGCGGAAAAGGCGATGGAAGGCGCCGATTATGCGATTTATCTCGTTCATTCGATGATGCCGACCGCTAAGCTCACTCAGGCGAAGTTCGAAGATATGGATATTATTTTGGCGGATCATTTTACCCGTGCTGCCTGTAAGCATGGGATTAAACAGATTGTATACTTGAGCGGTATCATTCCGGAAAATGTTCCACGCGAACAGCTATCTCGCCATCTGCGCAGCCGTTTAGAGGTAGAGCAGGTGCTTGGCTCCTGCGGCATTCCGGTCACGACCATTCGCGCCGGATTGATCGTTGGACCTGAAGGCTCTTCGTTCCCGATTTTGGCGCGTCTCGTGCAGCGTCTGCCTGTGATGACATTGCCAGAATGGACACGCACCTTGACGCATCCGATTGCACTCTCTGACGTACTGCATGCGCTGCAACATAGCATCGGCTCGCCGCAATTGTATGGACGCGCCATCGATGTGGGCGGACCGGATATTATGACGTATAAGCAGATGATGGAAAAGACCGCCGAAGTGATGGGCAAACGACGCGTATTCATCGATCTACCACTGCTGACGATCCATCTGTCACGCTTATGGGTAACGCTTGTGACCCGTATGCCACGCGAAATGGTCTATCCGCTGGTGGAAAGTTTGGAACATCCGATGGTCGCTCATGAAGATCGGATCGTCAAAGGCATTAGCGATGGCAAAATTCCGTTTGAAGCGGCGGCACGTACCGCACTCGAACAGGAAGCGCAGAAAAAAAGCTCCTCCAACCAGAGCAGTCGTGCTTCCGATTCGACCGATCCGAAAGTATCGGATGTACGCTCGATCCAGCGCGTTTTACTGCCAGAAGGGAAAAATGCACGCTGGGCTGGTGATTATTATATGGAGTGGCTGGGGCGCTTTATGCCAGCGCTTGTACGCACTAAGCGTATCGGCGAGGATCGGTATCAGGTGTTTCTGCGCTTTATCGAGAAACCGTTGCTGGAACTGACGTTTTCCCCTGAACGCAGCGATGACGAAAGTGCAGTCTACCATATTACCGGCGGTGCATTCGCACGTATTAAAGAAACACATGAAGGCAGACTGGAGTTCCAGCAAATTCCCGGCACACAGGAATGCGTCATCGCGATTCATGACTATATGCCGTCCTTGCCCTGGTTCCTATACAAATACACGCAGGCCAAAGTCCATCTGATCGTGATGCATGCGTTCCGTCGTCATTTACTGCGGTGGATTGCTCGTGATCAGCGAAATCAGCCCGGTTCCAGCTCTTCCACCGTTTCGTCTCACCGTCCCGGATGATGCGCTATTGCGCGTCACCCGGGCTTTTTTTGTGCGATTGATCTGGCCTTTACGCAGCATGAGTTCATTTTTAGCAGCGTTATTTTTTATGCTACAATAACAGCATGAGCTGGAGCGGCTACGATACGCTCCCCGTATAGAGAAAGGAGTCTGACCCGATGAAACAAGAACTGATTGAACGCTTGACTTCCTACGTACAGATCGACACCCAGTCCAATGAGGAAAGCGACACATGCCCTTCTACTCCTGGGCAATGGGATTTGCTGCGCCAACTAGAGCAGGAACTGCACGCACTCGGTCTGCAAGAAATCACGCTAAATGACAATGGCTACCTGATGGCTACACTGCCTGCAAACACCGATAAGGATGTGCCTGTGATCGGCTTTATGGCGCATGTGGATACAGCAACCGATTTTACAGGCAAAGGTGTAAAGCCACAGATCGTGGACTATACCGGTGGGGATATCGTGCTAAATGAAGCGCAGCGTATTATCCTGTCGCCAGCGGACTTCCCGGAACTGGAGCGCTACCACGGCCATACGCTAATCACAACCGATGGTACGACATTGCTCGGCGCTGACAATAAAGCAGGCATTGCGGAAATTATGACCGCGATGCACTATTTGCTCGATCATCCTGAAATCAAACATGGCAAAATTCGCGTTGCCTTTACACCGGATGAAGAGATCGGTCGTGGACCACATCTGTTCGATGTAGCCGCTTATGGTGCGCAGTATGCGTATACGGTAGATGGCGGACCACTGGGCGAGCTGGAATATGAGACATTTAACGCTGCCGCTGCTCGTATCGTATGCAAAGGTACGAATGTGCATCCTGGTACAGCCAAAGGCAAAATGATCAATGCCTCCAAAATTGCGATGGAATTACATCGTCGTCTACCTGTCGATGAAGCGCCTGAATTTACAGACGGATATGAAGGGTTTTATCATCTAGGCTCATTCCGCGGCGATGTGGAGCGTGCAGAACTGTCCTACATTATTCGCGACTTCAACCGTGAAGCATTCGAGCATCGCAAAAATACGATGACGAGCATCGTGAACGAATTCCGCCAAACCTACGGCGAGGATCAGATCGAGCTGGAACTGCGTGATCAGTATTACAATATGCGTGAAAAGATCGAGCCGGTGATGCATATCGTCGATATTGCAGGTCAGGCGATGAAGAACCTGGATATCGAGCCGCATATTACACCTGTACGTGGGGGCACAGACGGTGCGCAGCTGTCGTATATGGGATTGCCGACACCGAACATTTTCACAGGTGGCGAGAACTTCCACGGCAAGTATGAATATGCATCGGTCGATACGATGGTCCAAGCGACCAAAGTCATCGTTGAGATCGCTAGATTGTTTGAACAGCAGGCATGATCTGATTTACAAAGAAAGTAATCTTTGCTACGATGCAACATAACAGTTTACTCCTATAAAGAAAGTAGGTTATCGTTTATGCCATCTTCATCCTCTTTGCTGCGTACCACTGCACCTTTTCGTGCCGATCATGTAGGCAGTCTGCTTCGTACTGAAAAGATCAAAAAAGCCCGTTTGCAACATACAGCTGGTGTGATGACAGCCGAGCAACTGCGCGAGCTGGAAAATGAAGAAATTCGCCGCATCGTCGCGAAGCAAGAAGAAATTGGCTTGCAATCGATCACTGATGGTGAATTTCGCCGTGCCTGGTGGCATTTCGACTTCCTTGAAGGTCTGGACGGTGTAGAAGCGTTCGAAGCCGAGCAGGGCATCCAGTTCCACGGTGTGACAACGAAGCCACGTGGCATTCAGGTTACCGACCGGATCGATTTTACGAGTCATCCGCATCTGGACGATTACAAATTCCTGCACAGCATCGTGAGCGCGGATCGTACACCGAAAATGACGATTCCAAGCCCGAATATGCTGCAATTCCGCGGTAAAATCGCTAACGATCTTTATGGCGACAGCGACGCATTGTTGCATGATCTCGGTCTGGCCTATCAAAAAGCATTGCGTGCATTTTACGATGCAGGCTGCCGTTATTTGCAGCTCGATGATACGTCATGGGCATCGTTCTTCTCCGACGAAGCGAAGCAAAAGCTGCGTGCTGACGGTAAAGACCCGGATCGTATGGTTGCCGATGCGGTGAAACTGCTCAATCTGTCGATCGCGGATCGTCCGGACGATATGATTATTACAATGCACATTTGCCGTGGTAATTTCCGTTCCACCTGGACGGCATCCGGCGGCTATGATGGTGCAGCCGATGCGATTTTGGATCAACTGAACTTGAACGGATTGTTTATGGAATTTGATGATGAGCGCTCCGGTTCGCTGGACGTATTGAAGCATGTGAAGCGTAAAGATCTGCAAATCGTACTCGGCCTGGTCACATCCAAAACAGGTGAACTGGAAAGCAAAGATGAGATTAAACGCCGGATCGATGAAGCAGCACGTGTTGTCAGTCTGGATCAGCTATGTCTCAGTCCGCAATGCGGCTTTGCTTCTACAGAAGAAGGCAATCTGCTAACCGAAGAACAGCAATGGGATAAGCTCCGTCATGTGATCGAGATCGCAGACGAGGTATGGTCATAATCGATCGATCAATCGTATAGCGGTAGCCAGTCGGTATTTTTCCTGAGCAGGAATGTACGACTGGCTACTTTTTTAGTTTTACAATTAGACCTCATGATGTATGCAGCCGACTTGTAGCTTGATCTGATCGTTCGTCTGGAAAATGGACAGGTTGCTTTACAACTGACTTCCTGCTTCTGGCATATGCGCTAGCGACGACAGGGGCAATCTGTAGCTGGACACACCGATCGATTAACGGTATGCTAAACGTCGACCCGATACCTACTCGTCCAGCCATTGTAATCGCTATACTGGTAATCATTTTCCGCCATACATAGCGACTAACGTATTCAGGCTATGGCAGGGGTAAACGGTTGACTCGTAAGGAGGATTCATCTATGGAATGTCGCGCTGGTTGCGCTGCCTGCTGTATCGTTATTTCAATCTCTTCTCCACTACCTGGTTTACCGCACGGTAAGCCTGCTGGAATGCCCTGTCCTCACCTGACTGCCGAACGTCGCTGTAGCCTATTCGGTCAGCCGGAACGACCTGCTGTCTGTGGCGAATTGCCCGCTTCGCTGGATATGTGTGGAACGACAGATCAGCATGCATTTGCCTATCTGGAGGAATTGGAACGTCTAACTACCCCAAATACTCCCTCTCCTTAATCAATTTGAAAAAAAATTAAATATTTTTTCATCTGATTCAAATGATTCAGTAGTGGAATCATGTTCTGTTTTCACTACTTTCACTGCTAATTATGTATATATATCCCATATAAAAACACTTTTATTGCATAATATTCATAAAAATAACTTTTTTCCAAAATATTCACTATTATGATGCTGCTACACTTTTATTCTGCACTGCCCGATACATATACAAGGTACTGTAATTTCAACATAAGGGTGGATAACGATATGAGTATGATTGAAGCATTGATTCAAACGATTCCTTTTTTTACGAAAGCTTTGCGTGAATCCGTAACAATTTCGCTGTATGATAAGTCGCATATTATTTTTTATCAACAGATCGGTAATTTTGATCTTGGTTTTAAAACAGGTGACCCTGTCGCACCGGGCTTTGAAAACTTTGCTATGGTCGCTGACAAACGCAACCCATCCAGTATTGACCTCCCTGCCGAAATGTTTGGTACGCCACTTGTAGGAATCGTTGTGCCTGTTCATGAAAATGGTGAATTGGTCGCTGTATTCGGTATTTATTATGAGCAAACCAATGAGCAAAACTTGAATCAACTCGTTTCCGATAGCCACTCCATCTCGCAAAATCTGGTCGACATGGTACAGCATATCGCTTCTCATGCCCAGCAGCTGCAAGCAACAAGTGAACAAATTTTGGATAACAGCCGCATTACCGTTGAAAAGTCTTCCAAAATTAATGAAGTTGCTACATTAATCAAAGAAATTTCCGAACAAACGAACTTGCTTGGTCTGAATGCAGCGATTGAAGCAGCGCGTGTCGGTGAACTGGGTGCTGGTTTTGGCGTCGTGGCTACCGAAGTGCGTAAACTGTCCGTCAATGCCAAACAGGCAACCGGCGATATTGAAAGTGCACTGCGTGATGTACAGGATTCGATTCGCAAAATGGAACGTGAAATCGAACAGATTACTTCGTCGTCCAAAGAACAGGCGCTGCTGGTCAGCTCGTTTACCGATGTGATCGATCGTCTGCAAAGTGCTAGCGCATCGATGCAGGATATTTCGGATAATATGTACTATTACAACTCCCTGCCTAACAAAAATAAATAATACAGCTGTCTACGTATAGATGGTTTTGAGCCATCTACTACTTTATATGCAAACAACTCAGCTACATTTTTATCCTGATTTTTAGACGAATCAGGATCAATTAGCACTGCGCTAACGTTTATAATCACCACATGAACGATCAAAAACCGCCATCGTATACAGTACAATTCGTAAGCTTGTATGAACAAACAGGATATGTGTGTTGCTCGCCTGCTTGTTCAGATGCTTCCGTATTGTTCTGTATATCGATGGCGGTTTTGGTGTTGATGATTTGATGATCGATAGTAGTCATTCGTGATCAGCGATCGATGATCGGTTACCTACGCGCTTTTTGTTGCGCAAATACCTGTGCTAGCATCTCTACTCCGCGCACGATCTGCTCATCTGATGGAGTGGAGAAGTTCAGGCGCAGTGCCTGACATGGCTCAGACTCATCTACGAGGAACGCGTTACCCGGTACAACAGCGACTCCGCTCGCTGCGGCTTGTTTGCAGTAATCGAGCATCGGTACAGACGCTGGCAGTTCGCACCAGAGGAACAGTCCCCCATCCGGACGGGTAAAAGTGACCGTAGCATCCATATGTTGCTCCAACGCTTGAAGCATCAACTCGCTTTTGCGACGATACACATTACGTACTAGCGCGATATGGCTGTCATAATCGTATTCGGTCATAAAACGGTGGGCGATCATTTGCGGCAGTGTAGCCGTATGTACGTCCTCACCCTGTTTGGCTACAGCCATCTTCTGAATCACAGCATCCGGTGCCAGTACATAACCTACACGCAATCCGGCAGACAGCACTTTAGAGAAGGAGCCGACATAGATTACACGCTGATCGGTATCGATCGATTTCAGTGCAGGCACATCTTTACCCTGAAAACGCAGCTCCCCGTATGGGTTATCTTCCAGAATCATCACATCATACTGGCGTGCCAGTGCATAGATGCCCTTACGCTTCTCCAGCGATGTGGTGATGCCAGTCGGATTTTGAAAGCTTGGAATGAGGTAGATGAGCTTTACATTCGGTTCACGCTTGAGCGCAGCCTCAAGCTGCTCCAGATCGATACCGTCCGCCTCCATCGGCACGCCAGCCAGACGAATACCAGCAGAGCGGAATGTGTTCAGTGAACCGATAAAGCTCGGACTTTCGCAAATGATCGTATCCCCTTCACTGCAAAACACTTTACAGGCCAGCTCAATTCCCTGCTGTGCACCGGAGACGACCATCAACGCGTTATCCGTCGTATCCACATTAAAACGCTGTTGCAAATGCGCCATCAGGCGCTCACGTAGTGGCTCATATCCTTCCGTTACACCATACTGGAGCGCAGCAACCGGATTTTCAAGCAGAATCGACTCGGTAAACGAGCGAATCGCTTCCAGTGGAAATGTCTCTGCCGCCGGATTGCCTGCTGCCAATGGGATCACAGAACCGCCAGCACTTGATTTTAAAATTTCACGGATGATCGATGGCTTCATCGCCGTCATCCGTGCTGCAAATTTATAGTCCATAGTTGTCTTCTCTCCTTAGCCAAATGAAGATCGAGCCGACTGACGATAAAATATATCCAGCATATCATCGCTATTCAAACTCGTTGTTTGTTCTAGCTTATCGCATATGTCTGCTCACTGGAAATAGCCACAATACATTTTGTTGTATAAAAATAACCCTTCGTCTCAGCAGCAGCGCCGATAACGAAGGGAATATATTGCAAGATCAAAGCTGGCTAACCTGAACACATAGTTATTTGAGCATCGCTTCAGCTTGCTCCTGATTGTAAATAGCCACCTGATTTTTCCCTGCTCGTTTGGCATTATACAGCGCATGATCGCTAAGTTCATACAGCGTATTGAGCTGGATATTTCGCTGTGCAGGCACCGAAACGACACCAAGACTAATCGTATACGGCACCGGTAAAACATGCGATTCATGATGTGCGACCGTTAATCGAAGCTGCTCTGCCAACCTTCCTGCCTTCACTTCATCCGTATCCGGCAACAGTATCGCAAATTCATCTCCACCATAACGCCCAAAAATATAATGTTCACCTGTTAGCTCGGTCAGCCGTTGTTTCAGCCGATCCGCCATATCTTGAAGCACACGATCCCCGGTAAAATGTCCATAGGTGTCATTGATCATTTTATACGAATCCACATCGAACAAAATAAACGACACCTGACTTTGCCGCATCGCCAGCTGGTGAATCATATTGCGGCTTTCCACCATAAATGTACGCCGATTCAACACGCCGGTCATTTCATCATAGCTAGCGATATGAAGCAGTTCTGCATCCGCTTGCTCCTTAGACAGCAGCACATAGCCGGTATTGCCCAAAATCATAATCATATACAAGGCGATAAACGAAAAGCTCTGATACATACCCTGTGTGAACAAGCCCACCTGATTGCCTAGCTGTAACGCTGCTCCAGCACGTAAAAGCAGACTGAGCGCTACAATGCCGTATAAGATGCCCATTAATCGCTTGAGCGTAGAGGCGTTACGATCGGTAACCATGTAATAGACCGGATAAAACAGGAATAGCGACGTACCGACCGAGGCATAGACAATTCTGGTTGCCTCTGATACACCGAGTGCATAGATCGTCGTAAAGCCTGTAATGCACAGCAGTGTACCGATAATATACAGCCGTTTGAGCTTTTCACAAAAAACCTTTTGCAAAATGAGCAACGCACCTGTTTCTAATACCGCTCCCACAAAGAGTAGCGTATTCGCCAGCACAATCGATAATAGCTCTGGAATCGCTCCACGCACAATGAGCAATGCCCAGGCGATCGCCTGAATAAGTTTAGCTAAAAAAAAGGCATTAAACGAGCGATTTTGCACCGTATGCTTGCGGTACGCACTAATCAGAATAACCGTAAAAATATGACCAAAGACAAGCGATATGAAAATCGTCTTCATATCCAGATTAAACATCATAGTTGATCTCACAACTCCGTGTTTTGCACGGCGCCTCAAGCTTAAAACATTGAGCAGGCGCAGCAATACGTACTTGCCAGCCTAAATGGATGACTGTGGACTCAGTATACCATCTTTATCAACGGCAAAGCGCACAGTTACAGTCATACTTCTATAAAAATTTTATGAAAAGTGCTCCCGATTTTGGAACTGGGCGAGCGCTGTATATTGCTGCTCCAGACTACGGAAGATCGATACATAGATCGGCAGTAGCTGATGATACACATGCGTGTGCTCCGGCTTCGGCTCATGGGCATGTGTAGAACCGATCATACTGGATACAATATCCAGTGACTCGATACGACCCATACTATATAAACCGAGCACAACTGCACCCAGGCAGGAGCTTTCGATACTTTCTGGCACGATCACTTCCTGATCGAAAATATCCGCCATCATTTGCCGCCATAACGATGAACGAGCAAAGCCGCCTGTCGCATGAATTTTGGCAGGATGGCCGATCTGCTCCTTCATCGCCAGCATAACCGTATACAAGTTGAAAATAACTCCTTCCAGCACCGAGCGGATCATATGCTCCTTACGATGCTTCATCGTCAGTCCGATAAACGAACCCCGTGCATCCGGGTTCCATAGCGGTGCACGCTCACCGGTCAGGTAAGGATGGAACAGTAGCCCTTCCGAGCCCGCAGGCACCTGCTCAGCGATTCGGGTCAGCACATCATAGGAATCGATGCCAAGCCGTTTCGCTGTTTCTACCTCCGATGCGGCAAATTCATCGCGTACCCAGCGGAATAACATCCCTCCATTATTTACAGGCCCACCGATCACCCATTTATCCTCGGTGAGCGCATAACAGAAGATGCGTCCTTTCGGATCGGTGACCGGTTCGTTAACGACCGTGCGAATCGCTCCGCTCGTGCCAATCGTGACCGCTACGACACCAGGCTCAATCGCGCCTACGCCCAGATTGGATAATACGCCATCGCTTGCGCCGATGATAAACGGAGTGTTGGGGGATAGTCCCATCAATCGCGCCGCTTCGGCATTCATCCCTGCCAGCTGGTAGGTGGTCGGTACAGGACGGGACAATTGGGCTGCCGATATGCCGGCAATGGTTAGCGCCTCGGCATCCCAGTTCAGCTCTCGCAGATTGAACAATCCGGTACAGGAAGCAATCGAATGATCGACCACATACTCGCCAAATAGACGGGCAAATACATATTCTTTAATCGAGATAAACTTATGCGTCCGCGCTACCAGATCCGGCTGCTCAGCGCTTAGCCACATCAGCTTTGTTAAAGGGGACATCGGATGAATCGGCGTACCTGTGCGCATATAGATTTCCTGTCCATTCAGCTCACCTTTAAGCTTACGCGCATACGCCGCACTGCGATTGTCCGCCCATGTGATACAGCGTGTGAGCGGCTTGCCCTGCTCATCCACCGCGATCAAGCTATGCATCGCCGAGCTAAATGATACGAATAGAACTTGCTCCGGCGACGTACCACTATCCTTCATCACACCGGCAATCGTGTCGGTTACCGCACGCCAAATTTCATCCGGGTCCTGCTCCGCAGTCGACGGTGTTGGCGTATACAGCGGATAACCTATATTCGATGTCGTCATGACCGTGCCATTTTCCTGAAATAAGACAGCCTTCGTGCTCGTCGTACCGATATCGACTCCGATCATGCGCATAGCGCGGTGCTGTGGCTCTACGTTTGGTAATGATCCATTCTCATTCGCTGTATGATTCATCTTCATAACCCTTCTTTCGTAAAATAAACATCGTTTTTGCACGAGTATCGTTACTGTATAAAGCTAATTCTCTATCGAAATAAAGCTAATTCTCTATCGAAACATCGCGCGCGCTCAAGCGACGTAGTATGAGTACACCATAAAAACGAATATTTGAAGCCATCAAGGTACTAGCGTAGATTCACCAACTGGTATGAAGGTAATCCGCACAACATGGAAGGAAATAAGGGGAAAGGATGACTTCTAGTGTTAGTGCTCTCCTAACACGGGAATCTACATTTCACTTTTACTCCGTACATTCCTGTGCGAGACGAGAGTCCGTCCCCTTATTCCTTCCTGTAGTGGTTGATGCATCCGAACAACATTTACTTTATACACAACTAACGGGCTAAACAAAGTAAAGCAGAACGGGAAAGAAGCACCTTCCCGCTCTGCTTATTCGCTTTTATACAAACACGCTCAAAATCATAATAAAGATCAAGCCGACAACCGACAAAATCGTTTCCATAGCCGTCCAGGACTTGAGCGTCTGCCCTACCGTCATCCCGAAAAATTCTTTGATCATCCAGAAGCCAGCGTCATTCACATGGGATAGGATCAGCGATCCGGCACCTGTTGCCAGTACGACCAGCTCTACATTCACCCCTGTACTCACCGCGAGCACCGGAGCGACGATACCAGCAGCAGTCGTCATGGCCACCGTAGCCGAGCCTGTCGCTACACGGATCAGCGCTGCTACGAGCCATGCGAATAAAATGATATTAATATGACTGTGGCTGGCAATGTCCGCAATCGCTTTACCGACACCGCTGTCGATTAGCACCTGCTTGAATGCACCGCCACCACCAATGATCAAAATAATACCAGCCGTTGGCGCCAGACAATCACTCGTAAACTTCGAAATATCTTCCTTGCTGAAGCCACGTGCAAAGCCGAGTGAGAAGAAGGCAAATACCGCCGAAATCAGCAATGCAATAATTTCATGACCGATAAATTCAGCCACATGGGTAAACCCGTGTACAGCTTGCGGATCAACGATAGAAGCAATTGAGCCTGTCAGCATCAAAATAACGGGCAATAAAATCGTAAACAGTGTAATGCCGAAGCCTGGTAACTGGCGCTCTCCGCTGGAGGCAAATTGCTCGGCAAGTTCTTTTGGCGGCTGTACTTCAATGCGGCTACCGATAAATTTACCGAAGATCGGGCCGGCGATAATCGCTGTTGGTAAGCCAACGATCAGCGAGTACAAAATCGTACGTCCCAGATTGGCATTGTACGCATCAATCGCAATCATCGGCGCCGGATGCGGTGGCACCAGACCATGTACAGTCGATAGACCTGCCAGAATGGGAATCCCGATTTTGAGCAAGGATAAGCCTGTTTTACGTGCCACGAGGAAGATGATCGGAATAAGCAAAATCAAACCGACTTCAAAAAAGACGGGAATCCCGACGATAAACCCGACAAGCATCATCGCCCAGTGCACCCGTTTTTCACCAAAACGATCAATCAGCGTCGTTGCAATGCGCTCGGCACCGCCGGATTCTGCCATCATTTTACCGAGCATCGTACCGAGACCGATAACGATCGCGATCGTACCTAGCGTTCCGCCCAGTCCGCCAGTCACCGATTTGATCAGGTCCTGCGGATTCATACCCGCTAGCAAACCGAGCATTAACGCGGACAGCAGCAGCGTAACAAACGGGTTCCATTTGAATTTGGCGATCAGTACGATAAGGAACACGATCGCGATGAGCGTCCACACGAGCAGTGTGGCATTATGACTAAGTCCAAACAGTTGATTCAAGGAAATAACCTCCCTATGAAAATTTCCAAAGACTTTTTATGCAAATTTGAAATATTTTCCGCAAATGAATAGAGCGCTTACAATAATGGTTTTGTGTTTTGCTTTGATGACTGCTTCAATCACTGCAATCGTAACGGGCTAGGAGATGCAGGTCTTTTTGCCGTGAGCTATGTTATAGCTTGCTCCGCATCATCCAGTTTATTGTATACTTGTCGACAAGTTAAGGTGAACGATACATATCCTGCCCTGCCTTCTAATTAAGGCAGGGTGCGACTCAACGTTTGAGCGGAGTCGGTGAAATAGTCGTCGACCGCGCGGCGGATCGTTTCGGCATTCTGGGAACGGAGACCATTTAGGATTTTGTAGTGTTTATCGGCGACCCAGTTCATTCGTTCTTCTCCGGTTTGGAAGCCTTTTTCAGTGGTGATCAGGATAACGGTCATCACGATCTGGCGGATGCTGTTCCAGAGGTGGATCATGCGCTTATGTTGGGCGTGCATGACGATCATTTCGTGGAACATAAAATCCTGATAAGCAAAATCGACATAATCACCATGCTTAACAGCCAGCTTCATTTTGTCGATCGTTCGATCAAGTTGAATCAGCAGTGCTTCATGCTCGCCGTCTGCCAGTCGGTGCTGGACAAAGCTTTCGATCAAATAGCGTACATCGTATAGCTCTTTCACATCTTCCAAATTCAGCCCTAACACGACCGCGCCCATCCGTTCCAGCCGGATCAAGCCTTCGCTAGCTAATGCTTTGAGTGCATCGCGTACAGGTGAACGGCTGCTGCCAAAATCAGCAGCGATCCGATTCTCGGAAATGATCTCGCCGGGCTTGATCGTTTCATTTATAATTTGCAGTCTTAGCTCACAGGCAATCGCTTCTCCGCGAGAAGCCCCCTGTAGCCAGGCAGATGGATATTGCATCGTTAACGTCCCCTTTTGTGCATAATCGCTGATGAACAGGCAAATGTTGGACATGCTTGGATAGAATAGGTTCGCATAGGTAAGATAACACTAGAAAAGCGTCCACTTCTCTCCCCCTTGCGAGCTGTCATATCGTACAGCCATACTGCTTGCCATATAGTTCGATTTTAGCACAATCCGGCAATCGGAATATAACGTTTTCAATGATCGGTTGTATCTGGAAGCTGCATCAGGCTACCCTGGTGCACTGCATTCAGCTTATCGCTAGTTGCGCTGTAACGCCTCCTTTATGCTGCAAGATGGAATCGTATGTGTGCGGCGTCCTGGTTTTGTATTTATAAAAGGATAACGACCGCGTTAGCAGATCAATGTGTACGACATGATGCGTTTATTGTGTACTTGTATACAACTTTAAAACTTTGATTTTTATCTTACTACTCTCATTTAGGAATGTAAAGCTTTTCCTGTAAGCGTTTTATAAATTGCCTATTCTGATTATATGATTTAAACTATGCAAAAATTTAGCATATATCTGTTCATTATGGATAATTTAGGTTAAAATGTTGGAATGAGAATAGCAAGGAGGCTTTATATGATTTTGAAAACCACAACAATTGCGGGCGTAATTATTCTAGGAGTAATTCTTTTATTCAATGACTTTGACACTCCTACTAAACCTGTACAACCAGAAAATTTAAATACTTTCATTGAAAAACAGAGCATACAAAACCCTAATATCATACGTGTTAGTGATTCGAAATATTACTTATTTTCTGATGAAACGGATACAATATATGTGTATGAAGGAAATGGAAATTCACATACTAGTCCTGGTGTTCCTAGGGATGGGATCATTTTCGGAGGAAGAGAAGTAGGTTCTTTTGGCTTGATTATTCGCAACAATGATATTCTTCAAAATGCAAGCTATTATAAATTAATTATTGATGGGGAGAGCAAAACTTACGATTACAATCGTGACAGATATGTAGTTGTGCAAGACAATAGAATATGGAATCCAGTTCCGCAGGTGACAATTGAGTTTTTAAATACACACAAAAAGACATTGTTAAAACAAACCTTTTAAAAAGAGACCGTTCAATTGAACGGCCTCTTTTTATTATAGATTCCAAGATATTGATGTATCTTTTGCATAATACTTTTTTGCTACTCCAGATATACTTATAGAAGCACTCGTGATGCTAACACTGTAAGATGCATTGATAGCTACATGAGCGTAATGCCCAAATGCATTTGTAGAAGTTGCGCTAGTACTGTTAGGCTTAACATTGATCATCATGTAACCTTCGTGTTGATCTGTAGATCCGCCATCTGCTCCATAAAGTTGCATATCTATTTCAAAAGCTATTCCTGCGCTGGCTGACTTATGCGGAGCCTTGTCATAATTTTTGGAAGCCCATGTATGACCAACACTTCCATCCCGATAACGATACTGTGCAAATTCACTATTTTGAATATAAGTCAAATTAGGATTAAAAGTTATGCCCACTACATCGTGTAATTTAAAAGTAGGAAAACTAAGCCATTTCCAAGAGTTTTTCAGCTTATAAATACCATGCCATTTACCATTAGAATCAAGAACTTTGGAAACAGAAAGTGTCATTTTTAACCAACCTGAATCAGTACTATCTGGTTGAAAAGCTTGCACACGAAAACTGTCTAAAGCGTCATTTAGCTTGGCCTGCTCAGCCCCTTCAACTGCTTCTTTTTCATCCACTACAATAGTATTGTCTTTTGTTATTTTATAGTAAGTAGTAGTCTCATTAATAACTTCTCCATATACATCATCACCAACGGCATGATTAAAAGAATTATAATCTTCAACTGTATAAGTACTTAATTCTTCTTCACTGAATCCAAAGCTTTTCATCTTTTGAATCTCTTCAATATTCAATGAACCATTTTCAATTTCAGAAGCAGAGACGGGCAATGATACTAATATCGAAAAAGCTAAAATAATTACTATAGAAATATTTAATTTTTTCATATTCCTCTTCCTTAATGGTTGAAATTTGAGAGGCCGCTCATTTAGTTAAGTTGTCAACAGTTTTACATACTACTATAAAAAAGTATCAAAATCAAATAATTACCATCTATTCCATCCAATAATATCTAGGGAATACGTAGAAAAATTAAACAACTCGCATTCTTATTTGCTAAAAATGCGAGTTGTTTATGATGATTGCCTATATTGCTTACTTAAATGGACTTACTTGAACTCTATTCAACCTTACTCCGACTCGCCATTCAAATAATTAAAGAACGGCTGATCCACCCAGAAATCGTAGCCGCTAATCGTCGCATCCGGTGCCAGCTTGCGGAAACCGTCGCGGATCGCCTGGGCTTTGTCCTTCAAGGAGAAGGACTGTGCATAATAGTTACCGAGTGTGATCTTTGTGTTAGAGATAACAGGATAGCCGGACAGCTCGGTTGGCGAATAGTAGAGTGGCTGCCACCAGGAGTTATAGATCAGCGGTGTTTGAGTATCGCTGTTCTTTTTCGCATAGGTGGAAATGATGTTGTTAAACCGTTGTTTATCTTTGGTGTTATTAAACTCAAACTGAATATCGTACTCTTTTGCATAAGCGATATAGTTACCATTTTCAATCTGAGTCACTTTATAATCCGGTGTTTCCTTCGGTGTGCCCCATTCCTTCAAGTAAATAAATGCTGACGTTTTCGGCTGGAATTGTACGTCTGCATCGATCCCTTCACTGCGCAGCAAGCCGATTAATTGCACCGCATGCTTAATATCATCATGTCCATACGTGAGCGTCAGGCTATCGATAAAATTAGAGTTATAGCGGCTATCTTTCAAGTTGTAGCCGGTAACTAGATTGCTGCGCAGTGCCTCATCGACAATTGTACGCAGCTCCGGGGCTTCGATCAGATCGGCAGTACGGTAAGCGCTATATAGCTTCTCGTAAATGTCGCTATCACTGGTGCGTCCGATCTCATTTTTGTATTTGCCGAGACTGGTCAGCGTTTGACCGAGCAGTATGTTGGCGGTATTGCGATCGATCGTTCCGCTTTTACGTAGTACAGGGTACAGTTGCTCCGGTACTAACCCGGTATCAATTGCTGCCGCCAGTTCCTGTGCTGCCTGTCCCTGTACACGATTAGCCGCAATCCCTGCTTTCGCCAGTGCCGCATCGACCTTCGACTGCGGATATGTATACGCCAGTTCCTTAAAGCCTGCTGCCTTCACCGCGACAAATACAGCTGCATATACGGTGAGTGCATCATTGGCATGAATCGTTTTGTCCGACAGAATGCCTTGCTGTGATAATGTCACTGCCGCATCATAGGCTGCATCGCCCGATTTGAGATCGGTAAATGTCGGTGTCTGTGCTGCTTCGGTTGATGCAGTTGGAGACTTTACAATAGCAGCAAGTGCACGTAAAAAGTCGCCCCGTTTCACCTGCGCTGGAAGCTGAATATTGTATTTCGCTTGCAAAAATTGCGCATAATCGGCTGCCGTTTCCTGATGTGCAGTGATGCTGTTAGCCTTTGCTGGAGTTAAAGCTGGTGACTTTGTTGGAGTTGCCGTTGGTGTCTTCGCTGGAACCGTTGTAGATACTGGTGCCTTCGTCGTCGTTGCCTTTACAGGTGTCTGGGCGACAGCCGCAAATGTAGACGTAGTTGGCAGCAACCCTCCTCCTAATACAGCAGGTGCAGCAACAAGTGCTGCGAGTGTGAAACGGGTCATCTTTTTCAATGGAACGCCTCCTCAGATAGGATAATGATGGCAAAAACACAGGATATTCCAATTCATATAATTCCGATGCGAATTAAAATATTGCAATGAATTTAGCATGAATAAATATGCAGTGTCAACGGAAAAATAAGCCAGCTACCCTGTAGCCGACTTTAGCTTGCTGATGAGCTTGCACATCGTAGTGTCGTGCAAACTGTGAAACTGTAGTGCAGTGAAGAATGCGGTGCAGTAAATATGGCGCCTATGCTACTACTTGGAGCAGAGCGATTGCTTGGGCTAGAACTAATCGCGGATCATCGCCTGCACTTTGTCACTCATCATTTGTAGAGCTACTATTTGGGGCAGAGCGAGTGCTTCTTCGATGCAGGCTTATGACATAGGCTTATGAAGTAAGCATATATGATGTAGAGCTGTATTGGTGTTGTGCTGATATATATCCAATCTCTCGCTTACGCAAGATAACTTCGATGTCCACAGCGGTATACATATACAGGTGTGTGATACCCATCCGGGCAAACGATAACCTGCTCCGGCTCCCAATCTGGCAAAGCAAAATAAACACTAATCACATACGTATGTGCACGGCATTGCTGCTTCAGTATAGAGTTAAGCCTGCTCATAGCGCCGGGAAACAAATAGCAGACGATAATATCTGCTTGTTCATACGGATAATGATACAGGTCGCCCTGTTGAAAATGAACAGGTTGGCGCTTGAGTTTCGCTAGCAAACGCGAAACCAATAACGGTAGCGGTGAATTTTCAATTCCGATTATGTGTACGGTAGGATTGTCCTGAATAATGTGCAGAGCCAGTGTTCCCCAGCCAGAGCCTGCTTCAATCACATGGACGGAATGAGCTAGCTTGGATGCTTGCTGCTTCGCATGACTGGCTGTTTCCTCTGGCTTTGTAACGATAGCTGACTGTTGTAAACGCTGTGAATCCTGCAACTTCTGTTGCTCCTGATGTTTCTGTTGCTCCTGATGTTCCTGTTGTTCCTGTTGTTCCTGTTGTTCCTGTTGTTCCTGTTGTTCCTGTTGTTCCTGTTGTTCCTGTTGTTCCAAAATGATTATAGACTCATGCCTCAAATGTACAACCTGCTCCGCGGCAATCTTCACCTGCCTACTCACGATACTTCGCACTTTAGCAGAGGTAGGCATCGGCGAAATCCCGTTACGCCAGCTATAATACACAAGCAAAAGCAGCGCTGGCACCGCCAATACAATAACAACGCATAACATCACGATTCCATATGTACTCAAGCTTCTCCCTCCTCCGTTGCTAGAATAAGAATAAGGACGCCAGCTTACGTTATGAATAAAACCAAGTTTGCAGTTCATCCATACGCGTTTACTTATACGACTCCGACTCGGTACACTCTCAATTGGGTGCTTCCACAAACAGTGTAAACTACCTACACAGTATATCCGCAATGACTGATCTTTTAACGTACTTTTAACGTAAAACGAAGTCTGTTGGCGCAGTAAACAACGTACATCGGATATTCACAATCCGTGTCCATGATACGGCAAACGCATTGATCCTGCCCTTATTAAAAAAAGTGCTGCCGAATGGATCGACAGCACTCTTTTAACTCCTACTTCACTACCTATTATCATCCAAACGACTATACCGCAAAACGACTATACCGCAGCAACGACGACACAGCACAAACGCCAAACCGATCCACGAGCAGGTCGCAGCAGAAGGGGGAATGCCTGACTTTCCAAGCTCGAATGAATCGGTCTTGCTGTCTATTCCATGCACAGTTGCACCATTACCCTTTGACCGAACCGCCCAGCAAACCGCGTACAAAGTACTTTTGCAGTGCGAAGAATACAGCCAGTGGTGTCAGCATCGACACGAATGCCGCCGATGTGAGCAGATGCCAGTCATTACCACGCGAGCCGACCAGGTTGGCGATACTCATCGACAGTACCTGTACTTCCGGCTGAGAGCCGAGGAAGATGAGGGACACGAGATAATCGTTCCACACCCACAGGAACTGGAAGATCGAGATCGATGCCAGCGCCGGTACGGACAGTGGCAAAATCAACTTTGAGAAAATGGTGAAGTTGGTCGCTCCATCCATAAATGCCGATTCAAACAGATCTTTAGGCAGCTGACTGATCGAGTTGTACATAAAGTAGGTGATCAGCGGCAAACCAAACGCTGTATGCGCCATCCAGATCCCGAAGTACGTCCCGTTCAATCCGAGTGTCGTATAATCACGCAAAATCGGAATGAGCGCAACCTGAAGCGGTACGACAAGCAACGCGATAATGACGATGAAGAAAATATTACGTCCTCGGAATTTCAGCCAGGCAAACGCATAAGCTGCAAACGAGGCGATAAAGATCGGAATGACCGTAGACGGAATAACGACCGCAATCGTATTCCAGAACGAGCGTCCCATCCCGCTACCCTGTTCCGTTTTGATCGTACCGTCAGGCTGGGTGATCTTATACTCTTTACCACCAAGCACGGTTTCATAGTTTTGCAGGGTGAAATGGTTGGAAGCGCCCCATTTCTTCTCCTGCACATCCAGTGTACGTGCCCGGCGATTTTCCCAGATCAGGCGCTGACCGTCTACTTCCACACCAGCTTTAAGCTGATCATCGGAAAATGTTTTGCCGTTCACGGTGATCGGCTTACGCAGATCGGTATCGCGATCGAGCTTGAGTTCACTAACCGTATCCCACTGACGATGCGGAAATACCGTCCACCAGCCACTTTGTAGGATGTCTGCTGCTGGACGCACAGAGGAAATAAGCAGTCCAAGCGTGGGGATAAACCAGAGCACACAGATTATGCCGAGTATCAAATTGACGAGCCAGTGACCTTTGCGTTTTTGTCCTTTGATTTTGGCTTTGCGCATTACAGGTTTCCTCCCTTCTTCAACTGACGCACATTCAGAATGATGACCGGAATAACGGCAATGAGCAGCACAATTGCCAGCGTCGAGCCGTAGCCTGCATTCTGATACATGAACAACTGACGATAAAACTCGGTCGCTACGACTTCTGTACCGTATTGACCGCCCGTCATGATCATAACGACGTCAAATATTTTGAGAGTAAACACGATAATAGTTGTCGTAACCGCCAGTACCGTACTGGAAATGACCGGCAGCATGATTTTGAAGAAGATACGAATTTCGCCTGCACCGTCCATTCGTGCTGCTTCCAGCATATCTTCCGGAATCCCTTTGATCGCAGCCGAGAAAATAACCATCGCAAATCCGGTCTGCATCCAGACGAGAATGACAATGAGGAACAGGTTGTTCCACGGCTGCACCATACTGAGCCAGCCCTGCGGTTGAAAGCCCATATTTACAATAATCGCATTCAGCAGACCGATTTGATCGGCACCTGGCTGATAGTAGTAAATGAACTTCCAGATCACGCCTGCCGCAACGAAGGAGATCGCCATCGGCATAAATACAACCGCTTTCGCCAGACGTTCAAAGCTACTGCGATCTGCCAGCACAGCAATCAACAGACCGAGAATAACGCAAGCCAGTGTGCCAAATACAACCCACAACAAGTTGTTACGAAGCGCCGTTACGAGCAGCCGGTCGGTAAACACCGCCGCAAAGTTGGCGAACCCGACAAACTGGGTAGAATCGGCATTGAAAAAGCTTAAATACAGCGTGCGCAGTGTTGGCAGGAATAACAACCAGCCAAGCAGCAATACCGCTGGACCAACGAACACATACGGAATGACGCGATCTTTCCACTTATCTGGATATTGCTCAACGACCCAGTTCAATGAAAAATAAATCGAATAAATCCCGAAGATCCCCCAGATGACCGCAAGGAAGGCATTGACCATTGGCGGCAGGTCTGAACTTCTGAAAAACAGGAAGATCAGCGTGTGCAGACCGAGATTCAGTAACGGGACAAGGATGGATAACAGGATCAGTTTGGGCGTGAATCGTTGATTCGAACGCGCATCCATTGTTTTGCTTACGTCCATTGGCTTTCCCCCTTCAGCAATTTGCAAACAAACCTCAAAAATTGGTTCTAATCAAACCAAAGCGGACCGAATCAATCCCGGTCCGTTTTGGCGGTTGGTCTTAATTGGTATTCGCCGGTTTATTTTTTCCAGCCGGCTTGAATTCCTTGCATCGCTTGATCGAGGTTGGCTGTACCACTCACGTAGTCAGTCATTCCTTTCCAGAACGTACCTGCACCAACAGAACCTGGCATCAGGTCAGAACCATCGAAGCGGATTGTTTTGGCAGTTTGTACAAATTCAGACATACGACGCTCTTGCTCGTTAGCGAACCAATCATCCGGTGTACCGTTCATTGGAGGTGTTACACCGCCGGATTTGATCCAGCTTTGCAGAGACTCCGCCGTTGTGAAGAATTCCATCACTGCACGTACTTCAGGACGATCATTAAACATTGCATAAATATCGCCGGAGATCAGCGCTGGTGTACCGTATTGTGCATCGATCGATGGGAATGGGAACCAATCGTAATCTTCTGGTTTTACGCCTTCAGGAATGAAGGAAGTGATGAATCCAGCTTGACGGTGCAGCCATGCTTTTGGAGGATTCGTAAACAGCGGAGCGATTGCATCACCAAAGTTCGTTGTTGCGATAGAGCTACGACCACCGTATACATAATCTTTGTTGAACCAGATCTCGGACATTTTCTCAACGGCATTTTTCACAATTGGATCGGTGAATGGCAGTTCGCCTTTCACCCATTTATCATAGTTTTCAGGCGTTGTTGTACGCAGCATGATATCCTCTACCCAGTCGGTAGCAGGCCAGCCTGTTGCCGCGCCACTCTCGATACCGATACTCCAGGCAGGGTCGCCGTCCGCAGCGATCTGCTCGGTCAGCTTCATCATTTCATCCCATGTTTTTGGTACAGTGTAGCCTGCTTCGTCGAAGGCTTTTTTGTTGTACCATACAAGGCTTTTCACACTGCTACGCGCCCAAACGCCAGCTGTGATATCTTTGTCCGGACCTGCCATTTGTGCCATGTCCAGCCAGCTTTGTTTGTACTGTTTTTTCATATAATCCGCATCCATAAAGGTGGATACGTCAACCACTTTACCTGCTTTGGCGAAAGTTTCCAGCAGACCTGGTTGCGGGAAGTCCGCGATATCCGGTGCGTTACCACCATTTACACGAACGTTGATTGTCGCTTCAAATTCTTTGGAGCCTTCATAAGCGATATCGATGCCAGTTGCATCTTCAAATGCTTTGATACTTGCATTGAACTTCTGCTCATCCGCGTCGACGAATGGGCCGTACATCGTTACTTTTTTACCTTTGTATTCACCATTCAGTGCCTTTTCCAGATCGGAGCCGGCAGGAACCTGTGCTGTTTTGATCAAATCTGAACCACTTGTCGTTGCTGTCGTACCGGTTGTGCCTTCGTTGCCAGTCTGCGCACTGCCTGTTGTCCCCGCATTATTACCTCCAGAACATGCAGTCAGCACGACGGAGAACAGCAACACCAGCATTAAACTTAAAGAACCATTTCTTTTCAGTTTACTCTGTTTCATGGACTCAACCCTCTCTTTTGATATGATCCCTTTTGTGGCTTGACCTTGTTTAGCTTGATAAGTACAAAACACCTGGCTACAAATAGATAAATTTTACTTTTATACCATTTTCTTATTTTTATCAGGAAAAGTAAACAACAATTTGATAGCGATTACAAAATTTTATCAAATTCTTGCGTTCGTTTAATTATCCTGATATTTTGCAACGTATAGAAGAATGGATTATCTACCTGTAAGCGTTTACAGTTGTTCGCAAGAACATTTTATGATATCGCTTACAGATAATCAATCCTTTTTTCACAAATGAAAATAATATTTTTTGTCCTTATCTTTCATCAGCAAAATAGTTAATCATAAGCATATTTAAAAACGATAGGAAAAAGCGATTTTCCGACTGTGTTTGAGAGGAAGATATATAAAATTTTAAATTCACGAAAAGATGATAATAGCGCGGTTTTTTAGCGATTTTTGTATTCGATTTTGGCATGAATCGATTCAGAATGATCCGATTCCTTTTTTGGGCACTTCGACAATTGTGGAACCAATTCCATTTTTGCTGCAAAAGTTTGTGCGCACGATTGCACAAACGATTGCAAAACAAATTACTTTTCCTTATTAATCTATAGGAGCTTAGCATCAGAATTTGGAAGCAAAAGTGGCTACTTTACATCCTATCCCTATGAAGAAAATGCTCATTTAGGCTCGATTGTAACCATAAAGGGGAGCAGTGGACGTACTTATTTTGTACGTATAAAAAGCAACATATACAAAAATAACAATTTCTTGATGATTCGTGTTCAGTTAATAAAGTGGAGCAGGAGAGCATCAGGTGAATGGTAGGCTCCTTTTCCTGTAATCATGAGGCTAGAGAACAAAGCAGAAAGAGTCGATAACGACTACCATGCTCGCTTTATTGCCAGCCAGCGTTTCAGAAAGCGTTAACCATGTCCAATATGTCATTATGGCCTTATGTTACAGGAAAGGGAGCTGAATGAAAATGACACAACATCAACGACTTGGTAAAAGTGACCTGCTCGTAAATCCGATTGGACTTGGTGCCAATGCAGTAGGCGGTCACAATCTGTATCCAAATCTCGACGAGGAAGCAGGCAAAGAGGTCGTGCGTACCGCAATTGCGCACGGACTAAACTTTATTGATACAGCATTCATTTATGGACCGAAACGTTCGGAGGAGCTGATCGGTGAAGTGCTGAAGGAAACCGGTAACCGCGACAAGCTCGTTATCGCTACTAAAGGCGCGCATAAATTTACCGAACAAGGCGATGTGACGTTCGATAACTCACCAGCCTTCCTGCGCGCCAGCGTCGAAGGCAGCTTGCAGCGCTTGCAAACCGATTATATCGATCTGTTTTATATTCACTTTCCAGATGAACATACACCGAAGGATGAAGCGGTCGGTGAGCTGAAAAAGCTCAAAGACGAAGGCAAAATTCGTGCAATTGGCGTGTCTAACTTCTCGATCGATCAATTAAAGGAAGCGAACAAAGACGGCTATGTCGATGTGCTGCAATCCGAATATAATCTGTTCAAGCGTTCGGCAGAGCAAGAGCTGCTGCCCTACACTGCGGCGAATAAAATTAGCTTTATTCCGTATTTCCCACTTGCATCCGGTCTACTGGCTGGTAAGTATGATGCGGATACCCGCTTTGACGATCTGCGTGCGAAAGATCCGCTATTTGCAGGCGAAGCATTCCAGCACAATCTGCAAAAGGTCGATATGCTGCGTCCGATCGCGCAGGCGAAAGGAATCGAGGTTGCTCATCTAGTGCTCGCCTGGTATCTCACACGCGATTCGCTGGACGCAATCATTCCGGGAGCAAAGCGTGCAGATCAGGTGCTTGATAATCTCAAGACGCTGGATGTGCAATTGACACCGCAGGAAATCGAGCAGATTGATCATATTTTTGCCTGATTGTTGAGGGCATCGGTAAAGCATAATATGGCAAAGGTTTAAGTTACAGCATCTGGACGGCGCGGGTTGCGTTGTCCGGGTGCTGTTTTCGTTTGGGGGTTTCGTTGACTTAGGGTTGATTGACAAGGTTATTTAATACATATCGGCATCGGCAAAATGATTGCATGTTGGGTGTACCTTGTTGGGTGTACCTTGTTGAGCGTATTTTTTAGAAATGTACGCAAACTGGATTGGTTACTGGTTACTGGTTACTGCACCCTCTACTTCTAGTAAGGGGAATAAGAGAACGTCCTCAGATGGAGCACAAGAATCTAAGCAGCTAACCGAATACCTGTGATCTTTTAAAATCAAAAAAGACCATCCAGCTTACGCTGGAAAGCCTCCTCCTGGTGGGGGCCATGATCCGAGTAGACGGCGGATAATGACGATTTCACCGAGGTGATACGTATTATGTGAAGCGATATTGCGCAGGAATCCCGCAACCGTTTCGGTGGGAATGAACGCTAAAGGTTGAGCCAGTTCCAGTGTGCGCGCGAGTTCGCAGGCGGTGTCGATGCCTTGCAGGAAATCATCCAGTACGACTTGCCAGCTTGCTTCGTCTGCGGCATTGGTTTGTACAGGCCAGCTGTCTGCTACAGCGGGTGGGCGCGCAGGCTGTTCGCCACGCACATGAGCCAGCATAAAGTCCTGCCAATAGCTCATATGACTAACGAGCTGATAGATCGTATACGGCAATCCTTGTACCTGCTCACCTGCCAGCTTCAGATGAATATCTGACAGCGCGCGAGCAATCGGTAAATGCCCTCGTTCGCCGACTAGAGATTGTACTAACGCTCTGGAAAAGGCTTGTTCTGCTGTATCACTCATGTGTATTTCGCTCCATTTCTAATGTTGATCCCTATCGGATACGGATTCAATACGAAGTGATATGGACAATCGCCCAATCGCTTACGATTTCTAGCTTAATGTATCCCATCCCTCTGTGAATTTCAACTTAGCTACACCTCGTATCCATCTTTAACTAGATGGTGGGGTCGCCTGGCTGACAAAACGGAACGTTAGAAACTGCTCCTGCTCATCCGATTCAAATGGTTCTTCATCGTATTTGTAGCTGGTGTAATCCGCCAGCAGCTGGCGCCAGAAGCGGCGAGTGTGCGTATTACGTCCCGTTGGGTTAGTATGCAGCGCCCAGCGCCCGGCGAAGTGATCAAACACATGCTTTGCCGCCTGCTGTGCAATACCTTTGCCGCGAAACGGTCGCATTAGGAAAAATTCATGTAGAAAATAGTCCACCTGCTCGCCTGCTGGCACATACGGCGGTGTCGATACGAGCGCAAAGCCAGCTGGAATGCCATTCACACGAATGAGAAAAGGAAATAAGGTGCCTGGATGACGCCACCAAATTTGGAACACTTCGCTTTGTTGCGCAAGCGTAGCACAGCTATCTTCTTCCTCGAATACACCATACCGATTCGGCAGACGCTCCCAGATTTCGGACAGATCATATAAATAAAAAGGATACAGATTGCAAATAATATGTTTGTCCTCAGCCGGACAAAGCTCAATCTGTACATGTTGTTCGTGTTCTATCACTGCTGGCTCGATATTCGGATTGATATTCATATCAGCCTCCTGTTTAGCCGAGAACTTAACGTCCTCCATTTTTGCCGCGTCCACCGTCGCGATCATTTCGGTTGCTTGAAGTGGATCGAGTAGGATTGCTTTTGGCTGCGGATGTCTTGTTAGTGTTATTGTTGCTCGTTTTGTTCGGACGGTTTGGATTTGTACTATTTTGATTCCGAGCCGTTTTGTTGCCTGTGCTCTGGTTACTGACAGTTTTGGCGTTTGACGGTTTGCTTGTGCCGCCTTTGGTCGTTATGGCTTTGATCGTTGCGCTTTTGCTCGCGTTGGTGCTGCCTGCCGCCGACTTGCTATGCTGCCCTTTGTTACCACGTTGCTGTGGTGCACCTGTAGCTGGCTTTGTTCCAGTGGAGAAAGATTTGCGTAATTGAGCCGCCGTGTATTGGAGCGCCTCCATCGCCTGTTTGACAAAGGTACGGTTTTCCGGCTCCCATTCATGCGGATCATCCATAAACGAATCCTCGATAAACTCCTCCAGTCCATCGGCAAGCTTGCGTTGATCTGGTACACTTTTGCCTCGCAACATCTGTATCGCCGCGCGCATCGTGCGGCAAGACTGCTGGACAAACTTGTAATCATCGCGATCCCAAGCTTCCGGGTTATCCATATCGTAAAAGGCGATCCATTTCTCAATTAATGAAGCAGCCTGCTTCGCGTCCATCTGTGACATATTTATTCTCCGTTTCATTGCAGACATCGCTGCACATGTTAATTATCCGGTATGCCGCTTAAGATGGGCATCCGGTTCCATGTTACCATTGTAGCGGCTAGGATTGTTGGCGTACAGTGGGTTAGTTAGTGTGTTGTCCTGGTGCAGACTTTATGTGTTAGTTTCATCATCCACTTCAACCATTTCAATCCAGTCAACGATATCTCCCTCATTTTGAGCCGAGTTGCTGTAATTCGTGAGAAGAATAAACCTTTACACCTGCTTTGCGCTTTAAGGCAAGACGGTACATCGCTTGAGCGACAGTGGTCGCTTGGATTGGTTTATACTTTGACAGACTCCCCCGCAGTAACGGGGATAAGACGCGAGCAGCGACAGCGGCGGTGCGTTCGCCAGGGCGGAATTCTTCGCGGTCTCCTAGTAGCAAGGAGGGCTGGACGATGGACAGGGATGGATAGCCAAGACGGGACAGTTGTTGCTCCAATTCGCCTTTGATCCGCGAATAGAAGATGCGTGAGTTGGCATCGGCACCCATCGCGCTAATGAGTAGGAAATGCTCGGCTCCTTGCTGACGGGCAAGTTCAGCCAGACGGAGCGGATAGGTCACATCGATCTGGTACATGCGTTCCTGGCTCCCTGCTTTTTTGATCGTGGTGCCGAGGCAGCAATACACATCGGTTGCGTGCCATGTCCCTGCCTGCTGCTCCAGATGATCGTAGTCGGTGACAATCTGTTCGACTTGCGGATAGGGTTGCCAGTGCGCTACGGTTTGACGGACGAGTATTCGGATGCGGTCATATGTCTGCTCATGGACGAGGATGTCGACGAGTGAGCGTCCGACCAGACCGGTGGCGCCTGCGACCAATGCTATGCGTTCTGTCATCTTATGTATTCCCTCCTTCCGCTTCTACTTATCGCTATCATTAGACGGTGTAGTGGATGGAGTGTACGCGATATTATCGCTCCATCCTACCAATTCGCTGGATTACTTTAGCTGGATTACTTTATTTGAAGCTATAAGGCTTCTACTCGATGTAGCTCATCTATAGTCACTTTATCTATCCATATCCGTACCCTATCCATAGATCGCTTTGTTCATTTATCGTATAGCCATATTTTTATCGTTTATCCGCATATCATTTATTCGCACTTTTATACTTTATTCGTACCTGACGTATCCTCTAAACTTGTATACCCGAATGCGCAAATGCTACGTCATTCGGGTGTCGGGTATCAAACTGTGGTGTTGCTCAGAGCAAAAAGGCGACACTGCCGCCATTTGTATGCACAATATGATTGGCACCGAGTCCTCTGTAGATCATGCGCGAATTGCTGCTTTCGGTAATCACATAGATCGGTTCGCTCGTCCATGTCCGGCACATTTGAATATACCGGCAGCAGAGCGGCAGGCTGCGTTCAAACAGATACACTTTGCCGACAGCGAGCTGCGGAATCGTCCATTCCTCCTGACGCTGTGTATCAAGTAGCAGCACATGAGTTACACCCATTCGTTCTAGTTTTACTTTTTCTGCATAACTATTTACGATCGCGGCAAAGGCAATGCCTTTCACTTTAAGCAGCTGCATAAACTGCTCTCCTGCACGCGTCGCTGGAGATACCAGTACATACTCCTTAGGCAACTCCGATTCCTGCTCCAACTCCATCTCTTTCTCCTCCAATTGTGTGAAGGCAAACAAAAAAGAAGCTGCACAAGAGGTTTCCTCGCCAGCTTCTCAGGCAATCCGCACACAGACAGAGCTGTGCTTACCGGATGTCATGATCATTGTCGCCTCTCTTATATTCAGCTTACGAGGTTAGCTGACGGATTCGGAAGTAAGAGTCTCCCTACGGATGGCAGCCGTTCTTTTGAAACTGCTGCAAACCCGATTCACCCCTGAACAGTCTGTACTTATCGTACTCACTGTTCGCTGGTTCCCCCGCTCCCCGGCTACAGTACATTTACGCTGTGGCTCGGACATTAAGCTGGTTACGGCGCCAATATAGATGTCGTACACCGTAATTTATGAACTTGAGACGAATCATACTCTCCTGTCATAGCAAAGTAAAGACGAGCCGTTTCGCATTTGCTGTCAATTTGACTAATACGAGCACTAAAGAGCATATTTTTCTTCCATTTTCGCTTGCTTACGCCATATTATGCAGAAATACTAGCTTTTTATCTAAACAAGAGCAAAACCGAGCATTATGGCTATAACGGCACGAATGGATGGAATGAATCCGATTACATGCATCGCGGCAAGCTCATAGGACAGCGCACCATCTTTACCGGATATTTACGTTCTGTGCAAAATGCCCTATGATGGCTCTCAACTAAACCTCACATTCAAAGGAGTGTATGTACGTATGTTATCTGCTGTTGCTCCACTGATTCAGTCTGTTGCCTGCCCGGAATCGTTTATGGATGAGGCACGTATTCATCGGATGGAACTGTTTCTGTACGATCAGGCCAAGCTCGCCTTACCCGCATCCTACCGTCCTCTACATTGCGGCTTGCTGCGCCTATCTGGCAACGGGGCTACGGGCTGGGCAGAGTTTGAGTTTTCCGATGGATCGGCACATCTCGATCTGGTAAAGTGGGGACAAGCATTCCGGCACCTGAAACGGCTGGACGCAGCAGAAGCAATGACATTCATTCGTCAATATGAGCAGCAATGGGGCTTCACACGTACCCATCTGGCTGCTGAAGCGGTAGCCGCATGGCAAAAGGCACTATTGCAAAGCATCTCACCTACACATGTGCCGACCGAGCCGTCAACTTATATGAAAGCATGGACACATTTACCCATGGAACGGGAATTTCTTAGTTATTATTGCCAGTCTTATTATTCTTTTTGAGCGATGCTGGTTAAGTGTCTATAAAGGGCACCTGGCAGCAAGCAAATGGATGATCATGAATCCAGCAGCATCGGCTATCTGCACATTATCGCATGTTGGAAGCCTGTATTACGGATTAAAGGAGCGTTGTTATTGCAATGAGCGGAGAAAAAATTATGGTTGGTGTTCATTACAGTCTAAATGGGGAACGTCTGATTCGGCGCGGTATTCGTCTGGCACAACTGCTGAATGCGCCATTGATTGTACTGAGTGTACTCAGCGAGCCGGTAAGTGAACTGGATATGAATATGCAGCAATACTATAATGCCTGGAAAAAGCTAACCGAAGAAGCAGGCGGTACATTCGTGGTGAAGCTGAACGAGGATCGCGAGCTGGCAGAGGTGATCGCTGATGTCGCGCATCAGCATGAAATCACTCAGCTCATTATCGGTCAATCGGTGCGTTCGTTCTGGGAAGAAATTACGCGCGGTTCGCTCGTCAATGATCTGCTGGAGCATCTGGGCGCAGTCGATCTACATATCGTCGCGGTTCAGCGTATGAAAGCGAATCTGGAAGAAACGCATGAGGATGGCGTGGAAGTCGATGTGATCCGCACACCAAAAGGCTATCAGATTCGCTACGAAACCGATCAGCCGATTGTAGCGGAAGGTGTATTTTTCAAGGAAATGCATACGGATTTTGAAAATGGATTGCTTAAACTGCATATTGATGGGGAATATCAGTATTTGAAGGTGCGGAAAGGGCTACTTATCGATACGGAGCCGCTGGAGCGGATGTTGGAAAAGAGCACGTAGCCACGCAGGTAGGATGCAATGTAGGTTGTAAGGCAGACCGCACTTAGGGAAGGAATAAGGGTGCGGACTCAGGTGGAGCCGCAGGAATCTGTTGGGTTAGAAGATCGCTAACACTGAAGCAGTACGATATTTTGCTTGGCAAAAATCCTTTTCATTGAACCTCGTGTTAGAAGATCGCTAACACTGGAGCAGTGCGATATTTTGCTTGGCAAAAATCCTTTTTCATTGAACCTCGTGTTAGAAGATCGCTAACACTGGAACAGACAACATACTGCATGCTAAACAATCTGCCGCGTGAGTATACGTGGCAGATTGTTCTGTCTCAAAAACTGTAATGCTTTATCGAGTGAGCAGCAAAGTCTGCTATAGAATCTGCTTTATCATTCCAGTATCCTGCCGAGCGTATCCACAATGGATGATGTACGCTATTCATCTGATCCTCCGTTACTGTCACAACTGCAAGCACTTCCTCTTCGCATAGCCAGAAGCGGCTTCCCTGTTCCATCGCTGCCATTGATCCATCGTCCGGTAGCCACATGCTGCCGGTTGTATCCCAATGGTCTGGACTGCGGCTTGCAATATACAGGCGCACGTCATGCTCATCCATGCCTGTCCATAGCTGGGACGGGTTTAGGTAGTGACTCGCTGACTTTTTATGAGGTTCACTGTATCTATTTTCGATCAAGCCTACGCTTGTTGTATCACTTGCTGCATTAAACGCATTTTTCCCTTCGATGAATTGCTCCTTCCATCCGGTTGTGCTAAACCACTGCTGATATGGAAGCTGTGCTGGATTGATCTCCCACTGGATATATACAGGTAGGATCATCATGTATCGCTCCTTTAAATAAGATTGGGTATATAAAAGACGATTATCATCGTTGCTATATTTCAAAATTTCAAAAGTATGTGCAAATACACTGTGATTGAACATGTTGGCTAGCACGGTAAGACAAGCTGCTAACTTGTGAGGCTAACACGCAGTATAGTAAAGTCAACCTACCTGTTAACTAGCGAAGCTCGTGCTCATTACGATAGATCAATCTGTTAACTAAAAAAGCTCATACGCAGCGCGATAGATCCATCTATGAACTAAAAAGCTCATACGCAGCGCGATAGATCCATCCATGAACTAAAAAACTCATACACAGCGCGATAGATCCATCCATGAACTAAAAAACTCATACACAGCGCGATAGATCCATCCATGAACTAAAAAACTCATACACAGCGCGATAGATCCATCCATGAACTAAAAAACTCATACACAGCGCGATAGATCCATCCATGAACTAAAAAACTCATACACAGCGCGATAGATCCATCCATGAACTAAAAAACTCATACACAGCGCGATAGATCCATCCATGAACTAAAAAACTCATACGCAGCGCGATAGATCCATCTATGAACTAAAAAGCTCATACACAGCGCGATAGATTCACCCATGAACTAAAAAGCTCATACGCAGCGCGATAGATCCATCCATGAACTAAAAAACTCATACACAGCGCGATAGATCCATCCATGAACTAAAAAACTCATACGCAGCGCGATAGATTCACCCATGAACTAAAAAGCTCATACGCAGCGCGATAGATTCACCCATGAACTAAAAAGCTCATACGCAGCGCAATAATTCCATCCATAAACTAACGAAGCTCGCGTGCCGCACGATAAATCGACCAATTAAATGCCTGCCAGCTGTGATCTTGCTCCAATAGATCCTGCTTGCTCTGTCGTAAACGTGTCGTCAGACCAAGTTGCGGGTGCTGATCGGCAAACTCCAGCAAGATCGGCACGGCATCTGCCGATAACCCGATTAAATAATCCTGATCGATTTGTCCGCTCTCGGCATAGCGCTCAATGTTCCGCTCGGCAATCCAGCTTTCCATACCAGCATAGTTCAGTACAACGTACACGCTCAGTCCCAAAATGAGAAAGCATTTATACAGTGGCAAACGACTAAAGCGTATCCGCAGACCAGCCAGCAGAAGCAGCACACCTAGAAACAGCATAAAAATATGCACTAGCAAACGAGTGACCGTATAGCCATAAGCTTGCTCATACAGTACAAGCCGAGTAAAAGCAGAACTCAGCATGACCGCCGAGCAAATGACGAGAATATACAGCAGCCAGCGATTGACCTTCATTAGCAAAGAACGGGCAGGCGCACTCGTATACAGCACAGATAGCAATAAAGTGAAATTAATCGCCGTCACGATCACTAGCTCGCCAAACCCACTGCGTGCATATTCCGCATACGTACTTCCATCCGGCAATCGACCCTGTCCAGCACCAAACAAATACGAAAACTGCAACCATACAAATAGCATATATACCAGATTGACGAGTACCAGTATCGTTGCGGCTACGATGGGATCAAGCCGTAACAGACGCAGCGGTTCGATAGGGGCATCCCATAGGATCGCTGGCGTGGATGGGGCTGTAGTTATGTGCTCGGTATGTTGAGATAGCTTTCCATATTTACTTTGGCTTTGCCCTCCATATCCTGCCTGTTGTTCATGCTCTATTGGTCTTGCCTGCTCTGTTTGTCGTTCATGCTCTATTGGTCTTTCATACGGTGTTTGTCGTTCAGATCTCGGCTGTCCTTTATATGCCGTCGTTCCTCCATCCTCCGTCTGCCCTGCCTGTGCGCTGGACTTTTCAATTTCTCCAGACAATGGTTCGTGGTATGGCACATTAGCATCCTTTTCCGATATATATCGTCCGCTCAGCGGATCACGATGTAACGGACGAACAAATCCCCATAAATAAGCAAATATGACCAGCATCATCACACCAATCCATGCGATACGGAACAGTACAGGACCCGGCGTCAGTCCGACAAACCAGGAAGGCAGATTGGACAGCAACTCATCAAACATACGATCCGCAGAAGTGAGCAGTAGCAAAACGACGACTAACAGCGGTAAAGCCGTAACAACGCCGATCAGAATGCGTCCCAGTGTACGTCTGCGCTCCTGCTCCATCCGTTTTGCCAGCTGATGATACAGCATACGGATCGGTGTCGGTACATGGGCAAACATATGCACCAGCACCTGCTCTACTGCCGCCCAACCTAATGCTGCACTACTCCATGCTGGACGACGCTCGCTTAACATATACGTCGTATGCAGCACAATCAAAACCGGTACAGCCAGCAGATTGAGCACCGAAAATAATGGATTTGCAAATAACGCATATGTCAGCGATAGCAATACAATTGCCGTCATCAGTAACCGACTTATCGCCGAACCTGGCCGCAACCGATCGCCTCCGTGCGTGTACATATATAAGTAAAACAAAATCACAAATACCGGATACGATACCCCCATCGCATGTCCACAAAATAAATACTGATGAATAACCGCCAGCACGAGTGCTGTAGCTAGCGCCATCCATGCGCGCTGCGGAGCGACGATCAGCTTTTGATACATCACCAAACCTCCCTGTTCTAGCTTCCTATTGTTTGTTTTTATTTGTTAGATCATATTCTTAGATGATGCTTCTTCTTAGATCATGCTTCATTACTTCCCAGACGCTGGTCATTGTAGACGTGAGAATCAGTGTGAGATCGAAGTCTGATGTAACCTCCCTGCGCTGTGCCGTACAAGTCTCATTGTAAATATTAAAATAGGAAAATAAATAGAAGAATTGAAACCATTAATTTCGTATTTTAAGAAAGGAAGATGAACGGATGAAGCTACACCGTCAATTTTTACTACTGCATGCGCAGTATGCTGATCGGGATGGACGCTGGGTGACGCTTGATGAAATTGCAACCATGCTGGAGCGGACACATCGTAGTGCGCTTACTATTATTGGCAATATGCGTAAAGAAGGCTGGATCGACTGGCAAGCCCAGCGTGGACGGGGCAAACGCTCACTGCTACGCTTTCTCGTTACCGCTGAACAAATTGCGCTGGAATCAATGATGCAGACGATTCGGCGTGGAGATATTCGCACGAGCATCGAACAGATTCGCGAGCAGGCACGTTCGCCAGAGTTGGACGATCAGTTACAGCAATGGCTGCTGACGTATTTTGGCCCACACTCCGAAATAAGACAGGATCGGCAAATTGACCAGCTCCGCCTGCCGATTCGGCAACAAATTCATACGGTGGACCCGCTGTATATGAATCTGCTGGCAGAATCGTTTGTATCGAGTCATATTTTTGATGGATTGGTGCGAAAAGAAAGTGGGAGCGGGCAGATTGTGCCTCATCTTGCTCATGCGTGGGAAACCGATGCCACACGTACGCAGTGGACCTTTTATTTGCGCAAAGATGTGCTGTTTCATCACGGTCAGACGTTGACGGCTGATGATGTGGTGTATACGTTTGAGCGCTTAATGCAAAGTTCGCGACCTGCGTTGTATCGCTTTATTTTTAAACAGATCGCTTCGGTGCAGGCGCTACATACCGGAGCGGTCGTGATTCGACTTCGTCAGCCGTGTGAGCTGTTTTTGCCGTTTCTTTGTACAAGTCGTGCCGGGATTGTGCCGGCAGGATTGAATCGTATGGGCGAGGAGGAATTTGGGCATCGTCCCAGCGGGACGGGTCCTTTTCGGCTTGTGGAACGGGATCAAGATCGGGTTGTGCTGGAGGCATTTAAGCCATATTTTCACGGCAGACCGCATCTGGATCGCGCGGAAATTATTCATATTCCGTGGCGTGTCCGCCATGCGGACGATGAGCGGCGCGCACGTAGTGAGAGTGAGACGGCTTCGCCTTTTCAGGTCATGCCCGGTCCGGTCGAAGGTGAACAGGGAGAAAGCTGGAGCCAGTTGCCTTCGCCTGTGTCCGTGCGCAAATTTGTAACGTTTAATACGCAAAAATCCGGTTTATTGCAGCACCCAGAGGTGCGCAGTCATATTTGCCAGTGTTTGCAGGGAGATAAGCAGGTAGAGCATCCATTGCCGGATAGTGCGGATGCAGCCTTTCCCACGGCAACTATTCCAGAGCCATATGCGACGATGTTCGCAGCGGTTGCCCCTCATCATAACGAAAGTACAGACAGCGAACGGTCGCTGCGTATTTTGACCATTCCGCAATATCGCCGTGATGCCATGAAAATCGCGGAGCGTCTAGGGCAGGTGGGTTACCCATGTGAAGTGCGCTCCGTGCCCATCGAACAGTTTAAAGGCGATGTGCGTATGGAGTCGGATTTGCTCGTGTTCTCGCTTATTCGCGATCAGGATGAACAGCTACGTTTGTTCGACCTGTATCAGACGATGGCAGGACATGTGGAGCCGCATGTGACGACCGATATTACGTATCGGCTACAGGATATATTACGTCAACCGGATGCGACGACACGGCAAATGCTATTCGATGAGATTGAGCGGCGGCTTGTGCAAGGTTATCAGCTTCATGTACTGTACGAAAAGCCAGTGCAAACAACATATTTGCCCAGCGTGCGTGGCATTACATTTAACAGTCAGGGCTGGGTGGATCTGCGTCATATTTGGTTACCGCCTGGCAACTCATCCTTTTGAGTAAGATCGGTTAGAGTAGCTGGCAGTTTAAGCGGTGCTCCTGTTCAGGAAATCCTTTTGAAAACAATGTAATTGTAAGGAAGCATGTTTGGGAAAGAAGTATGCTTTAGATTTTTTAGATTTTTTAGATTTTTTAGATCATCACTGTTCAGAAAAGTTATTTTTAGCTAGATGGACAAGCACCTTTGGAGCTAGATCACCTTGCACCTGTGCGTCTGAGGATACAGTTCGCAGTCGCTGCAACGTGTATAAAGACACGCCAGGAAGATAGCAAAAATAGTTCCTTTTTTGTGCCGAGCCAGTTGCCAAATCGTCTAACCCATCGGGTAATAACATAAGGTGTGCCACGCTATTGTTTTCATATCATGTTAGTTATTCGCCCAGTATATAGAGATTTATTTACATGGCATAATACAATATTTTTTCTGATTTAGATGTTTATTCTATTTTTGGAAGGGTAATAACATATTGTGACGCTAACACAGCGCACCGAGATCAAGAAAAATTCTTATGAGGAGTGAATAGAAAATGGCAAACAACAACAGCAATAACAACAATGGCAAAATGAGCAGAGAAGAAGCTGGTCGCCTGGGTGGAGAAGCCACTTCTAAAAATCACGACAAAGAATTTTATCAGGAAATCGGTCAGAAGGGTGGACAATCCACGTCCGACTCTCATGACAAAGACTTCTATCAAGAAATCGGGCAAAAGGGCGGCGAAGCTACATCTGAATCCCACGGCAAGGAATTCTATCAGGAGATCGGCAGCGAAGGCGGTAAAGCGCGCAGCGACTCTGATGGGATGAGCCGCGAGGAAGCAGGACGTAAAGGCGGTCAGGCACGTTCCAACAACAATAATAACAAAGACTGATCACCATCTTCCCGCGCTGGGAAGCGCTGTGAGCACAAGGCATCCACTGTATTCAGGTTCGCGAGTATACAATGGATGAACGTTAAAAAGGGGAATTCCGCATCGGAGTTCTCCTTTTTGGTATGCGCTGATATGATGTGCAGAGATGGGGATTTTCAGGCAGTTAACGATTTGGGGGAATGGGCGGGATCGTTTGAGATAGATCGAGCATATTGGAGCTGTCCTGGAATCGTTTGAGATAGATTGAGCGTATTGGAGCTACCCTGGAATCGTTTGGGATAGATCGAGCATGTTGGAGCTGTCCTGGAATCGTTTGGGATAGATCGAGCGTATTGGAGCTGTCCTGGAATCGTTTGGGATAGATCGAGCGTATTGGAGCTGTCCTGGAATCGTTCGGGATAGATCGAGCGTATTGAAACTGCCTCAGTCTAATTTGGAGTATGGCTAGAATGCTACAAGTTAATACGCATAACTTAACTTAGCTTGGTTTTGATTAGTCGCAAACCCATTTCTAGTTACTTTAGCAGATCAATCCCCCCTGTGAATCCGAGCCAACTAATTAAGTTTATTTGGATAAATGAATTGAGCACTATCGAATCATTCCAGATCCAAATTCACTCACTCCAAATGGCTATTAATTACCATTAAACAATTAGATTTTACGCGAAAATCAAATCTTCGAGCTATATTATTCGCTAAATAAATATGTCACAATCCAATTTATTTAGCTATAAAAAATCACCTGAATCGATATTGATTTCAATCGACTCAGGCGATACATGATGCTGCGAATGGGTGATCGAATCATCACCCATTCGCAGCTTTTTATTTTATATACAGGCTATACCATTCCATTACTTATTCGGAAGGGTGATCTCGTCGACGTAGTTCGTCGCCATCATACGCGCGACCTGTGCAGAATCAGACGTTTGTCCAAGTACCCACATCATTTTGGTCGTTAATGCTTCGGTCGTCATGTCATAGCACGGAATAACACCTTTCTCCAGCGCTCGCTGACCGACCTCATAGATCGTCAGATCGCCGCCCTCGTACAGACACTGGGTCGTAACGACGATACTAACACCTTCCTGTACCAGCTCCTCAATCTTATCGATCAGATTGATCTCTTTAAACGGTACGCCGCCCATTCCGAAACCTTCAACAATAATGCCGCGATAACCAAGTTTATGCACGGCATCAAAGATGTCGGGACGCATGCCTGGAATGAGCTTGATCAGGAATACATCGGGTGAATAGCCATCATTGTAGACGTGACCTTCACTCTGGCGAGTGTGTGGAATATCGCTATAGATGATATCATCATCTTCCAGATAGCCGATGTACGGATGATTGATGCTTTCAAACGCATCATAGCTTTTCGTTTTGACTTTGGACGCACGGGCGCCGTTAATAATTTTGCCATTAAATACGACGAACACACCGGTCAGCTCACTGGATGCAGTGCGGAACGCATCTTTAATATTTTTACGGGAGTCGCTGTACTCCGCCAGTACGGACACCTGTGAACCGGTGATCACGACTGGCTTATCGAGCTTGCCGAGCATAAAGCTTAGCGCTGATGCCGTGTAGGCCATCGTGTCTGTACCGTGCGCAATAACGATTCCATCATAAGCGGGTAGCTGCTCATGCACGGTACGCGCGATCGTTACCCATTCTTCTGGCTGAATATTGGTGCTGTCTACACTCATCAGATTCATCGCTGCAATCTGGCAAATTCCTGCTAATTCTGGCACAGCAGCCACGATATTTTCCGCCGATTGGGTTGGCGTCAAACCATGACCTTCTGCCGAAGAAGAAATCGTACCGCCTGTATTAATAAACAAAATATTTTTCATCGCCCGTCTTCCCTCCGTATCGTATGCCTGACAACAATTTAATGTAACACTTTTGATGGGTGGTGTAAATTACTGCCTTTGTGGGAATTTATACTGAGGTGTAAACACTACTTCAATATTCATTTACAGAAACGATTTGAATATACCCAAATATTTTATGACATCTGTGGCTTGCGTTCAAAACAATCCTCACAAAAAACGCATCGTGCAGATCGTTGAACCTGCCGATGCGTTTGCAGCTTGTGAGATGGCTTGACTAGATGAATTTACTGCTTCGCGCCTGCCGCAACCGGCGCACTCTCGCCTGCGTCCATGCCAAGTCCAGAAACAGAATCATCTTCATTCTCTGTTTCTGCTGTACGCTTATCAGACAGCAGCAGATTAAGCACAACAGCAGCGACCGAACCGGTCACGATACCGTTTTGCAGCAATGGTTGCAGGAAGCTTGGCATTTGTCCAAAGATCGCCGGCAATACCGCCGAGCCGACACCAATCGCGATGCTACATGCGACGATCATCAGATTACGATCATTGCGCAGATTCACTTCTGCCAGAATGGACATACCTGAAGCTGCTACCGAGCCAAACATGACGATCATGGCACCGCCCAGTACGGCGCTTGGAATGATCGTCGTAAGCGCGGCAAGCTTCGGTAGTAGTCCAAGCACGACCATAATCCCCCCTGCGGCGAAAATGACGTTACGCGTTTTCACACGTGTGAGCGAGATCAAACCGACATTTTGCGAGAACGCCGTATAGGGAAAAGCATTAAAAATACCACCCAGCATAATCGCCAGACCTTCTGAACGTAACCCGCTCACGATGCGGCGCTGCTCCACCTTTTGCTCGGTCGCTTTGCCAACTGCGATATACACGCCGGTCGACTCGACCATACTGACGATGTTCACGATGATCATCGTCGCGATCGCAATCCAGCTAAACTGTGGCGTACCAAAGTAAAAGGGTTGAGCGACGCGCAGCCAGGATGCTTCACCGACCGCACCAAAATGCACCATGCCCATCATATACGCCAGCACCGTTCCGATAGCAAGACCGATCAGCACAGAGATCGAACGCATGAAACCAGTCGCAAAGCGGTTTACGAGCAAAATGACGACCAGTGTCACGAGCGCCAGCAGCAGATTGTGCAGCGCACCGAAATCGGCACTGCCCTGACCACCAGCGACGTTGTTCATCGCTACCGGAATCAGGGACAGACCGATAATTGTCACGACCGAGCCGGTCACGATTTTTGGGAAAAAGCGTAATAGCTTACCATATAACGGCGCTGCCAGCACGACGAACAGACCGGATATAATAATGGCCCCATAAGCGGTCGGTAAATTACTCGTCGATGCAATCGCAATAATCGGTCCTACCGCTGTAAATGTACACCCAAGCACGACCGGCAAGCCGCTGCCAAAATAACGTGTACTCAGCACTTGAAGCAGCGTTGCCAGCCCGCAGGTAAACATATCCGCCGCGATCAGATACGCAAGCTGTTCCGGCGTCAAATGCAGTGCATTCCCGATAATGAGCGGCACCGCAATCGCACCTGCGTACATCGCCATCACATGTTGTAAACCAAGCGATAACACTTTACCCCTGTTCATTCTATTTTCCATTGCCCTGTACCCCTTTTTCTTAAACTTGATCGTTATATTTTGATCGTTATATAGAGAATAGTTATATATTGTGGCTTGTGCCCGGTTTAGAGAGGTTTCGCTCTATTTGAACGTTAAAGTACGCTTATCGTAGCTTCAAACTCATATCGTGTAATGTGTTTTGCAAGTAATTTCATAATAAGCATAATGATCTAGCTATTTTTTGTGCATTTATTATATTTTAATGTTAATAAATATAACGTAAAGTGAGCGAATTATTTCATATATGCTTAGCTCGTCAACACGATATGGCATCATCGTATCGCCATTTGTACACGCTAAAACGCAGACACTGGATCGATGTTCCATCTGCTGCACAACCGCGTTTTTGTAAAATGTTTGCGCAATACAATATATATTTTACGCTCGCTTGTTCACTCACAGTCTGTATGCTGAGCCTTCCATCGACACGCTACATTTTCCACCGATACGCTATGCTTTCAACGCAGTCGGTAACAATGGCAGCTCATCAATAAACTCCACATGTCCCGGTGACATCGCCGAGATCCGTGCCAGCGACTGAACTGCAATACCGCGCTCCTCCAGCAAGCCGCGTCCCTCCTGGAACGTCTTCTCAATCACACAACCAACGCCAACCAGATGTGCACCTGCCTGCTCCACAATATCTGCCAATCCAACTAATGCCGCACCGGTCGCCAGAAAATCGTCTACGATGAGCACACGTTCACCCGGCTGTAAATAATCCTGCACAATGCTAACCTGGTACGTCTCACCGCGCGTAAAAGAATGCACCGAAGCCGCATAGACACGATCGCCCTGCGTAATCGCCTTTTTCTTTTTGGCGTATACAAATGGTACATTCAGCGCTATACCGGTCGCCATCGCAAACTGGATGCCGCTCGCTTCAATCGTCAGCACTTTCGTAATCTGCTCGTGCGCGAACAATTGGGCAAACTCCTGTCCAATTGCTACTGCCAGCTCTGTATCCACCTGATGATTTAAAAAGGAATCGACTTTCAGCACACGGTCGGACAGGATGTTGCCTTCCGCCTGTATACGCTGCTCCAATATTTTCATATTTATTCTCTCCTTTAATTGTATATAGAGGAAAACCTATCGTTTCGAAGTGAAAAAAGGCCGTAAAAACAAAAAAGACAGGTCACCTGAGTTTATGTTCTCAAGTGAAGCCTGTCTGTAGGATGGTTCCAATACAGAATGCCAAAAAGCATTCCCAACTACTGCCGTACACAAATACGATGGCAGCAGCCAGCACGTTCTTCACTCATAGTCGGACAATTGCAGTGGTCATCCGGTAGAAACTCCTGGGCCTTATTCCCAATATTATATGAGTGTTACGACTGCGCGATGTCGGATCGATGATCCTGTTTCCGCCTGTCGGTTTATGAAATTATATATGTATACTACACGTATTCATGTTAGCTTTCAAGGATAATTTTCATATTTTCATGGATGTGAAAGAAAGGGCTACGAACTTGATTGAATATACGTAATTAAGATATTTTTTAGGTTTTAGCGTTTCATTTTGGATGGAGGTTGTGTATACTACATATATAAAGAAAGCCTGTAGTGCGCTAACACTACAGGCTGGATCATAAGATCGGCGGAATCATACGGCGATCGCTTAGAAAGATTGTCTTGCTTGGACCGCCGGAGGCTCTCAACCTTTATCCCGGCGGTCTTTGTCGTCTGTTGTACGCTTCCAGATCTCATATAGCCTGTCGGCTCCAACAATCAAGCCAACTAATTTAGCTAGAGTATCCAGAATCTTTAACAACAGCTCCATCCATGACATGGCGTCACCCCCTTTCGGGTTGCGATGCCATATTCATTCCGCCGGTTCTTATTTCTCCATTATTGATCATATCATGAAATGACTTTTATACGCTATTAATAATTCATACTCTTACTATATTGAGCAGTTCATCATCGTTATTTACTACTTCATATTTTAGTTGCTCTGTACTGATTTGCTGGAAATGCTTGCGTGCACACATTGTAGTTCGGATTCGCATGTTATAAAAAACGCCCACCTGCATGTTCGCAGATGAGCGTTTTTTTACGTTTAGTTGGATCTTCATTATCCAATTTGCATCCAATCCACCAGATTCATGATCACGACGCGCCGATCCACTCTTTCTATTTCCCGTCTCCTCTTTTCATTTCCAATCCCCTCACTGCATCGCATCTCGCCGTGAACGTAGCTTAATCCCGGTCACCAGTACAACCCCAAGCAAAATAATCAACAAACCGACCAGCATCCCCAGCGATAATGGCTCGCCCAGAAACATCCAGCCCCATCCGATGCCGAATACTGGAACGAGAAAAGTGACACTCAGCGTCTTCACCGCCCCTACATTCATAATCAGTCGGAAGTACAGCAAATATCCGAGTGAAGTGGACAATAGCGCCAGTGCCAGCACCGATCCAATCACCGATGCAGATGGAATCTGAGTCGGCAGGAAAAATAACGCCACTGGCAATAGCAATATCCCTGCGGCAAGTTGCTGTCCGATTGCCAGATTGAGCGGTTGTTCCCCTTTAAAATGACGCGCCGAATAAATGCCGCCAATTCCATAAAAGAATGCCGCCCCTAACGACATGAGAACAGCCCCCCACGTACCCGTACTGCCAGCATGTGCATTCCAGCTAACGAGTACAATAACGCCAGCCACGCCGAGTAACAAACCGATCATCTTTTTCGCTGTTAACGGCTCCTTCATCCATACATAAGCGATGATCGCGGTAAATAGCGGTGTCATCGAATTTAGAATGGCTGCCAGTGAAGCATTCATGCTCAATTCCGCACCGGCAATCAGGCAAAAAGGAATCGCAGCGTTACATGCACCTAGCAGCAAATACTGCTTCCATTTGTGAATCAACTGCGGTTTTCTGCGTAGTAACATGGCGTATAGTAGCAAACCGAATCCGGCGATGAGCACCCGCAGATCGATCAGTACGATAGGACCAAGCACGGGGACCGCCACCCTCATAAATAAGAAGGAGGCTCCCCACATCGCTGCCAGTAGCACCAGTGTAAGTGTATCGTTTGCTTTCATTTTTGCCACTCCTTCTTGCTTATTCGTAACTATTTTTATGTATCGTATGTTTCCATTATATCGTTTGCGAAAAGGCGATGCCGCCGAAAAACAGGCACCCTATTCAGAGCGAATCGTTTGATCTACTGAAAGATAGTCGTGCAAAGACAGCGGCGACAGCGCAGCGCGCAGCTTCAAGCTGGATTTACTTCGCTGTCGTTCGATAGTCGTAGCGATACATCTGTTCTGTGTTAACGTTTATAAAATCACCAATGCTAAAGTAGAACATACAGCATCAAACAACATGAATGTGCAATTCTGAAAATTCCCTCAGTCTGCCAGTACATACATCACCTGCGGAAGCAGTTCAAACAGCGCCAAAATACTAAGCAAAATAAACAGCATTATCGTAATATGAATCCGTCTATGCATGACCAGTACGGCAATATATTCGCGTATAAACGCGCCGGGCAAATAGTAAGGTGCGGTCGGTGTGCCGATTCCGTCTCCACGTATTCCAGCGATACGTGCATAAATGCCTGCACGGAACAGATGGAAATTATTCGTAACAAACACACAACGATATGATCGTTCACCCATAATGTCGTCCATAATACTACGGGAGAAACGCATATTTTGCATCGTATTTACCGAACGATCCTCAACGATAATATGTTGATCTGGAATCTGATGCTGGAGCAAATAAAGTCGCATCGCTGCGCCTTCAGAGACGAGTTCATCTGCTCCCTGACCACCGGAAACGACAAAAGTCGGCGCCTGTCCGCGCAGCTTCTGCTGATGATACCATTTGATCCCGCCATCCAGCCGGCTGGCAAGTAGTGGCGGCACGCGATCTCGAATGAGACCACTGCCGAGCACAACGATAAAATCTGTCTTGTATGTCGGTTGATAGCGGTTATATAACAGCGAAGATACGAGATAACAGACAAACAGAAAGCCAAAATACATCATATACAGCTCCAGCAGTAATACCGGTAACTGCAACCAGCGAACCGGAGGCACGATCAGCGTCAATACGGGCACGACAATGATCGCAATGCCTGCCATAACCGGCAGTGTGTTGCGCAGCTTCCAACCTTCTTTGCGGAGTAAAATACGTCCGTTATACAGCAGTCCTACACTAATCGCCAAAATCATCACTGGCAACAGCGCGACCGCAATAATGAGCAGCAGTACACTTGCATACTGCCAAAACCCATCCGGGCTACGCCACATATAAATGGCAAAGGCAAAGAGCAGCAATAGCAATCCGCTGGTCAGATAGACCCCATTTTGCAATCGCCTTCGATCTGCCGCGTGGCTAAACGCAAATAGCGCCAGCAATAGCAGCGCCGCACACAGTATATACATCCTCCATCTCCTCCAGCTCCATATTCCATTGTCTATTTATTTATGTATAGCCTAACCTGAAACTTTTGAAAAGAGTTTGTTGCCTTACAGTAATGTAAGCTTGCCGTAAGCCAAATCGATATCCGCTTCTTCCGTTATGAACTACGATAGAGACATCAAAAGAGATCACGATCATCTACATCTCAACCCGAAAGGACGATGATTCCTATGAAAAAATGGATTATCTTATTAAGTGCGCTTATCGTTATCGCTACCTCTGTCGTCGGTTATGGAGTGTATCAGCTCATGCCCGAGCGCAATCGAGTACAATTCAACCCCTTTATTCATGAACAATATGCCTATGTGCAAATCAACAACACCGGGGTTAGTGATAATGCGCGTGGAGCGGTCGAATACACATTACCCGCATGGCGTGAAGATGGAACCATGCAGCAGATTACATTTACCGGAATGAAAAAATTACGTTCTGGTGCGTATATCCGCCTCATTTCCAAAGGCGGTTACATCCTCTCGTATAATGAAGTACAGCCCGATGAATTGCCTGCTACGGTAAGGGCGCATTTGAAGGAAAAGAGCAGTCTATAAGTGGGTGTTGATTATACATCAGTCGTTGAAAGCTCGGTCATCGATCAGCTGATGACGATAAGAATGTAATCGGGGTATCGTCAACAACATAATGATAACAATGGGACTTTATGTATTATTAACAGCGTAATAGCAATCATGTGATGCTATACATCGTTAACAGCATAATAGCAACCATGTGATGCTATGCATCGTTAACAGCGCCGTAGCTCAACTTCGACTCTTTGAATCATTAATAGCCAATGGGCACCTAACCCACTCTTGCCTCCCTACTAGCATATATTCTACCATTTGTACCCTGTACTGCGAGTCAACCTGCTCGTATGTGCAGGGTATTCGCTCGCTCTATTTTGCTGTGTATATTATATATGTGTATCTGTTGTTATCAACAGCTCCAGAAGCTACACCAGAAGCTACAAGGATGAAGTTTGCAGGTGCAATCACTGTCATATTCCAATGACATACAATTATGATGAGGCAAGCCTCTTCTATTCGCTTCTATATGTTAGAAATAACTCGCTACCCATTATTCAGATATGATCCAGGGTGTTGGGGTAAGAAATACAGTGTACGATACAATGGATAGCGAGTATATAATAATCTCATCGCAATGCATAAAATATTCATTTACATAGCCAGACGACTGTACTGGCTTATTCGTATTGAAAAGTGACAGTGACAGTGACAGTGACAGTGACAGTGACAGCGACAGCGACAGCGACAGCGACAGCGACAGCGACAGCGACAGCGACAGCGACAGCGACAGCGACAGCGACAGCGACAGCGACAGCGACAGCGACAGCGACAAGTTGATTTTAACGACACAATCATACAATGCACATCATATTTTATCTGGATACGAACAGGAGCGGACCGCCATGCAAACGATTATGATCGTCGAGGATGACTATAAAATTGCCAGCCTGCTACAATCCCATATTGAACGATATGGCTATCGGGTAATGCTCACGACTGATTTTGAGCGAGTGATGGAGCAGTTTAACGATATACAACCCGATCTGGTGTTACTGGATGTGAATTTGCCCAGCTTTGACGGCTATTACTGGTGCCGCCAGATTCGCAATCATTCGATCTGTCCGGTGCTGTTTATTTCTGCACGTGCTGGAGAGATGGATCAAATTATGGCGCTGGAAAATGGGGCGGACGATTACATCACCAAGCCATTTGATTACGGCGTTGTCATGGCTAAAATCCGCAGCCAGCTTCGGCGAGCCTATGGTGAATACGCTACTCGTCAGGAAGAACGACTGGTGCAAAAAGAAGGGCTAACCCTGTATGTGGAACGGCTGGAATTAACCTACGGCCATGAAATGATATCTCTAACGAAAAAAGAAGCGGACATTATCGAAAGTCTGATGGAGCGTTATCCACGTGTTGCCAGCCGTGAGGCATTACTAGAAAAGCTGTGGGATGACCAGACATTTGTCGATGAAAATACGCTTAACGTTAATATTACCCGTGTGCGCAAAAAGCTACAGGAGCTAGGTTTAGAGCAAGCCGTCGAGACGGTGCGTGGGATCGGCTACCGTCTCTATTTGCCCGAAACCGCGCAAGGACGTGAGCGAACATGAAGCTATTCTGGCAGGAACATAAACTGTTTATGTTTACACAGGTTGTCGTGCTGTTTGGCGTGCTCGGCATCTACTGGCTGGATGGTTATCATCGTCTGCTGCCTGCACTCTATTCCGTCTTTCTAGGTATGTTTCTGACGGCGGTCTATCTGGCCTATCATTATGTAAGCCGGCGGCGCTTTTATGGATTATTAAGTAAGCCGCTGCAAGCACCGGAAGATGTGTTGCAACGTGATCTAACGCCGATCGGTGAAGCGCTGCAAGAGCTGCTACGCACACAATATCGTTATTACCAGCAGCAATTGGATCAAAATCGGCATGAGCAACGTGAGCATCTAACCTTTATGGATCAATGGGTGCATCAGATGAAAACACCGCTCTCCGTCATTGAGCTAACCGTACAGCAGGTGGATGAACCGGAGTTTGCCAGCATTCGTGAAGAAGCCGAGCAGATGCGTGCCAACCTGAATATGGTGCTTTATATGGCACGCCTGCGTAATTTTCAGCAGGATTTTCATGTGAAGCCTGTATCGCTATCCCGCATCATTAGCGAGGTCGTGCACGAGCAAAAGCGCTCTTTTATCCGCAGTGGTGTATACCCGGACGTGCAGGAACACGCTGGACAACTTATCGTCGAAACGGATGAAAAATGGCTCTTTTTCATGCTATCCCAGCTTGTGAATAATGCTGTCAAATATTCCTCCGGCAGCGGCAAAAAGGTACACCTGATCACCTCCATCGCCAACAATAAAGCGATCGTTGCAGTACAGGATCATGGTGTCGGCATCCCTGCACACGATATTCGACGCGTGTTCGAACCCTTTTTCACTGGCGAAAATGGCCGCCATTTCCGTGAATCTACCGGTATGGGACTGTATCTCACGAGAGAAGCAGCGATGCGACTTGATCATGGGTTGGAGATCGAATCCGTACCAGGTGAAGGCACTACAGTACGAATTACATTTCAATCGTATCAGGTGGGAGCGGCTGGACAGATGAACCCATCTGAGAACGAATAAGGAACTAGTTTGCGATGCACGCCTGAAGTGGAATAAAACAAAGATATACCCTCTTAATCAAACGACGCTTCATCATACAATGTGTACGCAAACTATTTTTGCTAGAACAGCCTTTACTTCGCAAGAAATAAAGGGATGGGCTTCCGTCTCGCACAAGAATCTACAGCGTACAAATGAGCTATAGATTCCAGTACTCAACAGTCGCCTATCCTACGACCTGACTACAACCAGACTACAAGCAACAAGTGATGCCGTCCAACATAGGGCTTAATAATGTCATTCACCAGCGGACATTGCTGATAGAGCATTACTGCGAATGTCGCTCTCGAATCGCTTCTGCTGTGCGTGGGATGAGAAACTGTACCATCATCTGAGCCGTTTCCTGAACCTCTTCAATAAATGGACGGAAACCGCGATTGTAGGTCTGGAAAGCAAGGACTACATCGCCATCATGCTGTTCAAAAGCATCTGCAAGCGCCGCAGCTCCATCAATTGCCAGTGATCCGCCCATGCCCGCAGCTGGTGAAGCGCAGTAGCCTGCATCACCGACCAGTGCGACACGACCCTGTGTCCATGAAGGCATCCGCATCTGGCACATTTTATCAAAATAAAATTTAGGCGATTGCTGCACTTCGTCCAGCAGTTCAGGTACGCGCCAGTTCATGCCGCTGAAATGTTCTATCATAATTGCCCGTTGCTGTTGCTCATTACGATAGTCATACGGAATTTCATAATCTGAAGCCAAGCAGAGCACAATATCTGTTTTGCCATTATAGGCGTTCACCATGACCATTCTGTCTGGCTCATTGTACATCTGCGTAGTATGTTCAAGAATCAACAGCTTATCCACAATCGTGATCGAGAAATAGGCGTTGAGAAAATGAGCAAATTGCGCTTCTTCGCCAAAGCATAATTTGCGCACCACCGAATGAATACCATCACAGCCAAACACAAGATCATACACATGCTGTTGTCCACTTCGGAACGTCACATCCACGATATCATCATGTTGTTCTAATGAAGCGATACTGTCATCGAATATAAACTGTGCCTCGTCTTTGACCGCATCAAACATCATATGTAGCAGCACATCACGCTCAATTTCATATTCATCATCTGCAAGCGGTTCACGCACTTCGGATGCTTCTGTCACATCGTCCGCATTTTTGTATTCCGTCAACTCCATCTGAATCGGATTGGCTCGAATACGATCAAGTAACCCCATCCGCTTTACAATATCTACCGTATGTTCGCGAATATTAACGGGAGTTCCACCTTGCTTCAGACCGCCACCCATCTCCACAACCGTAACCTCATATCCGCGTTGATTCATCCAGTATGCTGTTGCGAGACCTGCAAAGCTTGCACCACTAATCAGAACACGTTGCTTCACATCCGTTCCCCCTATTTTCACAATATGGATCAGTACATAAAGATCGTATAGGAAGCTAATCGAAATTACGATATAAATTTTTCCATAATTTATATGATGTATTACTGCCGCCCCTCCCTCATCCTATGCCTGTCCTGCTGTCCTGCTAATACACTTATCATCGATCCTGGCAAATAAAGATTTGAATCGGATGTAAAGTTAAAATCAATCGCGAGCAACGTACTTAGAAACTGAACGCTCACTCGTCGCTACAAAACAACCATGAGATCAACGTACCTTACACGACTGTAAGAAAGATGAAAGGCAATTCGATAGTCCATCACTAACAAGCTCTCTATACTGTAACTATACTGATTCATATGAACTGTATAGGTTCACATCACACACCAGCGCTCAAGACAGCAGACGATAGACAAAGACACTCTACCATAAGCAAGCACAGTAATCACACATATAGGGAGGTTTTTACGATGCTACAAGTACAGCATGTTAGTAAAATCTATGAAGGCAAAATCGCCTATAAGGCATTAACCGATATTCAGTTTACGATTGAGGATGGAGAGTTTGTTGGTATTATGGGACCATCCGGTAGCGGTAAAACGACGCTGCTTAATATGATCGCAACGATCGATCGCCCGACGACAGGCGAGATTTTGATCGGCGGACGCAATGTGAATCAGTTGCAGAAGAACGAGCTGGCGCAGTTCCGGCGCCGTGAACTGGGCTTTATATTTCAGGACTTTAATCTACTGAACACGCTCACGATTGAGGAAAATATCGTATTGCCGCTCACACTGGATGGTCGTCCGGTGGGCGAAATGAAGCAAAAGGCCGCTGCCATCGCCGAACGACTGGGCATCCAGTCGATTATGAATAAGCGCACGTATGAAATTTCCGGCGGACAGGCGCAGCGGACAGCGATTGCGCGGGCGATGATCCATTCGCCACAGCTGTTGCTGGCAGATGAGCCGACCGGTAATCTGGACTCCAAATCTGCACGTGATGTGATGGAAATGTTGGAACAGCTCAATCGCGAGGAAGGCAAAACGATGATGCTTGTCACTCATGATGCCGTCGCTGCCAGCTATTGCAGCCGGGTTATTTTCATTCGTGATGGCGAGCTATACAGCGAGATTCATCGCGGCGATAACCGCCAAGCCTTTTTCCAAAAAATTATCGACACGCTGTCCTTGTTAGGGGGTCATTCGAGTGACATTTCGTCAATTCGCGTTTAACAATGTGCTTCGCAACAAACGACTGTATGCCGCTTATTTTCTAAGCAGTATGTTCACGGTGATGATCTTTTTCACCTTTGCTGTGTTTGCCTATCATCCAGCGCTCAGCGGCAGCGATGTGAATCATACGGCACAGACAGCCATGTCGACATCCAAATGGCTCATTTATGGCTTCTCGTTCTTTTTCGTACTGTATTCGATGGGTTCCTTTTTGAAGACACGTAAACGGGAATTCGGACTACTCATGTTGCAGGGCATGTCGCAAGGTCAGTTACGGCGTATGGTCTTTATGGAAAATATGCTGATTGGCTTTGGCGCTACGATTGGCGGGATTGTGTTGGGGCTTGTCTTTGCTAAAGCGATTCTACTCATTGGAGAAAATATTCTCGTACTCAGTCAACCGCTAAATTTCTATCTACCGATCAAGGCGATCGGGCTGACGATATTGTCCTTTATGGTGCTATTTGTGCTCATTTCGCTATTTATCTCGACTTCGCTACGCAGCAGCACACTCATCCAACTGATTCGTAGCAAAAATGCCGCAAAAAGCGAGCCGCGTGCTTCTGTATTGTTATCGCTACTTGTCGTTATTTTACTCGTCAGCAGTTATGCCCTTGCACTGATGAGTAATATGAATGCAGCACTTCAGCTGCTGTTACCGATTGTAATCATGGTCAGCATGGCGACCTATCTGTTATTCACACAGCTCAGCGTGTATCTGATTCGTGCGATGAAGAAGCGGAAGCGTCTGTTCTGGCGCAAGACGAATATGTTACTGTTCTCCGATCTGTCCTACCGTATGAAAGATAATGCCCGTACTTTCTTTCTCGTGACGATGGTATCGACGGTAGCTTTTTGTGCGATCGGTACATTGTATGGCTTTCAATCCGTATTAAATAAAGGGGCAAGTTCTGACGGATATTACAGCATTGCATACTACGATGAACCTCAGGATAAACAGTTTGCGACGCATGTACAAATGATCTCTGATCAATTAAAAGCAGATGGCGTCGCTTACCAGGTATTCGATCAACCGTTAAATCGCTATGGGTTTAAAGATGGGCTATCCGATCTGACCGTATTAAGCAACAGCGAGTTCAACCAGATCCAAACTAAGTTTGGAGAGCAACCGATTCAGGTCACTGGAAATCAGGCTGTGTTATTGATCTCCGATGAAAACAATTCGTCCGTTTCTAAATGGAGTAACCGCACGTTGGAGACCACCAGCGGCATCGCTGTGCAGAGCGGAGCACCGATCGTTTCCAGTATATTGCCGGGAGCAAGTGAAGCTTTGATTATCCCTGACAACCTGTATGCGCAGATCGGTAAACCTAAAGCCGTGCAGCATACAGTAGCATGGAAAACAAATACAGACCAGGATAAACTACTACAAACCGAAAGAAATATAAATACATTATTCGCCGAGTTAGATGCAAAGAGCAATCTGGCTATACCTGCCTTCACTCTGTATCAAGTACAAGCGCTATACGGCATTTCGATGTTCATCGGTTTGTTTATCGGCATTGTATTCTTTGTCTCCGCCGGTAGCTTTCTGTACTTCCGGCTGTATAGCGATCTGGATGAAGACAAAGAGAAGTTTCGTGCCATCGCCAAGCTCGGTCTGACCGAACGTGAATTGAATCGGGTGCTGACGCGCCAGATTGCCCTATTGTTCTTTACACCGATCGTCGTTGCGCTCGTTCACGGCGCGGTAGCTTTAACGACACTGTCGCATATGTTGGAACGATCGCTAGTGCAGGAATCAGCATTTGTACTCAGTATATTTTTCCTGATTCAGCTCATCTATTTCTTCATCGTTAAGTTCTTTTATATTAAACAGATTCGTGCTGCTCTGCATTAAGGGGTAAGGATTTCTGGGTTCTGGGTTCCGGGTTGTGAGTTCTCGGTTGTGAGTTCTGGGTTTTGGGTTCTAGGCTGTCGGTTGTAGGTAGATTTGTAATCATCTTGTAGCTATGTGCAAGCTGTATTATAGCCAGTTGTAGCCGCATCCGAACAGCTGCACCCTACAATGCAGCATTCTCTTATCATTCGCGAACATGCTGAAAAGCCTTCTCCCATCATATAGCGGAGAAGGCTTTTCAGCATAACTATCGTTTTCGCTCATCACGTTACATTCGACCCGCAACTTTGGGTTTAAAAAGCTCTATCTACATTTAAAACAGTCTGTCTCATACAAAATGTCTAATACAAAAAAATCAGAAGCAACCCTTCGACGAGTTCGGCTAGCAGTACCCGGAAACGACTACCACTCCACGACGTCTGTGTCTATTCCTCAGCTCTCCGTAGAAGCAGGTGTAACTTCATCGACGGTATCGGTAGAGCTGGCTGCACTGCCATTTTTAAACTTCACATGAATTTGCACAATTTCCGAACGTGTGCCAATCCGCAGCGGTGAACCCCAGAAGCCAAAACCGGACGATACGATTGAATGCAGCTGTCCTTTGCGCAAATACCCCCAGTCATTTTCAAAAATACGATGTGTAATGAGTGAGAATGGTGCCATCTGTCCGCGATGCGTATGGCCGGAAACGACCAGATCGGTGCCCAGCTTTTGCTCCGCATCCAGCTCATACGGCTGGTGATCCAGCACGATGACCGGATGGGTATGATCGACTTCATCCAGCAGCTTGCCCAGCTCGGTACGTGGTTTATCGCTGTAATCGCGGCGACCGACGAGCGTAATGCCATTATCCAGCACAACCGACTCATCATAAAGTACATTCAAGTTGCTTTTATTTAGCACATCGACCAGATCGACGCCTTTTTCAAATCGATCATGATTGCCGAGTGAGGAATAGACCGGCGCCTTGAAACCTTTTAAAATGTCTGGAATCGCAGTTCGAGTATAATACTTCAAATTATCGTCGATGATATCGCCGGGGAACAGAATCAGATCCGGATTCAAGGCATTCACTTGTTCGACAAGGCGGCGCGCATGGCTTTCATTGGATAGCGCTCCAAAGTGCATATCCGACGCCATCACCATATTCATCTCAGACGGCCCATTGACCGGCTTATCGATCTCAATCGTATACGAGCGCACAACCGGACTATACGCATTGTATGCCCCTATACTGACCGTTATGACCAGTCCGGCAATCGTAATCCAGCCAGCCCAGACAACGGCGGTGTTCATGGAAAGCGGCGACCAGCGTAGTAACCATAATACAAGGTTCATAATCGGTAGCCATAGCACGGAAAAATACGCGATCGCCACCCACACAGCACCGATCCATTTAAATATACCGATCTCATTTTGCCAGAAACCGAGGAACAGCCCATACGCCAAAATGACCAGCACAATAATCATAATGTAGCGCGGCAGCATTTGATGTGGAAACAATGTAGCCAGCCACACCCAGCCGTTCCAACCAACATACAGAATAAACAGATGATACACGATCAGTATTGCAATCCCTATCCACAAAGTCGGTAGCTCCTATTCCAGCGTAGTTTGACATGCTGCAAGCATGTCTATGATTCTCTTGTTGTACAATACCCATAGTATATAACTTCAGCGAATGCTTTACAAAACGTAACGTGTATAAATAAAGTAAGTACAGCAAAAAGCTGCTCGGCATCATTCCGGCAGCTTCTTTTTAACGTTCTGTTCATTCATCCTGTGAACGTGATTGTTCATGCATCCTGATAAGTGAACATATGACTCGTTCAACCTATTTACACTGTAAAAATGCTGGATATGGCTAAGCGATGCGGTAGCTCTAGCGCTCATTAATTTAAGCTTCTATATCGCTCGTTTAGCCATAGCTAGCCATCACGCTTATTGACCTGGTTTAATTTTCAGCAGCTCATAGTAGAATGTGCCCATCGGTGCTTCAAAGGCGATTTTGTCACCTGACTGGTGACCCATCAATGCTTTGCCCAGTGGACTTTCGTAAGATAGCTTATTGTTCGCCAGATCCGCCTCAGCAGGTCCAACCATCTGATACTCGATCACTTCATCAAACTCGATATCTTTCAATACCGCGATCGAGCCAATGCTCACACGGGAAGTATCCATTTGATCGGCACTAATCACGCGCGAATTACGCAACATACGCTCCAGCGTCAAAATGCGCGTTTCCATAAACGCCTGATCTTCTTTCGCGGAATGATACTCACTGTTCTCTTTCAAGTCGCCATAGCTGATCGCCGTTTTCAGACGTGCAGCCAGTTCCTTCCGGCGTGGCCCTTTCAGCTCCTTCAGCTCTTCTTCCAGCTTCGCGAGTCCGTCCGGGGTCAAAATAACTTCTTCATTTTCGTTTGCCATATACTCTCAACTCCTTATTCTTATTATACCTTACTAGAAGCAATTTGCCCTGCTTCACTGCAAATTAAATGCCGGGCACTACAAGTTCGGTAGTATCCAAACTCCATTTCCAAGAAAAATGTACGGATTTCTCCATGAAAATGATCTACTTTTCCAATTTTTTCGATTGATTATATGCAGATTATATTATATCGTAATGGTTCGCCTGTTTACTGAACGTGTAAGTACATTGCAATAAGTCACTTACAACGGTACGGCAGCGGGCAGTGTCATGGACAGCGGAAGGAAGCCTCTCACGAATCCTTTAAACTGCTCCGGACATGACCACTTCAAGGAGGTATATCGTGTCTAATCCAACAAAACAAGATATCGTAGATAGTGTTCCTCAGCGCGGGTTTTTCGGACATCCGCGCGGATTGTTCACACTTTTTTTCACGGAGTTCTGGGAGCGCTTTTCTTACTATGGTATGAGAGCGATTCTGATCTACTACATGTACTACGAAGTGAGTAAGGGCGGTCTAGGTCTGGATCAGACGATGGCAACAGCGATCATGTCGATCTACGGCTCACTCGTATACATGTCGGGCATTATCGGCGGCTGGCTAGCTGACCGTGTGCTCGGGCCATCACGCTCCGTCTTTTATGGCGGTATACTGATCATGTTCGGTCATATTGTGCTCGCTTTTCCTGGCGGCGCAACGATGCTGTTCACATCGATGGCACTGATCGTACTCGGTACGGGTCTGCTCAAACCGAACGTCTCTACCATCGTAGGGGAAATGTACAGTGAAGAAGATGCACGCCGTGATTCTGGCTTTAGCATTTTCTATATGGGCATTAACCTGGGCGGCTTTATCGCGCCGCTTATTGTCGGTACGGTAGGTACAGAATACAATTTCCATCTTGGCTTTGGTCTTGCTGCAATCGGTATGTTGATCGGACTGATCGTGTTTATGCTGACACGTAAGAAAAGTCTCGGTCTTGCTGGTATGATCGTGCCAAATCCGATGGATAAAGACGAGCGTCGCAAAGTGACCAAGCTGCTCATCATCGGCGCTATTGTCGTGGCGATTTTGCTGACAGTTGCGATCAGTCTCGGCTGGCTCACCTTAAAAACATTCGTGCTTGTGGTCGCAGTACTCGGTGTACTCATCCCGATCTGCTATTTTGTCGTCATGTATCGCAGTCCGAAAACGAATGATGTGGAGCGTTCGCGTCTGACCGCGTATATTCCGTTATTTATCGCTGCGGTGATGTTCTGGTCGATTCAAGAGCAGACGTCTACCGTGCTGGCGTTGTTTGCAGATCAACGTACACAGCTGCAATTTATAGGTATTCCGATCTCGCCAACCTGGTTCCAATCGCTAAATCCGCTGTTTATTATTATTCTGGCACCTGTGTTTGCCTGGTTCTGGATGAAGCTAGGCGATCGTCAGCCGACGATTCCGCATAAATTTGCAATCGGTCTTTTGTTCGCAGGACTATCATTCCTTGTCATCCTGCTGCCGGTTTATTTTAGCGGTGAAAATGAATTGGTCAGCCCGCTCTGGCTCGTATTGAGTTACTTTATTATCGTGATCGGTGAGCTGTGCCTGTCTCCGGTCGGCCTGTCGGCAACGACGAAGCTGGCACCAGCCGCCTTCTCTGCCCAAACGATGAGTCTATGGTTCCTGTCCAATGCAGCAGCACAGGCAATTAATGCCGTACTGACAACGCTATATAATAAAGATAGCGAACTGCTATACTTTGGTACGATTGGCGGCGTGTCGATCGTGCTCGGTATTATTTTATTCCTGATGGGTCCGAAAATTCAAAGTTATATGAAAGGCATTAAGTAAGCTAGCGTGCTTACGGCATGTCATTCGTTCATCGACCAACAACGATGAATCCGAATATAAAAACAGGCTAGTAGACCGCGTGATGACGCAGTCTACCAGCCTGTTTTGTTATGATTCTATAGTGGAATTAAAGTTTAATATTTGAGTTATTGTCGTGTATACATGAATGACAGCTGCCCTATCTAATGTACGGCTTTCGTCAACGAGCCGCTGTTCATTCTACCTGAATTTAAAATGGATACATCTGCACAAGCTCGAAATGTGAACACGAATAAATAACGCTAATGCGCTCTATCCAATTGCATATGTGCTGCGTCAATAGGCGATAAGCTATACATAATCAATACGAAAATCACGTTTTTACTTCATTTCATAATATATACTATCGATTGCAGTATCATTGCGTATACATTGCTAACTATTATTAACGATACGGCTCAGTTAAACCGCTTCGTTTTGTACCAGCTTGATTTACGTCCAGTTAAAATATCGACAAGCAACGAGTAAAATGCCTTGATCGAGATAATCAGAAACAACTGTGCATAGGTGAAATACGAAATACATGCCAGTACAAAGTTCATCGTATTACTTTGCCCGATATCCGAAGCAAGCGCCAGATTGATCTGTAGTACATAAATGTAATACATCAGCGCCCACGAAATGACGAGATACACATACACATCACTTGCAAACTGGAACGGCGAGAGCACATTCGGATTGAATAGCGAGATAATTTGATACACAATATTGGCTACGAAAATAATATCCGAGATAATAATCGCGATCATAAACCAGAAATAACTGGCTGCATAATAAAGCACCTGAATTTTGATACGCCAGCTAGAGCTGCCAAACAGATGATGAATATTGTCCAAAATAACGCGATAATTCCCTTTTGACCAGCGTTGACGCTGACTCATGTATACGCTCAGCTGCTCCGGCTCCTGCTGATATGCTTCCGCTTGCGGAGCCAGTGCAATCAGCTGTCCACGGGTCAAAATATCAAACGTGATCGCCGTATCCTCGGTAATCGCATCCGGGTCCCAGCCGCCGATATCGCGGATCAGATCCGTCTTGACGATAAAGTTCGTACCTGGAATCGTACCGACTTTGAATAGCTCCCATAATCCGGTATGGTGCACACGCTGAATGGTGACCAGCTCCAAATTAATACAGCGCGACAGGAAGTTTTGCCCCCGGTTGCGCGCTTTGTTGCGTCCGAATACCGCGCCGTATTTCTCCGGCTCCTCTAACGCCTTTTGCATGAGAAACATCAACGCATTACGCTCCGGTGCAGCATCCGCGTCATAGACGAGAATCCATTCACTTTTCGTAATTTTGAGCGCTTCATTCAGTGCACCGGATTTACCACCCGTTCCGGTACGTTCGATAATCGTAAAATCGCGATCGGCAAATTCCGGTCGTTCTTTTAACCGATACAGCGATGCCGCCGTACCATCACTACAGTTATCTGCAATGACGATCACCTGTACTTTATGCTGCGGATAATTGAGGTTCAAAATATGCTCGGTCGTAATAGCGACAACGACCTCTTCATTGTGCGCGGGCACCATCACCGTAACGGTTGGATAGTTCTTCATCGTTTCTGGAAATACGATCCCCGCCTTATTTTGTCTGGATAGAAAACGAATGGCTCCTGCCATAATGATGATCGCTTCCAGCACCGCGATCCAGATGCTAATGATCGAAAAAATTAGAATGCCATCTGCCACTTCGTTACCCCCGTCCCCGGTTGTATTTACGGTTCACGTGACTGCGAAACCGGAGCGTAGCAATCGTCAAAATGGCAATCGCAATTGCAAACAAGCCGCTAACCGCCGTACATAACGGGATAAACCAATCCGTATAAGCCATCTTTCATCTTCTCCTAAATGTATAATGCCGGACACTGATCAAATGTATTCGCCGATCAGATCCGTTTCGGTATTTCGTTCCAGCGTGGCAATAACGGCATCCAGACTTTCGTATTTTTCAAATTGATCTGCCTGAAATACAAGTGCGCCCGAACGAATGACCAGTTGCAGTTCCTGCCCTTTTAAATCAGGAAACTGCACATTCATCATCGCATCACGAATACGATGGGTTAGCGGTGGCAAATAGTCTCTATTCGTCATCGGACAAAGAATAATAAAGCGACCATTATCAATCGAAAACTTATAATCTTCAAAACGAATCTGCTTTTGAATCGTATTGGACAGCTCCAGCAGCAGACGGGCATACCCTGCTGATCCGACCGCTTCCTGCACCAGTGGCAAAAATTCAATTTTGAACATCGCCATACAAAAGTTGTATTGATCGGAATAGCGGCGCGCTAGATTGGAATGCTTAATCAGCGCTTCGCTCAATGCTGCTCGATTACCGAGCGTCGTATCGATATCGACCTGCGGTGTAATCTCATGCAGCGCCTCCAGCCGTTCTTTCAATCGACGCGTATCGATCAGACTGTATTTGACGATCAATGCGATCAACGTATTCGCCGGAATTAAAAACATATTAAAAAACACGACCGGATTGAGCGGCGCAATCGTCACCATCCATACAAAATAAGTGACCAAAAACACAAAAATTAATACGACCGCTACACCTCGCGGCAGCCAAAAGCCGACGAGCAAACCTAACAATGAACCGAGCATTACAAGCAGCTCGATCACGCCGAAGCGCTGATGCATAGCAACATCCCAAAATAAGATCAGTTGCTCCAGAATGGCGACTGCAACGAGCAACGTGTACCCGATCATCGTACGCCGAATCGGTATACTATTTGTCATTTTTCCTCTTCCTTTTTCCCTGGTTTAGCGTGTCTGCTGTAGCGTTGTTTCCGCTAGCAGTGCAAGTAGGTTATCAAATGCGTGTGTGTCTCCATCCGATACATAGCCGCCTGCATCGCTGCCTTCCGAAGCACGAAACATAATCATCCGATCATAAAGCTGCTGTGCCCATGCCCGATCATCCATCTGCACGGCGAGCAAAATCGCAAGTCCGTACACAGAAGGCGATTCATAGCGCACAGCCGGCTGATGATCCGAAGCATGATAGCGTCCGTATAAATGACCATCCTTCGCAAATTGCTGTTTGATAAACGCCACCAGCTTGTCAGGCGGTTGTTTCAACTCGGCAAGATGCAATCCGATAATGAGCTGGTCAATCAAGTTCACCTGTGCATCATAGCCGTATTGGCCTGTCGTCACATCATACGTTCTTGGGTAAAACAGTCCATCATTCGGAATGGTGCGCAGCAGCTGAAGATGCCGCTCATACAGCTCATCACTAATCAGACCGTATTGCTTCATTCGCTCAAAAGCAAGCGTATCAATATAGGTGAGACTCAGCAGATTACTGGAGGTATTATGCTGAAAATCGTGGTAATCGACTAGATAGCCGTTATTCAGTCCTTTTGCCCACAGCGTATCGGTAATTTCTTTGGCAGTTGCGAGATATTCCGGCTTGTTCCATTGTCCATAAGCGTCCAGCAAGGCGCTGACGATGCGCAGATCATCACCAAGCGCATACGTATTCACACGGGACTGTCCATCCGGTTCCAGCTTCCAGCGGATATAATGCTGGGGAGACATAAAATACTTGTTTAGCAACTGATAGCTGTTATCAAAATCAGCCCGATCATCTGCAAGCAATGTGTACTGCATCCATAACCCAACCGATTCGGATAGCGCCTCTCGTCCGGCAACGACGTTAGGATCGGTAGAAGGAGCTGATTTGAGATAAGAGGCAATCGTCCCATTGGCATTCGTCATCGATTGCTTCATGAACAATGCGGTAGGAGAGGGTTCTTTTTTCGTCATGTTTATCACTAGTAGCGCCGCCAGCCCAACCATCACTGCGATTACAATTAGCAGTATGACTCGGACGCGACGGTTTTTCGTTACGTGCATCTGCACCTCCCTGGCTGGGCTTCACGGGAGCCAGCTCATCTTTATCATAATAGTGGGCCAAAAGAAGGAGCTACACGTCGTCTTGTTCCTACTCTTTGGATTTATTTTCACATATCTTGCCGTATTCGTATAGATCAAATGATAGGTTTTTAGTTTAATCGCTTAAATTATTTGTTATATCTTTATCGGAATTTGTTGAAGGATTTCAAATACGTAATTGAAAAAAATGCTGGGGATAAAATGAGTTACATGGAGTGCTGAATGGCTGTAGATTTATTTGTGGCGCGGATCAGCTTATTTTGTATCCGAAAAAACCACCGGTACTTGTACCGATGGCTTTTTCAGAAACCCATATAGAATGTAAACATACAATATTGCGGGGGATTATCCGCTAATGAGCGTCGTCGAATCATGTTCACGGCTACGTTCTGCTTTTTTCATCTGTTTACTGCGTAATTGTCCGCATGCGGCGTCGATATCGGTGCCATGTTCCATACGAACGGTACAGTTGATGCCGTTCTTTTTGAGTACATCATAAAATGCGAGAATATCTTCCTGCTTACTGCGCTGATACTGGCTATGCTCATCGACCGGATTGTACGGGATCAGATTGACGCTGGTCATCTGTTTCTTGTCGGCGAGCAGGGCTGCCAGTTCGTGTGCTTGCTCGACCTGATCATTCACACCTTGCAGCAGGATGTACTCCATCATAATGCGGCGATTCGTTTTTTGCAGGTAGTAGTCGACCGCATCCATCAGTTGCTCTAACGGGAAAGCGCGGTTAATTTTCATAATGCGTGTACGCAGTTCATTGTTTGGCGCGTGCAGCGACAGTGCCAGATTCACGAGCAGATCGCTATCTGCGAACTCACGGATTTTGTCAGGCAAGCCACTGGTAGACACGGTAATCCGTTTCGGGGCGATGACAAGTCCTTTTTGATCTTTGACGATATTGATAAAATCGACCATATTCTCGAAATTATCAAATGGCTCGCCAATGCCCATCACGACGATATGCGTTACAAGCTTGCCTTCGCCCTGTTCGTCCAGATGCTGTTGCACCTTCATGATCTGCTCGACGATCTCACCTGCGTTCAGGTCACGGCTTTTTTTGATCAGCCCGCTCGCACAGAAGCTGCACCCGATATTACAGCCTACCTGTGTGGTGACACAGACGGATTGACCGTATTTCTGACGCATGAGCACTGTTTCGATCAGATTGCCATCTTGCAAACGAAGCAGGAATTTCACTGTACCGTCGGATGCTTCTTGCTTCACATGTTCTTCCAATGTACGCATGCTAAAATGCTCTGCCAGCAACGTGCGACATTCCTCACGCACGTCCATATCTTCAAAGCGCATCACGCGCTGCTTGTACAGACTGTTCCAAACTTGAACCGAGCGCGAACGCTTCTGTCCGTGTTGCTCCAGCCAATCTGCCAGCTGGACCATCGTTAATCCGTATATGGATGGTTTATTCATTGTCCTGTCCTCTTTTCTGTTACCCGCGGCGTCGCCTGTGTACAGCTCCACCGTCCGAGTACATATGTCCTTCCACTGCCCTATATATGCAAAATTCATCCGATTGTCACAATAAAACGCAGTACAGGTCCAGCCCTTGTTGCAGCTAGACCCATACCGCTCATGCCCTCTATTGTCCCAAAATTCGTACATGAAAACAATAGAAAACGTACAATTCATCGTTCAAATTTTAGAAAGTTCACCGATTTTCACAAAAAACACTCTTTCGCTTTACCAGAGAAAAGTGTATAGTAGAAAACTGTCCTATGTTTTTGACAGGCGCAAGCTACCTAATAAAGATGAGGGCAACAGAGAAATGATTTTATGTGAATCAATAAATAATGAATAGGTATCCATGTTGATGGAATGGAAGGAGTCTTATAGATGAGTCAAAATAGAGTTGGATTCTGGATTCTGACCGCCCTTGTCGTGGGCAATATGGTCGGCTCCGGGATCTTTATGCTGCCGCGTTCACTGGCAGAAGTATCGAATCCAGCAGGCACAGTGCTGGCATGGGGTGTGACCGGATTTGGCGTACTCATGCTGGCACTTGTGTTTGGCAATCTGGCATTGCGTAAGCCGGAATTAAGCGGTGGGCCGCAAATTTATGCGAAAGAGCTGTTTCCGAATAGTCCGGTACTGTCGCTGCTGTCTGGCTTTATGTCCTCATGGGGCTACTGGGTCGGTAATGTGGCAGGCTTTGTGGCGGTTATTACGACCTTTTCCAGTTATTTGTCTACCTTTATACCCGCGATGAAAAGTGAGGCGGTCTGGTTTACGATCGGCAGTCTGGATATTAAAACCGGTAATGCGCTGAACTTTATCGTCTGCTCATTATTATTATGGGGTACACATGCGCTTGCGCTGCGCGGAATTGAAGGCGCAGGCAAAATGAATCTGCTCGCTACAGCGACAAAGGTAATCGGGTTTGCACTGTTTATTGTGATCGCGTTATTTGCGTTTCAAGAGGCGAATATCGGGCCATTTGCCGCTCCGCATGTGAATGCAGACGGACAAACGGTAAGCTTACTGTCACAGGTAAATAGTGCAGCGGTGGTGACACTGTGGGCATTTATCGGGGTCGAATCAGCGATGGTATTCGCGGCACGGGCAAAGCGTAAGCAGGATGTATCACGCGCCACGATGGTCGGTTTGCTGATCGCGCTGGCGTTGTATGTGGGCATTAGTATTTTGACGATGGGTCTGTTGCCAGGCGACCAGCTCCAGCAATCGCAAAATCCACTCGTCGATGCGATGAGCGCGGTGCTAGGTCCAAGCGGCGGTTATTTGCTAGCTGGACTGGGATTGATCAGTTTGATCGGCTCCACGATTGGCTGGGTACTGCTCAGTGCGGAAGTGCCGTATGAAGCGGCACGTCAGGGTGTATTTTTACGTCCATTTCGCGATGTGAATAGCAAAGGGATGCCGCGGCTGTCATTATGGATATCGAACGGACTTGGACAGCTGTTGATCTTCTCCACGATCTCCGGCTCGATCTCGCAGGCGTTTGATTTTATTATTGCGATTGCAACGCTGGCATATCTGGTGCCTTATCTGATCTCAGCCTTGTATCAGCTGCGACTGGTCGTGACGGGTGAGGGTTATGGCGTCAACGAAAGTCGAGTGCGCGATGGGATCATTGGCGTACTGGCGATGGTGTACTCGGTATGGGTCATTTATGCGGGGACGGCGGATTGGAAGACGTTCGGGTTTGGTGTGTTGATGATTGTGAGTGGGATTGTGTTTTATCCGTTGTTGCTCAAGCAGCTTCGGGTGAAGCAGGTTTGAATGGTGTGAGCACTTCTTTAATAAAAAATAGCAAAAACCGGACAGCGGTGAGAGACTGCTGTCCGGTTTTTAGTATGCACAAATGGGTTGTTCTTTAGCCTACTTTAACATTTAGCTATAGTTTATTTGTATGCTTTAAGACTGCGACGAAGAAGCCAGTACAACAGGCTCTGCCTTCCCATCCACCTTACCTACCTCCTGTGCTTTCAACCCTTTCGGATCGCTCCACAGCTCACGCCATTTGAGAATCGCAGTGATCAGGATGACCGCTCCCAGAATGAGCATAATGATCGACAGTATCCCATTCAGCACGCTATAACCGCTTGATTCAGAATTGAGGTAGACGTTTCGTACCATCCAGTAGCCAGCATAGTTGACCGTTACATACAGATACGCCAGTGGGATGAGACAGGTGAGCATATATCTTCGTTTATCGGCGAATTTTAAAATGACGGTCGCGCCGATGATCAGTCCAATCGATGCCATGAGCTGGTTGGATACGCCGAACAGTGCCCAGATGGAGCTAATATCGCCGGAGAACAGCAGGTAGCCCCAGGATAGACAGGCGAGTGCACTTGCCAGTATCGCGCCAGGCATCCAATCCAATCGTTTGAGCGGCTTATAAAATTCACCGAAAAAGTCCTGAATCAGATAACGTGATACACGTGTACCCGCATCGACCGCTGTTAAAATAAATACCGCTTCGAACAAAATCACGAATTGGAAGAAGTACGCGGCCAACGTTTCAAACCACGGGATACTTTTGAAAATGTACGTCATACCGACCGCCAGTGTGACCGCACCACCGGTACGTCCTTCCAGATTGATGCCAATCTCACGGCTTAGCTCTGCCAGATGCACCGTCTGCATGCCGAGTGTCTGGAACACTTCCGGCTTGGAGTTAATCGCAAAATAGTCACCCGGTTGCAGGGCAATCGCGGCGATTAGCGCCATCACGGCAACGAGACATTCCACCAGCATCGCGCCAAAACCGACCGACTTGATATCCGTCCAGCGCATTAACATTTTCGGCGTCGTACCTGAGCCGACAAAGGCATGGAAGCCTGAAATGGCACCACAGGCAATCGTGATCGAGATGAACGGCCATACTGGCCCTGCCAGAATCGGGCCGCCGCCATGAATAAATTCCGTAACAGCAGGGAACGATATCGCCGGATTGACGATAAAGACACCGATGACAAGCGCAACGAACACGCCAATTTTCATAATACTGCTTAAATAATCGCGTGGTGCCAGCAGCAACCAGACCGGCAGCGCCGCCGCAAAAAATGCGTATACAGGCAGCAAAATCGCTAGCGTGGACATTTCCAGCGTCAGCCATTGCCCCAATACCGAATGCTGGATGAAGGGACCGACTGCCACGCCAACCATGATCAGTAAGAAGCCGACAATTGAAGGCGTTTTCAAATCTCCAGTGCGTTTATAATACAATCCAACTGCCATCGCAATCGGGATCGTAATACCCACTGCAAATGTACCCCACGGGTTCCGTTCCAATGCATGCAATACGACCAGGGATAGCCCTGCCATCGTAATGGTAATAATGAACAGCATCGCCAGACCGGTACAGAAGCCAGCTACAGGACCAAGCTCTTTTTTCGCCACTTCGGATAGAGATTGTCCATCCTTGCGCATCGAAGCAAACAGTACGACCGCATCATGCACCGCACCACCAACAACCGCACCGACCAGCAACCAGATCAATCCGGGCAAATATCCGAACTGTGCCGCAAGAATCGGCCCTACGAGCGGCCCGGCTGCGGCAATCGCAGCAAAATGATGTCCAAATGAAACCACTTTACTCGTGGGCACATAATCTTTACCGTCTTCCAGCTTATAGGCTGGCGTCTGGGTTTGCTCGTCCATTTGCTTCAGTTTGAGTACCTTGACTGCCATAAATGTTCCGTACAGTCGGTAGGCAATGAGCAGTACACAGATTGTGCCGATCATAATTGGAATTGCACTCATATCATCGTTCCTCCCTTTTCGCCTTACAGCTTGCCTTTAATCTCGTCTCTAGCTTAAAGATAGCAAATGTAAGCGTAATCATAAGGGTTTCACGCTGACTTACCGGATTTCAAGGATGAGTTGCAGCAATCGCTTCCCCAGTTGCAATTGTTCCAAGCGGATTACATTGAATTAAAAGCCAAGCTGCTCGCGCAGTTGCTTCACATAGCTGCGACTAACCGGAATACGCGAATTGTCGCTCATCACGAGCAGATAGGTCGAGTTAAACCACGGCTGAATCTCGGTAATGCCGGACAGATTGACAATATAATTACGATGCACACGCATAAATCGCGCCGGGTCCAGCCGTCGCTCCATATGGGCAAGCGGTTCATTGAGTGTGAATCTGCCCTGCGCTGTAGCGATCACCACTTTCCCTTCCTCCGAACTGAGCGCAATCATCTGCTCCAGATCCAGCATGAGGATGCGGTCTTCGACCGAGACAGCAAGCTTTTTGAGCAGTGGACGTGGAAATGTAGGCGCTGGAATCGCAGGCTCCTGTTTTAGACGTAGGAGCTTATCCAGCGCCTGCCGAATGCGCCGCTCATCAAATGGCTTGAGCACATAATCAATCGCATTCAGATCAAACGCCTGTAACGCATATTCGTCAAATGCCGTTGCAAAAATGACCGCAGGCGGCTTGGGCAGATCAAGTAGTTGTCTGGCTAGCTCCAATCCGCTATGCTCCGCCAGCTCAATATCGAGGAAAACCAGTTCCGGTTGCAAGCGTACAATGTCTGCATAAGCTTGCTCCAGCGCTTCGGCTTCGCCGATCACTTCGACCATTTTGCTACGTTTGAGTAAATAGACCAGTTCATCCCGTGCCAGTGGCTCGTCATCTACGATAAATGCTGTTAGCATGTACGTTGCCCCCTTCCTGATATTGTAGCGGCAGCACGATCTGGATCAATGTCCCTTCTCCTTCGGTGCTCTGAATCGCGAAGTTCGCCGTATGGCGATAAATCCCCTCCAACCGCTCCCGAATATTGCACAGTGCTGTACCGCTACCCTCGCTTGCTAGATTCGCTTCATGACCGAGCCAGGCAAGCCGGTCGGCAGCAATGCCGGTTCCGTTATCCGCCACCGCCACCAATAGCTCGCCAGATTGACTGCGCACCGTGACCCGAATCGAACCACGTGTTTGCAAGCGGCGGAAGCCGTGCCGCACGGCATTTTCCACCAGCGGCTGGATAATAAAAGGCGGCACCTGAACCTGTTCAAGCCCCGGCTCAATATCCAGCTCGACCGTATATTTATCTGGAAACCGTGCCTGCTCTAATTGGAGATACGCTTCCACATATTCCAGCTCTTTATGCAATGGAATTAGCAGTTGCTGTGCACCCTGTAAATTGCTGCGGAAAAAGGTGCCCAGTTCCAGCAACAAGCGACGTGCGCGCTCAGAATCGGTACGGCAGAGCACGGAGATCGTATTGATCGCATTAAATAGAAAATGCGGGTGCACCTGTGCCTGTAACGCCTTGATGCGTGCCGTTTTGAGCAGGGCGCTCTGCTGCTCTGCCTCCGCCAGTTCTAGCTGTGCGGAGAACAGCTTGCCCAATCCCTCAGCCAGCTCCTCCTCCACCTTACTCAGATGATTTGCCTGACAAAAGTACAGCTTCAGCGTGCCCACCGCCTCGCCGTGTACGAGCAATGGCAGCACGATCGCTGCTTCGAGTGGACATCCTCGATGCGAGCAGCGAATATCCTTTGGCAATCGTGCCAGCATCAATCTGCCTTGCTCCAGCACCGTTCGTGTCAATCCCGTGCTCACCTCCTGCCCGGCAATATGGTGATCCGCCGCCGCACCAACATGTGCCAGAATATGCGTCCGATTGGTGATAGAGATCGCATCTGCTTCTGTCAAACGCAGCAAAATATGCGCCGCTTCCCGGCAGGAATCCGGGTTCAAGCCCTGCCGAAAAAACGGCAGTGTTCGATCTGCAATATGAAAAGCCAGATGCGTCTGTGTCGCACTCTGACGTTCCTGTTCTTTTACAATCGAACGAATAATGACCATAAACAGCAATGTACCCAATCCATTGAGCAAAATCATCGGCACACCAATCGTCTGTACAAGCATCACCGCTGCGTCATACGGCTTGGAAAAGAGCAAAATGAGCAGCATTTCCACCGCTTGCATCGCCATCCCGACCAGCGCCGCAAACCACGGTGGAATGAGACCATGACGACGATACCCGTTGCCAAGCAAACCGGAGACGATGCCTGCAAGCACAGACGATATCGCACATTCCAACGCCGTAAAGCCGCCGAGTGGATAACGATGTAGCCCTGCCACCAGTCCAACACCGAGACCGACCAGCGGCCCACCGAGCAAACCGCCAATACTCACGCCCATAATGCGTGTATTGGCAATCGCATTGTCAGAATCGACCTGATTCAGCCAGCTTTGTGAAACGACCTCGCTCAGATGAATCTCAATACCGGTATAGTTGCTGATCACGCCAAACAGACCAAATACCGCGATGAGCAGCAACGAACCGAAGCGTCCGCGCCGATTGGAAATCATTTGCCGGAATATTCTAAATTGAGACAGCACAAAAGCGAGAATGATCAAAATTCCGACACGCTCCAGCATTAACGGTAACAGGTGAATCATCGTCTCGCCTCCCTTGTAGGGTCATGTGCTGTATGAAGTCATTGTAGTAAGTCGTATCGCCATTTTAGCATGTAAGCGGATACGGTTGTATATATGGATTGTTTTCTTACACTTCATCCACGATGGCCACCGGTCTTGCCCAGCCTGCGGAAGCTTTTTCGATTTTGACGGGGAAGGCCATGACCTGAAAGCCGTAGGATGGAAGTTGGTCGAGATTAGCGAGCTTTTCGATCTGGCAATAAGGGATCGTGCTACCCGCGTAATGGCCTTCCCAGATGATCGAAGGGTCCTGTTGTTCGGCATAACGACGGGCGGTGTGGGCAAATGGGGCATCCCAGCTCCATGCGTCAGTGCCAACAAGACGCACACCGCGTTCGGTTAAATACAGGGTAGCTTCGCGTCCGAAACCGCAGCCTTTGAGCATAAAATCGTCTTCGCCGTATCGTTCGCCCGCGGAAGTATGAACAAGCACAACGTCGCCGGGTTGTAATTCATGTCCAATGCGCACTAACTCCTGCTGAATTTCGGCAGCGCTCACGATATGACCATCTGGCAAATGGCGGAAATCGAGCTTCACACCGGGTCCATAAAACCAGTCCAATGGGACTTCGTCAATCGTCATCATCGGCTGACCCTCATCGGTCATGGAGCGGTAATGATACGGTGCATCGACATGGGTGCCCACATGAGTCGTTACGCGAAGCTGCTCAATTGCCCAGCCTTCACCGCCGGGCAGATCATCCTTTGTCAGTCCGGAAAATCCAGCCAGTAGTTGCTGAGCGCCTTGCTGATGGGAGATGTAGTCAATTTCCGGCAAACCGCCAGGTGGGTCAGAGGCGATTCCTGCTTTAAGTGTTACCGATAGATCAATCAAACGTTTTCCGTTCATGGCTCGTTCCTCCAATGGATTATCATTTGGGATGATTGGCTTGAAGCTAACCGGTCTGTGCGAACAGGTCTATGCGCTTCGAGATATATCTTCATTTCTGATTGTAGGGAATCGGCTCATCGGGGGCAAGGAGCATCATAACTTTTTATGTATGGCGCGAATTTTGCTTATTTTTTTAGGCTTCTCATCTATTGACCTTCAATATCTGTAGTTAACATCAATGATTAAAATCATTACAATCTATACGCTTCATCCTTGCTCCCCATGACTGGATAGCTGAAATGCACACGAAAAGGACGCCGCTTTGACAGCAGTGTCCTTTTGTTCTAGCAAAGTTAATTGGAGTTCGAGTACATTTGCTTTTACTTTTAGCATTTTTAGTCCCGGTGAATGTACGTTCAGTTTTAGTAAATATACTTTCCGTTCTAGTAAATGTACTTGCGGCTCTCACAGGTTTACTTTGGATTTGAGCAAATGTAGTTTGTGCATTCCGTTTTTCCGCATGATTGAATTTAGACGTATCGATTCATGCTGCCTGCTCTCCAACCGCCTTACTTTCTACAATGGGATTCTACCCGTATCCTGTAAAGTCACAAGTATGTTTTCTGTTGCTTCTATACTTTTGTATCTTTTCTATTTCTGCCCATCTACAGCAACACGATCAACAACGTCGTCACACCAAGCAATGCCACCGCATACACCACATCACGCCGTGCCACCAGCGGATGAACATAATATGTGCGCTCACGCGTGCCGGTAAAGCCTCTTGCTTCCATCGCAATCGCAATTCGCTCTGATTTGCGTACGCCCTGGCTGAACAGAGGCAGCGCATAACGCAAAAACGCTTTTCCTCCACCTCCATGACGATAGCCGCGCACACGATGGGCAATCTTCATCTGGTGCAGTTCACTTTGAAAAAGGGGGATAAAGCGAAAGCCTGCCAGCATACCATAGGCCCATTTGGGCGACAAGCGCAGCTGGTGGATCAGGCTCATCATGAGCCGGTTCAGCTCGGTTGTGGATGTGAACAGCATGCCATAGGTGACAAAACCGAGCATACGCAATCCGATCAATAAACCGTTGTTCAAGCTCTCTGTCGTGACGCGAAACCATGCCCATTGCCAGAGTACATGCTCTCCTTTACCAAATGCCGCCAGCATCCAGCAAACGAGCACGAAGAATAGCGTATACGGCAGCAAACGGCGTAGCAGATACCCCGGTGTCCAGCCACCAATGCTTATGCCGATAGCAACGGCAACGAGCCAGATCGCAAGCGTCAGAATCGGGTCATGAATCGCCATAAGCACCGCCATCACGATCACATGGACGATCAGTTTGCAGGACGGATTAAGGGTCGATAACCAGGAGCCATTACTTTTCATATCATATGTCGCTCCTTCCGCTCCAAATGCAGGCGATACGGCAGCGGTGCTTCGATTACACTCTGCTGTAACAGCTGTCGATTCAAAAACAGCCGCAGCGGATCGCCATCATACACAATGCTACCCTGCTGAAATAACAACACTCGATCGGCATATTGATCGACCAGCTCCATATCATGCGTAACCATCACAATCGTTGTGCCCTCTTGCTGACGTCGATGCAGGCGACCGACCAGCTCTGCTGCTGTACGTGCATCCTGTCCAAAGGTCGGTTCATCGAGCAGTAAAAGCTCCTGATCAAATAACAGCATCGTCGCCACACTTAAACGGCGCTTTTGACCGAGACTGAGCGAGAACGGATGCTCCTCCCGCAGCTCTTCCAATCCAAATTCGCGCAGCAATTGTAGCGTCCGCTCTTCCAGTTGCTGTTCATCCCATCCGCGTTCTCGTCCGCCAAAAGCGATTTCATCGTAGACCGTATCGGTGACAAATTGCAGCTCTGGATTTTGAAAAACAAAGCCTGCCCGTGCATACAGCTCTCGATCTGACCATTTGCGCAGCTCTTTACCGTGAAAATGTACTCGCCCTGATAGCGCAGGTACAAGCCGCAGCAAGCTTTTCAAAAAAGTGCTTTTGCCACTGCCATTTTCACCGACGATAGCGATCCATTGTCCCGGCGAGAAGGCTACGTCTACGCCTTGCATGACTGCCTTACGCCCGTATCCGATCGCAAGCTGCTCGGTTTGGATCAACATGGAGGCAGCGTCCGTCGTTGTCACCGTAGACCGAGTGTCCGACGGTAACTGCATCTGATCATGCTGCGCCATGCGCTGCTGTAGCTGTTGCGTGAGCTGTACCGCGAGCGGATGCGCCGGATGATGGCATACATCCTCCCAATGATACGGGAATAGCTGTGGCAACCATATGCCTGCTTCCACCATGTCCTGCCGATACTTCGTCATCATCTCCACAGGTTCGCCCTCTGCTATCAATCGCCCCTGTCCATCCAGCAAAATAACCCGATCCATCCACTCGATACACCCATCCAGCACATGCTCAACGATGATCATCGTATGATTAGACGCATCGCCAAGCTGGCGTAGCAAAGTGAACACTTCATTACGACTGGCAGGATCGAGCTGGGCGGTCGGCTCATCGAAAAAAAGTACCTCCGGCTCTAACGCAAGCAAACACGCCAGTGCCAGCCGTTGCTTCATCCCGCCGGATAATGTCTCAATCGGCGTATGACGCGGAATACGCAATCCAACCTGCTCCATCGCCCGGTCGATAAGTGGCTCCATCTCTTCACGCGGCACGGAACGATTTTCCAAACTAAAGGCGATCTCCTCATCGACATGCAACATGCAAAATTGCGTATCCGGGTCCTGAAACATCACACCACAGGCAGGCTGACGATACACCTCCCCTTCCAGCTCCGCTTCCATATGCTCAGGAATAATTCCGGCGAGCACCGATAATAACGTCGACTTGCCGCTGCCACTTGGTCCGAGAATGAGCACCTTTTCCCCCTGACGAATATGGACGTTCAATCCATGCAGTACCGGTCGCTCCTGACTGTAAAAGCGTACCGATAATCCATCACAGCCGAGATACTTTGCCTTATGAACCGGTTGGAAGACCATTGCCTGTTCCTCTTCTGCGACGCGACTTCATCATTTCATACGAATTTAGCACACCGGTACGCGCCAGCGCTTCAACTACAATCTTGGCAAGCAGTCCGCCCAGCAGGATGCCACTCACGACCTGAATGCCGAGCGTCAGCCAGAACATCGTCATCGTGTAATAGCCCATTCCATTCGCAATCACGCTGTAAATCATACTGCCAACCGCAGCCAATGCGCCGGATAACATCAGCGTCCACACATTAAAGCGACGATAGCCAAAAATCGCAAATGCCAGCTCTGCCCCCAGTCCTTGAAATACCCCGATCAGCAGCGCCGACAAACCAAAATGACTCCCGGTCAGCATCTCAACCGCTGCCGCTGCCACTTCAGCAATAAGCGCGGCTCCCGGCTTGCGGATAATATACGCCACAATCGGACTGGCAATGACCCAGATACCAAACATAAAGCCTGCTCCTACCGGCCCAACGAGCGCAGAGATCGGAATCCATAGTGTAGACCAGCCCAGATATACTACCCCACATGCCACAGACAAAATGACCGCGAGCACGACCTCCTTCATATTCCACGTCCGGCTCATGCGCGTGTCACCTCCACCGCATCATGCTCATTCAGCGGCACCGGCCAATCTTCCAGCGTGTACGCCATATCCCAGAACAGATATTCATACTGGCAGCTCAAAATAAAATGGCGCTTCATCCGCTCCCGATGCTCTAGTGTTGTACGCGCTGCAATTTCATCCAATCGCTGGCAAAAGCGCTCGGTAATCGTATCGGTGCGATTACCATAAAAGTCGATCCACTCGTAAAATGGATGCGTGGCATCTGGCTTCACTTCATCCAGCAGACGCTTGCCAATTTCCCAGTATGTCCACGGGCAGGGTAGCAATACCGCCAAAATATCACCCAGATCGCCTTCCTGTGCTGCGGTGAGCATATGCCGAATATAGTTGTGCGCCGACGGTGCCAGCGGATAACCTTGCAATTGCTCGTAGGGTACACCTGCTATCTCACAAAAGTTATTGTGCGGATGAATCTCGCTATGCAGTACAAAGCCAATCTGCTCATTAAACATCGCCATATCGTCACGATGCTGGCATTTGGCAATCGCCGTACCATAAATGCGCATAAATGCATTTAAATATTCAAAATCCTGCTTCACATAATGTACTAACTGCTCCGGCTTTAACGTCCCTTCCGCAATCCCACGTACAAAAGGATGGGCATAAATCGCCTCAAATACCGGATCGGCTGCCTGTCTAATTTCTTTTGAAAAACTCATCATTTCCTCGCTCCTTTTCAAGTAAAAGTAATCGGAAAGAGCCTCCCTGAGCTAGTAGCGTACGATATTTTGCTGTGCAAAAATCCTTTTCATCGCATCACGTGTTAGGAGACCGCTAACACTAGATCAGTGCGATATTTTGCTGCGCAAAAATCCTTTTCATTGCACCTCGTGTTAGTAGATCGCTAACACTAGTAGCGTACGATATTTTGCTGCGCAAAAATCCTTTTTCATTGCACCCCGTGTTAGGAGATCGCTAACACTAGATCATACAATGTTTTGCGACGCAAAAAAGCCGCTCCATATGGAGCGGCAGTATAAACGGCATAGATGATCCTATCCCTGCACGGTCTCCACTTTCCTACGCTAGTACGAACTAGATCAGGTTCCAAGGGTCCGAGGCAATCTCGTCTCAGCCAGTATATGGCTCCCCTAGTGGTCTTTCTCGTATAAGTCCTGCATCTCCCCTAACGAAGCGGATGACAGCAGAGCTGTTTGATTGCTTTTTACTCTACACAGCACGATTACGTCTGTCAAGCAGATCAACGACCGAGCAGGTGAGAAACGGCTTATTTTATAAACATATACGTGTCTTTCGGATACTTGCTCCACTCATACGATAAGTTAAACTGATTGGAACCATACCCGATACCGTCTTTACGTAAAATGGTTCCGCCGTTAGACAGGATTGGATTTTTTGAATTCGGATCACCGAGCACATCCAGCACGGTGTTGCCTCGCTTCAGAACAATACCTGTAATATTGTAATCGGCTGTTGAAGCGAACATCACCTCGTCATTATAATAAGACGCAGACGTAATATCAAAGAAATCGTAAAAGTTCGAATTTAGCACAATATAGTTCATTCCTTGTGAACTACCGTCGTACAGGAGCGGAAGATTAAAGCTGCTGATCGTATTGGTGTTTTTCGTCCACTTATAAAACGTCAGGCTGTAATCTTTATTTTTGCTTGCAGCCGAGCTTGTATTCATCAATAGCACCGTACGTCCATTTGAACCTTCTACATATTGCGAGAAATACATATCCTTCGTCGTTACCGGGTCCTGCTTCACTGCGAATACGACAGCTCGTCCATCTGCACCGATTACCCATTGCAGCACAGGCAGTGAGGTCAATGACAGTGACGTATTGTTCAGAGGCGTTGGGCCTGTAAAGGTAGAATCGGCTGTACCCATATACATCGTGAAGGAATTCTGTCCTGGGAACAGATCAGACAGATCATAATTCACGGAATTCATACCATATTTCATATTCACGGTAATGATAGACGTGTTCATTAGCAATGCATTATGCACCTTGAGCGTGTATTGAACCGTGCCGCCAGCCCCATCGTCTGCTGTAATGATCACATTCGTTACACCGCTGATCGCGCCTGCTTTGAGCGTGAGCATATTGCCACTAATCGATGCATTAGCCACATCCGTATTGCTGGAAGTCAGCGTATACGTTAATACGTCTCCATCCTCATCACTGAACAGTTGACTCAGATCGTAATTGCGATCATTCGTTACGCCCGGCGTAAGCATTTGCTCTGAAACCGAAGCGACAACGGTTGGTGCATGATTGATTTTTACAACCTGCACGGCAAAGGAAGAGCTATTGCGGCGACCGTATTTATCGTAAACGTCAAACGTAACGGTCGTATTGCCAAGCTGAATCGGCGTGAGCAAAATACGCGCATTGCCCGTCGATACGGTTGCGGTCGAATGATCATACGTATCTGCGGTCACACTGATCGAATCTGGATCGATATTTTGTAAATACGGCAGCAAACCGAACCATACTGGCGGTTTGCTCAGATTAACAATTTGCAACGGAATGAACGAGATCGAAGCTTCCTCTAATACCGTTACTGGAATATTCGTGTTGATCTCGCCACCACGCCCATCGCGTGCATACACCTTAATCGATGTTATGCCTGCTGTGCCTGGCGTTATGCTAAGCTTGTTTGCATTTACCGAGGTATGAACTGCATATACATCGGATGATACCGCTTCATACGTCAGTGTATCATCGTCTGGATCAGAGAACAGTGTGGACAGATCCACCTCGGTGGCTGAGCGTCCAACAATTAGAGTCACTGCCTGCGGTGTATGGGCCACCACTGGACTGCGATTCGGGGCTGGCAATACAGTAACGAGCAGCTCGGCGACCGTTTCACCACCACGTCCATCCTTTCCCGTAATCGCAATCTTCGTCGTCCCTTCTTTGACTGCGTGCACGGACAGCTGTGTACCACTGAGTGTTGCGCTGGCTATACCTGCATCGATGGATGCGGCGGACAGCTGAATTACGTCCCCATCCGGGTCGGTGAATATGTTGCTCAGGCTAACGGTCTCATCCTCTCCGCGCACGGTGACCGTTACGGGCAGTAATGGTGCCGCAACAGGCTTACGGTTAGGGACAGGCAACACCTCAACCTGAAAGGTCAGCGTCGATTGTCCTTGTACACCATCATCGGTGATCGCATTATCTTTTGCGGTCACCGTTATCATCGCCGTGCCTACCTGTAATGGATCAAGTTGTAGATTGCCGCTGTTATCTAGCGTCAGCTTCGTTACATTAGGCTGACTCACTATAGCACTGTACGTCAATGTGCCTTGCTCTGGATCGGCAAAATAATCGCTCAATGTTAACGATACGCCCGGCTGCTGTAATGTGAGCGTCTGATCTGGCGCATTAGTGACAACCGGGTTGCCATTTACCGTTACTTTAAATGTCGTATTGGAGCGCTTGCCTTTGCCATCGTTGGCAGCAACGGTAATGGTAGCTGCGCCTGCGGACAGCATACTAACGGTCAGCTTGCCGCCGCTTACGGATGTTTTGGCAATCAATGACTTGGATGAGGAGGCAGAGTACGTTAATGTATCGCCATCTGGATCGTTAAAATAATTATTCAGATCGATGATTCGATCGGTACTTTTCTCCGTAGCGACCATGTCTTTAATTGGAGCTGTCAATACAGGCGCACGGTTGCTGGAGCCGGAAGAACCGGAACTTGTCGGGCCAGTCGTTGTACCCGGTGAACCCGTTGTCGTCGCTACTCCGGTCACATTGCTGCTCGCTACGCCGGTCGACAGGGATAGATTGCTCACCTGCGTTGTTGAGTTGACACTCACCAGTGCAGATGGATTCGTTACTTGCAATGTCTGTACCGTTCCCGTCGTATTCAGCGCCAGTGCTCCCGCACCGCTCACGGTTAGCTGTGAAATAGAGCTAGTACCGCTCAACTGTGTCGATTGATTGCTGTTCACATTCAGATTCGCCACATTACCCTGTAATTGCACATGGCTAGCACCATTATTCACATTTACTAGCGGCAGTGTGGCACCACTTTCAATATTCGCATTTGTATTCACATTGACGGTAGACACGACCGAGTTCGCGTCCATCACCACATGAACATCCTGCTTGTTCACATTCACATCATTTAGTACAGCACTGTTAAATACGACCGTATTATCGTCTCCACCTTTAACAATGGTCGTACCCTCCACTTGAAGTCCTTCCGAATAAAAGTCATTCGCCACGCTATCCGCAATCGTCAGATTGCCTTGAATATGCGCGTTTAGCAAGGACGTATAATCCCCTGCTACCGTTACATCACCACCAATGACCGTATCGCCTGCATCCAGCTTCATATTACCGCTAAATTCAGCAGCACCTGCTAAAGCTGGCTGACCGGTAGCATGCAGATGTAGCGAACGAACCGCCGTGATCGTGCGTCCGTTTGTATCAAAGGTTAGCCCGGCGCCTTGTAATGCGGCGGCATTACGGTCATTGAGCAGACCTTTCACATTCTGCCCAAGATCATAAGTGATACCGTTGATCTGTACCTGTTGATCCGATACCGTTTGCAGCGTCGAGATACGCTGCTGTGGAAACAGCGCTGACAATAAAATACTTGCTGCATCTGCACGCTTCACAGCGGCTTTAGGCTGTAGCTTGCCACTGAATTCGCTCAATAGCTCATGTTGTGAAGCCGCGATCAGCGATGGAGCCGCCCATTCACTGGCACCGTTCCATTGCTCAGGCAGCTTAGTGTGGGTGTCGACTTCCAGATTAGGCTGCGCGATACGGACCGCCAGTGCGACCAATTCTTGCACCGTTACCGAATCCTGTGGACGGAAACGACCATCACGATCCCCCTGCATCAAGCCTGACCGCTTTACCGCCTCAATGGCAGGCAAACTCCAAGCGGATGCTGCCACATCACGGAATGACGATTGAGGCTGTGCTGGCAATGGCAGCTTCAATGCCTGTACGAGTAATGCCGCCAGCTCCTGACGACTTAATGCTGCCTGCGGACGAAAATGGCCGTCAGGCGCGCCTTGAATTAACCCAACTGCAAGCGCGCGGTTCAACTGCGCCTGTTGTGCGGAAGATAGTCCGCTAATATCATTCCAGCCTTGCGCCGAAGTCAGCGCATTTTGCCATGCAACTGGAGCCGCCTGTGTCACTGCCAGAAACGGTAATGATGGCATCGCAACGAGTAACGCCGCAGCTACTTTCAGCGCAAGCGTTTTATTTTTTTTCATGGACAAGTCCTACCCTTCAGGGAAAATGGAATACGTAGATGCTAGCAAAGCCAGGCTTGCCCTTTACGGTTTCGCCATGCCATACACACCAAGATTGGAATCATCTGCACCCGATGTGATCATCCATTCTGAGCTATTGAAGCTAATGGGATTGCCTACCGTACGTTGATCTCTACGCAGCGTCTGATCGGTCGAGAAGGTAGCGATATCCATCAGCTGATTTTTGTAGTACAGCTTGACGGTTACTGGCCCTGACGTATTGCCCAGCCCAAGATCACCATAGTAAGACTCTCCTTGACTCATCAGATCTAATCCATTATTTTCTTGAATTACAAGTGTAGCTTTCGTCTGCACTACAGCCTGTGAATCATTTAATATGAACATCTGATCAATAGTTGAATTACTATCAGATATTTTCAAATACAAGTCGCTATAACGAAGCGAAGCATTCGTTGGATTGTACAGCTCAATCGCCTGATTATTGCTATCCTTCCACACCATTTCCGAGATAAACGGTCCGTTTTTCACAACCGATACATTGACATTTTGCGCATTTGTGCCGCCCTGACCATCGTTTACTTTTAGATTTAAGGTGGTTGAACCTGCACCGACAGGGGTTGCTGTCAGGATGGAGCCGTTCAATGATGTTTGCATGACATTGGTATCTGAACTCGTTGCTGTATAGGTCAATACGTCGTTATCGTTATCGCCAAAAAGTGTTGCCAGATCGACAGTATACGGTTGATCCAGCAACCCGATGCTGAATGGAGCGAGTGTTTTTTTAATATAAGGTGCATGATTAAACGTAGGCACGGTTAGCTTGATCGTGAACATCTGGCTTGCATAGGCTCCATGCGAATCAATTGCACGCAAAATCACGTTTAATTCTCCTGCTTGAAGCGGCATCAGATCAAGCTTGTCTCCGACCAGTGTAGATTGCATATATGGCATCGTTAATAGAGCATCGTAAACGAGCGGATCGCCATCCGGATCGCTGAACAGCTCGGATAGTTTGATCGAATACACATCAGGTGTGGCGGTCAGTGTCACATTATCCATCTGGCGAATAATGATCGGCTTGCGGTTTAATTGGATTACCGGCTGTACTTGAACGTGGAACTGCACATACGTACTGCCACCGCGATGATCACTAGCATTGATCGTCACGGTAGCTGTGCCGGCATTTTGTGCAGACAGCACCAGTTCATTTCCAGTCTGTAATGCACTCACTATACTGGTATCATCAATCGTATACGTGTAACGGAGTGAATCGCCATCTGGATCACTAAACAGATTAGCAAGTAGAATCGGATCGGATAACGCACCTGCCAGCAGATTCAGATCATTAGGTGTCGTCAGTACGAGTGGATTGTGATTCGGCTGTTCTTCATACGTAGCCGCGCTAACGGTGTACGTAAACGAGGTTTCCGCTGCTTTACTTTTCGCATCCTGCGCCGTGACGGCAATACGAGTCTGTCCAATTGCATTCGGATGAACGACCAGACGGGAATGACGAATCGACGCATCGGCGACATACACATCCGAGCTTACCGCTGCGTAGGTCAATTCATCTCCATCCTCATCCTGAAATAGTCCATCCAATTCGATCATCGTCTCGTCATCGCCCAGAGTGACCGAACGATCTGACAACGGATGTGTCACGACAGGAGCATGATTACTTTTTTTATCCTTATCGTCTTTATTCGTGTTGATATTGTTGGATGGCGTTATGGATGAACCGCCTATCGTAGGGATAGCAGAAGAGTTAGCATTGCCGAAAATAATTTCTCGATCGGTCACGCCTGTCGGTAGTGTCACTCCAGCAGGCACAATTCGTTCATCCATCTGGACACGTGCGTTAGGAGAAGTCACCTGAATCTGTCCGACCTGACTCGTGCCTGTAATTTGCAGACGCTGATCGGTGTTAATAATGAGCTGCTTCGTATTGGCTTGCAAATCCAGACGCGTTACACCTTGCTGCACTTGAACGCCATTCAGCTCGCTTCCTCGCACACTAAGATGATCACCAGATAGTGTCAGATCACCGGAAAAGGCTGTACCTGCATCAAATACAAGCGATGCTTGCTCGGTTCCACTCGCTTTCAGATCAATAGCAGTCAAGTTAGCAAGACTATGATTTAACGATTCAAATGTAATATCTGAACCGATTAATGCGTTTAAATTATCGGTTTTAAATAACGATTTGAGCTGCTTGCCGATCATGTATGTTTTGCCATCGACTGTCACCAGATCACCATGTACCGCGGTGATGCTAGCTGAACGTTGTTCGGATTGCAGCAAATTCATCATCAGCTGTGCCACATCGCCGCGATGAACCGGCTCGGTGGAGCGGAATCTATCATCGCCAGCAGGCAGCAGCCCTAGTGTTAAGGCTGTTTTTACCGCTGCATTTGCCCATGTGCTCGTCTCCGGCTGAGCGGCTGAAGTGAGCATCGGATCGCTTTTTATATCGGTTGCGCCAATCGCTCGTACGAAAATCGTAGCGAGTTGTTCGCGGTTAATGACTTCGTTCGGATAAAATTTGCCGTCCGCATCGCCATTCATCAAGCCTGCGCGCTTGACCGCTTCAATATAGCCGCTCGCCCAATTGCTGGATACATCGCTAAAAGATGCACTGTCCTCAACCGGCGACAGTTGAAGCGCTTTAGCTAAAATGACAGCAAATTCCATACGTGTCATATTCATTTGCGGCTTGAATGATCCATCGGGATACCCGGACAGAATTCCTCGTTGTACCGCCTCGTTAATGCCCTGTACCTGGTTCACAGGTAGCTGGCTTAGATCGTTAAAAGTAACGATTGCCCCCTTCGACTCAGAGAGATTGCCCTGCGAAAGACCGTTCTCCCCTGCGGCATGGCCTGTCCATGCAGGCGACCATGCCGTACCCGCCAATACTGCGGCTAGCAGCCATTTGTACACATCATGATTCCACTCTTGCGCCATCGTTAAACCCCCGTTACATATTGTCCATCGCTCCGACTTATTTCCGTAGCTAAATCCAGAGAATACACACATTATCGGACGGAAAAGCTTAATCATTAAGCCTTTTTTTTGCGTAAACAATAAAATTTTCTCGCGCATTTGAGATTGTGTTGTTAGCTGAATGTTATGTTCATCATACATATTCCATTCCGATCCAATCCTACTTAAAATATCCACCTAGCAAGCTCTACCAGGCTAAACAGGTTAATAGTATAGCATGATGATTTATTCATATTTTTCCAGCGAAGGGTGGGCAACAGAATGAATAACAATGAACGGTTCAACGATGCATCGCACGTCATTGTGATCGGCGCAGGTCTGGCAGGACTTAGCTGTGCATTTGAGCTTGTTGAAAAAGGGCTTTCTGTAACCGTATTAGAGGCTGCACCCCATGTTGGCGGACGGACAGCCAACTGGAACGAGGATGGAATGGAAGTCGAATCCGGATTTCACAAATTCATCGGCTACTATGTCGCATTGCCGGAGCTGCTCCAGCGTGCAGGCATCGAACTGGATTCAATCGTACACTGGGAAAAGACTACACAGATCTGTCACCCTGAAGCACAGGGCGTTTTCGGTTTGGACCCACTCAAGGCACCACTCAAAACAATCGCCGGCGCGCTCGGCAACAATACACTGTTATCCCCAATGGACAAAGCATCGCTTATTCCTTTCTTTACCGCAGGCTTTAAAGATTATGTAGCCAATCCGAAGAAACTGGATCATATTCCGATTCGTGATTATGCGTTTGAACATGGAGTGACGATTGATGCATTGGAACGACTAATTGAGCCGTTATCGTCAGGTATTTTCTTTTTGCCGATCGAGCAGTATTCCACGTATGCCTTTTTCGGACTATTCGCCCCTGCATTACCGCGTCCGCAGCTTATCCGAATCGGCGCTTTTGAAGGCGGTATGACGGACGTGATGACAGGTCCGCTCGCGCATGCGATTGAACAGCGCGGTGGTAAAGTGATGACCAATGCTCCGGTGGAGCAATTAATCGTGCAGGATGGGCGCATGAACGGTGTGCAGCTACAGGATGGTACGGTCATGCAGGCGGATCAGATCGTGGTCGCGGTCAATATTGGACAGGCGAAGCGACTGATCGGTCAGCAATTTGGCGATCACGAAGGCTTTGCTGATCTGATGAAGCTGGAGATCATGCCGTATGTGACGGTGCAATTTGAAGCGAAGGAAAAGCTCGCTCACGCGGATCATACTTTTTTCGGCCCTGGCACACAGCTCGGTTCGTTCAGCGAGCAATCACGCACCACCTTCAAGCGTGACAGTGGACGAGCGTCGATCATTCTGGTCGATCCAGATGAGCTGATCGATCTGCCGGAAGAAGAAGTATGGGCTAAAACGAAAGATTCTTTGCAAAAGATCGGCCTTTCCGGTGTTGATACGATGACCGATTATCGCGTCATTCGTATGCGGGATAGCTTCTACCGTCTATCAACAGACAATGAACAGTATCGTCCAAGACAAACTACCCCGATTCCCGGTCTGTTTCTCGCCGGAGACTATACGAGTCAGCCACTGCTGGCTACGATGGAAGGCGCAACAATCTCCGGGCAACGCGCCGCACGTGCACTGCTCAAAGCGCAAAAGGAGAAAGTTCGTTAAGCATTGATCCTTATATGCCATAGTGCTTTAACTATGTTATGTAACTGCATTGTTTGACTGCGTTATAGGTGAAGTTGAATAGCGGATGGTATGGGAGAAATTCATGATTTGGTATTTTGATATGATGCTTTGATATGACGCTTTGATATGATGCGGTGTAAAGGGATGTTTGGTAAGATGCAGTCGATCTCACTTCGAATCTGATTTGAATTAAAATTTAAATGGGTCAAAGTATGAGCTATTGTGGATGTTATAGTAGTTATAACGATTGCGGTTATTTCGGTTATTTCGGTTATTGCAGTTATTTCGGTTATCGCAGTTATCGCAGTTATCGCTATCGTAAGCTCTCTGCCGACAATGACAACAATTGATATTGATGTGCACTACCAAAAGCTCTGCACGACGCGACCGGTACGGGATGTACCGTTATTGCGTCATACAGAGCTTTATCTTTGAACATAGACAGTAAAATATATAGACAACGAGAACTATCAATCGCGAAATACATACACAGTGAGTGATATAGATCTGGAGTGATATAGACTAGAAGTATATAAAAGACGGCGAAGTGTTAGAATAATAAATACACTGAATGAAATACAACGAATAAAATACAACGAATAAAATACAAACCATAGCTTTTTCACCCATGTTAAAATACTTCCACCTATCGCTAACACTACGCTTCCTTCTCACTTCATCACCCGCACACCTCAACTTACAGGCTAGCTTGCTCCATACTCAAACGATCAAAGAAACGCGCGCTCTCGACCATTGGCGTACAGTCGATATGCCCACCTTCCAGATTAATTTCAAAAATATATTCTTTCCCCTGCACGAACGACTTGACCATCTTCCAATCGATTCCTCCCTGTCCGAGAGGTAACGAATCGTGGAATTGTCCCATACTGTCGACCAGATGGTAATATACCGCGTAAGGTGCAGTACGCTCCAGCACTTCGCGCAGACGATCATTATCGCCACGGAAACTAATAAATGTATGACTCACATCGACATTGACCGGAAGCTTTAGCGGAATGATCACTTCATCGATCAGGTACGGATTTGCATAACAGAACAATCCTTCGGTTGAATCTTCCCAAAGCAGTACATCACGGCCATAGGTCAATATTTCGTTGATTTGCTGACGCAGCGCAATCGTGCGTTCCCGAGATATTTCAGGATTGTCGCTGCGCAAATAGTTAGCATGAATGACACACTTGCTGCCTTCTTCCTGACAGATACGTACCAGTTGCTGTGTCGATTCCCGATAAAATTGGTACATGTCTGGCTCTGTGCTCATAATGTCCAGATACTTGCCATTGTAACGACTCGGATGGTGTAAATACACACGAATGCCGCGCTGCTTCAGTTCACGAATACGCTCGCGAATGAGCGATTCCTGCTGCAAGTCATCGGTTCGCAAGTACAGCTCGATAATTTCCGGATCATATTGTAAACGGTTATCCAGACTCGCACGATCCAAACTGCTTTTCAAACGTATGTTGTTCATCATCCCACTCCTTTTTCTACTTCGGTTATCGCTCTATCTCTATATAGACGACCTGCCGTAACCAGCGTTGCATTTAGCATAGCAGACATTTATTAATAACCGATGAAAATATCGCTCCAGGTTGAATTAAATATTTATAGCTGACCGTTGCTTACGCTAAACGTATCGCCACCAGTCAGACTGCCGGATTCAAAGCCTTTATTAAACCAGCGTTTCCGCTGCTCTGACGTGCCATGTGTAAAGCTATCTGGCACTACATAACCGCGTGTACGCTGCTGAATCGTGTCATCTCCGACTGCACTGGCCGCCGTGAGAGCTTCCTCCAGATCGCCCTGTTCTAGCAAATTTTTCCCCTGCTCATAATGCGCCCATACGCCAGCATAATAGTCTGCCTGTAATTCCAATCGAACCTGGTACTTTGTATTAAATTGTTGCTCACTGAGCTGCTGACGATACGGCTCCAGCTTATCCATCGTGCCGAGCAAATTTTGCACATGATGACCGACCTCATGCGCCACAACATACGCCATCGCAAAATCACCTGGCGCCTGGAACTGCTGCTTCAGTTCATCATAAAAACTCAGATCGATATACAGCTTCTCATCACCCGGACAATAAAAAGGCCCAACCGCCGAACTCGCCATCCCACACGCCGACTTCACACTGCCGCTATACAGCACCAGCGTTGGATTGGTATACGTCAGCCCTTGCTGCCGAAACACATCGCTCCACACATCCTCCGTATCTGCCAGCACAACCGAGACAAAGTTCGCCAGCTCTTCCTCCTGAGCCGTCCCCTGATAATTGCCCGCTGTCTGCGTCGTTGTACTCGAACCGATATCTCCCAGCAAACTAGCTGGATTTCCACCAAGCAACAGCACAATAATGACAACGATAATCCCACCGATGCCGCCACCTACCAGCGTCTTACCGCCACCACCCATTCCACGCCGATCCTCTACATTATTACTTCCCCTTCTGCCCTGCCATTTCATAGGGTGGCCTCCTTCAAATTGTGTTTACTGTGTACGGAATCCAATACTTCTGAACGACCTCTAGTGCACTTTATTGCCGCATCCAGCATCTTTTGTAGATACTAGTATGTCTACTTCTTCTAAGTATCATTTACTGTGTAAGCAAATAGGAAGTGAGCGATACTATTTTTGCTTTTGACTTCATCCACTCCAGCCCGGCAACATGCCAACGATCTCCGGTTAAGCCGGAATACTCCGAATGGAAAAAGCAGACGTATCCCGGCTTAAAGGTTGGTCTTTGGACATCGTTCCCTTATTCCTTGTCGGAAGTGGTGTATGCATCCATAACCTAAGTCTGCCCAAAGCTCTATTCATTCCTAGCTCGTTCCAATCCACCACATAAAGCACCAATAACGAATCAACCCATACATTCACCTAACATAATGTACCCCCAACAGCAATGGTGAGAAACGACTCCCAGCAAGTGATATGCTCACTTGCTTAGCAAGACAGCAAGGTTTGTAAGTAAATGATTACGTTTAAGGTATTAGCAACGTGCTGTATGACTTGCGTTCATCATGACGGTCAAACAACAACAGGATGGATTCACACGCATGCAGCAGGATGGACGAATATAACAATGGAGGCGATAAAGATGGGTAGATATATACAGGTAGAAGATGGCGTGAATTTGTTTGTACAGGATCTTGGTGAAGGGATTCCGGTCATTTTCTTACACGGCTGGCCTGCAAATCAATTGATGTTCGAATATCAATTTTCTAAGCTGCCAATGAACGGATATCGCTGTATCGGGATTGATTTCCGTGGTTTTGGTAAATCGGATGCGCCGTGGGATGGCTATACGTATGATCGAATGGCAGATGATGTGCGTGCAGTCATCGATGAACTCGGTCTGGAAAATGCCGTACTGGTCGGCTTCTCTATGGGCGGCGCAGTCGCGATTCGTTATATGGCACGTCATCAAGGACATGGGATTGCGCAGCTCGCTTTAATGGGCGCAGCGGCACCTGTATTTGTAAAACGTCCTGATTTTGATTATGGATTGATGACAGCGGATGACTTTACGACAGATATGATTGAAGCAACGTATGAAGATCGTCCTAAAATGCTGAGCAAGTTCGGTCTGCAATTCACGCACAGCAAAAAGAGAGCCGGCACGATGGTATGGCTGGAATCGCTCTGCCTGCAAGCATCTCATCACGGTACAATTAAAGCAGCCATCGCTCTGCGCGATGAAGATCTGCGTGGCGATCTCGCTGCGGTGAACGTGCCAACGGTCATTTTCCAGGGCATGAAAGATAAAATCTGTGATCCACAATTTGCCCAGCTGCTGAGCGAATCGATTACAGATGCAAGGGTAGTGCCGTTTGAACATAGCGGACATGCGATGATGTTCGATGAAGCGGAAAAATTCGACAAAGAGCTGTTACTGTTCCTCGATCAGGTAGCAGCGACCAATCAAATTCCACGTCCAGCAAGTCAGAATCTGTAATGCTATTTTCTGCATAGCGGATAAGCGTACATGGATCGCTACGACAGCGACAGCGACAGCGACAGCGACAGCGACAGCGACAAAGGATGATAACGCACCTCCGCTGTCATTTGCTATACGTCGCTGTACGTATGATCATGTTAATGTAACCTCAAGCTCGGCTTTCTCTCGGTTGCTAGATTCCTTGAGAAAGCCGAGCTTTTTTTGTAAATTAGACGTACATAGTAGACATAAACTGATGATTGAAAATAACAGAAATGCAGCATACTGAAGAAGGAGGGATCGTATGAATGATCAATTGTTGATCCAGACGCTACTATTTATTGCTTTTGCATTATCATGCGTAGCGAATATATACAATTCCAAAAGAATCCGGCAGCTGGAACATCGGCTTTTCGACGTGTACAAAGACAATCCAGAAGTAAAGCAGTATATCCAGCAGGATCTACGGCAAGCTTCCACCATCGAAGCGATCAAACAACTTCGCAGTAAATACGGGCTTTCACTTGAACACGCGAAGCGAATGGTCGATACGTATAAATGATGGATTAAACATATTTCATTCCTATTCGTCAAATACGCAATTGTATTTATTAATGTAAAAAAACACGCAAAAAAGCTACTTCAATATTCACGATGTAAGAAAAATGTGTTAATCTACACGTATATCGTGGTGCGAATGGCAGCCCACCTTAAACAAAGAAAGCCAAACGAATATGTTTAAATTAGAAAATGACGCTGAGTAGGCGTCATTTTCTAATTGTAAAGGAGTTAATGAGAAACCATTCTATGAACAGTTAAACAATTCCGAACACCAAACGGACATCAGTCATGTACTGACGTCCGTTTTGTTCACTGACATGGAGTTGCGCTTACTGCAAAAGCAACGCTAACTAAAGCAATTCCTGCGCTCGTCAAGAGCTATTCCACCATTCGATCCTTACACCTATCTATCCAAACTCATTTAAAAATATTATAAAACCTCGACCCATCCGCAAACGTGATCACCAGACACGCGATCGTCACGATGAGGATCATCACAATCGCGACATAATCGCCCCTTCGTAAGGGACGCGCACGATACCATGTGCGCTTCTTGCCACGTCCGAAGCCGCGTAGCTCCATCGCTGTACTAATCTTCTCGATCCGTTCCACACTGGTGAGAATCAATGGCAGCAGAATGGATACGACATTTTTCAAACGCTTGCCGAACTTCTCCTTGCGCGAAATGTCGATGCCGCGTGCCTGTGCAGCGAAGGAGATATTTTGGAAATCTTGCTGAATATCTGGAATGTAGCGCAGTGCAATGGCGACTGAATAAGCGACTTTATAGCTTACCCCAAGTCGATGGAGCGATGCGGCAAATTCACTCGGATCGGTCACAAGTAAAAATAGTAGACCGATCGGCACCACAACCGCATATTTAAGCGCCACATTAAACTGATAAAATAATTGCTCCCATGTGAGCGTATACCAGGCGAACAGATGCACAATATTATGCCGTGTGCCATATAGCTCCACCCCATACAGCGGTGAGAACAGGAAGATCGCAATCTGATTAAAGGCAAAAAAGATCAGGATCAAATACAGCACAAATGAATAATTTTTAAACGGAACACGCGAAACGGCAAAAATGACAATCGCGATCACAAACATCGCCAGCAGACAGCGCGTATCGTAAATAATCATCGCCGTCAGCGCCCATAGTACAAAAAACAACAGCTTACTCGCTCCGGTTAGCCGATGAATAGGCGTATTCTGGTTCGTATAAGTTAACATTTTGGTACTCATGGATGACGCAGCCCCCTGTCATAAGCGATGAACCGTCCGACAAACTCATCCGGCTCGCCTACGCCTGACTTCACCGACAGCGCATGTAACGACGTCTGCTTTAGATGGGCGGCAGCGATCGTATCTGGCTGGACTAGCACACGGGATGGACAATCGTCAGCGATCTTTTTCCCATCTGCCATCACTACTGCGCGCTGTCCGTATTCCATCATCAGATGCATATCATGCGTGATCATAATGATCGTCATACCACGTCGATTGAGCTGATTCAGAAACTCCATCATTTCATTATAATGACGGAAATCCTGTCCGGCTGTTGGCTCATCCAGGATCATAATTTCCGGTTCCAGCACCAGAATCGAAGCGATCGTCACCCGCTTCTTTTGTCCATAGCTAAGCGCCGATACCGGCCAGCTGCGAAATGGATACAAACCGCACACCTTCAGCACTTCATGCACCCGCTCACGAATCGTATCTTCATGTACACCTCGTGTACGCAGACCGAGCGCTACTTCATCGTAAAGTAGCGGCTTGGATAACATATGATTCGGGTTTTGCATGACAAAGCCAATATGCTCAGCACGCTCCTTGATCGTATCGCCACTGAGGTCACGTCCATTAAGCAAAATGCGTCCGGCACTCGGACGATAAAAGCCACAAATGAGCTTTGAAATCGTCGATTTGCCCGCTCCATTGCGTCCAGCAATGCAGACGATCTCGCCTTTACCAATCTGGAAGGATACATCATGTAAAATAGGCTGCCCGGCTTCATAGCCAAACGAGACATGTTCAATCTCCAGCACCGGCTGTTCAATCACAGGCAGCTGTTCCTGATGCACACATTCGTACCACTGCTGAAGCGGAGCAATGCAGCTGTCCAGTTGAATATGATCGATATGCCCAGGCTGCATCGCCGGTGTGATTTCACAGCCTGCATAATGCAGCGCATTGACATATAACGGTTCTCGAATGCCTGTCGTACGCAGCAGATCGGTGCAAAGCAATTCATCCGGCGTCATATCTCCTACAATCCGTCCCTCACTAACGACAATCACACGATCGACGGGACGCTCCAGCACTTCCTCCAGACGGTGCTCGATGATCACAATCGTTTGGCTTGTTTCACGGTGGATGCGGTCAATCAGATCAACGGTTAGCTGTCCGGTATGCGGGTCCAGACTGGCTAACGGTTCATCAAATAGTAAAATCGCCGCCTGACTGACCAGTACACCGGCAATCGTCGTTTTCTGCTTTTGCCCACCGGAGAGCGAATGAGGCGATGCTTCCAAAAAATCAGCAAACTCGACGGTATCGGCGGCTTCGAACACGCGCCGCATCATTTCCGCCTGGGGTATAGCGTCATTTTCCAGCTTAAACGCAATATCCTCAGCTACGGTCAAACCGACGAATTGTCCGTCCGGGTCCTGCATCACCGTTCCTACTTCGTCCGACAATAGCGCAATCCCCCCATTATTCACATGCTCGCCTGCTACACGCAGCGTACCGCTTATCTCGCCCTCATACACAAATGGAATCAAGCCATTCATACAGTGCGCCAGTGTGCTTTTACCTGAACCCGAAGGACCTACGATCACTATTTTTTCACCTTCATAAATCGTTAAATTGATATCATGCAGTGTAGGCTCTGCCTGTGCTCGATACTGAAAGCTAAAATGGTTAAATTCAATAACTGGTTTCTTCATACCTGTCCTTCCTTCTATACTGGCGTTATGTACACATCCGATTCAACGATGTGATATACATTGGCCATATGCCTTCAATCTATACGAACCATTTATATGATCCACGCCGAGCTAGGGCGTATACGCAAACTGTTTTTGCTGTGACATACACCACTCCGAGAAGGAATAAGGGAACAGACTCCGGTCTCGCACAGTAATCTATGGAGTCGAGTAAGTGTAAATTTCCGTGTTAGGAAATCGCTAACACGGCAAGTCGACCTTTTCCTTTATTACCTTCCCGTAGTGAAGTGCGGCTTATACGTACACGCTCTAGTTCGCTCTTTAGTAGTAAAATTTCCTCTACGCGATCGTGTCAACGAAAAAGACCGGTGACACCCACCGGTCTATCGCTCTTACTGTACCACTATGCTGCTGCGAGCAGCAAATTCGTGTACTTCCTGATCATACACCGACAGGCTGTAAATCGATCAAGATTCTCGACTCAGACTGCCACGCTTCGTTCTTGTTTTGGAATAAGCGAGCGCCAGCAGCGTACCGACAACGGCTACCGTCAGCGTATTGGAAATCGTTGCCCCTACACCCTGTACGAATACTTTGTTCGCTGGCTCGGAATAGATCAGAATGTCCAGCACCGGCGCTACAACGAGCCAGCAGATCACGTTAGCAGTGAGCTGTGCCACGTTAAAGCGCACGATAGCCATGCCACCAAACTCTCCGTCTGCAATGCGAATACGGCGCGTCATCAATCCAACGACCAGACCGAATACACCGGAAGCGATAATCCAGCTAAACCACGGCGAGCCATAGAAAATAGCATCCTTCAGCGTGTGTCCAATCAGACCGATCAGCAAGCCTGCCCACGGTCCATACAGCAGCGCAAACAACGCCAGCAACGCATACGTCACTTCGATATTCGTATCCGGAATAAAAGTCGGTATCGAAGCAAAACGGCCCAGAATGACAAATAGTGCTGAACCAATCCCGATTGCAACAATCGTTTTGACGGATAATCCGTTTGATCCTGTCATCCTCTAACCCCTCTTTTCATCATAAAAATAAACGGGCAGTAACCTGCGTTACCATTCCTTACGTTCTGTTCGATTATACAATTCAATGTTTGGAAATACTATAGTTTCCGCCGCCAATTGCAGACTTTTCAAGCTAATTTGGCTGTTTTTGCTTCCCAAAAGAATATTCCGCTGAATATCGCCCTTTCTTATCCAAATTTCACTAAATTTTTCTGAAAAAATGCATGAATGCGTATTTCAATTGCATGTGAAATGACGTACTATTAAGTGATTAAACTATACAGCCTTTAGACCTATAAAATTAATCACGAATTTAGGTATATACATGCTTTAATTGGGTATTATTAACTAAACAAATTGAAATTAGAGGGAATGAAATATGCCTAAAAAGGCTCAAATCACAAGATTACTATCACTGGCCTTCATCGTCGTGTTCACAGTTGTGTATTATATATGGATTTGGATATGGCAGGATCATGATGCCATGCGTACAACAGGAAGCAATATACTGTCGACGGTTGGCACTCTTATCGCTTGTAGCTGGCTATATATCGCATGGAAAAGCAGTCATCTTCGTCATCGTCCCTTTTGGCTGCTTTTGTTTATGGGTTGTACTAGTTACGGGATTGCCGAGGCGATCTGGTTCATGTATGAAACTCTGCTCCATATCGAAGTACCTTTCCCAGGATACCCTGATCTTTTTTACGTGCTTCAGGTGCTTTTTTATATGTTCGCATTTTTTTATAAACTCAAGCATGACAAAAACAGTTTGTCGATGATTCGATTAGTGCTGGATATCGCCATTTTAATGACGGTAGTGACCACACTAAGCTGGCATTTCCTGATTCGCTTTATGCTAGAGATTACTGGCATGATCCATATTGCACCGGATGTGCTGCTCTCGATCGGCTATGCGATAGGTGATCTGGCACTGCTTGGTGGTGCAGCAAGTTTGTATTTAAGCAATGCACGTACAATGTCTAACCGGGTGGTGCTATCGTTATGCGCGGGGTTGATCGTACAGATTATCGGTGATACGACCTTTTTATACATGACGACTACGCATAGTTATAGCTCCGGGAGCTGGGTTGATCCGCTGTTTATTCTCGGTTTGTTGTTTGTAGGTTTCGCGGGTATTTTGCATATGGCAGATGTTGAACAGCCGCTGCACAAGGGAGCAACCGGCCTGTCCAAACCGGATATTCCGCGTCTGGACATTCCACAATTGGTATTACCTTATATCGGGATTTCTGCGCTGTTTATCTTTATGATTTTGCATGCAGATGGCAGATATGTGCTGACGGTGGGCACCGGTCTGGCAATTGTGCTCGTTATGATTCGTCAGGTGATGATCATTTTGGAAAATCATCGGCTCGCTCGCAAGCTGTACGATAAGAAACTTGAACTGGAAAGCAGTGAAAATCGCTATCGTTCCATTGTTGATTTTCACCCTGATGCGATCATTACGATCGGTCTCGATGGCCGCATCGAAAGTGCCAATCCACAGGCACTGCTAATGCATGGCGTCACGGAGGAGCAGATTGTCGGTAAACATATGATGAATTATTTTCAGGATGCTCATATGGATGAGATCGTAGAACGGATTGAACGAGTGCTTCAAGGCGAGCCGCAAATTTATGAAACCGCACTGAGTAATTGCCGCGGCGACCTGTTTCAAGTGCGAATGACCACTGTCCCCATTATCGTACAGGGCAAAGTCGTTGGCATGTATGCGATTGCCAAAGATATTACCGAAAATAAGCGTCATGAAGAACAGATTCATTATCTCGCCTATCACGATCCATTAACCGGACTGATGAATCGGGCTTCATTTGAACATGCGCTGAGCGATACCGTACAAATTGCGCGGACGAATCAGGAACTGTTTTCCATTCTGTTCATCGATCTGGATCGTTTCAAAAATATCAATGATACACTTGGTCATGATGTAGGCGATCAGCTGCTGCGTTCGGTCGCGCAGCGTCTGCAAGGATGTGTCCGCGATAACGATATGGTCGCACGTCTGGGCGGTGACGAGTTCACCCTGCTCATTCGCCATATGAAAGATACACGTGAAGCGTCGGTCATTGCTCAGCGCATTCTCGACGGGATGAACCAGCCTCATTATATTCAAGGCTATGAGATTATCGCCACACCAAGCATCGGCATCGCCCTCTATGCAGGCGAAGATGAATCGCCGATCACATTGATGAAAAAAGCCGATATCGCCATGTATCAGGTGAAGAAAAACGGCAAAGGACATTACCGCTTCTATAACGATAAAGACCAGCTCTATTCCAAAAAGTTAATGCTGGAAAAAGAGCTGAGTCAGGCGCTATACCGCAATGAGCTGATGCTTCATTATCAGCCGCAAATCGATGCACAACAAGGATGCGTGATCGGCGTCGAGGCGCTGATTCGCTGGGAGCATGCGACGCTCGGTATGATTATGCCGGGTGAATTCATTCCGATCGCTGAGGAAACCGGTCTGATGCTGTCCATTGGCGAATGGGTGTTACAGGAAGCTTGCCAGCAAGCGAAACAATGGCAGGATGAAGGTCATATGATCAAGATTGGTATCAATTTGTCGGCACAGCAATTCGAGCAGGAGAGTTTTGTCGGTACGGTAGCACGCATTTTAAAGCAGACCGGCGTTGATCCAACGTACATCGATCTGGAGATTACTGAATCGATTGCGATGACACACATTAGTAATGTGATTACCAAGCTCAAAGCATTGAAAAAGCTCGGTGTATCGATCTCGATTGATGATTTTGGAACAGGCTATTCGTCCCTGGCTTATCTGGAAAACTTCCCGGTTGACAAGCTCAAAATCGCCCGCGAATTCACCAGCCGCATCGGCAGCAGTCAGGCCAACCATATGATTATTAGCTCTATCGTCAATCTGGCTCGCAGCCTGAATATGAATGTGATCGCAGAAGGTGTGGAGAAGCCGGAGCAAGCCTCCTTGCTCCAGCAAATTCGCTGTCACGAGATGCAAGGCTATCTGTTCAGCAAACCTGTATCCGCTGAAGAGTTGGGCAAGCTGCTGGGGATGCCACCGTTTGCTGTTGATTTTAAGGGAAAATTAAAGGTGACAGGGATCGATACTGCTTAAAGCATTCGCCTTATAGGTGTAAGGGATAAGCCGTTTGATCGTTTGTTTTGAAGGGCAATGGGTAGCGTAGAATGATCATATGTGTAGGATCGATCTCGTTTTCCAAAGCTGGGGTTGAACTGAACAGTAGGAGTATATAGTGATTTTCAGTCAGTGGCGTATGCAGTTCCAGCAGCGTTTGAACTCAACGGTATGAATATATAGTGATGTGGTTTTGCTAAAGGAAAAGCACGAACACCACTCCGATCCGCTTTTGCAGGCATTGTTTTGCAAAAACGGGTAGGAGCGTGTTCGTGCTTTTTAGTTTTTAGATTTGAGTTTTGAGGTTTGGATTGAAGTTTAGGAGTTAGGTTTGAGAGTTAGATTGAGATTTGGAAGTAGATTGAGTTTTAGGAGTGGATCGAGTTTTGAACATTTGGAATGAAGCTTAAGGTTGAGTTTTATTTTTTTCTTTTAAAGCTGATCTCAACACAGCCCTAAGACAATCCACGTTTAACTCCCCTTGAACTGCTCATTCATTATGTTTGATCAATCATGGATACACATACAAAATTCGTATAGGAAAGCGGCTGGTCGATCCGCTGACTGGGAATCGATGTAACGGATGAGTATAGATATAGTATGTGCTGCTCCCCTTTACTCCTATTCGTTCGTTCATTCGTTTATTCGTGCATTCGTTCGTTCATTAGCTTATGGATGCGCGCTTTTGCTCATTGATCCAGCGTCTACTACCGCCACATTTTAGAACAGACGGACAGTTCGATTAACGTGCCTTCTCCGCTACGATCGTGAACGTTTTCGGAATGCCTTTATCAAACACTTCGGATGACTGGTTAGGCAGCTCTTCCAGCGTTTTGATGATCAAGCCCGTATTCGCGATGGACGTTACAATTTCACCGAGCGTCCAATTGCGCAGGTAGACCTTTTGCTTTTCTTCCTGTACCTGGCCGGATTCTGCATATTTGGAATACGATACTTCCTTCTCTACCAGTGATGTATCGAAGTAATCGCCGTCCACTTTATGCTTACGGATTTTCGCTGTCGTACCGCGTGAGGAGATCAGCTTGGTTGAGATCGGGTGAAAGTCCTGTAGCACCAGTCTACCGCCGGGCTGTAATAGTCTGGCTACAACTGCCCATAGCGGATGCAGATCGGTAAAATAATGCAAAATACCGAACTCCATAAAGGCGATATCGTAGTGCCCATTCAGCGTCTGTGGTAGCTCCAGCACATCCGAAACGATGTACTGCAAAGGCACATCCGCCGCAGCCGCCAGCTCCAGTGCGTATTGCTCATTTTCCGGCGAGAAATCAGCTACGGTTAGCTCGGCACCGAGCAGGGCAAGTGCAACGGCTTTGTTGCCGTTCGAACCCATCAGATTAATGATACGTTTTCCTTTTATATCGTCGCCCATATGATGCAGAGCGCCGCTGACACGTTTGCGCGGATCGGCTGTAATTTTGGCAGCTGCTTCCTGCGGCGTACCGAATCGATTAAGCCAGGATTGATAGGTGCTGCCATTCCAGGCAGATTTATTTTGATCAGATGATTGCATATTGAATGAGCCTCCATTGTGCTTTTAAAATCAGACGGTTGGGTAGGTTGAATTGAGTATATGTGGCTAGGTGTGCTTCTACAATTTCATACGATGAATTGGTTTGTAATCCGTTAATCCATTCATACAGGATTCGTACTGAATTTGTAATAGATTCTCACTGGATTCATAATAGATTGATTATGATTTCGCTCCTATGATGCCAAAGTTTCGTCCATTCATTGTACCATAATCCGGTTTGCACATTGCGCTCTTCCATAAATTGTGTTACCTTCAAGAAAAGTTAGTTTAACCATTATACAAAGTTTTCTGCTGGGCTTTTTGTTTGGAGTTGGTGTGCTGAACGGATCGGATTGCGGTCACGTGTATTCGCACTCACGTGTGCTGGTTAGTCCATTTTCACACGAGCATCTTGTTGTACAGGAGCGTACTGTTTTGTTTGAGCGTACTATTTTGTATGAGCGTCCTGTTCTTTACTTGATCATCGTTGTTGTACAACAATAGCGGATACTTTACATATCAGGCGTTCATTATTCCATGGAACGAGCAGCTATGGCTCTCTGGACAAACAGTTATCACTCTCTGGACAAACAGCTATCGCTTTCTGGACAAACAGCTATCGCTCTCTGGACAAACAGCTATCGCTCTCTGGACAAACAGCTATCGCTCTCTGGACAAACAGCTATCGCTCTCTGGACAAACAGCTATCGCTCTCTGGACAAACAGCTATCGCTCTCTGGACAAACAGCTATCGCTCTCTGGACAAACAGTTATCACTCTCTGGACAAACAGTTATCGCTCTCTGGACAAACAGCTATCACTCTCTGGACAAACAGCTATCACTCTCTGGACAAACAGCTATCACTCTCTGGACAAACAGCTATCGCTCTCTGGACAAACAGCTATCGCTCTCTGACAGACAGCTCTACAACAGAACGGTTGACACTGACAGTAGTGCACACAATGAATTTGTAAGCGCTTTACAAAAAAATTACACACCAAAGATGATATCGTTTCGCACGCTATTACTCTGTTCTGGCTATCGTATTTCAATTTAACCCCAATGGAGGTAAACATGATGGCAATCCAAAATCCTGTATTACGCGGCTTTAACCCTGACCCGAGCATCTGTCGCGCTGGGGAAGACTATTATATTGCTACATCTACATTTGAATGGTTCCCTGGTGTGCAGCTGCATCATTCCCGTGATCTGGTCAACTGGCATCTGGTGCATCGTCCACTGAATCGTCTGTCCCAGCTTGATATGAAAGGCAATCCGAACTCCGGCGGGATCTGGGCACCGGACTTGAGCTACCATGACGGCAAATTCTGGCTTGTGTACACCGATGTGAAAGTCGTTAATGGCATCTGGAAAGACTGTCTCAACTATCTGGTGACGTGCGATACGATCGATGGGGAATGGTCTGAGCCGATTTTGCTGAACGGTGTAGGTTTTGATGCATCGCTGTTCCATGATGAAGATGGACGTAAATATTTGCTTAATATGTACTGGGATCATCGGATGTATCATCATCCATTTTACGGCATTTCGCTACAGGAGTATGATCATGAGCAGCAGCAATTGATCGGCGAGCCACAGATCATTTATAAAGGCACCGATCTGCGTTATACCGAAGGCCCACATCTGTATCGTGTAAACGACTACTATTATCTGTTCGTGGCAGAAGGCGGCACAACTTACCAGCATGCCGAGACGGTGGCACGCTCGCGTGAGCTGTTCGGGCTGTATGAGACACAGCCGGATTATCCAATGCTAAGCGCATGGCAGGACCCACGTCATCCATTGCAAAAATGCGGTCATGCGTCCCTGCTGCATACCCATACAGGCGAATGGTATCTGGCGCATCTGACCGGACGCCCATTGCCTAACGATACATTACCGATTTTGGACAATCGCGGCTATTGCCCGCTCGGACGTGAAACAGCTCTGCAACAGATTGAATGGGTCGATGGCTGGCCGATGGTCGTTGGTGGTAAGCAAGGCCAGGTCGAAGTGCCTGCACCACAAATGGAACCGGTCGTGTGGGAGCAAGACTATCCAGAACATGATGACTTTGACAGCACCGAATTGAATAAGCATTTTCAAACGCTGCGTATTCCACTCACTACAGATATCGCCTGTCTGGAAAGTCGTCCGGGCTATCTGCGATTGTATGGACGCGAATCGCTCAGTTCGCTGTTCACGCAGGCATATGTGGCACGTCGCTGGCAGGCATTTTCATTTGATGCCGCCACAGCGATCGACTTCCGGCCGGAGACGTTCCAGCAGGGCGCCGGACTGACCTGTTATTACAACACCGAGAACTGGTCAACACTGCAAATCACCTGGCATGAAAAATACGGACGCGTGCTCGATCTGCTCATCTGTGATAACGGACAGTTCAGCCAGCCATTCGGACGTAAACCGATTCCGATGCCAGAAGAAACAGAGCTGGTGCATATTAAAGTGGAAGTGCGTGTACAGCAATATCAGTACAGCTACTCGTTTGACGGACAGCACTGGCATACCGTTCCGGTCGAATTTGAATGTTACAAGCTGTCGGATGATTATGTGCAGGGCGGTGGCTTTTTCACCGGTGCCTTTGTGGGCATGAACTGTATCGATATGGGTGGCAGACGCCGTCCGGCGGACTTTGATTATTTTATGTATAAAGAGCTGGAAGGTTAAGTGTAGCGATCGGTTGCGGTATAATGGAAGGACAAGCTTCGTTCTTGCTCTGCCTCGTTTGAGATGATGTTGAACGGTGGAGCGTCCGAATCGGCTGCTGACAGGGAAAGTTATGCTTTCCTTTGCATGTATAAATATGTATAAATACAGCAGCGACGGAGCGGAAAGGACAGGATTTCCATGCCAGATCGCAATCAGAAAAAACATAATCGGCACAATCGAGATACAGGAATCGATCAGCCGCAGCATCGTCATCATGTACAGGATGGTCAGCAGGCGCAGGATCAACGTCCACTGCAAGACAAAGGTTCACTGCAAAATAATAGTTCATGGCAAGATAACCGTTCACTACAGCACTATGATGAATTACGAGATCACAGCGAATTACGAGATCGCAGTGAATTACAAAATCGCACGCAACTACAAGAGGCTGTGCAACTTCACAATTCCAAGTCTATTGATCCTGATCCTTCTCATCCATCGGCATTCCGTCTGTCGCCAGATTACCCCTGCTTTTGCGGCAGCGGACGTCCTTTAAAACATTGTCATTCTCGCTCCGCAGCGGATAGTCGCGCCATGCATATGACGGCGCTGTATGAGCAGGTCGATGCGGTCATCGAGGAATATCACGCACATAGCAGCAAGCATCCGCCATGTGCAGCAGGTTGTAGTAGCTGCTGTTCGGACTATTTTCCAGTCTCACAGGTGGAGTTTGAACTGCTGCTCACGTATATGGAGCACAGCTGGAGCAAGGCAGATATCGATGCTGCTTTCCAGCAAGCCGAGCGCAATTTGGAGCGATTCCAGCATGATAATGAGCCGATGTACGAAGCGCTGGTGAACCGGACAAGCCGTAAGCAAGAGCTGGATTCGATTCGGCGTCATGCTGGACGTAACAGCTTCGCCTGTCCGCTGCTTGATCCGGAAAAAGGCATCTGTCGTGTGTATCCGGTACGCCCGTTTATTTGCCGTACTCATGGTAGTTCGCATACGTTTTATGGCACATGGCGCGAACGATTCAGTTCGGAACGGGTATGTGAGCATATTCCAAGTAGCCGTGCCCATCGCCGCATTACGCCTAATATTGCGGATTACTGGTCGCCCTATGAACAGCTTGCCGATGTGTATGTCGGCCCGCAACGTCAACCGCTGCGGCAATATCCGATCTTTTACTGGCTCGTACTGTATAAACGTCATGGCGGCGGCTCAAGTACAACGATTGGCAATCGTGATAACTTTGACCTGTCGCTTGAACAGCATAATGCCAGTATGGCTGCATATGGAACAGACCGCTCTTAATATAGAGACGGTCTGTTTTTTTATCATGCTTATCCATCGGTTACTCCCTGTATCGCCAAATTAGTCCTCCACATCTACGGGCAACACATGTCTGCGCTGTACCGGCGATGTGAGTACAACTGATGTGTTCACATAGCTATATACCATCAGCCGATCTACCAGCTGACGTAAGCCCTCCATGCCATCCACTGCCGCCTTTATGATGTAGCCAATCTCTCCCGTCACCCGATGACATTCGATCACATCTTGCTCCAATGCAATCATCTTCTCCCACTCGCCTGCCGATACTTTTAAATCGCTAATCTGAATCATTAGTAAAATACTGCGCCCCACTGCTGCTGGTGATACAACAGCCGTAAACCCCTCAATAATGCCTTTTTCCTGCAAACGATGCAGCCGTTCCGTCACGCTTGGACGACTGAGTGTAAGCTGTTTGGACAGTTCACTAATCGTCATTCGCGCATCCTGCTGGAGCAAGCCCAGCATTTTAACATCGATCCGATCCATATCGATTCCTCCTTTTATGTATTTGGGCTTTATGGGTACTGAAATCGCGCTGTATGTTCACATCGATTATTGTATATTTCTATTTTGCATAGATACCAAAATATTATTATTCGTTTTGCATATAAAGGGATCGGATAAGCTCTCTTTTTACATATGAATTGGTTTTTTGGCATTATATCATGTTAATAAGCAAAATCGATACAGCAAAATGTATAAACATTCATTTCGTGTTGTCGTGATTAGCGCCGTAACGAGCGCGGTCACGATCGGTACGATTATGGGTGGGCTGTTTCTGTATCATGATCATTTTGTTCATCCCGTGACAAGAAAGGACTATTACATATGAATACATGCGCTCCAAAACGTTTGCTCGCGATTGTGGCAGGCTGTGTGCTTGTGAGCCTCGGCTTGCTATTATTGCGTCACGCGCAAGTCGTTACTGATGGAACAGCAGGGTTGGCGTTAAGTTTGAGTTATTTGCTACAACTGCCGTTTGCACTGTTGTTTTTCATGATTAATATTCCGTTTTATGTATTTTCGTTTGTGCGGATGGGGTGGAGCTTTACACTGTCTACGATCCTAGCTGTCTGTCTCGTTTCACTGGTCAGTTCACTTGGCGTATGGCTACCGCTGTTCGAGATGCCAGCGATCATTGGTACGATGTTGGGCAGTGTGTTATGCGGCTTCGGGCTTTCGGTGCTGTTCATGAATCGGGCTTCGCTGGGCGGTGTGAACATTGTCGCGCTCTTCCTTCAACAGCGACTGGGCTGGAATCCGGGGATTGTGAATTTTGTATTTGATTCACTGGTTGTCTGTATTGGATTCTACTCGGTTGGCTGGTATGAAGCGATGCTGTCTGCATTGTCTGTCGTGATCGTATCCGGCATGATTAGTTATTTCAAACAGCGGATTGCCAGAGGGAATCCGCGTGCAGCTGCTCCGCGTCAGGAACGCATACCAGTAACAAAACAGACAGCCGAAGCGGTATCGGGCTAACGAACAAATATACATGAGGTAGATATAGATGATGTGCCTAAGCATATGCTTAGGTATCGTCCGTTCCACATACAGAGCAGCTTTCCATGCTATACTGCTTAGATACAATATCCAATCTGATCTAGCAGGAAAGGACTCTGATCGTATGCTTGAAGCTTTACTTCTGCTCGCTGTCGGTATGCTAGCCTCCATTTGCGGAGCGGTAGCCGGACTCGGTGGTGGTTTTATTATTGTGCCCGTGCTCGCCTTTCTATATACCATTCCGGTAGCGAGCATCTCCGGTACGTCGATGGCGGTGCTGTTTGTGAGCGCCATTTCCAGTACGATTGCCTATGCACGTCAGCGCCGGATCGATTATCGGAGTGGACTGGCGTTTTCAGTTGCGATGATCCCTGGCTCGATTTTGGGTGCGCTGACGACAACGGTCGTCGGCAGTCGCACCTTTTTTATCGCGCTTGGTGTGTTTCTAATGATGATGGCGGTGTTGATCAATTTCAAACCGACCTCCAGCCGTGGCGGATGGCTGCGTCCGAATACGAGTCATCGCCTGGTTGACCAGAGCGGACAGGTACATGAATATTCGTTTAATATGTGGTTTGGCTGTGTGGTGGCATTGTTCGTCGGCTTCCTGTCGAGTCTGTTCGGGATTGGCGGCGGCTCGGTGATGGTGCCGACGATGATTCTGTTTCTCGCCTTCCCACCACATATTGCGACCGCGACATCGATGTTTTCAATTTTGCTGTCGTCATTAGTCGGCACGATTTCGCATGTGAGTCTGGGGCATGTGATGTGGGATAAGTTCGTCTGGCTCGCGATCGGTGCGCTCGTTGGTGGACAGATCGGTGCTCGGATTGCGTCGAAGATTCCGGCGAAGGCGGTCGTGCGCGTGCTGGCGGTGTGTTTGTTTGCCGTGGCGGTACGGATGTTGTTTAAGGGGTAAAGTAAAAAAGCAGCTGTTGCTATTATGCAACAGCTGCTTTTTTACTTACCAACACGTTCAAATTAACTGTAGTTGTATAGATCAATATCAATCTCACCCTCAATATCGTACAAAAATCGGATGATTTCTTTTTCAAAATACATGGCAGGCTTGGTATCCTCTTCTACTATAACAACAACATTAAATTGCGAGATCGCCTGTATTCCACTACCATATATTATCATTCTTCCTGCATATCGGGTGATCAGCTAGCTTCTTGCTCAGAGCCTTCGTAATTCCCAATCCTTCACTGCGCATCAACAGCCCGCACTATACCGTCCAGCTCCCCATACACCTGCACACGATTTCGTCCGGAACGCTTGGACGCATACAGCGCCTGATCTGCTTGCCGAATGAGCAATGGAATCGATATTTCTTGCTCATCTGGCGCTACATACACAGAAGTTACGCCAAAGCTCGACGTAATACATAACCGCTCGCTCTCTACTGAAATTTCGCCGTCTGCAATATGCCCGCGTAATTTCTCTGCCAGCTCACAAGCTGCATCCACATCACTACCTGGCATACAGAGCATGAACTCATCGCCGCCGTAACGTCCTGCCAGCATGTAGTCATCTGTATATTCGTGTACCGTATCCGCCAGATACAGCAGCGCCATATCACCAGCTTCATGCCCAAACGTATCGTTCACCTGTTTGAATTCGTCGATATCAAACATGATCATGGACAGATGTCCACCTCTACGCGCAATCCGCTCTAGCTCTTGATTGGCCCGATGCATAAACGCTGTTTTGTTAAACAGACGAGTCAGACCGTCCGTATCTGCCAGATATTGCAGCTGATCTTGCAAATTCGCTTGCTCGGTCATGTCCGATACGTGAATGATGCGCCCGACCTGTGCATTATTTTTACTTAATACCGGCGAAAAGCGTATTCGGTAGCAGTAGCGTACATTTTCATACCAGCCCACATATTCGCAGTCTTGCCCTACTTCCACCAGTTCGTATAGCTCTGGTCGATTATGCAAAATATCCGTCATCGCGCGACCGACCAGATTCATTGTCACACCAAGCATAAGCTCCTTCATCGCGCGATTGTAGTCGACGACCACGTCATTTTCATTAATGACCATGACACCATCCGCCATACTCTCAAATACGATGTCCCGCGCGATCGGCGCCACATCGAACATCTGATAACGAAATAGCGCGATGCTGTGAAAGATGAACGATACACTAATAAATACCGGCCCTAGATCAATCCCATACATACTCTGTCCGCTTACATAAAAGAGACTGGCAATTACAGGCGTAAGCAGCCCTGCGACCATCGTGAAAATTTGCAATCGAAAACGAAGCTGCACCTGACGCGCCTGATTCAGCAACAGCACTACACCGAGCGCCAGACAGAAATATAAATAGAATGAATGCACATAAAAATACGGTCCATGCTCAATCCGTGATACTGGAAATGGCGTATCCGTGCTCAAGTGGAGCGATGTATAATACAGATGATGCAGCTCATTCGTATGCTGCATCACGACAGTCGATAACGGAATAGCAAACAGCACCACATACATCCAGCGTTTTGGTCTGTATCCAATATAAGCACAGCACATGAGTAACGTACATGCAGGGATAAAAGGGAGAAAAACATATTCAGCACGCAACCAGAACCAGGTTGATTTGAGCGTTGTGCTTAACAGTTCAAATAAATACGAAAAGCCGAACATGGATGCGAGAAAGGTAGCCACGCAATAATACACGCCACCCGGTGCAGCATGTAGCCGAAATAATGCATAGAACGACATCCCCAAGCTCAGCAGACCGCCCAGCATAATGATCAGGGCGTAGTTTAATAACTCTTGCTCCATTCCTCACCTGCTCCATCTATTGTAGATCGGTATATTGTTTAGCGTGGCACTCACCATATGATGGGTTCTATATATTATATCGGAGTAAGTAAGGAGCACGAACAGCGATTTTTGTCGAATAATTAAGATATTTTCTATCCTTATGGATTCATTTCTATCTATTATTGCATTTACACCTATCGAAAGGACAATACAACCTATGGATCATATCGATCAGCACATTATCGAGCATCTCCAACATAACGGCCGCATCACCATGAAAGAACTGGGCGAAAAAGTACATCTGACCGGACAGGCAACCGCTACACGCGTTGCTCGTCTGGAAGAACAGGGCATCATCGAAGGCTACACCATCCGTACCGATCCCGCCCGACTCGGCTATCCTGTACACGTCTTTTTAACGATCATCACCCAGAGCCTGCACCACCAGCCCTACCTGTCTTTTATCGACAGCAGGCCTCAATACGTCGTCGCCAATTACAAAATCAGCGGCAAAGGCTGCTACCTGCTTGAATGCCGCTTCCCTTCTAACACCGAGCTGGATCGTTTCCTGGTGGAACTCAACCAGTACGTAAACTACCAATTGTCCATCGTCGTCAGTAAGTAGCTAGAGCACTTAGAGCACTTAGAGCACTTAGAGCACTTAGAGCACTTAGAGCACTTAGAGCACTCAGAGCACTCAGAGCACTCAAGGCACTCAAGACACTTCAAAACTGCCTCCCCCCTCCAGCATATGCATCAACTCCTCTACACCGCCGCATATCCTGCGCCTGCAAGCATCACCCAGCCCCTCTGCGCACGGAACGCAAGACCAGGAATAATGCCAAAAGACCGACCTTTAAGCCGGAATACGCCCTCTTTTCCCCCACTTCAGGTATTCCGGCTTAACCGGAGGTCGCTGGCATGTTCCCGGTCTGGAGTGATTGCCGCAAGCAAGCCCACACTATGTATACCGCCAGCCACGATATGCCCCCACCATATATGAGTTGATGCACAACCTCCAACTCTTTCATTGTTCAAGTCAAACCTACCAAAGACTTGATCGATCCTATTCCCCTAACCGTGACATCTTCGATACAATACATTCATAAACAAGTTACGAATAGTAAAGGAGCTGCTCATATTGAATATACAATTGATTCGCAATGCAACACTGGTTATAGACTATGCTGGGACACGATTTTTAATAGATCCATTTCTGGCTGAAAAGGGCACCTATCCCCCGTTTGCAGGCTCCCTCCGTCAGGATCAAAATAATCCACTCGTCGACCTGCCTGTTGATGTGCAGCAATTGGCACAGGTGGATGCGGTAATCGTGACTCATTTGCATCTGGATCATTACGATGCGCGCGCTGCTGAAGTGTTAGCTCACGATATCCCGATGTTTGTGCAAAATGAAACCGATGCGGAAAAGGTACGTCAGGATGGCTTCCAGAATGTTACTGTACTAACGGAAAATACCGCTTTTGAAGGCATCTCCCTCAGCAAAACAGCCGGTGAGCATGGCCGAGGTGATATTTTGCAAAGACTGGGGCAGGTATGTGGCGTTGTATTCCAACATCCTGATGAAGCGACACTTTATGTAGCTGGAGATACCGTATGGTACGATGGTGTGCAAAAAGCGCTGGATACGTACAAGCCGCAGGTTATTGTGGTAAATGGCGGAGATAATCAGTTTCTACAAGGCGGTTCACTGGTGATGGGCAAAGAGGACATTTACGAAGTGTTTCAAGCCGCACCGCAAGCGACAATACTATCGGTGCATATGGAGGCGGTCAATCATTGGACCTTATCGCGTGACGAGCTACGTGCGTATATTGAGGAAAAAGGAATGCATGGACATGTGCTTGTGCCAGAAGATGGCGAGAGTTATGAACTGTAAGCCAGCAATTGGCTGGGAACACAAGACATAAACGATAATACAGGCTAAATCAGAAGAGTGTATCTACCCATCGCTTGAACGTCATGAATGCGAAGTTGCAACGGATGCCTGTTCTATAAGTTATTGATATCAGTACACCATAAAAATAAATAGGTAGCGCGATCAATGTATTAGAGTGCGTATGCAAACTCGTATACTTACCTGTAAGCATTATTTCACTTCCAGAAAGAAATAAGGGAAAAGGACGATCTCTAGTGTGTTTCTAGTGTGAGTGAATTTCTAACACAGGATTCAATAGAGAGCTATTGGGGCGAAATTAATTTATGTTATCTCCTCCTAGCACAGGAATCTACCATGACCTCCTACTCCGTAGATTGCTGTGCTAGACTGGAATCCGCCCCTTTATTCCTTCTTGTATGATTCTCGCTTAACCGCTACGGATCTGCTCATGATAAAGCGGCTATGCCTTGCGGATGCAAAGGTGTAGCCGCTTTGTTTTGCTTACAAATAGTGTGGTTTTCATAGGACTGCCTATTACCGGGCTACGCTAAAGCTACTTTCAATACAGCAACTATACGTACAACCGCCTTGTTTAGCCGATGCGCCTGTTCATATGGCGCGCCAATGCTAACTTTCCCAACCTTTTGCCGTTTGAACCTGTTCACGCTTTCCATGCTCAGGCTTCATATCGCGAAAATAGCGATAGATCCGCTCCAGCTTCTGCTGTTGTTTGCCATTCTTCTTTTCCATACTGCCAAATTCCCAGAACTTCACTTTTCGAATGCCAATATAGCTAAACAATGTGCGCCGCATTAGAATACGATGCGCATTACCGAGCCAGTATTGTAAATAACCTGGTGGCCCTTTCATTGTCGAAATACACACCACCGATTTGCCTTTGAGCAGTCCTTCGGGCAACAGGTCTTCGGCTTTCCGATGCTTGTATGCAAAACCAGATGCCATCATCCGATCGAAAAAGCCGAGTAGCATAGCCGGTGGTCTGCCCCACCAGATCGGATAAATGAATACCAATTGATCTGCCCAGCGCACCAGCTCCCGATAATGATCCAGCTCCGGGTCCAGATGCATATCCCGCCTACGCTTCTGCTCATTGAATACAAGCGCCGGATCAAATTCATCCCTGTATAGATCAATTGTTTTCATTTGTGTAGTGGCTCCATGCGTTGCGATGCCGCGCTGTACTTGCTCCAGCATGGCATGACATAGACTGTTATGATTCGGATGCGTATACACGATTAATATGTTCATTGTCGTCCACCTTTAATTATCATTTGATAACTAAAATAGTAATCCAATACTATTTAGTTGTCAAATGATAATTGTTTTACGATAACTAGTTTGTTATTTTAAGAGAAAGAGGTGAGTATATGCAGGATTCTGCGCTGTTTCAACAATTGATTCAATTTGTCACATCTGTCCATCAGGCAACCGCCGATATGACAGGCGATATTCAACATGATGCGATTACGCCTGTTCAATATAAAATTTTGGAGTATCTCGCAGTTAGCCCACCGCAAACGCCTAGCTCCATTAGCGTCTGTATGCATATGTCACTGCCCAATACGAGCCGCGAGCTGCGTAAATTAAGCGAAAAAGGACTATGCGAGAAAATGTCCGATCCATCGGACGGCAGAAAGCAGGTAATCCATCTGACGACTGAAGGTCAACAGCTGATGGAAAATATATTCAGCCAGATCGAAGTGCGTTTCCGCGAACGTACCCGAAACCTATCGAGTGAGGAATTGGAGCAGGTTGGACAGGCGCTACAGCTTTTGCAGAACCATGTGTTTTTTTGAGGGGATCGAATAAAAAAGTTTTCTCCTTCAAAATATACAAATGATGCTCGAATCGAAGCAACAATTTGGATAACCAAAAGCCGCATTCCTCCTACACGAATGCGGCTTCTCTATTTATCTACCCATCTTACTCTATACATCTATTGATCTGTCCATCTACCCTATATCCTTTAAAACAAAACAATCACACAGCAACTTCCACCCTATCACTCTACCGTTCCCATATCCGCTTGCAGCGATGCTTTCGCCTGCTCCAGCGCCGCAATCACACGGTCACACCACGCATCAAACTCCGCATCCTCCTGCTGTAGCTCTGGATGAGCCAGCACATGTTGCACGACTCGCTTGATCCCCTGATCGACACGAATCTTAGCCGTAAAGCCCGGCACAAGGCGTTTTAGCTTGCTATTGTCAAACACAACCGTATTCGCTTTGTCACCTAGCAGACTACCGCGATAATCCTCGCTGCTGCAAGCATCCAGAAACGATGACGCGACATGCACCGCATTCAGCTTCACGCCTAGTGCGTCAGCAATCACCTCATGAATCTGGTTCCACGTGACCGATTCATCGGAAGTGATATGTACCGATTCGCCAATCGCATGCACATTGCCCATCAGCCCGATGAATCCGCGTGCAAAATCGTCGCTATGCGTCAGCGTCCAGAGCGATGTGCCATCTCCGTGGATAAGGATCGGCTTATGTTGCTGCATTCGGCGTGCGACCTGCCAGCTTCCTTTTGCGCCATGCACACCAAGCGGCAGCGAACGATCGCTATACGTATGGCTTGGACGCACGATCGTGATCGGGAAGCCTTGTTCGCGATATTGCTTCATAAGATAGTCCTCACAGGCAATTTTGTTACGTGAATATTCCCAGTACGGATTGGCAAGCGGTGTCCCTTCGGTAATCCGGTAATCAGACAGCGGTGTCTGGTAGGCGGATGCCGAGCTAATGAATATAAACTGCTTCGTCCGTCCGGCAAATAGTCGGTAATCCCGTTCCAGTTGCTCCGGCACGAAGGCAATAAAGTCCGCTACCACATCAAACTCCAGCTCTTCGATCAGGCTGGCGACTTTTTGCTCATCTGCAATATCTGCTTGTAATACATGCGCTCCTTCCGGTAAGCCTTCATTACGGTTACCCCGATTGAGCAAATATAATTCATGTCCTTGCTCCAGCAATTGCCTGGAGATGGCTTCACTAATCGTTCCTGTGCCTCCGATAAACAATGCTTTCATTGTTGCACCTCCATGAAATGAACTACATAATCTCATCCAAACTTTGCTGCCAAGCTTATCGTTCAATTCACCGTTGTAAATGTAAGCTTGTGTGTGTTTCCTCTTTACCATATCACGCTCAAGCAAGCAGTTACAAATGATTGCTCTATGCAAAAATCCCGAAACCGCGCTTGTTGTGAGTATCACGTATCCTAACTGCTTCCTCCACGCGCGCCTGATGCGGCTTATCCGCATACGCTCCAAAATAATTATTAATCTGGTAATATTTGTGGTTCAAACGTATATTTATTCGTTATTAATCCTGTATGAACTTATCCCCCAATAAGGAGCGACATGAATGAAAAACAAATTCCGTACACCTGCTCTCCTGCTTGTCTGTTTGTCTCTCATCTTTAGCTTTGGTATCGCTTCCAATGCTTCAGCAGCTACAGCTAAAACGACCAAAACGCTCGCTGCCGATCTGCGTGCCACTTCTGCGAAAGTGTTCGGTGAACATAGCTACCTGATCATGCTGGCGATGCAAAAGCAGCTCAAGCAAGCACCGGATACACAACAAGCGATGACTGCACTGAATGCTAATACGAACAGTATCGCTTCTCTGCTCACAGGTACATATACCGATGCAGCGGCGGCTCAATTTAAATCACAGTGGAACACACATAACCAGCGCTTTATCGAGTATGCTGTCGCGATTCGTGACAAAGACACGAATAACCAGAAAGGCGCACTTGCTGGCATCAAATCCACCAGTAACATGATGGTGACGATCCTCAAACAGCAAAACCCCTACATCAACGAGCAGAAGCTGCGAAACGAATTAAACGCACATAACAATAGCCTCGTTCGTTCTTTTGATGCCTATGCGAAAGGACAATATGCTACTACTTACTCGGAAGTGCATTCCGCTTATGTACGTGCAGGCACCGTTGGCGCTGTGATTGCAACAGCAACGGCTGAGCGCTATCCAACTCGTTTCAAACGCTCGACTACACAAACCGATGCCGCGTATTTCCGTCAAAAAACAGGTGAAGCACTCGGAGAGCATGCGATTCTGTCCATTCTCGTCATGCAAAAAGGTACTGATAACGCACCCGATCTGGCTGCGGCAAAATCAGCACTGAACCGCAATACCGATGCCTTAACAGCTACGCACAAAATGATTTTTGGTAGTGCCGCAGGTCAGACATTCAACACACTCTGGAACCGCCACATTATGGACTACCAGATGTATCTGGAAGGCACAATGACAGGCGATAACGCTAAACGTCAGGCAGCGAAAGACGATCTGGGTAAATTCGTTGCCGATCTGACTGCATTCCAAACAGGCCGTCTACCGTCGCTGAACAAAACAGCAACCTATCAGGCAAATGCAATGCATGGTGCGCATGTGATTACCGCACTCGATGCTTATCGTGCAGGCGATTATGCCAAATCATACGAAGCATTGCGTACTGGCTATAATCATATGTGGAAAACAGCCAATACGCTGTCTGAAGCGATTGTGAAACGGTATCCGGCGAAGTTCTAAGGCAGTATGCGAACAACTATAATGATCGATAAAGCTATAAGAAAAGGCTACCGAATCTCATCGGTAGCCTTTTCTTATAGCTTGCTTTTATTTTGAGATCAATAGTTGTTTCCAATCTGGCGGAAAACCCATCCATGTAAGATCAATTTCTTTATATCTCGATATCAAATCTACCAGTCTAATAACCCAATTAGTCCAAAAATCTTGATCTGTGATTAAATATTTAGAATTATAAATTATGCCATATACTAGATTTTTGGCGAGGGTAGCTTTTTCATTACGAGTATATTTGATAGATGTAGGAATTTTATAATTAAATAGTCTACTATAATGTGCACATCTATTTCGTATAATTGTTAGTACTTCTAACCAGTTTTCAATGTCTCTATAGTCAACATTCGCATAGTATGTACGAGCGATCCTTTTACGATCTTCCAGCTTCATATTTTTATAAAGTTTAGATACGATACCGAAAGTCATGACTTCACTTACAACCCAAATTGGATACTGAGCGTTATAGTTTTCTCGATAATGAGTAATGACAGGCTCTCTATAGGAATGTTCAATGCAACGATCTATTTCTTGTATAAACTTCAAGTGCCAAGCTTGCTTATAAAAGTTATTGCTGTTTCGATATCCTGTACTTCCATATTTCAAAGCAATGTCGTTTGAAATTTGAGTTCGAAATGAAATCTCTATGTACTCGATAATCTCCATCAAGGCATTTCTAAACTTAGCATCAAACTGATATAACTCATATACTTTATTAAAAGTAATTCCGGAGGAAAATATGTTATTTTGTTTAAATGGTAATGTATAGGCTGTAAATCTATAATAATTCACTTTACGAAGTAGGTTCAGAGCTGCAATTTCGTTTTCTACAATAAGTTTTTTATCGATTAAAATATCTAATTGTTCACGAACAGTAGTGGGTCTTTTTAAGATTCGTTCATTCATCGTAAAAAACCACCTTTATAAAAAAAATGTCTCACCCTGTTCCACTTGCCATAGGCAACGTGCGGGTGAGATCTCTTACCTATATTATAAGCTCCTGTGAAGCAAAAAACAATTGGCTTATCTCATAAGTTCATTTTTATTACATCCATTTTATAGCTTTCTCGTCCATTACGATTCATAGCAAAAGGCAGTCTCTATGAAATGAGACTGCCTTTTTGTGTAGATTTCATTCAGCTTACTTCCCGTTCTCCTGCTCCCAGCGTGCCACTTCCTCACGCACGATCGGTGCGACCTCTTTACCGAGCAGTTCAATCGCACGCATCACATCATCATGGTTGGACATTGTGCCTACCGGTGTGTGCAGCATGAAGCGAGTAATGCCGACTTCTTTGCGCAGATGGATAATCTTCTTCGCTACCGTTTCCACATCTCCTACATACAGCGCGCCCTCGAAGCTGCGTGCAGCGTCAAAGCTAGCGCGTGTATACGGTCCCCAGCCACGTTCACGTCCAAGCGCATTCATGACAGCCTGCGTAGATGGAAAAAATTTATCTGCGGCGCTCTCGCTTGTATCTGCGATAAAGCCGTGTGAGTGCGAAGCGACCGACAGCTTGGAAGCATCGTGTCCGGCATGGGCAGCGGCTTTGTAGTATAGCTCCACCAGCGGTGCAAACTGAGTTGGACGACCACCGATAATCGCCAGTACGAGCGGCAAACCGAGCAAGCCTGCGCGTACAACTGATTCGGTATTGCCGCCACTGCCGATCCATACCGGCAGCGGATCTTGCACCGGACGTGGGTAGATGCCGCGGTTATCGATCGCCGGGCGGTGACCGCCGCGCCACGTTACTTTTTCGGATTGCTGAATTTGCAGTAGCAGCTCCAGCTTTTCATCGAATAATGCATCATAATCGTCCAGATTATAGCCGAACAGTGGAAATGACTCGATAAAAGAACCACGCCCTGCCATAATTTCGGCACGTCCGTTCGAGATCGCATCTACGGTTGCAAATTCCTGAAACACACGCACCGGATCAGCCGATGACAGCACCGTTACCGCGCTCGTTAAACGAATACGCTCAGTTCGTGCAGCTGCGGCTGCCAGAATTACCGCTGGGGCAGACGCTGCATAATCAGCACGATGATGCTCACCTACACCAAAAATGTCCAATCCGACCTCATCCGCCAGCACGATCTCGTCTACAACCTGACGAATACGCTCGGCGTGACTGATCGTTACCCCTGTCTCCGTATCCGGCGTTGTCTCTACAAATGTACTAATTCCTATTTCCATGTTCGTTAACCTCCTAGTAGTGGTTGTATCGGTTTATGGTAGCTTTTGGCTGTGCATGCTAGTTATATCTGTTAGCTCTGTCGATTGATTGTATCTATTGGCTGTGTATGCTAGTTGTATCTATTAGCTGTATCCTGTTATTTCACTTCGTATATAACATTCATCCAAACGTTTATCGATACGCATAATTGCGATGTATATGTGCATATCCACCAAATATCTTTATTTCAAAATATCAGATATCTTTATTTAAAACTATTTTGAAAGGCAATGCAAGTGTTTCGGCTAATTCCGTCTGTAAAACATAGGGTCGTGGCTGTGTGCCATGACAAATAGCCCGCTGCGCTCGGTGAGCATACAGCAGGCTATCCAGATCAGATGATGGTGATAGTCATATCGCTATCATCCTTAAACATACGATGATAGCGATATACTTATCCCACGTACACATGTAATGTGACGATCATTCATCAACAGGTATACCTATGTTTATGACGATTCGTTCATTAGCACGTATACATACGTTTATGGCGATTCGTTCATCAGCATGTATACATACGTTTATGGCGATTCGTTCATCAGCATGTATACATGCGTTTATGACTATTCGTTCATCAGCACGTATACATGCGTTTATAGCGATTCGTTCATCAGCACGTATACATGCGTTTATAGCGATTCGTTCATCAGCACGCATACATACGTTTATGACCATTCGTTCATCAGCACGTACACATGCGTTTATGACTATTCGTTCATCAGCATGTATACATGCGTTTATAGCGATTTGTTCATCCACACGTACATATGCGTTCTAATCACGTTCCAGTCAGGCTTTTTTAACAAATTCGGACTTCAGCTTCATTGCACCAAAACCATCGATTTTGCAATCGATATTGTGGTCGCCTTCTTCGATCAGGCGAATACTTTTCACACGGGTACCGATTTTCAGGACAGATGAGCTTCCTTTCACTTTAAGATCTTTGATGACCGTCACACTGTCGCCATCCTGTAGGACGTTACCGTTGGCATCGCGTACAACAAATGCCTCTTCCGTTCCACCTGTTTCGCTACCTGGCGTCCATTCGTATGCGCATTCTGGACAGACGAGCAGTCCGCTACCGTCCTCGTAGGTGTACGCGGAGTTGCATTCCGGGCAGTTTGGCAATTCGTTCATGGTTCACTTCTCCATTCATGAGTTAGGTGCGCCTATTTTCCCACATCCTTCACCATCTGGCAATGTCGGATATTTCCATTCAAATTGCAAATATTTTCGGAAAAGTAACAAGTTTTCCCTTAAATGCTCGTTAATCTGTTAAAGGACCGAAGCGCGGTGGTATACATGAAAGAACGATAATAAAGAACGACCAAAAAACGAGCGATGAAAGGGAGTGTGGTATGAGCCATTCTATTTTACAGGCATTGACGCTGCGTAATCTGATGCGTCTGGTACGTCCGATTGCAGTACTTTGCTCCAGTGTCGCGATTATTTTCTCCGGCGTTTTTCCGCTGCTTACATACGGAGACGTTCCCGTGTCTACCATCGTGCTGATCAGTGCAGTATTGCTCGTCGGCTGTATTCTGATCCACGGCATGCTCACCCATGCGCTGAATGACTATACCGATCATCTGTCAGGTACGGATCAGCTTAGCCCGGCAATGCTGTCTGGCGGCAGTCGCGTCATTCAGGAAGAGCGCATTACGCCAGGACTGCTGTATCGGTTCGGTCTGTGGCTAATGGGCATTTTGCTGGTGCTGGATATGATCCTGCTGTTGACCGGACAGTATCGTTTGGCGATTTTGCTGCTGGTTGGCATCTGGGGTGCGGCGTCGTATTCACTGCCTGCACTGCGGCTCAGCTATTATCCGCTCGCCGGCGAATGGATCAGTACATTTCCGTCTGCATTGTTTCTTGGTCTGGGCGGAGCATGGCTGGCAACGGGCGCATTTCCGCTCTGGTCGGTGCAAAATGCTATCATTAATGCCCTCTACTGCATCGCCTGGGTGATGGTGCACCATATTCCCGATCTGGACGCTGACCGACAGGCTTCCCCGATCAAACGTACCAGTGTCGTCTGGTGTGCTGACCGCTGGGGCGAAGGCTTCAGCCGTGTGCCTGCGATAGCGTATATGCTGCTGATCGCACTGTGCGCGATCTGGCTGGCAGTCAGCGGACGCTGTATCGCTGCGGTCGGGATCGGCATGATCGTACTGCTATCGATCTGGTGGATTTGGAAAATGGACGTACAGCAACCTTCTTCGGTCACTGCCTGTGAAAAGAAACTGTTGCTACTCGCTATCGCCGGAGCGGTATTGCTCGGCATTTTCGTGTAATTGATATTGGGTGTAATCATTGGTTGTAATCAATGATTTTTGTACGATGAATCATGTTCATGTGAGTGATATTTCTATAGGCGAAATCGTACTACGACTGGGAGGTTTTAATGTCATCAATATTTGCATGTGACCATGCACGCACATGCAAATTGTTCAGAGAACGAAGCTTCAATGTAATGGATGTGTGAAGGTGACAGCTATTCTCGTGCAAAAGGTAGTGGGCTGTGAAAAGGATGTAGTATGTGTATGTTAATGCAGCGAATATTCGTTCATCTATAAGCTGTATCAACATACACTGCCCAATCACCTGACTGACCAAAGCATCCTACCTAGAACTGCCATCCCATCTGAACTAACGAAGCCTGCAACTCGATCGTTGCAGGCTTCATTGCTGTACGCTGTTACGAGATGATTACGATGTGATTCCAAACATCACTTATTACCAACTATGGCTCGCTTTATTCAATATCTGCTTCATGATGAGCCTGATCCGAACCTACCTAGTGTAATCTACTGCTCTACTGCTTGCGCCGAATGTAAAGCGGACGCACATCCACATCGCTTTCGGCTGACGGCTGACGTAATGCTTCCAGCACCACCTGTGCATTGTATCCATCGTAAAAGTCATAGATTTGACCCGAATGACCTTGCAGCAGCTTCACAATCTCACCGAAAACCGGCAGGTGACTTTGTTCTGGTAGGATTGCTGGCTCTACGCGTTGCGGCGCTTGACCGACTTCGTTCCAGTAAAGCTGCTCCCAGTTTTCCAGTGCCATATCGCCCTGTTTGCCATGGACGAGTAGCGAGACACGTTCCTGCTCTACCACACCGCTATGACCGGACAGATGTACGCGCAGTCCACTATCCAGTGTCAGCGTCGCCTGTACTTTTCGCTCACATTGCTGCGGATCGTCTGGATAAGTCACATGGCTTTGCACATGCGTAATCTCGCCAAAAACCTGCTGGATCATATGAATCCAATGTACCCCTACCTCCAAAATAAATCCGCCCTGATGACGCGTAGCGATCCAGCTATTTTGCTGCCATGCACGCGGCCACTGGGGAAACTGTAGCAGCAATTCCAGTTCACGAATATCGCCTACTTTGCCTTCATTTACCCATTGACCTAACTGTAGTACGGCAGGCTCCTGCGGAAAGGAGAAATGCACTGCATGCAGCTTGCCCGACTCCTCGGCACATTTCAATAACGTGCGTGCTTCCTCCAAACTGTTCGCCAGCGGCTTTTCACAAAATACAGCTAACCCACGTTCAAATGCAGCCACTGCTGCCTCATAATGAAAAGCAGGTGGCACAGCGATATATACTAAATCCGGCTTCATTTCGTCCAGCATCTGGATATATTGTGCCGCCTCATATTCGCTAGCCCCCGTTGCCGCCACCGCACGACTGCGCTTGTCACGATCCGCATCACACACAGCGACGACCTCCGCCTGCTCCGCATAATGTGGCAGCCAATGATATACTAAACTTTCTCCCATGTTACCCAGCCCGGTAACAGCGATACGAATTTTGCTCATGATGATTCTCCTGTTCTTGTTATGTATGTCGTTAAAAGATGGATCGCAATCTGCACTCAAACTCAAACTCAAACTCAAACTCAAACTCAAACTCAAACTCAAACTCAAACTCAAACTCAAACAGATTAAGAAGGCGTTTGAGAAAGAAATCAAGCAAAAGTTCAAAAAGAAAAAGCCATTACGGTATTTATCGCAACACGTCCACTTTATTTATTTTATCACTTCCAGTGTACGCTGGTCACACGACTGCAAGCAAAAAGCCGCTCTCACATGAGAACGGCTTGGGGACAGCACAACATCATCGAAGTTTCAGTGATCACTCAATATTCATCAAAAAACGTCTGAATTTGCTTCGCATCTTTCGTTTGAGTTAAAGCTAGCATAAGCAGAATGCGTGCTTTTTGCGGATTGAGCGAGTCAGATGAGATCATGCCGTTCTCGTCATCCTCACTTGAATGAGTAACAACACCGCTACCGGTACGGGTGGAACGGACGACCGCCACGCCGGAAGCGACAGCTTTGATCGCGCCTGCTTTGGACAGCTTGGACAATGAGCCATTACCGCTTCCCGCAACGACGATCCCTTTAGCACCAGCAGCTACGGCTGCATCGTACAGATAACTGCCATTATTCTGATATTCGTACAAAATATCCACCTGCGGCAATTCCGTCAGATTGGTAATATTGAATACCGAATCAGCAGTATGCTTACGAGTCGGCTCGTTATAAAAATATACTTTGTCACCGGAGACGACGCCCAGATACCCCTGCTCGGTCGATTTGAATGTGTCTGTGCCGGTCGTGTTCGTTTTCGTAATATAACGCGCTGCACCGATACGGTCATTTAACTCAATCATAACGCCTTTGCCTTGCGCTGCCGGTGTACCGGCGATTTTCACAGCATTGTACAGGTTAAACGAACCATCTGCACTGATCGCTGTTGCCGGACGCATCGCTCCTACCACCACGACTGGCTTATTGCTTTTTACAACAAGATCGAGAAAATATGCCGTTTCTTCCAGTGTATCCGTGCCATGCGTCACGACGACACCGTCCACATCTTCAGAAGCAAGCAGTTCATTAATACGTTTGGCAAGCTTGAGCAGCACAGCATTGTCCACATCCGGGCTACCGACATTAGCGATCTGCTCGCCGCTCACATTGGCGATATTTTTCATTTCCGGAACGGCGTTAATGAGTGTATCGATACCGAGCGCTCCCGCCTTATAGCCAGTCACATCGGTATTGGATGCAGAGGAGCCAGCAATCGTACCACCGGTCGCCAGTATTTTAATATTAGGCAGACCTGCCTTTTGGTCGGGCGTAGTCGCTGTTGTTGTTGCTGCGGTGGAGACAGCTGTAGCTGTACTAGCCGCCGTAGAGATCGATGTCATTGATGTTGACGTAACCGTACCACTTACTGTCGTTGGGGTTGCCGCTGCTGCTGATTCCAGTGTGATCGGCAGTGTCAGCGCGGTTACTAGTACCAGTGCCCCTATATTTCGTGTCCAGCCATTCCATTTCATCCTATGTATTCCTCCTTTAAAAATGTAGGTTGAGCAATGCCAGAACATATAGCGATCGCTATATACGCCATAACTCGCCTTATATGTACGTATGTATGTATAAAAATTCGATTACAGAAACAATTCATAGAGAGCATTTGATATTTCCCCAAATCAAATAGTCGATGTCCACCCCCATTGTGTCGATATCAAATATATTCACTTCAAATACAAACGTGATAACCGTTAGTTTGAAAATAAATTATATGTAATATTTAATAACATACAATCACTTATTTGAGCTTGATTATAATGAATTTATTTATTTAGCGTCAAGTAAATTCACATAAATATAAATGTTTGTGCATAATATGCAAATTGGATTTTGGAGTGGACGACGCATTTTCTTAAGCTATCTATTCTCTATGGCACTCATTCCCTGCTCTCTATACCATAGCTATGCCTGTTCCATCCTACATTCATTACAATGGCTACCTGTAATACAACGTCCACCTGCAAGCCTATACAAAATCTCGCTTCGCTTATTCACTAAAAAAGCGCATACAGCGATCTATTTTCACAGACTGCTGTATGCGCTTGAGTCGTATTTGTACGCATCGGTTTGGTGTATATATTTATCATATCGATACATAAGACAGATTAGTACGCACGAGACATATCGATGCATGAGCTGGGGAAGGGTAACAGGCTGCCGGTAACGATTCAAGCCAATCACAGTGACTGATTCGTGCTGTATGAGCGTATGACCCGAAATACACGTAACAACGATTCTATTCCATGCCTAATACTTGTTTCTCATACGATTCAAACGCATTTTCCAGACCCATAATGACGTTTTTAATCCGCATATAACCGCGTGTGTATGGCTCGGAGTCGCGGATCGCTTCCCACATGTAATGATAGGATGCCATATCTTCCGTTTCGCAGACGACAAAGTCGGTATAGTCTTTCCCCGGTAAAGCTTCCGCATCGAAAAAGCGTACATCCACACGATCTTTGTAATCGGCGATAATGGTTTGCAAATGCTCGGCATGAACACGTCGTTGTTCACGCGGCAAAGCAAGCCAGGCAGGGTAAAATTCAAGTAAAACGATCATCATATAACGCATCGTCATTCTCTCCTTTGTCACAGTGGCAATGGGCTTGGTACGCATCTGCACACACTGATTGATGTATGTACAGTGTAGCGCCTGGTGTGGTCAGCGCGCATTAACACAGGTTAATGACAGATGCTCAGCTTACTCTGGTCGCACTACATTACTCCATGCCGTCCTCTTCCTGATGAAGTAAGCGACTGAGCGATACGGGAGAGATGCCAATGTAGGAGGCGATATGGTACTGGGCAATACGCTGGGCAAGTCCGGGGTATTTGTGCAGGAAGGCATAATAGCGCTGTTTGGCAGACAGATAAAGTAACTCGCGTTCGCGCTCCTCTTTGCGCAGGTAGAGTCGTTCTACACTCAGACGTACAAACCGTTCCCAGCTATGATGTTGTCGCATCCATTGCTGGAGTAGATCATATTCGATCTCAATCACAAGCGAATCTTCCAGCGCCTCGATGGTAAAAGAGGATGGCTGATGGGCGATCATCGCGGCGTGAGAAGTGGCAAAATCGCCTTCCAGTGTAAAAGCAACATTGTATTCGCGTCCATCCTCCAGCAGATAATACAGCCGAAACAATCCGCTTACACAAAAAAATGCCCGATCTACCTGCTGTCCTGTTTCGATTAACTTTGTTCCTGCGGTAATATCACGCAATGTCGTATGTTCTTGCAGTAGCTTCCACTGCGATAACGTCACGTCGGCTCGCAGCGCTAATTTGTACAGAGCTGCATAATGATGATTTACATCGATCGGCATATCCATTACTGCACCTCCATGCTCCTAAAATTCAATCTATACAATCATCTTCATTCAGCCGCTCGGCCAGAGATTCGATCGCCAGTTGGAGCGCAGTGAAACGGCGCTCATTTAACGTTTTTTGCGGGCTGCCTGCTCTGGCTTTGATGAGCTGCTGCTCGCTAGAGGGGAGGATGCTTTCCAAAACTTTTTTGGACATTCGTATATTTGCTTGGTCATAGTCAAACTGTTCCTCTCGCCATATCTGCTTTACACTGTCCAGACCTATCTTCACTGCATGTAGTCTCTTTTCGATCAGCGTTATAGATGAACCTCTGGCGACTGTAGTTTGATAAGCATGAACAAGCTTGTTATACGTTGATTGTAGCGATGCGATGGATAAATCCTGAATTTCCTGGCTCACTGGCTTCATATGTGATGCACCCTCCCTTTGATTGTTTATTGCTTCATCGACGCTCATTATTGGACGATCCACACCATGATCTCGATCCTGAGTTTAATCATTTATTACGCTACTATATGAAACTATATGAAAATGAATCGTCCTCCAGAGCATCCCCTGTCGTGATGATGCACATGATCTAGCGTGGCACTACAATGCACCATAATCGTATACATTCGGCAATAGTTTACATTTAGCAAGATCATGAATTTGTTCTGCATGACGCTTATTGTCGGAATATCTACTGCGTAACATCGTATCAATCACAGGCATCGATCGGTTTCAATATTAAAGTGTGTCATTGTTTATGCCAAATTGAACTAGAGTATAGATTCAAATTCTTTACTGGGCAGCAACCACTCCGGGCAGAAATAATGGGATGGACTGCTGTCTCGCACAGGAATCTATAGTGTAGAAGTACATCGTAGATTCCTATGCTCAAAAGTCGTTCGTTTCCCTATTCACTGTTTCCCTATTCACTGTTTCCCTATCTACTGCTTCTCAAGACGCTCCTGAACGATTAAAAAACAGGAACGACAGACCTATCTCAAAATCAATTTGCATAAAATTCCCTATACATAAATCAATTGGAATGCTCTATACTTTATTGTAAGCGTATACAAATTTGTATGTTTATATTTTATTGGATTCTTTACTTAATGTGTATGGATTCCCACACTTCGCTTTAGGAAATTCCATGCTTCGCTTCATCTGTGTTCAACGGTCTTTACATACTTTTGCAGCAGACGATGAACAGGAGTCGCTGCCATTTCACTATTCAGTTTAAGGAGGATCAACTATGCAACATCATGGAAGCAAACGTATAGGAATGGGCACCAGGCTAGGCGCGCTATCTTTATCTGCACTTCTGCTATCAGGAGCAGCCGCGCAGGTGACACATGCACAGGACAGCCATATCATCTCCAGGGAGGTTAGTGGAGTGCAGCATATTCATGTCAATGGACAACAGCAGTATCAGACGATGGACGGCTTTGGTGCTTCAGGCGCATGGAGTATCGATCATATCGGTTCAGAATGGTCGGAGAAAAATAAGCAAAAGATCGCCGATCTGCTCTTTTCCAAGGATAAAGGAATTGGTCTATCGATCTGGCGTTTTAATATTGGGGCAGGAAGTACCGAGACCGATAAGGACATTATTGGTGATCCGTGGCGACGTGCCGAAAGCTTTAAGTCCAGCGCTACCGCTCCATATGATTGGTCCAAGCAGGCGGGACAGCAGTGGTTTTTGAAAGCTGCCAAGCAGCGCGGCGTCGGCAAAACGGTTGCATTTGTGAATAGTCCTCCGGTGTGGATGACGAAAAATGGACATGGGCAGCCCGATGATTCTGTAGGCAGTACGAATCTGAAGGCAGATCAGATTCAAGCTTATGCGGTTTTCCTTGCTGATGTGCTGGAGCATTTTGATCAGCAAAAGCTTGGTTTTGATTATATTAGTCCGATTAACGAACCGACATGGGATTGGAACAAATCCGGGCAGGAAGGCAACCGCTACAATATGCAGGACATTAAGCAGGTGCTAAGCGCCTTGCACACAGAGCTGGAACGCCGCGGACTGCATACTGAAGTCGATGCGATTGAAGCCGTCGAATATTTGTCCTTGCTCGATCATGATCTGTATGCACAGTTCACAGGCAAGCCAGGCAGCCAGTACACAAGCGGAAATGCAGGTGGCAAGTACGAAGGCAAATACAGCGAATATATTCGCGAGCTGCTTGGCGATCCAGCCACTGCCGCGATGATCGGCAACAAAATTAGCGCACATGCTTACTGGTCAGATCAACCGAACGCTGGCGATGATCGCCTTGTTCAGCTGCGTAAGCTCGTGCATGAAAATCTGGAACGTTATACTCCATCCGCTGCGTTCTGGATGTCGGAATATTGCATTCTTGGCGATCGCGGACCGGGTCGCGATCTCACGATGAATACAGCGCTAGATGTAGCGCGCGTGATCCATTTTGATATGGTCGAGACGCAGGCATCGGCATGGCAATGGTGGCTCGCCGTATCGAAGGAAGATTATAAAGACGGTCTGATCTACACCGACTATAACAACCCGGGCGATCCGGAATCAATCATCGAATCCAAGCTGCTATGGACGATGGGTAACTATAGTCGCTTCGTGCGTCCAGGTGCCGAACGTATCGCTCTGGATGGTGCCAACGATCCAAATGGATTGATGGGTTCCGCTTACTATCATAACAAAGATCGCCAGCTATCGATGGTATTCGTAAACTATGGAAATGAAGCACGTACAATTCAGCTGGATATCGATCAACTACCAAGTGGCAAAGATATTACACAGCTCAAGCCTTACCTGACGTCAGACACGACTAATCTTAAAGCAATGCCTGCCGTTCCGGTGAAGAAAACGGTCACGATCCCGGCTCGCTCGGTTATGACGCTTGTAGGCAATAACTAACAGATAGAGTCGTCCATTGGATCGTGCTTGTGATCGTTAGCAAAATCATATAACAAATAGGGCTTTCACCCACTATCCATTGCCAGCGATGTACATGGAATAGATGCGGATGAAAGCCTTTTTTAATTTTCGGGTATATAACTATTAGGATTCCAATTATGCTAAAATTTAGAGAATAGCACACTATATATACTCGATTGATACACATTCACCCTTTATTTCTCCTAAATGTAGATGACAATACATATAAATAGCACTTATGATTACTATAGAAAGTACGTAAGATTAACATAAAAGTGCTAACGATTCTGTCCTATGCCATGTAATTTGCCACTGTCCCCTGATGCTTCGCTGCTATGACGTCCATTTTACGGGAGGAGAGATGACGATGAATAAGAAGTCTGCTGCTCTGCTTGCTGTTGCCATCGCGCTTGTTGCGTATGTACACACCGCAAGCCAGCGTCACAGTGTCTCCAAGTCATCATCCGATTGGTTAGCCAGCCAAACGACGACTCCTGCCACACTTGCACTCGCGAATAGCACGCCAAATAACGGCAGCAATCCTACCGCACCCGCATCTTTACCCGCACGCACCATGACGAGCGAAAGCATGACGATGGAAGGTCTTGCCGCACAAATGTCCACCGATACGAATATTACGATCGATGAAGCGATGCAATGGATCGAAGCCGATCAAAGTCCAGAAATAGGCAGCAATGATCAGGCAAGATATATCGTATTCACTTCCTTCTTCCACGCAACCGACGCATTCACACCCTATATTAAAATATATTGCGAGACCGAACAAAACGGTTCGACCCGTTCGATCAAACGCATCATTTCATATCATCTTGTGCATGTGTTTGGCAGCTTAAATAAACCGTTTGCCGGTCAGATCGATGTGTTCCTCGAAAATCCCGAGACGATCCATTATGTGGTTAACGGTGACTTTTACGAACAAGGCATCACAACCGCTCAACTGAATGTGAACCCGGATGGTCTGATGCGATTAACGTATTCGATCACAGGCTCAGCTAACTGGTATGCGTATGTATATAGTGAGCAGGATATTCGTTATGCTGAAGGGGATTAAGAAATACGAAGATTTCATACAACCTTGTTAAAAGAAGAAAAAGCTGTCGAATGTATTGATTTCGGCAGCTTTTCAAGTAAGTACATCGTGTATAAATTATGTTCGAAATACACTTCATAAATTAATCATTATGCTTTTAAATCTAAAATTTTACGAGACTCCGTAAATGAATTTAAGGGCGGTTGTAAATAAAATGTATAACTATCTACATGTTGATTATCTATATTAACCTCAACCCTCCACTTACCATACCATTTACGGTGAGCAATAACAGGAACGTAGATATAACTAACTATTTTCTTATTGTTATTATTTTTTTGAGGAGTATAAAAACTAGCTTGATGTTGCACAATTTCATTACTGTAGAGCCAATTAATTTCTATAAATGTGGTTTGAAAAATAAAGCTACATTCTATTACTGCAAACACCATTTGATCTATAACATAAAAATATTTACATTTCGGCCCTGGATCCATAGATTGTGAATGAATATATTTGCAAACAGTAAGCATGTTATTCACCAGAACGTCGATTTTTAAATCTCCATTTTACTTCGCTGATCCCATAACCCATAACAAAACAGACCGGAATCCAAGTACTTAATTGAATCCATGTATCTTTAGGCGTTGTCAAGCTATGATCAATTTGAAGTAATAAAATAATCATTATGCTACAGATAACCCCTGTAATGAAGGAGTTTTTTAAAAGAAAAGCTGTTTTAGGCTTCATCCTAATCACTCCACGATTAAATTATTTAAAAATCGCATTATCTATAGCTTGCCAACCAGTTGTTATAACACCTCCAAGCGCTCCGAAAGAAGCTCCAGTGACTCCTCCTACAATTACGCCTGGTAGACCAAACTCTGAAAAAGCGATTGCTCCCCCTACTGCTCCAGCTTCTGCCCCATGTCTTGCATTTGGCACAATATTACTTTTAACATCTTCCATTACTTTCTGTCCAAATGTTTTCCCTCCTGTAGTCGAAGCTACATGACTATTGTTACTCGAATGTACTCTTCCGCCAGTAGAACTTGATACGTGCATACAATCAACTCCTTCTATCAATATGTTACTAACAACATTAATTATATGTATTTAAATTCATAAATAAAGTAAATATATGTATATTTAAATCAAAAATTAGCTAATTTAAAATATATTTTGGGGTATTTATGCCGATTATAAGAATCTCAATTACAAATGACATTATTCCACAATAGAATTAGATGACTAGCAACATGAAAATCAGGCATCCCCCTATAATAAGGGATGCCTGAAAATTTCATTCGCTTATTTTGTGCTAGTTGTCGTGCTATCCGTTAACGCATTGCCTGTGTCGCTCTTCCTACTGGATGTCGCCTCATTTGTTGTATCATCCGGACGCATCATTCCTCTGCCGCCGCTGCCACCGCCAGGTCCAAACGCTCCATTCGGATTGCTATCCGATACACCGGATTCCGTCAGCCATGTTACTTTATTCGTTACATTGAAGCTTACTACCTCTGTGCCACCGCTATAGGTGCCATCTGCATACCAACCGTTCGTTGCAGTGCCTGTCGATTGTCCTCCGCTATACAGCGTGTAACTGCCTGTCTTTAACGCTGGTGAGCTGATCACAACGGACTGGTAATCTTTGTCCGGTGCAAAAGTGAGTACCGTATTGCCTGCGCGATCCTGTACGTGAACGAGTGTACCTGCTGTCTGTGTTGCCGAGTAGGTCATTGCGAGCGAGTACTGAGCAGAGCGATCCGATGTCGATTGCAGCATACCAGAGCTACCAGCAGCGACCAGATAACCACCTGTCATTTCAAAAGTGCCATCATAATCGAGCGCACCATTACCGTTATTAGTAGGGCCATTGACGATAACCGTACCACCGGACATCATGATCGAGCCGTTAGCATCCAGCCCGTCACCTGCGGCATCTACATACAATGTGCCGCCGCTAATATGGAGCAGTGCATTGCCTGCTGCTTCTGGACCTCCGCCGCCCATGCCGCCAGTCGGTGGGCTAGGTGGCTGCTGCGAATCTGTCGTTTGATCGCCTGAACTCGTTGACGCTTTAGGTGTTGTTGCTAGTGTAGCTGTAGTTGTTGCTACCGTAGTAGCTACGCCCGTCGTTGTTGCTGATTGTGCAGATGTTGTTGTCGTGCCTACTCCTGCTGTATTTGGACGGGATGCGGATTGCTCGGTCGACTGTGCTGCTGTATTTGCACTGGATGCGGTCGGTTGAGTGGACTTCGCTGCTGTATCCGCTGACTGTGCTGCTGCATCGCTTGTCGCCGCATCCGTTGTGGTCACTGCTGTTGCTGTTGTGCCTTCGGCTGCGTTAACGCCATCATCACTCGCAATGACATGGATATCGCCACCGCTAATATCAATCGTTGTACCTTCCAATCCTTCATAGCTGTTCACGATATGGACCGTACCTGCTGTAATACTTAGCGTTGTCTCGGCATGTATACCATCATCGCCAGTTGTTAATTGGAGTGAGCCACCGTTAATCGTTACGCTGCCATTACTGTGCACACTGTCATCTTTCGCATCGATTGTAAATGTACCGCCATTAATCACCAGATCGGTTCCGGCTTTGAGCGCCTTTGCGCTATCGGATGAGGTAGATGTATCATCCGCATCAGTGTTATCGTCTGTCGTCGCTGTTGTGGAAAAGGCTTCACGACTGGTAGCAGTGGAAGTGGACTTCGTTGCCGTTGTAGCGATAGATGAAGCTGTCTGCGCACTACTTGTGGTTGCATTGGCTGTCACTATCGCGGTCGAAGTGCTTGCGTTTGCACCGCTAGAAGTAGCCGTATTCGTTGCACGATTTGCTGTGCCTGTCTGACTACCTGTACTGCTCGGTGCGCCTGTGTTTCCTTGACTGCCTGCACCCGGTTTGGCTGGAGGTGTGCCACCGCCGCCCATACCCCCCTGCGGCATTGCCTGTGTATGCGGCTCGGCTTCGGCACTGCCACCACCCGTTGTAATCGTATATGTGCCATCATCGGCAACGAGTACTGTTTCTGCTTGAATGCCATCATTAGTCGCTGTGATGTGGAATGTACCATCCGCGATTGCAACAAAGCCCTGATCTGCCGCTTCGTCATTGGTCGATTTGATACCATCTCCACCTGCGTTAATCGTAAAAGTACCGGCTTTGATCGCCACCATATCTTTACCAACGATCCCATCATCGGCTGCATCGATCTGGAATGTACCGGATACGATTTTCAGATCGTCCTTACTTGTGATGCCATCCTTGTAATTCGCATCGATATTCAGCGTACCTGTACCGTTAATCGTCAAATCCGCTTTGCTGAACAGGGCAGCGCTTGGCTCATCGGTCGAGCTATCGGCAAACACATAATGAGCGCCATCCGTAAGCGTATTGTCTGTGCCTTCTTGCAAGGTGACGATCACATTGTCTGCTTCTTGAATGTAAATCGGTGCGCTATCGCTATTCGTGATGCTGACACCATTCAATACGATATGCACATCTCCTTCTGCTGTGCTATTCACGACAATTTGCCCATCGGTCAGCTTACCGCTGATCACATACGTCCCTGCACTGGAAATCGTAACGGTGCTGCCCGATGTTTGGGCACCTGAGCCAGTAACCGTCGCCGTTGTACCATTCAGCTTGATGGCAGTTGAGGTATCTGCACTCCATTCCGTCGAGAGGTCTTTATTTTTAAAGGTGACCAGATCGGCGCTTGTCGTTTTAACCGGAGTCGTTACCGTAGCAGTGCTAACTGTGGCTGCTGTGGATGTAGAGGACGTAAGTGCACCTGTCGCGCTGGTAGATGTGCTTGTGCAAGCTGCCAAAATCGAAGCCGACAGGATCAGTGCGCCAAACACAGTAGTTACTTTTTTCGGGATCGACGTTCTGGTTCGGGCGTGTGATGTAGTGGATAATGTCGGCTCTGCGATTTGGGATGGAGATGCTTTAGGTTGGGATGCTTTGGATGAATGTACTTTTCTCATTGGAATCTTCCTTTCGTGTGTACTTCCGTTTTAGTTGTTCCGATTAAAAGTTTGTTTATACGTTGTCATATGATCTTTATGAAGTTGATTGATCGATACTAAGTTTATAGATCGATATAAAGTTCATAGATCCATATACAGTCATCTTCTCAATATTCATTTACCGGGGATGGACTCATCGTCAGCGACAGGTCCAGATTGCCGTTACGACAACGAATTTCGTCGAGAAATGCTTTCTGGTCGGTCGCTGCTTGCATAGTGACGGTGTAGATCAATTCATATAGACTGCCCAGCTCGGTAGTGCGAATTTTTTTCAGCTCATGCTGCACGCCAAAACGTTGGAACACTTCATTAAATGCTTCCTCATAGCCTAGATTTTCAGGAATGGTCACTTTGAGTGTGCGCTGCATCGTTTTGCGAGTCCCAAAGTTCAATCGATTCAGGACGATCATCATGACGCATAAAACTATCGTAAATAGAATCGCATAGCCATAATAACCTGTCCCTACCGCAAGTCCGGCTGCCATCGTGAACAGCACGTAAGCGATATCTTTTGGATCACCAGGTGCACTGCGGAAGCGAATAATCGAGAACGCTCCGGCGAGACTAAATGCGCGCGCGATATTACTGCCGATCAGCAGGATGATAATCGCGACAATGGTCGGTAATAGCACCATCGTCAGGGTGAAATTTTGCGAAAATCCAGATCGGTTTGTATACATATAGGTCAGGCTAATGATGCCACCCAGCACAATCGAGATCACGATCGTGATCAGCGCATTGCTTAGCGTCAAATCAGTAGCGCTAGTGCTGAGTGTGCTGTTGAATAGATTTTCAAGCATATTGAATCGTCTCCTTGTCGGTCGGAATATGAATGGTCGGCTGCGGTGTCGGTACGAACTGCGGTTGCGCCAGTGGAGTAACCGGCTGACGGCTCCGCAGCAGCTTTTTGTATTCGTTGCCGTATTTGGAAAAGCTCGTCCGATACAGACCATGCTTAGCGAGCAAACGGGATAACCAGAAGGGCACTGTATTTTCCGCTTTCACTTCCATTAGCCATTGATTCGACTCCAGCAGTTGTTCGCCATAGTCACCCTGCTCCAGCTTCAGATCATAGCGGCGACAGCGGATATTCGTATCAAAGGTAATGCGCAGATCGCGGCTTTCTTTACTGAACAGCGCTTTGCGGTCATACGATAAATACAGCTTCGGTGCCAGATTATATAGCTGCAAAAAGTACGTAATCTCGTTCACCACCTGCTTGTTCATATAGTCCTGTAATGCAGGCGCAGCGCCGGTTTGTACAAACGCATACGCTTCATCCAGCCGCAGTGCGGTGCGTCGTTTATTCACCAGCCCGGTAAATTTCTTTTTAATTTCCAGATAGACGCGATCCGTCTCCTTCGGCACGCCATACGCACGCAGACGTAGCTTTTCTTTGTATTTGGGCTTGGATAGGCTCGCTCGGATCAACGCATCGGTCGGCGTATCGTAATAGATATTGCTGATTGAGTAAAAATCATGCTGCTTGTTGTACGCATCCAGCTCCATATATTCCAGCAAATCGGTGTATAGCTCACCGAACTGCGCGGTATTCATCAAATATTTACTTTCGTAGCGGTTAAACACTTCAATCGCCATGTTTGTTCATTCCTTTCGTAAGTGTAGTAGATAGATGTATAAAGTAAGTTGTGAGCAGTTTGTCTTGTCGTCCCTGTATGTGTTGCTTGAAGATGTGTGTCTGTTGCTGATAGTTGTATCTTAAAAGGGGAACCTTTAGTGAAACTTAAATATTTTACATTGCGATAACAAATCTACAGAAAAATTAGTTAGGATTGAGAATAGGTGCATCACTCAGTTGATGAAAGTAGGCGTAGATCAATGAATGAGGCGCACAAAACGAAGCTTCAAGTCATAACAAAAAAGCCATGCGCAGCAAGCACATGACTTTGTTTTATCGTTTGAAATGAAGCTACATTCATACAAGAAACTCGCACAACAATGCTCCTTCACACTCATAATTATGTATTATTGTTGTTAATACTATTTAAACTCATATGTACTCCTACTATATTTAAACTTCTATTTAAACTTCACTACTACATTTAAGTTTCACTAAAGCTACGCTACGTATTCTGTTTATGAATGAGACTACCAGGTTCACATAGACGAAACGATTTACAGTGTTAGCGTTCTCCTAACACGATGTGCAATAAAAAGCGATTTGGACATAGCAAAATATCGTACTGATTCCGAGATGCAGGAATCTTCATCTATTCTTAATCTAAAAGATTCCCGTGGTTCCACTGAGTCTGTTCCCTTATTCCTTGCCAGAGCGGTGCCCGGCAACAAAGCAATCTGTAGCATTAGTACGCAAATATACTAACAAAGGATGAACCCACCATGCGAATTTTAATCGTAGAAGATGAACTGCATCTAGCCGAAGCGCTTATGCAGATTCTTAAAAAGCATCATTACTCCGTCGATGCCGTATACGATGGACGAACCGGACTGGACTATGCCCAGAGTGGCATTTACGATCTACTCTTGCTCGATATTATGATGCCAGAAATGGACGGCATCAGCGTACTCCAAACACTGCGCAATCAGGGCGATTCGACACCCGTTATTTTACTAACTGCCAAAGGTGAAATTTCCGACAAAGTGACCGGATTGGACTATGGCGCAGACGATTATATCGCTAAGCCTTTTTCATCGGAAGAGTTGATGGCGCGTATTCGTGCCGCACTACGGCGTAAAGGCGAAGTACCGCCAGACGACTCGCTCCGTTATGGTGATCTGGAGCTGAACATGGCAAATCTCAAGCTGGCAGTAGGTGGCAAAGAAATGAAACTGAACTTAAAGGAAGCGGAGCTGCTGGAGCTACTGCTTGTGCGTAAGCAATCGATCACCTCCAAAGAGCAAATGATTGAGAAGCTATGGGGCTTTGATTCGGAAGCAGAGCATAACAATGTAGAGGTGTATGTATCGTTTCTACGCAAAAAGCTGAATTTTCTACACTCGACTACACGCATTCAGACGATTCGCAATGTCGGGTATGTGCTTGAGGTGAATACGTGATGTTCCAACAACTGCGCAATCGATTTTTGATTCTAAATCTGGCGACAATTTCGATTCTGATGCTCGTTGCCTTCGCTTCCATCTACCTGATCACGTATCGGGATGTGCAAAATGATATCCAGCAGGATCTCGGTCGCATCTCCGAATCCTATTTGCACCCTAACGACCGCCCTCGCCCGGAGCGCAATAATACTGGCACTGGCACTGGCACTGGCACTGGCACTGGCACTGGCACTGGCACTGGCACTGGCACTGGCACTGGCACTGGCACTGGCACTGGCACTGGCACTGGCACGACTAATGGTGTCTCCACAACGAGCAGCAATGCAAGCACCTATTCCGAGACATCCAGCACCGAGCCACCTACGAACAGCTCTGGGGCAGCGCCGATCAATAACGGCAGCAATATGCGTCCAGAACGACTCGTTGCGTTTACTATTCAAACCGATGCAGGGGGCAAAGAAACGAAGCGAAGCTCGCAGGTAGAGCTGGACAGCGATATCTACAATAACGCGCTGGCGCAAGCACTTCAGCGCAATCAGGAACGAGGGCAATTCAGTCTCGATGGCAGCGATTGGGCTTATTTGCGTTTGCAGCTAAACAATGGCTACCTGTATACCTTTTTGGATGTGACCGCACGGCAGGAAATTTTGACGAATCTGATCTATAGCTTTGCAGCTGTCGGTTTTATTATGCTGGTGCTGCTATTTTTCACCAGTCGCTACTTTGCTAACCGTTCAATTCAGCCTGTACAGGAAGCGTTCGACAAGCAAAAGCAGTTTATCGCGGACGCTTCGCATGAGCTAAAAACACCGCTTGCCGTCATCAACACCAACACCGATGTACTGCTAGCGAATCTGGACGATCCGATTCGTGATCAATCCAAATGGCTGCATTATATTAAAGGAGAAACGGAGCGCATGGCGCGGCTGACCGGTGATCTGCTCTATTTGACCGAGATGGAACAAGCACGTACCCATGTTGTATTCACTCCGTTTGATCTGAGCGAGACGGTGGAAACAATTATTTTAACGATGGAAGCTGTTATTTTTGAGAAAAATTTATCGCTGCACTATGAGATCTCCCCTCAGCTGATGATCGAAGGCAATAGCCAGCAAATGTACCAGGTCACGATGATTTTGCTGGATAATGCGATTAAATATTGCAATCCAGGTGGTAGCATCACTGTGAAGCTGCATCGTCACGGTAATCAGACCGTACTGGCAGTAACAAACACAGGCGATGGTATCGCAGCTGAGCATCTCACACGCATCTTTGATCGCTTTTATCGGACAGATGCTTCACGTGCTCGCCAGTTAGGTGGACATGGGCTTGGACTGGCCATTGCCAAATCGATTGTAGAGCAGCATCGCGGTCGTATTGAAGCGACCAGCACCATTGGCGAATCGACTACATTTACGGTGTATGTGTAATGGATAGAGGTGAGAACACTGGTGATTTTAGGGTATATAAGTGTAAGACGTTTTGCTGTGCAGAAATTACGTTATACCGTCATTTTAGATAATCACTTTTTATAATCCATTATAGAAGGGAACATGGACTGTGAAGCGAGCTATGATTATTATCAATCCTTCCTCCGGTAAAGAACAGGCGCAGGAATATGTGGAGAAGATCGAGCAATTACTGCGCGATGAGGCTGACTATGATGTGGTCATTAACGAAACCGCCAAAGAACTGGATGCTACCAAATACTGTGCATCTGCCTGTGCAGATTGCTTTGATCTGGTCATCTCAGTGGGCGGAGATGGCACATTGCACGAAACGATTAACGGACTGCTGGATCAGGAACATCGTCCGCTACTCGGTGTGATTCCGCTCGGAACGGTAAACGATTTTGCACGCGCACTACATATTCCGCTCAATACGGATGAAGCGATTCGGACGCTGCTATCTCCCCATCGCCGCAAAGTTGATATGGGGCGGTTAAATGACCAGCTATTCGCCAATGTGGTCGCCGCTGGTTCACTGGCCGAAACATTATCTTCGGTCAGCTCGGAGGACAAATCCAAATTTGGTGCTTTTGCTTATTTCCGTGAAGGGGTCAAAGAAATATTCGGCGGCTCGGCATCACCGCTCACGATTGAATATGACGGCCAAACCTGGTCAGGTGAATCGCCGCTGTTTCTCGCTACTTTGACCAATTCGGTCGGTGGCTTTGAACAGATCGCACCGGATGCTAAAGTCGATGATGGGTTATTGCACGGCTTTATTATTCATAATTTGAGCCTGCTCAATTCGCTCGCAGTCGGTACATCGCTACTGCTCGGTCAGCTCAAAGAGCACCATGAGGTCACTTATTTTACTGCACGTCAGATCGCTGTGCGCTCGGACGAGCCGGTGCGAACGAATGTAGATGGTGAGGAAGGACCGACATTGCCGATTGAAATGCATATTTTGCCGGAGTATGTGGAAGTGATCGTGCCGGAGGATACGAAATAAAAAATGGGGGGCTATCCTCCATTTTTTATTTTTTTACATTGGAATACATAGTAGTACCCTGCTCCGAATGAATGACCACATCGCCACCAATCTGAGATTCTCCCCCTTTTCGCGGTATTAAAAATTATTTCTTCAAAATACATGCCTGATTTTCGGCGATGTCTGCTGACGTTGACGCTATAATAAATCTATAGACAACAACGTGCAGAAAGGACGTGTGCGGATGATTACACTGGATCGCAAACGGGAATATTATGAGGCATTAGTGTCCAAAAATACAGAATACGAAGGCTTATTTTACGTCGGTGTCAAAACGACGGGCATCTTCTGTCGTCCAACCTGTCCGGCGCGCAAGCCGAAGTTTGAAAATTGTGAATTTTACGAAACAGCACAGCAGGCATTGCTCGCTTCCTTTCGCCCCTGTCAGCGCTGCCGACCGCTATCTCATCCTAACCATGTATCAGCCGTGATCCGCACACTGGTCGAAGCCGTCGAACGCCATCCAGAAAAGCGCTGGAAAACGCAAGATTTTCGCGAGCTATCCATCGATGAATCGACCGCACGACGCCAGTTTAAAAAACGGTTTGGAATGACGTTTGTCGAATATGCACGCGCACGCCGTATGGGGATTGCACTCAAAAATATTCGCTCCGGTCGCAGTGTGATCGACAGTCAGCTCGATACGGGCTATGAATCAAGCAGTGGCTTCCGCGATGCGTTCGCCCGTATTATGGGCACCGCACCGACGAGACTTGACGGCGAGCATGTGCTTAAAGCAACATGGCTGGATACACCGCTCGGTCCGATGCTGGCGATTGCGGATGAACAGTCGCTTGTGCTGTTGGAGTTTGTTGATCGACGAGGATTGGAGCGCGAAGTCGAGCGCTTACGAATACGTGAAAAAGCAGCGATTATCCCAGGTCGCACCCGTCCGATTGATTGGATTGAAAAGGAGCTGGAGCAGTATTTTGCCGGAACATTAACGCAGTTCCAGACACCGATTCGTATGATCGGATCACCATTTCAGCAAAGTGTATGGAATGTACTGATGCAGATCCCATCCGGCGAAACACGTTCTTACCAGCAGATCGCCATCGCACTCGGACGCCCTACCGCTTCACGTGCAGTGGCACGAGCAAACGGTTCCAACCAGCTCGCGGTTATTATTCCGTGCCATCGTGTGATTACGTCGGGTGGAGAGTTGGGGGGGTATGCAGGTGGATTGACGCGTAAGGATTGGTTGCTCAAACATGAATATGCGCATCGAGAGCATGTGGAGACGGATCAGGAGAGTAGTTGAATTTTGTTTAATATGCATTAATTTTTTATATAAAATGATATATTCATGGTGTAATTTTAAGAAATCAAGAAGATGAGGAGGATTATATTATGTCACTATATTTAAGAGAGATTCCTCCAATTGAAGGTGAGGATGCTCGAAGACTTATGGAAAAGATTCAAAAAAATAATGAGAAAAATCAAAAAAAATTAATGGCGATAAAGGAAAAAATGAATGCCAATTCAAATACAGAATCTTCAATTTCAACCCATCAGTGAAGAGGCTATGCGTGACATAGCCTCTTTTTCTTCTGAAAATTCGACAATGAATTCTTTCCTCAAAGAAATGGCTTATTATTTACATATCAAAAGAGATGCAAGTACAACTTTAGTTTATAATCCAGATAAACAGCTTCTCGCTTATTTTACACTTACACGAATAAAATTAAATATTAAAAAGACGAGCACGATAAAAGATGAACATTGATTTGCACTCCATATTGCTCGGCTCGCTGTTGCAAAGTCATTCCAAAATCAGGGCATTGGATCTGCGATGATAAGTCATATTATGAATCTTGCCATATGCATTAATGAGCGATTTATAGTTACAGATGCTCTTTTTGAGAAATGGACATGGTATCAAAAGCGCGGCTTCAGCTATGTTTTTGAGGGAGATATTCATCCTGATACCACAAAAGGGATGGTCTACATGCTGTATGACTTATATGATCCTCAAGTTTTGGAAGACTATTTTGACGAATAAACGTATTCCCCTATTACATGGTTAGGTTGATCTGCCTTCTAGCCACCCTACTCCACTTCCTGTTCCGGTCGATAATCACGCAACCTGCCTTCATAGACGATCCGCAGCCGCTCACTCGTGCGCAGATCATTCGGCGTCACCAGCGCAGGCAGTTTATTCCACAGCTTAATCCCCGAGCGATGCAAAATCTCCGCCACAAACTGCGAGCAAAAGTACGAATTGCTAAACTCCACCGGCTCCTGCAAAGCGACGCCGATAATACCAAGCAGGTTATATCCGTATTTTGGACTGCTGCGAATAAAAATATTTAACACACGCTTCATCTTTTCCACTTCGCGCAAAGTGACCTTGAGTTCGTAGATGACACAGGTCGTATTCGGATATTTGCTATATGTACCTGTCTCGATATTTTCTTTTACAAAACCGCCGTTGAGCGGATTACTTGGATGCTTACGTCCAAAGCTATACAGCTCGTGCAGCTCGCGATCAAATGAGATCGAAGCATGGTTATACGGTGCCTTCGTATATAGCTGGATCATGCGCGTGAATAGGGTTCCGGTATTGGTTAACAAAATAAAAACCGACTGCTCTTCGTTCATGCTGCAATTCCCCTCTTATCAAGTTCACGTTATTCCTTCATAATAACATAGGAGTACCTGTCTGCTCAGTCATCATTTGGCAGATTGTAAGCATGTTAAGGATAGGGTGGTGAGACGGTATGAGTGGTTCTGCGTTTACGCTCATTTTGATTTTTGTAGCTATGCTTATGATTCAGCTCGTGTACATAGTAATTGGCAAGCTTCAGCCGGATCGAGATTATCGTGTGATCGGGGCGCGCATCAAGACGTGGTGGGGTATGTTTTTTATTTTCTGTCTGGCGACGCTGTTTAATCCAATCGTCTCGCTGCTGTCGCTAATGGTACTGACGTTTTTCGCGCTTAAGGAATATTATTCGATGATTCGCACGCGCAAGGCGGATCGGCGGCTATTTCTGTGGTCATATCTGGCGATTCCGCTGCAATTTTATTGGATTTATATTGGCTGGTACGGGATGTTCATCGTGTTTATTCCGATCTATGTATTCCTGCTCTTGCCTTTGCCACGTCTTATTAACAAAGGTACAGGCGGCTTCTTACGCAGTGTAAGCTCAACCCAGTGGGGCTTGATGCTGATGGTATTTGGACTTAGCCATCTGGCTTATTTTCCATTTGCGACACCGCAATATGGTGGTGGGCTGGTGCTGTTTCTCGTTGTGCTAACACAGCTTAATGATGTAGTGCATTATGTAGCATCGATGTATATCGGCAAGCGGCGGATCGTGCCGACCTCGAATCCGCATATTACGTGGGAAGGATTTGCCTGTGCCTTTGTCGCGACCACACTGGCTTCGTATCTCATCCATCCTTACCTGACCCCATTTGGCTGGGGCTTTGCGCTGATCATCGGGGCGCTCATTAGTCTGGCTGGATTTTTCGGTAGTTTGACGCTGTCGGTGCTCAAACGTGATCTACTGATCGGAGATAGTGATCGCGTGGAAGCGCTCAAGGAAAGCTATCTAAGCCGTGTGGACAGTTTGACGTATACGGCGCCGGTATTTTTCCATGTGGTGCGTTATTTCTTTGATTTTATGTAAAATGAATGGTAGCTCTGTGTATGGTCTCATTCCCAACTAGAATGGATAGGAGGTGTGAGGCAGTGTACGCAAACGGATGGGTTAGCGCAAAGGCATAAGGGGACAAGCTACCCTATCGCACGGAAATCTAATGATTAGGAGAACAGTTAGAGTGCTATGTTCAAAAACTGTACGATATTTTGCTTCGCAAAAATCCTTTTTCATTGCACCCCGTGTTAGGAGATCGCTAACACTGAAGCAGTACAATATTTTGCTTCGCAAAAATCCTTTTTCATTGCACCCCGTGTTAGGAGATCGCTAACACTAGAAGTCATCCTTTTCCCTTGTTTTCTTGCCACTGTTCCGTTCGTTTTACATCGATACGAATAGTCGTACACGCCGTATTATGCATATTGAATGGTCGAATCTAATTATTTCTACTATTAGTATTATAGGTGTACTTGCTCTATTGATCCTTGTTACTGTCGCTTCTGTCCGTGCTTATCGCAACCGCAATCAGCGGCGGTAACGATCATTGCCAAACGTTCTCTTTTAGCGCATCTACCTGTATTCATGATCCAATACGCACGTAGTCAATAACGGGAAGTACAGGTTATGTGCCTGTGTTATTGCTACTGTTATTGTTACTAACCGCGTATATCGATCTAACAGCGCACATTGATTTAACAATAGGAAAACTAAACTAGCCACCAGCTCCCTTTACAGGCGCTGGTGGCTAGTGATTTATGAAGTATGGAACATTGCATAAATGATAGCTGTACGACTCGCTTGTTTATTTCGTAAAAGCTTCCTTCAAATGATCCGCCATCAATTCCCATGCTTCCAGTGAATTTTCAGCGGTGCCGTTATGGGTGAAGCCGTGCGCTTCGCCTGGATAATCGCGATACACGACCGGTACGCCTGCGGCTTTCAGACGCTCCGCGTACTTCGCTGCTTCCGCAGCCAGCGAATCTTTGCCCGCTGTAATGACAAGTGCTGGCGGTAGTCCTTGCAGTGCTTCATCCGGTGCCCATACTGGTGAAGCCAGTCGATCGCGTGCATCTTCTTCATTATCGATATACATCGCATTGAAAGTACGCGCCATCTCCGCAGGAATTGCCTCCGCAAAGTCAGGCTTATCGCCAGGATCGGTGACCAGATCAAGCGGTGGATAATCCAGAATCTGATAACGGATCGGTAATACATCACCACGCTCATGATTCAAAATGCACACCGCTGCCGACAAATTCCCCCCCGCACTATGTCCACCGATCGCCATCCGCTGTGGATCAACATTCAGCTCGGAAGCGTTCTCATATACCCATGTGGCAATCTCATAGCACTGATGCACAGGTGCCGGGAACTTATACTCCGGTGCCAGCACATAATCGACATTGACGACTACACAATTTGTACGTTCCGCGATAAAAGCACACCACGGATCATCCATTTCCGGTTGTCCCATAATGAAGCCACCGCCATGCAGATTAATAAACACCGGTAGTGCTTCCTGCACGTTCAGCGGACGATATACATTCGCACGCGCCTCTACTAGAGAGGTAGGAATACGAATCTCTTCGCGCTGTGCTTCCGGCATCCGAGGCGGAGCAAGCACCGAACCATCAACTTGAGCGAAGCTTTGCTCTCTGATCTGACGTGCCATTTCGATTTGTTGCTGCTGATTCATGTGTATCACTCCGTTTCGTCATTTGAACCTATTTACAAGCTAAAAGTATCGGTTAACGGGTTAACATATAGGAGCCAACAAACGCTAGATCCCCTGCAACATAAACGATACAGACTGCCTATTATTCGATATGTACAGCATGAAATTCGATGATGCCAGTACATTTATACTCTTATTACAAATAATTATAAGCAGTGTAGGCACGTCATTGTACTATGTTTGCAGAATTGATCGTCGTTGTTTGTCCTACTTTTACTATATTCCCATTTTACATACGATTCAAACTTCGCTTTCATAAAGATAGCATGTACACATCATGAACGATGCCGCTTCCAAACTGGTTTATTTCCTCCGCTGTGGACAAATCAATCACTTTACTTATAACTAGGCGCTATAGCCAGCGCGCCAAAATCGCTTTTTGGAACGATTATGGCGCTTTTTCTCTACTAACGAATGCCATTTTCGGCAAATCCCGTTATAATCAGAAGCATCCTCATGACCCAATAAGGAGCTGATAACACTGGATATTTGGACGATTCTATCTTTTCTCGGCGCAGCGATACTATTAACCGTTATTCCCGGCCCAGACAATATGTTCGTGTTAGCGCAAAGCATCACACAGGGCAAAAAAGCCGGTATCGCCACCACACTCGGTCTGTGCACCGGCTTGCTCGTACATATTACAGCGGCAACGCTTGGCGTGTCCGCAATGATTTACCAATCCACACTCGCCTTCAATATTGTAAAATATGCCGGAGCCGCCTACCTGCTCTATCTGGCATGGCAATCTTTTCGCGCTCCCCATAGCGAAGTATGGAACAGCGGTGCAGATCGGCAAAATCATGATCAACTGACCGCACTGTATCGCCGCGGCATTCTCATGAATGTACTCAATCCGAAAGTATCGCTATTCTTTCTGGCGTTGCTGCCGCCTTTTATCCATCGTGAAGCCGGACAGGTTCCGCTGCAAATGCTGCTACTGGGCGTTATTTTCCTCGTGCAAGCCTTATTATTGTTCATTTTGATCAGTCTGTTTGCCGATCAGGTGCGTATGTGGCTCGTGCGTAGCCCTCGTTTTTCACGACAGATGAATTGGATTCAAGGTACGATCTTCGCTGCGATTGGACTAAAGATCGCACTAAGTAGCCGTTAGAAAATTTGCCTACGATCCTATACCGGTTGCTCGCTGTATCATTGAATTTGGTATACCTATACAGCGAGCCTTTCAGGTATGTAGCTTCATCAAGATCAGATACTTCCCTTCATCAAGATACTGAAATTGCGCTGTATACTAAGGCTGTTTATTTGCAGTCAAAGCATCGTCTTTTGTCCTACCAACACCTATCCCATCGAACTCATTAACCTCCACCCCATCGTTCCACCATCCATCATAACGTCATACTTTTGATTCTAACTACAGGGCGATCCAGTGAATCGCTTACCTTTTCAACGTCTCAAAATTTATTCCAATACCCTCCTAAACGCATAATCACCGATCTTAGCTCCATCACTCTTTTACTTGTTATAGGAAAAAGATATACCTGTACCCTACTCCCCAATAGCATATAAGGTGGTAAACTAATATCCAGACTTACGCAAGTCCGTGATTTTATAAAACTATGAATCTATTAGGAATATATGCATAACTATAAATGAAATGCTAATCGTATCCTCGGCAAACATTTCGACTTCTATACTCTCAACAGATATCGTTCGGTCTATTTTTTATATTTATACAACTAAAAATATAAATATCCATTTTATTCACATTACTCCAAATCAATTCCAGAGCAAAAAAGTCATTTATTTTTATTTTAACAAAACCAATTGACATACTCGGATTTAGATTCTATATTAAATTCTAATATCGCTAGTCGCACTCATTTAAAGCTTTAACGCAACCATGTACAGGGGGAAAAGAAAATGAATATTCGTTTAAAATCCACAGCTTTGCTCGCTATTCTGCTAATCTTCACCGTCGTGCTAAGCGCTTGTGGAAGTGGGTCCGCTAATACGACTGCCTCTGGAAGCGCAGAGAATACTTCTGGCAATCCGCTTGCAGGTAAAAATATTGCACTGATTATGCGTCTGAATAATGGTACATTTTCCGCTCAATATGTAGATGGGGTAAAAAATCAGGTGGCGAAGTATGGCGGTACGGTTACCGTTATTGCCGCAGACAACGACTTAAGCAAAATGGCATCTTCGCTTGATGCAGCCGTTAACCAGGGACAATTCGACGGCATCCTGATCGACCACGGCGATGCTGGCGCATTGACTGCCGGTGTACAAAAAGCGGTTCAAGCCGGTATTCCGGTTGTCGCTTTTGACTCCGCACTGGATGGCGTACAGGGTGTAACGAGCCTGGCGCAAAACGATCAGAAAATGGCTGAAATGACGCTGGAGCAACTTGCCAAAGATGCAGGTGGCAAAGGCAATATCGTAAAAATCTGGGTAGCTGGCTTCCCACCGATGGAATCCCGTCAAATCTCCTATAAAAAGTTCCAGGAAAAATATCCGAATATTAAAGAAGTCGCTGCATTCGGTACAGCTGATAACGCACAGCTGGATGCACAGACGCAAATGGAAGCAATTTTGAAGCAATACCCGAACAAAGGCGATATCACTGCGGTCTGGGCAGCATGGGATGAATTTGCTAAAGGCGCATCCAATGCGATCAAACAAGCCGGCCGCGATGAAATCAAAGTGTACGGTATCGATATGAGCGACGAGGATTTGACGATGATTCAAGATCCGAAAAGCCCGTGGGTCGCTTCCGCAGCCGTTGATCCGACGACAATCGGCCGCGTACAGGTTCGTTATTTGTACCAGAAATTCGCTGGCAACAAAACCGATGATAAAGTCGAGCTGGAACCGGTATACGTCACACGTGAAGAACTTCCTAAAGACAAAAAAGTAACGACCGCTGACCTGAACCAGTACGTAAAAGGCTGGGGCGACAGCGATCAAGGGAATACCGATCAACTGAAAGAGCTGGAAAAAGCAGTCGCTGCTGGCAAATAAGGCACATCGGACACGATCATTGAAGTACATCCTATAAATGAGCTTGCTCACTTGGATATAACGTTCCGTTCATTTTTAACAGACATTGTTCAATAAATGAGCGACTTCATACCGATTATCGTATACGTCGTACATGGAATTTTCAGAAGCTATTGCTTAAACAAATAGATCGCCTATATATCCATAGATGGTTATTTTAAGGCAGCATATGGCATGCAGCGATCATACTCCACCCGTAACAGAGAAGACCTAACAGTAAAACCGCATGGATTGATATCCGATCCAGCGATCGTCTTCACCTACCCATAACAGTATCGATCCACCTGTGCGGTTTATGCCCGTGCAGGTGGATACTTTGCTATTACAGGAGCAACAGAAAGGAGCATCATCATGAGCAATTCCGCAGCGACCACCGGTGGCAGTTTACAAATGACCGGTATGTTCAAATCGTTTGCCAATGTTCCCGCGTTGCAGGATGTGTCATTTCAGGTCAACAGCGGTGAGATTCACGCCTTGCTCGGCGCAAACGGCGCTGGCAAAAGCACGCTGATGAAAATATTGTCCGGTGCGTACAGCGCCGATCAGGGCAGCATCACGATTGATGGACAGACCGTAATGATCGATTCCCCTGCCGCCGCCAAACGTGCCGGTATTCAATGTGTGTATCAGGAAGTCGATACGTCGCTGATCCCACAGCTGTCTGTAGCGGAAAATATTTTGCTGCACCATATTACCGCGTCCGGCGGCAGTCCGATTTTGAATTGGAAATCCATCTATACCGAAGCGGAGAACATGCTAAAGCGGCTTGGCTTTGCGATCGATGCGCGTAAGCAGGTGAGCGAATTGACACTCGCGGAAAAGCAGCTGGTGCTCATCGCTCGTGTGATGGCAGAGAAGGCACGCTTTGTCATTTTGGATGAGCCAACCGCACCGCTTAGTATCGAGGAAGCCGAGCGACTGTTCACGATTATGGAAGAACTCAAATCACAGGGGATCGGCGTTATTTTCATTTCACACCGGTTGCCGGAAATTTTCCGTGTCTGTGATCGGATTACGGTCATGCGAGATGGCAAGCGTGTGAGCACACTGCCTACCGCGGAGACGAATGCGAATGAAGTTGTGCATTCGATGTTAGGACGGGCGTTTGAAGAGGAGTATCCGAAAGTATTTACCGAGATTGGCGAGCCACTGCTAACGGTTAGCCATCTGGCAGCTGGACGGTATGTGCAGGATGTGAGCCTTGAGGTAGGCAGTGGTGAAATCGTCGCGGTCGTCGGTCTGGTCGGCGCAGGCAAAACCGAGCTGTCCAAGCTGCTATTCGGTGCCGAAACCGCCGACCGTGGCACGATTGAGCTAAATGGCAAACCGGTTCGTGCGCGCACACCACAGCAGGCGATCCAGGCAGGCATCGTGCTGGTGCCGGAGGAACGGCGCAAGGAAGGGATTCTTGTAAAAGAATCGGTGCTCCACAATCTGAGCTTACCTATGCTGCAAAAGATTACCTCGCTCGGTATCATCTCCGGACGCTCTGAACGTAAGCATGGCGATGGACTGATCGGTGCACTCGGCATCAAAACTGCTTCCGATCGCCAGCTCACCGGCTATTTGAGCGGTGGTAATCAACAAAAGGTCGCTATCGGCAAATGGATGGAAACGAACGCTGACATTTATATTTTAGATGAACCGACCAAAGGGGTCGATATTGGAGCCAAACGCGATATTTTCAAAGTGATCGGCGGTTTGGCTCAGCAGGGTAAAGGCATTTTGTATCTGACCTGCGAATTTGAAGAAGCGCTTGGACTGGCTGATCGCATCCTCGTCATGTGTGATGGACGGATCACCAAATCATTCGCTTATGGCGAAGCTTCGCATCAGGATTTGTTATATTACGCCAGCGCAGGCCGGGAGGAACTTGTATGAAACACCAGCTAGCCCATTTCTCATATCGTTACGGAGCGCTGATCTTTATCGGTCTGGTACTGATCTTCTTCTCCGTATATAACACGCATTTTCTCACGTATAACAATATTACCGACATTTTGCGTTCGATCTCCATCGTTACGTTTGTGGCGATCGGCATTACGATCTCACTCACGGTCGACGGCTTCGATCTGTCCGCAGGCTCGACCGTTTCCCTGACTACGGTCGTAGCCGCGGCGATGATGGTCTGGTATCAAATGCCGCTAATCGTCGTGATCATCGTACCGATCATTCTCGGTATTCTCGTCGGCTTGCTCAACTCACTGTTAATCGTCAAAATCCGAATCCCCGATCTGCTCGCCACACTGGCGGTCATGTACATCATTAGCGGGATTCATCGCACGTATACAAAAGGCTATGCGATCTATAACAATATGCAATTTCAGGACGGCACCAAAGCGCCAGGCGTTATGCTAGACTCATTCCTATGGATCGGTCAGGGTCGCCTGCTGGGCGTTCCATTCCCGGTCATTCTGATGATTCTCGCCGTGATCGGCATGCATCTATTTTTCAAATACACACGCGGCGGTCGTCAGATGATCATGACCGGCAGCAACGAAGAAGCTGCTCGCCTATCCGGTCTGCGTGTCAATCGTATTCGCACACTCGCATACGTTGCATCCGGCATCTTCGCAGCGATCGGCGGCATCCTGTTCGCTGCACGCGTCGGCTCCGGTCAAGTGGACGCTGGTTCCTCCATGCAAATGGACGCACTCGCAGCCGTATTCGTTGGCTATTCCGTCTTCGGCGCAGGCCGCCCCAACGTGATCGGTACGTTTTTCGGCGCCGTCTTAATGGGCATCCTCGTCAACGGTATGACGATGCTCAATGTCCAATACTACGCCACCGACATTATCAAAGGTGCCGTACTCGTTCTGGCGCTGGCCGTCACATTCGTGCATCGTGCTCGGCAGAAGGGTTGATGCGCGTAAGCGTAAGGAATACGTAATGAATGATGAATGGCTCCAAAAAACGTATGGAGCTAAGAAACCGATATTCACTTGCGAGAAGCAAGATCATGTAATCACCAAAAGTAAATGATACGAGTTTATGAAGTGTTTAACTGCTACAACACGCACAGGGAATACACTTACCCGAACTTTGAACACCTCTGCGATTGCTGCGACCAGCACAGAACAGCGCAAGGAAATAAGGGATATGGACACCTTTGGATAGGCGTGAATCTACATACTATCCTAATACAGTAGATTCCCGCGTCTCCACCGAAGTCTGTTCCCTTATTTCTTGCCGGAGTGGTGTACCTACCCGCACCGACAGTTCACGCCCAAACGTATGGGCAAGTTTTTACCAACGCAAGGAGGAAACTATGAACACATCTACCCACGCTACCTACGAACCGTTAAATGAACAAACTGCGATTCAACTGGCTGTGAAGCTAAACCTGTTTGACGACAGCACCGGACTACACTGTCGCGAGATTGGAGATGGCAATCTGAATCTCGTCTTCCATATTATCGAGTCGGCGACTGGACGCGGCACTATTATTAAGCAGGCACTGCCTTATGTACGTGTGATCGGGGAAAGCTGGCCGCTCACGTTAGAACGGGCACGGATGGAGAGCGAAGCGCTGCAAATCTTCGCCCGCTATGCACCGGATTATGTGCCTGTCGTACATCATACAGATGAGCAGTATGCGATTACCGTGATGGAAGATTTATCGCGGCTCACTATCGTACGTACAGGCTTTGCCGAAGGCGCAGTCTATCCGCTACTGTCTACCCATATCGGTGAATATCTGGCACGTACATTGTATGGTACGTCTGACTTTGCACTTGGGGCAGAGGCACGTCGTGAACTGGCACTGCAATTTCATAACCCGGAGCTGTGTAAAATTACCGAAAATTTCGTCTTCACCTATCCGCTGATCGACGATGAGAGTAACGCAGTTGAGCCAGGCTTGAGTGAACTGGCACAGCAATTGTGGGGCGATGAGAAGCTATTGCTGGAAGGCGCAAAGCTCAAGCAGCATTTTATGACTTCGGCGGAAGCATTGCTGCATGGTGATCTGCATACAGGCAGTATTTTCGCGAGTGATGAGGAGACGAAAGTGATCGATCCTGAATTCGCCTTTTATGGTCCGATTGGTTATGATATCGGGTTGTTCATTGCCAACACATTGCTGTCTGCACTTGCTCGTCAGGATGATACCCGTGCGCAACTGTTACATCATGTAACAAATGTGTGGGATGTGTTCCAAACGCGTTATAGCGAGCTATGGCAGGCGGATAATCAGGAGTATTTTGCCAAAGTTCCCGGTTATCTGGATTATCAGCTACAGCATATGTTGGAAGATACCGTCGGTTATGCGGGTAGTGAGATGATGCGGCGGGTAGTCGGTCTGGCACATGCGAAAGACATTGAGGCGATTCAGGACGATGCCAAGCGTCTGCATATTAAGTCGAGTGCGGCACGTCTGGCACGTGATTTTATCGTGAATCGCAGCCATTATCGTAGTGCAGCGCAGATCGTGCAGGCATTGCAGCAGGCGGATCAAGGCGCAGAGATTCAGATTCACGCCTAATAGATTTATCCGCGATACCTGAATACATGCGCATAATGAGAAACAGATAGCGCAACCCAATGTCTAAATCATCAGGCGATACTAGATAATTGTGTAGTGATCATCGTCGTATGGTCACTTAAATTAAAAAGAGAGCACGCATACGATGCGGCTCTCTTTTGCTATTATGCTTTTTCGGTTATTCATTGGATTGATTAGTGTATTGTTGCAGGCAGCCGGGTTGGCTATCTTCTACATGCTCACATAGATACGAAACATCAGCCGTACTAGTGATGATGTCCGATTACATTGCACTTTTCCTTGATTGGTTTCTTCAGCGCAATCATGGTCTAATCTTTAGCTATTACTGATTTATACGTTGTTTATTAGCCAGTCATCCGTTCTGCGACAGTGTAATTGTCGTATTGCTATCCAGCAATGCCTGGTTGTTCTCGATCACTTGATCACCTGCTTTTAAACCGCCGGTGATCAGTGTTTGAGCACCGCTTGTAGTGCCGATCGTCACTTGTTTGCGAATGGCTTTGCCTTTTACAGCGATATAAACGTAAGCATGTTTACCGTCTTGGACGACCGCTTTGGTTGGAATAATCAGACCCTCTCTGGCCTCATGGCTAATAAAGCTAACATTGGCTAGCATACCAGGTTTTAGCTTGCCATCTTTGTTGGAGACGGCAATTTCTACCGGATAGCCATTACCATTGGTCGACTGCGGATCGATCCGTGTTACCTGCCCGGTTGCCAGCACATTCGAGGCAGATACGTTAATTTGTACGGAATCCCCTTTTTGCACATGGTCGATTTCACCAGCTGGCACATAAATGATAATATGCACAGTATCAATATCACTAATGACGAGCGATGCTGCGCCTGACGGTGTCATTTCGCCTACTTCGATATTTTTAGTGACAACGATACCATTCGATGGTGATTTGACGACCGCATTGTCCAGTTGATCACGGGCGATATCGACGTTTAGCTGTGCTTGCTTAAGCTTTTGCTGACTTGCTTCGATCCCGGCAGTGCTTTGTGATACTGCTAATTGACGCTGTGCATTACTATAACCATCATTGGCATTGGCATAACCGCTAGTTGCGTTACTATACGATTCGCGTGCTGTAGCCAGCCCTTTATTTGCTGTAGCTACTGCATTTTGAGCCGCTTGCAACTGGTCTTCCGCATTCGCTTTCGCATTGATTGCATTATTGTACGCCGTCTGTGCACTACTTACGGCAGCTTGCGCCTGTTCCAATGCAGCCTGCGTAGCCAAACCGTTGCTCAGCAACGACTGTGTACGTGTTAATGTAGATTGTGCCGTTTTTAGCGCTTCGGCCGTTTGTTTGATCACATTATTAGCGGTCGATACACCAATTTGGGCTTGTTTTAACGCTGTATTCGTTTGATTGACAGCGGACTGCGCCTGATTGATGCCATTTTGCGCCTGTGTAATCGCACTTTTGGCAGAGATAACACCACTTTTTGATCCGACCACGCCCGAATTAGCAGAGACGATGCCCGATTCGCGGGAAGCTTGCGCAGTTTGCACTCCAGCCGCCGCTGCATCGACGTTTGATTGCGCGATTTTCAAATTATTTCGCAGATCGTCATCTTCCAGCTTGAACAACACTTGACCTGGTTTCACCGGTGTACCGACATCGACGGAGACGGCAGCGATTTTGCCCATCATTTTCGGTACGATATTGACCGTTTCCGACGGATTGACTGTACCGGTATATACTTCGCCCTGACCGATTCGTCCTTGTTGAGCGGAAGCAACCTTGACGGTCACATTCATTGTCGATGCAGCTTCATTACCGTTAGAACAACCTGCCAGCAGGACAGTACTCAGTACGAGTGCAGTGGCAGTCATTTCCCATTTTTTGATTCTCATAGCTCGTTTCCCTTTCGTTCTATAATCCATAGCACACCAATCGTACATTTACGGCGCTGTCTGTATTTCTTCCGTTATACGTGTATGTCCGGGTTGTCTCTTGCGGATCAGAAACAGAAACATGAGCGGAATACAGCAAAATAACGGAATCGCTGACAACAGGAATGCATCGGCAATTCCCCGCGCATACGCGTCGAGTGAAATAAGCCTGCTCACGCTCGAAAGCCATGAGCTACCCAGCACGGACTGCAAATATTGTGCACTATCGGCTGTTACCGATTCGGAAATATGCTGTGTATGCAACGCTGCCCGATTTTGCATAATAAACGTCAAAATCGCAATCGCCATCGAACCGGCAATCGTCCGAATGAGATTGGAAGCAGCCGATGCGCTACTCACTTTCGCTGGTGACACTTCGTCCGCAATCGCATTCATCCCCACCGTCGATAACGGCATCAGGCAAAGTCCGATTCCCATTCCACGAAGCGACATGACGATTTCAAACCAAACTTTTGATGTTTGCGGAGACAGGACGTGCAGATGATACGTCATCAAGCTGGTTAACGTTAATCCAACAACCGCCAGCGGCACGATACCGATACGGTCAACCAGCTTACCGGCAATCGGCATCATCAATGCCATAGCGACCGCCTGTGGCAGTAAGGTAATTCCAGTCTGAATCGCGGAGAACGACAATACATTTTGCAAAAAGAGTGGTGCCAGAAACGTGCCGCCCATCATGCCCATCATGACAAAGCTGGACGCGATCACACTGATCGAGAACTTATAGTTTTTAAACAGCGATACATCGATCACCGCATTATCTTTGCCACGCTCTACAACAATCAAGAACACAAGTGCCCAGAAAGAGATAAAGAATAACCCTACAATTTTAAAAGATGTCCATCCAGATGAAGAGCCGTTCGACAGTGCATACAGCAATGTTCCTGCACAGGTCGCTGCTAACAAAAAGCCTACCAGATCAAATTGGATCGGCTTGTTTTTTGGTGGCTCTTTGATCAATACGAATACCATCAAAATCGCAAACAGAGCGATCGGCAAACAAGCGATAAACAGAAAACGCCAGTTAAACCATTGAATCAGATAGCCACTTAGCGTTGGCCCGATCGCTGGCGCTGCCATCGCAGCAATCCCCCAAAGACCGATCGCTAACCCTACCTGCTCACGCAGCATAATTTTGTATATGATGGTCATCCCAAGCGGCATAATTAGACCGCCACCGAGACCTGCAATAATGCGTGCCACAATCAGTGACATATCGCTCCAGGCAAAACAACACATCAGCGTACCTAATGTAAACACAGCTAATGCTAACATCATAAATTTCTTATAGCCGATCCGCTGCTCCATAAAGCTAGTAATGGGTACGATAATGCCAGAGGCGAGTGAATAGCCGGTGATCACCCATTGAATGCGCGTCGTCGTTGAGCCAAGATCGTTTGTTAGTTGTGGAATCGCTACATTAATCAAACTGTTGTTCAACACAGCAACAAAGGTGCCCAGTACGATCGCCCAGAAGGCAAGCCAGCGTTCACGCGATGTGAAACTTTCCGGCCCGGCAGGAGCTGTGTTCAAAGCTTCCGTTGACATCGAAACACGCTCCTTTTACGGTGTATGAATCTTAACTTCGACATTCGTACCAGGGATTAACCGCAATCCTTTCGGTATATTCAAGGCAATCTCAACCGGAATCCGCTGCGTAACTTTATTAAAATTACCGCTTGTGTTCAACGCTGGAATGGCGGAAAACACCGAGTTGGATGCCTGCCCAATTCGGCGCACTTTACCTTGAATCATCTGGTCATTATCAGCGTCGAGCGTAACGTCAACGAGTTCACCCAGCTTTACACGGTTAATGTCCGTTTCTTCGATATTGGTAGAGACATACAGATTGTTCATATCCGCCATAATCGCTACTGGAGCGGCTGGCGAAGCCATCTCACCTGTTCTGGAATACAGTTTAAGGATCGTACCATCAATCGGTGCACGTAGCATCGATTTACTGATGTTTTCCTGCGGTAAGCCAGATACGTCCTGTTCGGCAATCGGCTGATTGCGTGTTAGTGTATCCCCTTCCTCGACGTCGAGATGGGTTAATTTGGCGCTAATCTGTGGCATTACCTTGTACTGGTCGGCTGTAATACGAGCATCATCACTTTTGATATAATATCTGCCTTCATACCAATAGTAATAACCGAGTGCACCGCCGCTAATGACCAGCAGCACAACCAGAATCGATAATGTGAGTTTCTTCTTCACTTTCTCCACCTCAACCATGTGAATTTTACCTTTATCTAAGTTACTGCCCGTTATTCAGTTGCTCGATTACATTGAGCATATCCTTTAATGCAACAAGCTCGTGTTCCCGTCTGGACACTGCATAGCGGATAATAAATGAATACAATTGCTTCTGCTCAGTTTGATCATCAAGCACCTTACCATCGATAATATGCTCCTGAATGTCCGTTAGCTCACCTTCACGTTTTTCAATGGCTTCCTGCAAAAAGAAAATAATCCGCTTTATATCTACCAGCCTAATAAACAGCAGTGGTGCCATAAGCGATGAAATATCAGTTGGCTTGGCAAAGCTTTTATAAATCATGCTCCGCAGGCCATCGCGTCCTTCGTCCGTAATACGATAAAAGCTTTTATCTGGATAGTTGGCCGATTGGATCACTTCAACCTTTTCGATATATCCTTTTTTGTTCAGGGCATCAAAATTGTAATACAGATTGCCATCGGTAATGTTAACGGTACCACCTGTATTCTCAGCAATGCGCTTTTTGATTTCATAAGGATGGATATCTTGCTGCCATAACGAACCGAGAATATAAATTTGTAAAGACAATAGCTTCCCACTTCCCTTCTTACCGCTGCTCTTCCATTTTTGAAGTAGCGACATAACGTTCATTTTATTGTTACTGTGTTCTTTTCTAACTCTGTATAGAGTACTCTGTACAGAGTGATTATGCACATAATATACAAAAATTGATTTAGCCTGTCAATATATTAGGTAACCTACTTTTATAAAATGATCAGTATTCGGATGAGTTACTGGCAGCAGCGTCGAAGCAAGCTAACAAACACCATTTGACAGAAATAAAAGCACCTATTACGTTATATATAATTGTGGAAGTTCGTTCATTGATGAAGTTCGTCATAGTAAGCAGGCACAGACACTCCATATGGAAGTACACACTTTATATGGTTACATAACAGCGGTTGTTTAACTTATTCTCAAGCAAAAGGAGTCGGAATATATGAATCAGAAACAACGCATGCAGCACGGTCTTCCATACAAGTCCTCACTCGATGGTCTCAAACAAGAACGTGAAGCATGTCAGCTCAAACTGTATGATTACAATCATCTGCGCCCGGATGAGTATGTACAACGCGAAGCGCTTATTCGCAGCGTGCTGGGCAAAGCAGGAAGCGATATTCATATCGAAGCGCCATTTCGATGCGATTATGGGAGTAATATTGAAGTGGGCGATCAATTTTATGCGAATTATAACTGTACGATTCTGGATGGCGGCAAGGTGACGATCGGGCATGAGGTGATGTTTGCGCCCAATGTATCGCTATATACAGCCGGGCATCCGATTCATCATATTCCGCGTAATGCCGGCTATGAATACGCGCTACCGATCACCATTGGCGACAATGTATGGATCGGCGGCAATGTCGTCATCACACCTGGCGTAACGATTGGCAATAACACTGTTATCGGTGCAGGCAGCATTGTAACGAAAGACATTCCCGCCAATGTGGTCGCTGCCGGCAATCCGTGTCGGGTACTTCGTGCGATTACCGAGCAGGATCGCGCCTATTATTATAAGGATCAACGATTTGATATTACTGCCGATGATCTATAAGCTATCTTTATGAGCAGATACGAATAGCATCTGACCTACACGATGCGGATCTATACAGGATATGCAGTTTATGTTTAATAGTGTACTCATACGAATCAATAACACACAATCAGTCCGATAGGAGAGTACATGATCCATGACCTATTATATGCTGGAATTCCAATATCCACCCAAAGGGTTCATTTCAGGTGGTGCTACTTTCGAGCCAGAGCTGGATACCTATTATGATCCATTCCAAACCGAGGTAGCTTCTGACACGATTGCCGAAGTCATTCTCGATTCCAGTGTACGCAACATGAATGTCGACCTGTTCTATACCGGCACGCGCGCGCTCGTCGTTTCGGATGCTTTCAAACGGCTACTCGAAGAGTGGAACGTCACCGCGCAATTCGTCCCAACACATGTACAGTATTACAATCATGTTCCTGTACAAGCAACATACTGGATTGTCCATCGTTTGCAGGAGCTGGATAGTGTCGACTATCAACAATCCGACTATGCAGGCAAGCCGCTTGTACTACGCTCGATCGCTACTCCACCACGACGCGTCGCGAAAGGCTTTCAGCAGATTGTGCTGGACGAATCTAAGATTGGGGCAAATGAGTTTTTTACGTTGGCATATACGTATACTGCGAACCCGATCATTTCAGAAGCGCTGTATCAGGAGAGTAAACAGCGGAAGTTAAAGCTTCATGCTACGCCTGTCGGTGAGTTTAAGCCTTAATATTATTTATTTGGGCATATGGCATGAAGGATATTAAATGTGATCTTAGAATTATATATTATTGGAAAATATTATAATTTGATCCATTATCATTTTACTTAAATCTAGGATACGAGGAGGATATGCATGTACCATGACCCGATGTCTAGGCAACAATCTAAATCACCATCGACGCACATGCCTGTCGTGCAGCAACAACCTGATCAAACGAAAACGACAATTTCTTCTACTTCACGTCATATCTTGCAATTATCTTCTCAATTAGGGAATCAGCAATTGGGAAAATGGCTGGCAAGGCAAGCGAATTCGGTAGCTTCCTATACTACACCCGTAATTCAGCGTGCACGCTTTTTGAGCAAAGACGATGCTGGATCTATAGAAGAAGCAATTCAGATTACGCTGAGTGGAATGGAAGATGATATTAGAAATCATAGGGGCGTTAATATTCAGCAATACAAAGACTTGTATAGTATTTACAACAATTTTGATGCTGGCTCTTTAGCTACAGCAACGATCGAAGGAATCCGAAAACTTACAAAAGGCTCGAAGTATAGCCGTTTAAAAGATTTGGATGCTTGGATGGAAAGTTTGATTACAGGCAATGTGCGTAGCTCCAACTATCCAAGTTCCTATAGTTCAACAGCTCAACAAGCATTTGATACATATAAAACTAACTATGAACACCCGTTCAATACAAATCAATGTCGCTGTTCCTCTTGTAGACGTTATGTAAACAAATCAGATATGACAATCGACCATATTGAATCTGTAGCTGCACATTGGAATAGAATCGGTCGCAATACAGACCGAACTACACGCCATAATTGGTATAGTTATACAGGCAATCATGCATATTGCTGTAGAGCCTGCAATTCCAGTATGGGTTCTGGTGGAATTCGCTATAAAATGACTGTTGGGCGTAATTATAGTGGCTAGTACAGATATTAAAAAACGTATGGGTCATAAAAGTTTTAAGTTCAAATATCCCATCAATCGCGATTGTACACCATTCAAATCAAAAATAACCGAAACCAAAAAACGAAGTGATCCATAATGGATTCACTTCGTTTTTTGGTCTGGCGACTGACGTTTAGTAATTGCTGCTTAATGCTGAGTCGTTACCTTTAACAGGATAGCCATATTTCTCACGCCCATCCTATTTACAGTTTTACTCCCACATCTACCCCACTTCACATCCCATGCCCATTCGCCTGAATGAAAAACTGCGACTGAATATAATTATACGTAATACGCGAGAAGTCGAACGGTTGTCCATTGGCTAGATGAAAGATCGTTTCTACCTCAAGCTTCGGATCACCCTTATTCAAGCCCAAATGACCTGCCTCTTCCTCCTCCAACTTACCCACATGCAAATACGAATCGGAAAAGCCGATCTTCAACCCTAGCCCTTCACGAATATAATCAAAAATTGAATCCGATACGATCTCGTTATTCAAATACGTTACAATCGCCTTGTTATAGTACGATTCCTCCACACAGAGCGTCTGTTCATAAATGTAACGCACACGCTTCACATAATATACATCCTGCTCGGTGCTGATGTTCAGATTAGCAGCCGCTTCACGCGTCGGCTTACCTACCGATAGCTCCAACACCTGCGATGTAATCGGGAAATGATCCAGATCGCGAGTAAACCCTTGATTTTTCAGCAGACTAATATAGCCTTTACGACCATGACGGCGGACGAAGATGCCGCTGCCCCGCACCTGAAAAATAACACCGCGTTCCTCCAGCAGTTCCAGCGATTTGATAATCGTACTTTTGCTGACGCCGAATTGCACCATTAATTCGTCCAGTACAGGCAATTTGTCGCCCTGTTGCAGTGCATGCTCCTGAATGTATTTTTCAATCTCTGCGGCAATATGCTGATATTTTAACATAAGCAGTCCTCTTCATTCTCAATATAGTAGTGGGTATGTAGCTTAATAATTCGTTGGCTAATCAGTTTGGGTTAGACCAACAACGATCTGCTGCGATAACGGTGAATAAAACGCGATTCATCATTTCTCCAAAAGCATTCGTTAGGGCTTGTAAGCAAGCTGTTTTTCTGGAACAGATACCACTTCGGCAAGCAATGATGAACGGACTCTGGTCTTGTACAGGAATGTACCCATAAGGAATACATTGTAGATACCCCTGCTCAAAAGTCGTCCTTTTCCCTTATTCCCCTCCTGCTTGCACACGATTTTGCGTATACGACCTGGTTCTCGAAGAACATATAGACGTTGTTAACCAGACACTTTACCGAAATTGTACCATATTCTTTCTAAAACCTCACTTTCAAATTGTGTGTTCAAAATTAAATAATTTGGTTATTGATAAATTATACCGTTATAATTATAATATGAGTGTACTATATTGATAACGCTTTTATTATACGAGCACAACGAACAATTCAGCGAAAAACAATTTCAGTGCAGCAATCTATCTTACTGTTCATACATGAAGGAGTGGTTTCATTGTCGGGAAAAGTTAGAGATTATCCAAAACTGGCACATGACATATTGGAAGCGGTTGGCGGCGAGCAAAACATCGCTGGAGCGACACGCTGTGCAACCCGGCTACGGCTTGTACTGAAGCAAAACAGTGCACAGGCCAAAGAGACTGTTTCCACGATGCCGGGTGTCATTACCGTTGTTGAAAATGGTGGACAGTTCCAGGTGGTGATCGGGCAGCATGTCGGCGAAGTCTACGATGAATTCGCTAAGCTTGTGCAGCTAGACACCAATGCTGACGAGCCACAGCCGAAAGGTACGATTTTGAACCGTATTATTGCGACCATGTCGGCGGTGTTTGCGCCGTTTGTGTATATACTCGCAGCAGCTGGTATTATGCAAGGTTTGCTCATTATTGCCAGTCTGCTATTCCCAAACTTCGCGCAATCTGGCACGTATGGAGTAATCAGCTTTATTTCATGGGCGCCGTTTACGTTCTTACCAATCTTCATCGCCATTACAGCATCCAAACATTTTAAAACGAATACGTATATCGCCGTCGCCTGTTGTGCGGCGTTAGTCAGCCCAACCTGGGCAGAAATGGCTGCACAGATTGCCGATGGAGGCACCGTTAACTTTCTCGGCATCGCGCTGACAGAGACTACATATACTTCTTCTGTATTGCCACCGCTGTTTCTCGTCTGGATTTTGTCTTATCTGGAGCGCTTCCTGAACAAGCGTATTCATGAAGTGATTCGTCCACTATTTGTACCGCTGCTATGCCTGCTCGTGATGGTCCCGCTGACGATCGTATTGATCGGTCCAGTAACGACACTTGGTGCTAACGGCATTGCAAACGGATACAACTTCCTTGCTGAAAATGCACCTGCATTAGCTGGCGCGATCATCGGTGGTTTCTGGCAGGTCATCGTGATCTTCGGCGTACACTGGGGTGTGACACCGATGGTACTGGCGAATTTCGAGCAATATGGACGCGATTCGTTCCAGGCGTATCAGACGATCGCGGTAGTTGCACAGATCGGTGCCGTACTTGGTGTTATTTTGAAAACGAGAAGTCAGGACACGCGTAAAATTGGTATTTCTGCGGGCATAACTGGACTGTTCGGCATTACAGAACCAGCGATCTATGGCGTAACGCTGCGTTTCAAAAAGCCAATGATCTTCGGCTGTATTTCCGGTGCAGTTGGCGCGATTGTAGCGAGCTTCTTCAATCCGTATTACTTTGCTTATGCCGGTTTGCCAGGCCCACTGACGATCGTAAATAGCATTAACGCGGACTATCCAACATCCGTATGGGGCATCCTGATCGGTTCTGCGATTGCGATCGTACTGCCCGTCATCCTGATCCAACTGTTCGGCTATGGTGTAGACGAAGCCAAAACACCAGCTGGTGATTCCAGTCTGGCAAAGGAACAAGGACAACCAGCAGCAGGGACAACAGCAGCACCTGTAGCGAGCGCCAATCAAGCGATGAGCGCCATCAGTGCAACGGCTGGTGCAGACATCGCCCACCGTCAGACAGATACGGACAGCTTATCAGGTGAGGAAACGATCAGCGCTCCACTTGTCGGTAAAATCGTCCCTTTAACCGAAGTACCGGACGAAGCATTCAGCTCTGGTGCAATGGGTCAGGGACTGGCGATCGAGCCATCCGACGATAAGCTGTATGCACCATTCGACGGCACGGTAGCTACCGTCGCACCGACGGGACACGCCATTGGACTACGTTCCGATACCGGCGTCGAACTGTTTGTGCACATCGGACTGGATACTGTCAAACTCAAAGGCGCCCCCTTCCAACTGAATGTAAAAGAAGGCGATGTCATCAACAAAGGCGACCTGTTGCTGCAATTTGATAAAGCACTGATTCAGAGCAATGGCATGCCAACGATCACACCTGTGCTCGTGACCAACAGCTTTGATTACAAACAAATCATCGTTGGCACCGGGGAACAAGCGACGACGGATGCCGATATTTTGACCGTAATTCGTTGAGTTAATTTAAGCGATAAGGCCACTAGATTAACAAGCACGTGTAACTACGACCGCTACCAGAAAGATTTTTTACCTTTGCCTATACAAAACAGCCTTATTTTACAGCTTTGCAGTAGAGCAATCTACATTTCATCCTAATGCGTAGATTCTCTACTCTCCCCGACTCTGTTGCCTTGTTCTTAGCACAGCGGTGTAACTCAAAGTAAGTAGAGAGATAAACGAACTATATTGGACACTATGGAGGAATTCATCATGAGCAAACTACCTGTAAACTTTCTATGGGGCGGCGCACTCGCTGCCCATCAATTTGAAGGCGGCTGGAATGCGGGCGGCAAAGGACCGAGCGTGGTCGATGTGATGACTGCCGGTGCGCATGGCGTACCACGCCAGATCACGGACGAAATCGAACCGAACACATTTTACCCGAACCACGAAGCGATCGACTTTTACCATCAGTACAAAGACGATATTGCGCTGTTTGCCGAAATGGGTCTGAAATGTTTGCGCACATCGATCGGTTGGAGCCGCATCTTTCCACAGGGTGACGAAGATACGCCGAATGAAGCGGGCCTGCAATTTTATGACGATGTGTTCGATGAACTGCTCAAGCATGGCATCGAGCCAGTGATCACGCTATCCCACTTTGAAATGCCACTCCATCTAGCACGCGAATATGGCGGTTTCCGTAGCCGTAAAGTGATTGAGCACTTTGTGAAATTTGCCGAAGTTTGCTTTACCCGTTACCGGGATAAGGTGAAATACTGGATGACATTTAACGAGATCAATAACAAAATGGACGCGCACAACCCGATCTTCCTCTGGACGAACTCCGGTGTGATGGTCAAAGAAGGCGAAAATGCACGCGAGGTCATGTATCAGGCAGGACATCATGAGCTGCTGGCAAGTGCACTCGCGGTTGCTAAAGGCAAAGCGATCAATCCAGAATTCCAGATCGGTGCGATGGTATCGCATGTACCGATCTATCCATACTCCTGTAATCCGAACGATGTGATGTTGGCAGAAGAAACGATGCGTGAGCGCTACTTCTTCCCGGATGTGCATGTGCGTGGTTACTATCCGAACTATGTACTCAAGGAATTTGAGCGTGAAGGCTATAACATCGTATTCGAGCCGGGCGATGAGGAAATTTTGCGTAACGGTACGGTCGATTATCTCGGCTTTAGCTACTATATGTCGACAACGGTCAAAAGCGATGTGCACAACGACAATACCGGTGATGTCGTAAATGGCGGTCTGCCGAATAGCGTCGACAATCCATACATCCAATCAAGCGACTGGGGCTGGGCGATTGATCCGGTCGGACTGCGTTATACGCTTAACCGTTTTTATGATCGTTACCAGATTCCGTTGTTTATTGTGGAAAATGGCTTTGGTGCGATCGACCAGGTGGAAGCAGATGGCTCCATCCACGATCCAGCACGCATCGAATATTTAAAATCCCATATTGAAGCGCTGGAGCAAGCGGTACATTACGACGGCGTTGATCTGATCGGCTATACACCGTGGGGCATTATCGATATCGTGTCGTTTACGACCGGTGAGATGAAGAAGCGCTATGGTATGATTTACGTGGATCGTGATAATGAAGGCAATGGCTCAATGAAGCGGTATAAGAAAGATTCATTCGAGTGGTATAAGCAGGTGATTGCAAGTCATGGGGAGCAGCTGTAAAAGCTACAACTACGAATAAGCATCCGATCGATCACAATATAAACGAATCCAAATAGAAAAAAAGGAACTGTTCGTCTTCGGACTGACAGTTCCTCTTTTTGATGTCATCTCTATTTAACGAATAAAAACGGCAGACTCGCTAATACGCAAACGAATCTACCGTCTTGAATGTACTATAACGATTTTTTTCCGAAACGTACATATGCAAAGCATAGACACTTTTCACTTTTCACTTCTTACTTCTTACTTCTTACTTCTTACTTCTTACTTCTTACTTCGAGCCTTTTCTGCTATCTTTTTCTGTTATTATCATCCGAAATTTAAATTTTATTTCTTCATCCGCGCCAAATGCGCCTCCAACCGATCCCATGTCTGCGTAATGCCCTCAGCCATACCCATCTCCATCACCTGCTTGAGCGATGCCTCGGAATCAAAATACGCGCGGCTGATCAGTCTCGTTTTCCCGCCTTCGTGCTGGTGGAACACGGTCTGAATGCGGCTGCTTGGCATGTCTTCCGAGACGCTGCCGTCTGCATTAGAGAAATAGTCGGTATAGACGATCTGGCTCGGCTTTTCGATCAGATTATAGACCGCTTTCCCCCATGATTCCTGTCCGTAAAAGTCACTCTGATTGCGATCCATACAGGTCATGCAATAATGCCACTCCCCACCTGGGCGAAAATCGATATGACATACGGTGAGTTCCCAGCCGTGCGGTCCCCACCATTGCTCAAGATGCTTGGCTTCAGAAAATGCCTGAAATACCAGCTCTGTTGGTGCATCGAAAATACGTTCTAGTGTGAGTTCCTGACCGTCTGTTTTGATAATCATCTGATCTGACATGAATGATGACCTCCTGAGCTTCGAATGAATTAGGTTTGTGATTCGGGATTTCATTTCGGTCTGAACGAAGATGAAGGTAATATGCGGCATAGCAGTATCATCGGATGATCGAGTCTATAATTGAACTGCCTGTACCTATCCCTATCATATCATCCCTATTACCCGGATTTGTATCGATACAATAGGAATTATTTTGCAGCGCTTCGGTCAAAAGCGATATAATACGTAACAGAGCTGGTATCGTTGATGAGTGCTATTTTTCCCAACTAGCTATAGCATCATCCCAGCCTATTTTTTTATTATCTTATGATTAAACATCCTATAAAATTGATGAATCCGGCACGTATACTCCATTCTTATTTCATTTCTATGTTAGTTTCTATATTATTTCCATTTGATTTCTATTCGATTCGTGCTCTATCTGTCTTCTATCTCGACTTCAGTTTCATCCTGTCTCGTTTTTATGAATACTCGATCTCTATGACACTTCTATAGAACATCATTATTTCTGCATAGCAATATCATTTCTGCATAGCAATATCATTTCTTCCCTATCATTTCTTTCTTGTACTATCTGTCCTCCTTACGTAACAAATCATATGAAGTACAGTCCCACCTTTCGCAACACCATCTCGTTATTCAAAAGGACGTGAATCGATGAAATTACAACGCTCTTCCTCTGCACTTGGCGAATTTATTCGTTCCCGGCGTGAACGGATTCAGCCTGCACATGCAGGCATTCAACCATTACCCGGCAGACGACGTACACCTGGCTTACGCCGAGAAGAAGTCGCTTATCTTGCCAATGTGAGTGTTACGTATTATACATGGCTGGAGCAAGGCAAAGAAACGAATCCTTCCCCGGAGGTGCTGGAAAGCATTAGCCATGCACTGCGATTGGATGCGGATGAACACGAATATTTGCGCAGTCTAATGGCGATGCAGGATATAGAGTCACGATCTGCCCAGTGGCCGCCCAAGCGTAATCATCACTTTTTACAAAATCTGGTGCAGCAACTGCACTATCCTTCTTTTATTACAAACGAAGCGACCGATGTGATCGCGTGGAACCGTGCAGCAGAGCTGGTGATCGCAGATTTTGCGGACATGGCAGAGCAGGATCGGCATATGATGAATGTTATTTTTCTAAACGAGGATTATCGGCAAAAACTGCTCAATTGGGACGAATTTGCCCGTTATAGTGTTGGCATTATGCGCGCTGGATTTGAACATCATCGCGCAGAACCGTTGTATGTAGAACGTTTTAATCGCCTGTATCGGGAAAGTGCCGTATTTGCCGAGCTATGGGATAAATTTGAAATTCGGCAAAAGCGTGTAGCTACTGCTACCTACTTGCTGGCTAATAGACAAGAGCTGGAATTCGAAGTCCATTCTGCGGCTGCTATCGATAATGATCCTGGACTACACTGGTGCTTTTTCGTTCCGTCCGCCGATACAGCCAGCAAATTGACGCTGCTATTAGAGCAGGATCGTGTTACTCAGCGTTGATTGGGCAGCGATATAATGCTGGAACTATACCACATACTATGCTGAGAACGACGAAGTGATTTTGAAATAAAGCACGGTTCGTTCGACCACGATTTGAATCGTTTGAACACGGCTAGAATAGAACTTTCCGTCAAACGTCCCAACAGTCTTCTGCTTGCATACGATCTGCACAGTAGATGTTCATATTACGATCCGTAGCACCTCATTGCAGGAGAAAGTTAGATAAATGGCAACTTTTGCACGGATACCGGTTGTCCAGTCTGTCCAATTCATCTATTGTCCCTCCTTTACCTAGTAGTGCCATTACCAGTATAACGGTAGTGTGGCTAGCCTCGCTGTCAGCGATTATGCTAAAGCAAATACAGCATAACAGGAGGCCATTTATGACAACAACATGGTTAATTACAGGTGCAACGGGCGGTCTGGCTACGCCGATGATTGAACAGCTGTTACAACGCGGCGATCGTGTTGCCGCTACGATTCGCAAGCCTGGCGCACTGGATCACTGGAAACAGCAATACGGTGAGCAGCTATGGATTGCTGAGCTTGATCTGACGCATCCTGAACAGGTAAAAAACGTGGTGAAACGCGCTTTTGCTGAAATGGGAACGATCGATGTAATCGTCAACAATGCCGCATATGGATTGTACGGAGCGGTAGAAGAAGCTTCGGACGAGCAAATTGAGCATCTGTTTCAGACCAACGTGTTCGGCTCACTGCGTGTTGCCAGAGCAGCCTTACCCCTGCTACGACAACAGGGCGGCGGACAGCTCGTCCAGATTGCCAGTATGGCCGGACATTATTCTACTCCCGGCATGGGATTGTACTGTGCCTCCAAATGGGCAGTTGAAGCAGCAATGGAGGCGCTAGCATTAGAAGTTGCTCCGTTTCATATTCGGACGATGATCGTTGATCCCGGCGGCATCCGTACCAATTTTATTACGAGCAATGCAGTGTTCGGCGAACGTACCGAGCTGTATCGTGGTCAGGAAGCTGGACAATTCGTCAGCATGATGAAGGGCGAGTTGCCTGGCTTTGATGAGGAAACATTTAACCGCATCGTCATTGGCGATCCACAAAAAATGGCGAAACAGATCATCCAAACTGTAGATGAGGATCAGATGCCACTGCGCCTGCCGCTCGGTAGCGATGCCTACGAATATATCCGCAAAGCGCTTGTTGATCGTCTGGATGCACTGGAAACGCAAAAAGAGCTTGCTTTCTCTACCGATGCTGATGATGTGATCCGGCAAGTATAATGTAGTCTAGTTTTTAGTTTTGGTGTCTGGTGTCTGGTGTCTGGTGTCTGGTGTCTGGTGTCTGGTGTCTGGTGTCTGGTGTCTGGTGTCTGGTGTCTGGTGTCTGGTGTCTGGTGTCTGGTGTCTGGTCAAGTATACGATAGCTTTGACATCATGCAACTGTATTACCATACTGTGCTACATGAAGTTTTGCCAGTCTGGAATTGTACTGTTTTGGAAGTTCATTATGTTAATCGCGTACATTCCCATTTCCATAGCTATCGGCTATAGTACATGGAATCAGATTAGCTGGTATCTGTTTGTTAGGCTACTTGTTATCATACAAAAAGGGTCAGCACTGCCGTATAAAACAGCAGTGCTGACCCTTTAATTTGTTCAATCTTTAATCCGTACATATGCCCATTTATTGGTTGGTATAGCATGGTACATTAACCCGTTACCTATAACTTTCGTAGACAGCTTGCGTTAGAAGCTTTGGCGTGAATATGAACGTGATCGGTAAAATAAATCTATATCCCAAGTGAGTTGCCCTTTACGTCCCTGTTATTTTGATCTCACTAATCATCCGTAATAAAAGTTTGGCCTTTAACATTAGAGCGACTACTCTGTCTTTACTTTCCCTCTATTTTTTCCCTATTTTACCTCTACTTATCTTCTTTACGTTCCCTTTCGGAATCTCTCTAATTCAGCAGCTCTACCGCATCATACACCCAGCCTGCACTCAGCCATGTGCCCAGATCACTTGATCCGCTAATCGGTGTAATCGTGATCGTATTTGATCCAGCACGCAGCGCAGAAGCAGGCACAGTCCATGAGAACGTATGATTATTGCCACGATACGTGCCGATCGTGAAGCTACGTGAACTTGGCTGTGTCGAAGCGCCTGGATTCGTTAATGTAGTGTCATTAACCGTTACGCTAGGACGTCCATTGTTATAGGCGGCGGTAATGCCAATATTGAGCACATGCGGCGAACCTGCCTGAGCACCGTCCAGATTAAACGTAATCTTTGTAGGCGAATTTTGATTGCGGAATTGAATCGCTGGAAAACGATTGGTCGCACTGCCTGTCGCGTACGTGACAGGTCCCCAGCTTGCATTGCGGCTATCCGATGGATGGCGAAGCGGTATCGTCTGTCCATTTAGGAATTCACGCGGTGTTCCATCCCAGTTGCCGATGCGCCAGATGGCAGCACGTGTGGCGGGATCGCCTGTAATTGTACGTGTGTTCAGTGTCGTTGTATTGCCTGCGGTCACTGTCACACTTTCGGTATGCACCGCCAGTTCGCCTTTGTACACGGTCATCGTATACGTGCCCGGAATCATATCGTGTCTGACCGCCGCCCCACTTGCCGATGCAGTGGCCCAGTATTGCGCCGTGCTATTGGCAAAGCCAATCGTATAGCTATAGCTGCTATCCATACCGGACAGTCCATTCAATACGACCGCACCCCGGCTCGTTACCCAGCCGGTCAGATTCAGTCCAGCCATCCAGCTAAAATCAGGCGCCGCTGGCGTTCCACCTGTCGTAAAAATGAGCGCATACGGTCCATGCAGCCCCATACGGAACGCTTCGGTCTGCTCATGGCCAGAGTTCATGTAATTGTAAACCTCGGTATCTCCGCCACTTTGAAACTGAATATCGCGGAAGAACGGGCCACCCGAGCTTTTTTCCCGATTGCCATACGCCATAAATACACCGACATTGTTACCTGTCACGCCGCGAATACCGAGTTCACGCGCCTGATCATTGCCATAGTATTTGGAAGCGGTCTGTCCATTGGAAAAGCCGAACACATCCGAGCTTTCAATCGCACCCGTATTGCCGCGCAGATTGGAGCCAACCGGTACGCCGGTCAGCACATTGCTATTGCCGCGGAAAATATAGCGCAGCTCACCAATCGACGGTTCAGCCGTTATGTAGGTTGCCATGTAGATGATATTTTCGCCGCTGCGTGAAGCATAGTAGTGGGTAAGTGTGTTGGTTTTGGCGGTGATGAGCACAGTGGAACCAGAAGGCGATGTGTTCCATGTTACGGTCGCAGCCGAGCCTAGCCCGGAGCCGATATGTGAACCTTTACCACCGGAGCTGCTTAGCTCGGTTCCATTCATTTTGCTGGAGATAAGATCACCGTTGTTTTTGTTAACGGTGTATACTAATCCAGCACCGGTATTGACGATGAGGTTAGAGCCATTTTCGGTCACACTAATCGCCGCAGCATGGGCATGAGGCGGCGACAACCAGCCACCGGTCATCGTGAGTGCCATAAGTAGAACGAGTATAGCGGTTCGTCGGAACAGGGTTGAAGACGATACGGAATGGGTAGTCATAAAGAAATCCCTCCTGTGTGATTAAAATAGGATGTACTTATGATCCATGTAACAATCCGCCTGAAAAGATAGCGCTTACAAATTGTTCTACACCAATTGTTCCTGAACTCATTTTCCTTAATCTTATTATTCCTCCCCTGTTCTTTTTTGACGTATATTTGCTTTAGGGTTCATTGTTGTTCTACACCATGACTCCTGTATACGCCAATGGAGTCTCATCTACTTGCTCGTCATATTATTTAAATTTTATATTATCTTACAGTTTAGATGAAGCATTTTAAAGCCATTTTCGGGAATTTTATAGCGAAGCTCCTTTTTTCATTATGTCTGGGAAAAGGCATCAAGGAGCTAAAATTCACGATTTTATTATAAAATCATTCTCCTCACGTTAGATTATCGGTAAACTGGAACTATACACCTTTTGCATTCTGATGATCGGAGTGATTGCTATGGAGCAGGGGATGGACTCGTACAAGCTAAAGCCGCATTATGCACGTATGATCGTAGATGCCATTGTGGACGGTTATCGCGATTATATTGAAATTCGTAAAAAATATCGTAGTCTGATGGCAATCAGTTCAGGTTTTGCCTGGACGAAAAGTAATTTTATCGAGCACAAAGTCGTCGAGCGCTGCCAGGCGCTTGGATTCCGTTATAAAAAAGCCCGTGCCGGGCTGACATGGGATTATTTACAGTTTATTCATGAGCAGGATCGTATGATGTTCGTCATTAAAGATGCCGCTTATTTTCTTCCGGCTGGAACGGCGCAAAGCCGTTTACCTCATCCGATGATACAGGCTTCTTCGCAGCGCACGTATTTGAATGATCTGGCGAAGCTGAATCAAAATATTCTGTTTCCAGATGAGATGCGGGAACCGGAGTTTGTATTTGATGAAGAGTTGACGCAAGCGGCTTTTGATTTTGGGTTGGAAGAGGATTTTGGGGCGGTGCCGGAGGAAGTATATATGGCAGTGAATGAGTTCCATATTCTCACCTACGCGCTGGACAGTCGGCATCAGATGTCCGAGATTATCCACTACATGCCCAGTCCTCATGATCATTTTACGTATGAAATTGAAGACTTATCTTCGCTTATTCAGGGAGCGGAGCTATCGGAGGAAGAACGGAAAGTATTTGCAGCCGATGAGGATGAATATAGGCGTTTGATTGCAGAGCATGATGCGTTGATGGATGCTAAATATCGCAGCGACAGTGAGTAAGCAGCCGGGCATGCAAAGTGGTGTTATGGGAGATACACCACTCTGGCAAGGAGTAAGGGGACAGTCTGCCGTCTCGCTCGCACAGGAATGTACGGATAAGAAGTGAATGATAGATTCGCTCGTTCGGATTCGGATAAAGTCTGATCCATTCGATGTTACGAAAGATACGATTAGATCACCGAATGAACTCGTCTCCGCTGTATAACATCAACGTTCGCATGGAATATCGTCAAATCACTAGAGAAATTATTGTATTCTGATTTATTTATCGCAAAATTATAATAGCGACGCATGGAGACTGAACATGTCTCTACGCGTCGCTATTTGGCATTAACATCTCTTAGCAAGCTTTTATTGCTGATTGCTTGTTATTTTTCATCTCACTACGGTTTATGCTATAACACTTCATCGCTACTCTTTATTTCTTACTTCTGATTCGCTATGTCTTGCTTTTTACTCTTCATCTCATGCTGTTAGCTTGCTATGCCTTTTCTTGCTTCTTATCCCTTATTCCTTGCTATATTCTCTATGAGTTTACCAGTCGTATTCTTCCACACTCTATCTATATTCATCGCTACTAAAGGATTCACAATACTCTGGCTATCTCTATATACAGCTACTCTACACACTGCCACTCCTCACTCATTGACCGGCTGTAGCCAGCTCAATATCACGTGCGGCCCAATACGTGGATGGCACATCCGACCATGAATTACCTATACCTGTACTGGAAACATCAGCCGTCTTCATGCCCAGCACCCGATTGAGTAAAGTTACCGCTTCAGCACGCGTTAATGTACGATTCGGCTCAAAATTGCCGTTCGGGTAGCCTTGCATATAGCCTGCCTGTTGTACGCATGCAATGTCTGCGGATGCCCAGTGGTGCGCGGTATCGTTGAAAGAAGTCGCTACCGCATTACCGCTCAGCTTCATCCAGCGTGACAGCACCGTTGCCATCTCTGCACGTGTAATCGGGCGGTTTGGGGCAAAACGATGTTGTTCATCCCCTTTCATCCAATCTGCCACCGTTACAGCAGCAATGGCAGAGGAAGCCCAGTGATCTGCATCCACATCATTGTACAGACGCATCGCTGCTACCGACAGTGAAGTCGATGATTCAGTTGACGCTGTGCCTGCTCCAGTATCGCTTTGCTTAGTTTGGGCGAGACGGTTTAACATCGTTGCCAGTTCAGCACGTGTTACCGTGCGAGCCGGTTGGAATGTGTGATCCGAATAGCCTTGCATATATCCTTTTATTGGCTGAGCTGCACCATTTGCTATAGACGTTGCTGCTTTTGGCTCTAGTTGCAGCAACGTAAATGTACTGAATTTATTCACGTTAAATTGAACGACTAGCGATTGATCTGCGCCTGTCACCAGCTCTGGACGAATCAGTTCTTTGCTTCCATCGCTATGTTCTACATAGACGACCAGTTGCTTCAGAAAAAGATCGCGCTGAGCAGGGTCAGTGGGCAATTGCTGGGATGATACTGGCAAAGATAGCTGTACTTGCTTCCCCTGTACGTTGGTCGTAATCTCCACCGGTTCACCGATGACACGAACCTGCGCCCCGGCTGCTGCCTGCTGGACGATCGGATCGCTGCTGGCACGTGTAGCCACATGGGCAGCCGCAGTCCCTGCTGCTGATATAATCGTAAACTGACCCGGTTCATTCAAAGTAGCCAGTGTGGACGAAGGTAACAACAGTCCGATAGATGCGGTATTTAGCTCCAATCCAGCAGCGGCAGCTGATAACGCACGCGCTGTATCGATTGGTAGCGTAAAGCCAAGCTCTGCGGCTGGTGTACTACCTGTCGGTACGACCAGACGTACATGATCGGCACCTACCGCTTGCATCGCGCGTAACGCCGTATTGGCCTCAGCTGCACTATAGCTAATCTGGTCGCGGATGAATCCATCTCCACGCACACTGCGCTGCATCGTAAAGGCAGATGTTAAGTTACCATTTTGCGTATTGGCACCAATGCTAATCGTCTGGCTTTGACTGCCTGCACCTGTACCTCCACTACCTCCACCGGAGGAACTGGACGAGTTGTTGCCGGAATGGCTACCTTCATCGCCACCATCCGGTGTTGGAGTTGGTGTAGGTGTTGTTGGTACGGGTGTTGGCGTAGTGGGATCTGGTATCGTTGGCTCCGGTGTTGGTGTGGTCGGTTCTGGTGTCGGTTCAGGAGACGATGTACTGTCCGTCCCTCGTACAAATGTCAGATAGAAATCATCGAGCGTTCCCCATGCTCCACCATCTGCACGCACCTGTGCTCCAATCGTCAGTGCACCATCCGCTACATACACATCGTGGATGACTGGCTGACTCCACTGTACCCAGCCGTTCACACTCGTCGGCTGCTCCCATGTTTTCTCGCCTGTTTTCGCATAAAGCTTCATATCCGGGTTCGTTGCGCCACCGCCTTGAATATTCATCGACAGATCGTAATAGCCCGGTTTGAGTCCGTACACATCCTGTTCTACGCGGAAGTCGACTCGACTTCCATCATAAAAATGAAGCGAATATTGCCCTGTTTTCGCATCCGATGCTTTGTTCTGATAATCCGTATGCGGCGCTGTACCTTCGCCGTACGTAATGTTCCACATCGTACGGTCATTTTGCTCAAAGCTGCCATTCAGCAGCAAATTTGGCTTACGGATCGATACATTTGCCTGTACCGAATGACCGCCATCTGCGGTGCCATCGATCGTATAGCTGCCTGCACCTTTTGTTATCGCCTGTTCCAGCTGCTCCTGATTCCAGACAACGCTTACCGTACCGGTGCTACCATCATTGTAAGTCGCTGTTGTCGTTGCTGGAAGTTGGATCGGATCTCCTGCATTCACAGTTAGCGATATCGGCTGAATCGCGTCTACTTTGAGCGGTGCGGTCGCACCGGTATTCACGTATTTGAACACGTTTAGCGATGGCAACGGATGACCGGTAAAATCAAACAATGCCTGATTATCGACCGCACTGCCACCATACCATTTGCCTGCATCATCCGGGTCATATTCACCAGCATAGCTGGACGCCCAGCCTGAACCATATTGCTCCCATAGCTTCTTATTATTATCTAGCTCACTTGCTGGTCCAACCGGTAACCACGCAGGCTCCCAGTAAAATACACCCAGTCCTGCCGCGCCTACATCGGCTACCGCCTGCATCACATTGCGTATCGAAGTCGCCTGGCCCTGTACGCTGATCGGATAATCCAGCGTCTGTCCGCTGCTACGTGGAGCGGTATTTTCGTGACCATCCCCATCGGTTGCGGTGTACGTATAGGACGTTTCTGCCACCATGACCTTTTTGCCATACGTATCTGCTACCTGCTTCAGCACAGCCGTCAGATTACTCAGTGTGCCATGCCAGAACGGATAGTAGGACGTAGCAAACACATCATAATCGACGCCATTGTCAGCGAGTGATTTGGCATAAAAGGTATAGCGTCCTGCCGATTCTGGATTCGTAAAATGCAGCGCGACCAGAATGTTCGGATCAACCGCACGAATCGCCTGACTTCCTTTATTGAACAGTTTGCTAATATTCGTCCAATCTTTTTCACCGATAAAATACTGGTTCGTCTCATTACCGACCTGCACCATACCGACATTCACACCAGCATCGACAATCTGCTGCAAACTATTTTTCGTAAAATCATATACTGCCTGCTCTTTGTCTGGAAAACTTAAGTTAGCCCATGCCTTCGGTGCATGCTGCTTCGCCGGATCGGCCCAGAAATCGGAATAATGGAAATCGACCAGCAGCTTCATGCCATTGGCGGTCGCACGTTTACCAATGGCAATCGCCTTGGTCAGATCGTTATCGCCACCACCATAGCCTTTGCCTGCGGCAGTATAGGGATCATTCCATATACGCACACGCACATAGTTCACCCCTGCTTCATGCAATGTGGTGAAAATATCCTGCACCTTGCCTTGCTCATCGTAAAATTTCACGCCGCTTTGCTCCAGCGAAAGGATGCTCGATACATCGACCCCTTTAATAAAATCAGCGCCCAGCCCATCGATCTTTTTCACGAAAATATCGGCGGCTACAGGCTGTGATGTATCACTGCTCAATCGCTTGAGCTGTACATCGTCCACATAGCCCCATGCTTTAGCGTTACCGCGAATATGCGCACCGATCGTAAAGTTTGTTGCTGGCTCTTTCAATACAAACTTTAGCTTTAACGTGCCCCAGTTGTTGTAGCCCGTTGTGGCCGTCTCTTTGCCTTGCGAAGTATCTGCGAATACTTGCACCTGTGCCGCTTCACTGCCTGCACCACCCATCGCCTGTAGTGCCAGCTCATAGCTACCCGCAGGCAGCGAATACACCGATTGGCTCACGGTGATCTGTTGCGTGGCAGATGCACTGTCTTTGATCCAATATTTAAACGCATGACTGCCTTCAGCCGCAGTAATAAACGAATCATCTGCATACGTATACCGACTTATCTCGGTCTGACTCCAATCCGATGACTCGACTTTCCATGACTGATCGCTCCAAAAGTCACTTTCAAAGCCCGCATTGGCGAGCGAGATATTACCCTCTGCCGCAGCGGAAGTATGCATGCCGATTGGCCACGTTCCCAATACAATCGCCACTATTAAAAATAGCAGTGATGTCTGTTTCTTGCTTTTCATCTGTTTATCCCCTTTCTTTATGCCAAACAGCTAACGGTGTCGTTTCCACTTTTTGTAAAGCGCTTACATATTTACTGTGATCACTATAGCAGACCACCGAAATGGGCAATAGGAGAGGATTGCAACATTTCGTGTTTTTAAGCAAGGGATTTACAGCCGATGCCGCCTTATATGTATTCATTCGCATACTTCATACACCTATGCCTATGCCCTATATCTCCATACCCATACATGTTCACATACAAAAGGAGCAAGCCCTTTCATCCAGGTCCTGCTCCTTACTCATCGATCCTATTTTGATCTGTAGCCTAGCCATCTATACGATAGATCAATGATTCGTATCGGCTATGAATTTGATCTGCTTACCTGCTTGTTCGTGCTACAAGTTGAAGCGAGTAATCCAAGTCATTGTTCTTCTCACCGACTTGCAACTTGTAGCACGAATATCCTCACTTATTACGAAAGCAGGATTTAGACTTAAATACTCCGCGTCACCACATCCGGCGACGTTTCCACACCTGCCGTTGCATGTTCGTCACCGTTCAGTCCTAACACTTCCGAAGTAGAACTGAAAATCTGGCGGAACAGGTCAGGATGTTCGGACAGCGATAAGCCATAGGAAGGAATGATCTCCTTGATCTTCGGTTCCCATTTGGGCATTTCCTGCGGGAAGCAGCGACGAAGCACTTCCAGCATAACATGTACCGCAGTCGATGCACCTGGCGAAGCGCCCAGCAATGCGGCAACAGAGCCGTCGGCTGCACTTACCACTTCCGTACCGAATTGCAATGTACCTTTGCCAGTTGGCGTATCCTTAATAACCTGTACACGCTGACCGGCTACGACCAGCTCCCAGTCTTCGCTTTTCGCCGTTGGAATGAATTCGCGCAGCTCTTCCATCCGTTGATCGCTCGTCAGCATAACCTGTTGCACGAGATAACGGGTCAGTGCCATTTCCTTCATGCCTGCTGCCAGCATCGTCATCAGATTGTTTGGCTTTACCGAGCCGATCAAGTCCATATTCGATCCGGTTTTCAGGAATTTTGGTGAGAAGCCGGCGAAAGGCCCGAATAACAGTGCTTTTTTGTTATCGATATAACGGGTATCCAGATGCGGTACAGACATCGGTGGCGCGCCGACTTTGGCTTTGCCATACACTTTAGCATGATGCTGTTCCACCACATCTGGATTTTTACAGACCATAAATACACCACTTACCGGGAAACCACCGATTTGACGGGATTCGGGAATACCGGTCTTTTGCAGTAGTGGCAAACTACCGCCACCAGCACCGATAAATACAAAGCGTGCGACATGGTTCTCGACCCGGCCATTATCCAGATTGTGCACCTTCACGTTCCATGAACCGTCTGCTGTACGCTTAATATCTTTAATGCTGTGCTTATAATGAACGTCGACGCCTTTACCTTTCAGATAATCGAACATCATTCGAGTCAACGCGCCAAAGTTCACGTCCGTACCGGAATCGATCTTGGTCGCGGCAATCGGCTCGCTCGAAGTGCGTCCATTCATGATGAGCGGAATCCATTCTTTGAGCTTAGCTGGCTCATCCGCATATTCCATTCCTTGAAACAGCGGGTTTTGGGTAAGCGCTTTAAATCTTTTTTTCAAAAAAGAAACGTTACTCTCACCCAGCACCAGACTCATATGCGGAATCGGCTTAATAAATTGCTGCGGGTTGTGAAGTACACCCGTCTGGATCAGATGCGCCCAGAATTGACGGGATAGCTGAAATTGCTCATTGATCTGCACCGCTTTGCTGATGTCGATCGTGCCATCCGGCTTCTCGGACGTATAGTTCAGTTCGCACAGCGCCGCATGACCTGTACCGGCGTTGTTCCATTCGTTAGAGCTTTCTTCTCCAGGGCTTGCGAGTTTCTCAAACACTTTAATTTCCCATTCTGGTGCTAACTCTTTCAGCAATGATCCCAGTGTCGCACTCATGACACCGGCACCAATTAAGATAACGTCTGTTTTTTTCTGTACGCTGCTCATAAAAACCTTCCTTATCTCGTATATTTGCAAAAAAGAGCAGTCGCTCCTGCTCGGGTATCACACGAAGCAAGGCTCCACTCAGGAACATCACGATACTGACTATTTTCCATTACCCCACAGAGCATTCCATCCTATACCACTATTATAACTCAATTGCAGTCTGTTAAAAATGTTATCGACTCTTATCCTTCAATTATATACTATTTAGAGTTGGTAAAAAATGAAAAGTTTGCGCGAAAAGGGCTAACGTTATGAAAAACCAACAAGAGAATACGGATTACAGGGATTTACAGATGTTATTTACTGACACGATCACTTGTGCTAACAGCAAATGTGAATGGTGTCTCTATACATTATATATTTTTTGACATATACAATACAGTATAAACGTTCGTATTTATCGCCCATTGTGCTAATTTTAGAATTGCCTATTCGATTCAATTTACAAAAAGATACGCAATACATAGCGATATACGTTTATGTTTTATATGATTAGTGTTAGCTATTGCCTAACACCGTGTTGATGAAATGTGATGTTCGCACAGCAAAATGCCTTGCTGCAATTCGCTGATAACGAGATGGTCACCTACATTTTATTTCTATATTTCCTATTTGCGCCGATCGCAGCATGTAATCTAGGACAGTTTACAGGAGGAAACGATGAATATGCAATCTCTATACAATTCCTATATCGGCATCAAATACAGGGATCAAAAGTCCCCTGATGAGATTCATCATCATCCTTTTCAATATGAGGTCTGTGAGGACGACAGCACCGAGCTATTTATACGTGACGCACAAGGGACTGCCTTTTCCGAATGGGCATTTGAGCTAATGCCTGCCGATCCGGGCTATTTGAGCGCGCCTGTACATGCTCCACTGCTAGCGCAGCAATTTCCTCAGCTTGATCTGCACGATGAGCTGATCCTGCATTATTTACTGCTCACGATCAATACTACGCTATCGATTTATCCGCTCAATCGCTACAACCGGATGAATGATTGGATGAAAGGGTATTGCTTTTTTCAGCTATCCGGGCTAAATCAGGTCACCTTGCTGACTGATGAACAGCGCCAGCAAATACGCGGCTGGTTGCTGTATCAATATTTGTACGCACATCCTGTAAATGAGGAAACACTACAGGCGTTCTCCTATAAGGAGCAGCATCTTATCCATACTGCGACAGACATCAGTGTTCGCGACTATATGACCCGGTATCATGATGAGATTCAGCAGCACTACGAGCAGTATGCAGACCGTCTGAACATACCTTCAAATGCAGTGGAACCGTGCAAAGCACTGACGCTGGAACTACTCAGTCATCTGGAAGGAAGTGCGATGGCACTACAGCTTCCCAACATGCCGGAAGTATCTTATATGCTGCCGTGGTTGAACGATGTGAACCGACTGCTGGAACAATATCGTAGGGATAAACAGGCTTTTTTCGCTGTATTAAGACAGGCAGCGATGGAGCCGCCAAACGCCTATCATGCTCATTGCTTCGGTATGCTGCTGCAAAATTATGCCTGCTACATTCTGTCGTTTGATCCTGCGGAACTTCATGTGATGGTCGACGCACTCGTAGACGAACCGGATCGTTGTACGCTGATTATTAGCCGACTGTTTATCGATACGATCTTTGTGCAGCATATCTTATGGCAGCATGGACAAACGATTCATGAGATGCCGCAGCTTATTGCTCACTTTAACGATGAGGCAAAAGAGCTATATGGACTAAAATAAATTACGCAACTAAAGCAAGCCGATGTCAGTTCAAGCGGCATTCATTTCACCAGTCGAAAACAATCGCCTGTATCCTCCACATCAAATAGGTAACAGCGTGATTCCGGGATGCGAAATGGACGATGCAAGATCAGTTTCCAGGCGCCCTCTACTGTCTGAAACAGCATACCGTGCCCGCTATCCTCCCGTACAAGCGGCTCAAGTTGCTCCCACGGTCCTTCCAGCTTGCCGCTGACCGAACGCGCAATCGTCTGTACATAGCTGTCATGCTCATAGCTTGACCAGAGCATAACGAGCGAACCGCCAGAGGTGCGATACAGCTGGCAGCCATCTGTCACATAGACGGTCGGCTCATGTGAAGCCATATCGGATGATGGCGCCGTATCGGTTGGGGAAGCTGTATGTTTGGGTAGAGCTGCATCGGATGACAAAGCTATATCTGACAAAGCTATATCGACACTCGCCTGATCTGGCATAGCGTTTGGCGTATGAGATGAAGTCGACCATAACCACGGTGCTGCCGAGCCGCTAAATAGATGCATCGGTTCACCTACCGTACCTGTCCAATCATCATGAAGACGCATCGCTTCAATCGTGCCATCGATCGTCTGTACCCATTCGTGACAGTAAACGATCCACGGCTGCTGCTGTTCATCGATATACAGCGTACCATCCAGCGTCATCATCGTCTCCGGCAATACCGGACGGTCTCGATTAATCAGCTCAAATGGTCCCTCCGGTGTATCACTGACCGCAATCGATGTACCGCGCCAGTGCCTGGTGTATCCCTGAATCGGCTCGCCCTCCAATAGCCGATCATTATTATGAAGTGTCACTAGCAGATAGTAGCGTCCTTTATACTCATGTACTTCTGGCGCCCATGCGCCATGCTGTGGATGCGCCCAACTGTCGTCTGGAATCGAAAATACGACAGTTGGGCCTGCCCATTGCTCCAGATCGGTACTTTTGTATACCAGTACGCCATACCGATCCACACCGTGCAGTTTCGGAGCAGCACCGGTGTACAGATAATATGTACCTGTCACAGTATCGGTTAGAACGAAAGGATCGTGGGCTGGAATATCTTCCAGGCGGTGATGCCGACGGGGGTTGGCTACATCGGAAGCAACATTGTAGACAGACATGCGTAACAGCTCCTTTTTTTGAATACGCTTTCAATTTGATTTGTCAGTATTCGATCATGGATGGTTGGGATGGGGTAGCAGGCTGATTTAGTGGGACTGAATTTGTATCATCTTGCTTGTGCGAATCATGTTAAAGTTATATTCTATTTTTTTGTTGCCATAGCTCTTTAGCTCTTTAGCTCTTTAGCTCTTTATTTTTCAATGCTTCCTCTTTTCGGGTCCTGAATCCATTGTTGGTGGATTTATCGCCCTGCTCATGGATGTATCGTCTACTCTTCATCTATCACTTGCATCATTCGTAAGGAAACTTACAGTTCTCGCCATTCTCTATACTTTTAACTCTGTACTGCCTTAATGTCCGTACAACTATTTGTAGTATACCTGTTAGCATCCTAAAACGCCAAGTAAAATCACTGACTATGACTTCGCTTTTATTATGTTGTTTACTATTATGCAGTGAACAACGAGGGCATGCGCACAAACTGTTTATGTTAGGGCATCAACCAATCTGGCAAGGAATACGGGTTCGGACTTCAGTCTCGTATAGGAATCTACGAATTAAGAGTGAGGTGTAGCGTCCCGTACTTAAAAGAAGTACGATATTTTGCTTCGCAAAAATCCTTTCTCATCAAACCGCGTGTTAGGAAATCGTTAACACTAGAAGCAGTACGATATTTTCCTTCGCAAAAATCCTTTCTCATTAAACCTCGTGTTAGGAAATCGCTAACACTAGAAGCAGTACGATATTTTCCTTCGCAAAAATCCTTTCTCATCGAACTTCGTGTTAGGAAATCGCTAACACTAGAAGCAGTACGATATTTTCCTTCGCAAAAATCCTTTCTCATCGAACCTCGTGTTAGGAAATCGCTAACACTAGAAGCAGTACGATATTTTCCTTCGCAAAAATCCTTTCTCATCGAACCTCGTGTTAGGAAATCGCTAACACTAGAAGCAGTACGATATTTTCCTTCGCAAAAATCCTTTCTCATCGAACCTCGTGTTAGGAAATCGCTAACACTAGAAGCAGTACGATATTTTCCTTCGCAAAAATCCTTTCTCATCGAACCTCGTGTTAGGAAATCGCTAACACTAGAACCTATCCTTATCCCTTATCTCCTTCCCTCTAGTCTGTACGGCTTACACGCATACGAGCTTGTGTACATGCTTTAGCTCTAATCGATAAATGATTCTACTGTATACACTATGTAAATTTAAGCTCCGACCAGCAGGGGTTACCGGCTTATCGGAGCTTAACGTCTATCGTATCTAGTCTCATATGTTCAATGAAGCTAGACTATGTTAATCATGCCTACATTATAATCATTACTGCGTTAGTATAAGTCGCTTCCATTATTTCAATTGCAGCAGTCGGTCATCATGGTCTGCCGCAGAGCCACGTGACGTATTGTTCGTCAGCACATAAATATGCCCGTTATGCACCATCACATCGCGTACACGGCCTACATCGGTTAAAATATTCGTCATTTTACGGGTAGATGGATCGAACAGCTTCAAGCTTTCACCCGCCAGCGTTGCGACTAGAATCGTATCTTCTGGTGTCGCTGCGATACCGGATGGGGCGATTGCACGCGAGCCGGCAACATATATCGGTGCAGTCATACCTTTAGCTGTCTGTGAACCCATTACTTTGGGCCAGCCGTAATTAGCGCCAGGCTTGATCATATTCATCTCGTCCAGTCCGGTTCGATCCGTCCCTCCGCCGGGAATCGGCGCGCCGCTCGGTCCGTGATCCGAAGCATACAGTGTGCCATCTGACGTCCAGGCAAGTCCTTGCGAATTACGCAGTCCGTAGGCGTACACATACGAATTAGCAAACGGGTTATCCTGCGGCACCTTGCCGTCCTTTGTCATCCGTAAAATTTTACCGCCCAGACTGGAACGATCCTGGGATAATTCGCGTTGTCCCGTTTCACCGGATGTGCTGTACAGCATCCCATCCGGACCAAAGGCAAGTCGTCCGCCCTCATGAATGGTTCCACCTGGAATGCCTTCCAGCAGTGCCTTTTGCTCTTTCCATACGCCATTCGTCAGCTTCACACGCACGATCCGATTGAAGCCTTTCCCATTTTGCTCATAAGCATGATAAATATAGGCGGTCTGGTTACTGGCAAAATCGGGATCAAGCACAAGTCCGGTCAGCCCTGCCTCACCAACGACACGTAGCGGCTTGCTTGTCTGTACCTTTTGTACCGTTTGCTTGCCATCCTTTACCTGCACAATCCCACCGCCACGCTGGGTAATGTACACGGTATCACCGGCAAATTGCATCGACCACGGAATGTCCAGACCTGTAGCTAGCTCGGTGTATCCGCCTTGCAGCGAATCGACTAATGCGATATTCCCGGTTTTACTTGAAGCAGCGGCTGACGTGCGCTCCGCAGCCATAGCGGGTTGCTTGACCTCCTCCTGTACAGTCGTCGTTTCCGTTCCAGTTTCCATCGCTTCACGTTCGGTCGCACAGGCAGACAACGGCAGGGCAAGCAGTAACGCAGACATCACTAGCTTTGCTTTTGTATGGGCATATAACATGCTGTTCCTCCTTCGGCTCTTTTTCCGTTTTTACCCAATACTGGTTGGTGGTAAAAGGAATTGGGCGAAATAATGTGCATGGAAGGCAGATTCATATAAATAGAGGCTATTTTAGCTAGGAGAACGGCAAATAAGGATGCCGTAAAGAAAGGCATCCTTATTGCAAAATTGCAGGTTAAAGCTATATCGTTGTTCATTTATAAAGCTACTAGACATATAAAGCTAGTAAAGCTACCAATAGGAGTCTACAAAAGTATAAAGCTATCAAGCTATTCATTCATGAAGCTATTTATAATCTAGCTATAGTTATGATATTTTATCTGTCAGTCTATTCAATATCTGAGCAGTCATGGGGGTAACATGTGCTGAACAAACTTATCGAGTACACTGATAAATCTAGGGCTTATATGCAAATTGGTCTACGTGTAGGCAGCATGGTAATATTGGGTAGATTTCTGTGGAAGATCGGAGTCTATCCCCTTATTCCATGCCGGAGTGGTGTCTGCTAACCAAAACAGTTTGCGTATAAACTAGTGCTATAACATGCTAGGCTATTACTTAATGACGACATACGGCAGATTAACCAGCTTCGCATACGTTACGATCTGATCTGTAGTCAGGTTCAGGGAAACTACCGTATGATGACCGCCGCCATTTTCGATCCATGCTCTTACGCCGTCCTGGAAGTTCGGTTTGACCGTCCACAGTACACGTGCAACAGGCAGCTTCGGTGCTGGAACTGTTGGCTCGAATGCGGAAACTTCGTTGATCAGCAGCTTGTAATGTGTACCGAAGTCTGCCATCGATACGACCACACCTTCGCCTGCTTTGCCATCGAATACAAGACGTGCAGGATCTTCGCGATCGCCGATACCGAGTGGGGACACGACCACTTTTGGCTTGTTCGCTGCAAGCGATGGGTCGACTTCCAGCATATGCGATTGCAGGATCGCTTCCTGTCCAGCCGCCAGCTCGTAAGTATAATCTTCCATAAAGCCAGTGTTCTGGTTATGGCTCATAATTTTCAGCAGACGATCCAGCGCTGCTGTTTTCCAGTCGCCTTCGCCAGCAAAACCGTAGCCCTGCGCCATCAGACGTTGTACCGCCAGACCTGGCAATTGCTTCATGCCGTGCAGGTCTTCAAAGTTCGTTGTGAACGCGCTATAGCCGCCACGATCGAGGAAACGCTTAAGAGCAATTTCATAGCTCGCTTGCACACGTACACTTGCTTCCCATGCACCTTGTTCGTAATCGCCATAGTCGAAATCATACAATTCCTTGTATTGTGCCATCAGATCGTCGATCTCTTGCTCGGTTACATTGCCGATTTCTGCGACCAGATCGCCAATACCGAAGTAATCAACCGTCCAGCCAAACTGAATTTGCGCTTCGACTTTATCGCCTTCCGTTACGCCAACATTACGCATATTGTCGCCAAAACGGGCTACTTTGATGTTAAAGCTTTCATTGTATGCAGCCGCAACATCCATCCAATCCGCAATTTGCTGCTGCACTTCTGGACGCTCCCAGTAGCCGACAACGATCTTGTTCTGTTTGCCCAGACGTGCATTGATAAATCCGTACTCGCGATCACCGTGTGCCGCCTGATTCAAGTTCATAAAGTCCATATCGATCGTTGACCACGGGATACTTTCGTTATACTGTGTTGCCAGATGCAGCAGTGGCTTTTGCAGCAGTTTCGTGCCGCGAATCCACATTTTTGCCGGCGAGAACGTGTGCATCCATGTGATCACACCTGCTACTTCATCACGGTAGTTGATCTCTTTCATCACGCTGGTGATCGCTTCTGCGCTTACCGCAAGGTCTTGCAGTACGAGCGGATATGGCAGTACGCCGCTTGCATTGAGTGCATCTGTAATTTTTTGTGCGTTCGCTTTAACCTGTCCGAGTGCTTCTTCTCCGTACAAATGCTGGGAACCTACAACAAACCAGAACTGTTTCGCTGCTGTTGCTGTCATGGATATCATCCTCTTTTCCGTTGATTAGGTATCATTCGCGCCTGCTAAGACGCTCTGTTAATCATGTAAACCGCATCTACACTAGCTTTATTTATGTTGTCGTTCGTATGGAGTCATCATTCATTCGGCATATATGTCGATGTAAAATAGAGTTACCGCGCGCTTACACGTTTATCTTTGCTATACGCTAGTTTATCGTTGCTATAAGCTATATGCTTTACTTTTACTACAATATTTTACTACTACAATGTTTTACTTTTGACCGTAATATGCGTCTTTACCGTGCTTGCGCAAATAGTGCTTGTCCAGAATGCCCTGTGGCAATTCTTTGGCAAAATGGTTTAGCTCTCGTGCGTACAGATTCATTTTGCACACTTCCTCCAGCACGACGCTGTTCACAACCGCTGCATGTGCATCTTTGCCCCATGTGAACGGTGCATGTCCGTGCAGCAGTACCGCCGGAATCGCCATCACATCAAGCCCGCGCTGCTGGAATGTCTCGATAATCACATTGCCTGTCTCCGCTTCATAACCGCGATCAATCTCCGCCTGTGTCAGAAAGCGTGCACACGGCACCGCTCCGTAAAACGTATCGGCATGCGTCGTGCCCATCACCGGTACATCCAGTCCAGCCTGCGCCCAGATCGTCGCCCAGGTGGAATGCGTATGCACAATGCCGCCAATTTGCTCATAATGCTTGTACAGTACAGCATGCGTAGCAGTATCGGAAGATGGACGCATCTCGCCTTCCACTACATTGCCGTCCAGATCGACAACGACCATATCGCTTGGCTTCATCTTCTCATAGCTGACGCCGCTCGGCTTGATTACGAACAAGCCGCTTTCACGGTCAACCGCACTCGCATTGCCCCATGTGAACTTGACCAGTCCATGCTTCGGTAGCTCCAGATTCGCTTCATATACCTGCTCTTTCAATTGCTCCAGCATTGATGTTCCCTCCCGTTTTAGCTCAGATGCTCAACCGCCGCACGCTCGATCGCAAGCCCCTGACGATACCGCTCGATAAATTGACCAAATCCGTCCACATCCGCTGCATCCGGCTCGATCCGTTCCGCTGTAACGCCGCTAAATACACGCTGTTCCAGGAAATCAGCCAGTGCTTGCTCGCCATCCCGATTGATCTGGTATGAAGCGAGTAGCGCCATGCCCCATGCGCCGCCTTCACCTGCTGTCGACATGACCGATACCGGCACATTTAGCGCTGCCGCTACGATACGCTGACCAACAACCGGCGTTTTGAACAGACCGCCATGCGCCAGTACCGAATCGATTGCTACCTGCTCCTGCTCGGTCAAAATGTCCATGCCCAGCTTGAGCGCACCAAATGCGGTAAACAGATGGGTACGCATAAAGTTAGCCAGATTGAAGCGACTTTCCGGTGTACGCACAAATAGCGGACGACCGTGCTCCAATCCGGTAATATTTTCACCGGAATAATAGCCGTAGCTGAGCAATCCGCCGCCATCTGGATCTGCTTCCAGCGCTTTGTTCAATAGCACACTGAACAGCTCGTTTGCATCACTCTCATAACCCATCGCGACGGCAAATTCACGGAACAATCCCATCCAGGCGTTCAGATCGCTGGAGCAGTTATTCGCATGCACCATACCGACCGGACTGCCATCTGGCGTCGTAACCATATCGATTTCAGGGTAGACGCGTGACAGTTCATGTTCGAGCACGATCATCGCAAATACCGATGTGCCTACCGAAATATTGCCTGTCCGCTTACGGACACTGTTGGTCGCGACCATGCCTGTTCCGGCATCACCTTCCGGTGGGCAAAATGGAATCCCTGCTTGCAAATCACCAGCTGGATCAAGCAACTTCGCGCCTGCTTCCGTTAGCTTGCCTGCCTCATCACCAGCGAGACGAATGACTGGCAATAGCTGTTCCAACCTCCACGGATAACCTTTGCCTGCTACATGCTTGTCAAATTGTTCGATCATGACAGGATGATAAGCATGACTGGAATCTTCAATCGGGAACATCCCCGACGCATCGCCGATACCGATCACACGTTCACCCGTTAACAGCTCATGGATATAGCCGGATAAAGTCGTGATCGATTGTAGCTCTGCTACATGTGGTTCTTCATTCAGAATCGCCTGATACAGATGCGCGATACTCCAGCGCTCTGGAATATTAAATCCGAACAGCTCGGTTAGCTCACGTGCAGCTGCGCCTGTGGTGGAATTACGCCATGTACGGAACGGGACGAGCAATTCGCCATTGGCATCCAGAGCGATATAGCCGTGCATCATCGCGGAAAAGCCAATCGAACCAGTCTGCTGCAATTTCACCCCATAACGCTGCTGTACATCCTCCTTCAATTCACGATAAGCCGTCTGCATACCGGTCATGATCAGGTCTCGATCGTAGGTCCAGTAGCCATCCTTTAACTGGTTTTCCCATTCGTAGCTACCTGATGCAATCGTCTCAAACTGCTCATCGATCAATACCGCTTTAATTCGAGTCGAGCCAAATTCGATGCCCAGCGAAGTCGCTCCGCTTGTAATCGCATCCTTTGCACGGTTGTCGCTCATCATCGCGTAACTCCTTTCCCCAATTCCGTTTGTTATTCCGGAGTACGGCAAGCCTTGCTCCGTTTAGCACTGCTATCTATAGGAGTGAAGCTATATCGATTCCGGCTTCATTTCATCGCAATCTTACATAATGTTATGTTAAAAAGAATACGCTTTCTTTTTGCTGAACAATCTCAGTATAGATATTGTACGTACATTTGTCAATTTGCATTGCGTATGATCCTTACAACTTGTGCGAAACTATATTTTGAACGCTGTTTGGAGCGTTACGATGAAATAGGGCGTAGATATAAATGCGGATTGTGAGACCTCTAATACTTTGGGAAGGAATAACGGAGCTGACTCCCATATCATAAAAAATCTACGGAGTAAGAGTAAGTTGTAGATTATCGTGATCCAGAGAAGTACGATATTTCGCTTTGTAAAAATCACCTTTCATTGAACTCCATGTTAAGAAATCCTAGCGTTGAAGCAGTAAGATATTTTGTTTCACAAAAATCACTTTTTCATTAAACCTCGTGTTAGCAAATCACTAACACGATCAGTTTTCCTTTTCCCTTATTCGCTGCCTTCCGTTTGCTATATCTTACATACATATAAGATTGCGTCCATCTATAAAAATGATAAAAATAGAGCCTTTATATGCTAGTTTAGATTCAGTTTGTTAAATACTTTTGTACATGTACGTACAAGTTTGTAAAATGATCTATTTTCTTTTCTTAGTTTATGTTTATATCATCATCCGACTTCCCACGATAAAAAACCGCGCCCTGATCTGGATGCGGTTGTATTGGCATATTGCGACGTTATTACGCCATCACGTTATTACGTATTTCACTTTATTGTGCTATTACGTTATTTGATCGGCATAATATATAGTCATACGCTGTTCGGCTCATTGCTAGCGTCTTCTCTACTGCTAAATAAAATGAACAGCAACCAGGCTATAACCCTCTACTCTAGTATCAATCGTACCTTGTATCATTTATCTGCATAGAAAAAACACCGCATATATAATGCGGTGTTTTTCATAAGGATATTTTATTCGCACTTGCTATATGCTTTAGTCCAGTTCCCCTTCACGTAGTGCCTCCATTAACGCCTGCGCTTCCCCATGTTCCGGCTCTACCGCCAGCAACTGCTCCAGATACTCACCAGCCTGCTCCAATTCGCCAAGCTCCAGACAGCAGATCGCCAGACAATAAAACACTGTCGGTACCGTCTCTTCCTGCTCCTCCGCTACAGACTGCTGCAAATAATGTTTTGCCTGCTCATACTGTTCCATTTCGAACAGCAGCAGTCCAGTATCCAGTGCCAGATCATAGCGCTGCGCCATCACATAATGCGACGACCACATCCGCTCGATCCCGTGCAGCAGATCCAGATATTCCTCATCATTTGCTTCCGTCAGCAATTCCGACAGACGTTCCGTGCTCTGAATGAAAAATTCCGCATCATAATTGCCCAGTCGCCAGAACGCCAGCCACGGCGCCAGCTCCATCTCATCCAGTCGCTCATCGATCCAGCGTTTGAGGCTAAAAAATTCATCCGGCCCAAAACGGGCTGCCGAGCGATCATAAGCCATACGCAAACCGGAATAACGCCGCGGCTGCGCCACATTCAGCATACACCCTACATTGATACCGGTATAATGATGCGGCGGAAACAGCACCTCGGCTCCCTGCTCACCAAACACATAACCGATCGCATGATAATTAGCATTTAGTGAAAAGCCACCGCCCCCATGTAGCGTCAGCTCTGGCGGTTCCTCCAGTCGCCAACCATCCAGCAAATGCTCGCCTTTGTCCGCGGTGATGAGCACAAATCCTGCCTTCGACAGTCGATTCAGTCGCTGTAAGCAATCGATGCTCGCCCACGGTAACAGTACATACGCATCATCCAATTGCTGCCGATACAAGGTCAACAGATCGGCATAGCGATGATCCGCTTGCTCATATTCCGGTGCATGACGATACGTATATTCGATGCGAAGCTCGTTCAAACGATGGGAAGCCGAACGCGCGCGATCATCGATATCGGATGCTTGCTGTTCCGACTGCTGCTGGAATTGCGTCCCTATTTCCTTCGGATAGTCTGTACCCGTCTGCCCATCTGGCGCTACGGGAATGAGTTCAATATCCGCTTCATACACTTTGCCATCTTCCAGACGGATTAGCTCCTGTGGCAAACTATCGAAAAAGTAATTGGCAATCAGCACAATCGGCTCCTGCAACCGATCCGCCTGTAGCGTCTCGCCACTTACCGCTAGCTGTAACGCTGTATCCGCCATCGCATCAAAACGGGCCAAGTCAAGCACTCCCTGCGCCACATACGTTTGCAGCGCCGGATGCTGTTGCCATGCCGCCACACTGTCTGCCGCCAGATCGGTCATCACATAGCGAAAGGATGGTAATCCTTCCACTACTTCATCGCGCACACGGCAAAGCTCATGCAAAATATGACCTGCCAAACGCCCTGCCCCTGCACCGATTTCGACAATATAGATCGTTTCCCGTGCACCACCCTGTTGCTGGCGATCCAGTAAAAAAGCAACGATCATATCCGTATACGCCGCCGCAATCATCGGATTGCTTGTCACGTATTGCGGTATGCCGTCATTGCGCCATGCATCTAACCCTTCCTGCTCATAATATTCACGCAATAACTCCCAGATCGGAGCCTCGCTAAAACGATATCGTTTTCGATCGTTTGATAATTCAGTCATAGTTCATGTCCTGCTTTCTTGAAATAAGTCATTCTATCCTAATAGAAGTCACTTTGTACTAACAAACGTTGTTTAGACAGGGATCACTACCCTGCTCGCCTCTTCCCATCATACTACAACGTGTAGAGATGCCCTAACCAATTCAGTCTTTTTTCGGAAGATACCGAGGTAGAGCATAGAGAATTACAACTTAGAGAAGGGGGAGATAGGGAGGTGGGAAGTAGAGAGAAGGAAAGTAGAGAGAAGGAAAGTAGAAAAGTAGCAAAACAGGAGATAGAAGATAGAAAAAGTATCTACCAAGTAAGCAAGCGCGCCAATATATCGATTAGGAAGAGACTAATATAGAGAAAAGACGTCACTACGGAAAAGGCACAGTTATGGAAATTATATCTTTATAAAAAGAGGCAATTATAACAAACTACAACTACAGCATCGAGCAAACAGGTCAATTCTGCTCCCCAACTTTCAACGCTCGCTGGTTGAGTAGATTTAGCCAGACATCTAAACAACAAAACGGGCAACCCTTCGCATAGGGTCACCCGTTTTCGCTACTTGTATAAAGCTATCGTTCTTTTAAGCAGTTCTTTTAAGCAGTTCTTTTAAGCAGTTCTTTTAAAAAGTCCTTTTAAACGTTTCTTTTAGAGGTTTTTTTAAAAAGTTCTTTTATACATTTTTTAAAATATCTCTTTTTACACAGCCGTTCCCATATTCGCTCAAAAGGGCTTTTATAGGCTGTCCTGTTCATATGCTTTTATATGCTTTTATAGTCTTTTACATCCTATACTCTTTTATACCATTTTTATAAAATCATCTACATCACGACGCTGATCCATCCATGCTTACACGTCAGCTAACTTTATACACCCGCCCATACATCTTTCGCATAACGACCTTCCTGTTGTAGCGCATCAAGCCAGATCGCCGCCTCCTGCTCATTCTTGTGATAACGTGAGCGATAGGTGGTACGCAGCGCTTCTTCCACATCCGGCGCCATACGTGTGCCGTCTCCGCAAACGTACAGCATTCCGCAGCGCTCACACAGCACATCCATAATCTGTTCGGCATTTTGCGTCATCAGATGTTGAACATACGTTTTGCACTGCTCGGTTTCGCGTGAAAAGGCAGTATGCAGCGAAACGATGCCCTGTGCAGCATACTTCTCCAACTCGTCCCGATACAGGAAATCCGCCGCATTTCGGCAACCAAAATACAAATGCGCTTCGCCCAGCGTCTGTCCTTCTTGCTGCATAGCGGCTCTCGCCTGTAGGAATCCGCGGAACGGTGCCACACCAGTGCCCGGTCCTACCATAACGATAGGCACCTGTGGATCGTCCGGCAAGTGGAAGCCGGATTCTGGCGTGCGCACGAACACTGGAATTTGCTCCTGTGGGGCACGTTCGGCCAAATAGTTGGAAGCAATGCCTTTGTACATTCCTGTACCTGTGCGTGCAGGTGCATGCACAACAGCCACGGTAATGCTCACACGATCCCGTACCTGTTTCGGTGAACTGGAGATCGAATAATATCTCGGTTTGAGCGCTGGCAGCAGCTCCAGAAAACGCTCAAATGGCATTTCACACGCCATATATTTTTCCAGCAAATCCAGCATCGTTACACGCTTATACAAAATCTCCCCATAATATTGATCCTCCTGTAACAGCTGCTCCAGCTCTCTTTTATGTGGAGGACATACCGTATAGGCAGCCAATTCGCGTAGCTGTGCACGACTGGCTGGCTCCTGTAGCTCCACACTGGAAGCGAGCAGTTCCTGCAAGCGTACCGGACGATCCAGCGGCAGATGGCCTGCACTCAAGCCGCTTGCGGTCAGTACGACCTGATGGTTTTCTTGCAAACGGAAGCGTTGCAGTACACGCTGTACTAAGCCAGCAGGATTTTGCGGCAACACGCCCAGATGATCACCCTCATGATATTCGATATTGTCCGGAAGCTGTAGCTCGATATGACGTGTGCTGCGTCCGCTATCGGTATGCTGTAGTTCACGATTATCCAGCACGGTCGCATATACCGCTTCATATGAAGAAACAAGTGGTGCTCCGGCTACATTACTCACAAATTGCAAACTTAGCGCAGCACGTTCCTGCGCGGCATCCTCATTAAAGCGCAAACCAAACGCTTCAATCGCATCCGCCCACATCGTCTGCTTCCAGTCATCCAATTGCTTCTCAAAATCACCACTGGCATCGCCTTCACCACGAGCCGAGAAACGCACAGCACCCTTCTTCTCCATCTGCTCGTCGATATCACGTGGCACCTGCTGATACGTGCTTGCCCAGTTGCGATCCCCACAACCAAATACCGCGTACGTCACACCTTCCAGCTCGCCATCCTCTACATGGTCGAGCCATTGGAGGAACTGTAGGGCATTCGTCGTCGGCTTGCCGTTATAGGATGAAGCGACGATGAGCAGCGCACCGTCACGCGGCAGATCACCGACGCGATCGTTCAGGGCTGCTACCTCGCTTCGCACACCGTGCAGACTCGCCGTATCTGCCAGTGAGCGTGCAATCGATTCCGAGGTGCCCATATTGGAGCCGTATAACACAAGCAGTGGACGATCGTTCAGTCCGCTTAATGCACCAGCACGTTCCTGTGCTCCGCTCTGCTGCTTGCTTGCTTCCGCATCCATAGCTGTAGACTGGATCGCTCCTGCCAGTGCAGGCACATGACCGCTACGTAGCTTAGGACGGATAGTAAATTGATCTGGCTTGAGCGTGAGTGTCTGCTTGATAGTCAGCTCATATTCACCGTTAAAGGACAGGTCAAAATGCTTCAAAATCATTCCCATCACCAGTACCGCCTCATGCAGAGCAAACTGCATGCCGATACATGCACGCTGTCCGTTACCAAATGGCTTGTACGCATGGGCTGGAATTTTCGCCGGATCTGCAAAACGCTCTGGCTTAAACTCATCCACATCATCGCCCCATGCCTCTTTATCCCGATGCAGCTCCGGTAAAATCACACGAATCTCATCGCCTTGAGCCAGCGGATATTGACCACCGATTACGGTATCCTCTTTGGCGTATAGACCGAAGGCTGGAGCAGTCGGCCAGAGTCGCAATGATTCGTTCAGCACCATCCGTACATACGATAGCTGCAATACTTCCTGATAAGTTGGTACATCACCGCTAATGACGCGCTCCGCTTCGGCTCTCGCTTTCTCCAGTACAGACGGATTTTTCATCAGAAAATAGGTCGCAAATGAGAGCAGTCCACTTGTCGTCTCATGCCCGGCAATCAAAAACGTAATCATCTGATAGCGAATATTTTCATTATCCAGCGTCTCGCCGGTTTCGGGATCAGCCGCACCGAGCATACGTGCAAGCAGATCGGTTTCTCCCTGATCGCCCTGCTGCTGGCGGTCCGCAATAATCTTATCTACGAGTGAGAACATCGACTCGATATCTTCCTTGTACTGCTTGCGCTTGGCGACCATCAGCTTGCTTTGTAGTGGTGAACGCGTTGTAGCATGCATCGCTTCGTCCAGCGCACGCACCATACTCTGAATAAACGGATTCGCTTCCTCACGGTAAAAGCTATTAAATCGATAATTAAATCCGCACAATCCGATGGTATCCAGCGTTAGCCGGGTCATATCTTCCGGCACATTAATGGCTTCATCTGGATTCAAACGCGCCCACTTCTGCACTAGCTGTAGCGCAATATCGCTCATCATATCATGATAGCCCTTCATCGCCTGCTGGCTAAACGCAGGCATCAAAATGCTATGCGCTTTGCGCCAGTTCGGCTCGTCCGTCCGGCTTGTAAACAGTCCATCCCCAGCAAAATCACGTACTCGTTGCAGCGATCCATCGATACTTTTGTCAAAACGCTGCTCATCCTCAAGCTCTTTCATCAGCTCCTGTCCCGTCACAATAATAATGGAATGTCCACCTAGATGCTGGAATCGATAGATCGGTCCATACTCGCGAGCCAGCTCACTCAGAGAAAGAGTTGGCGTATCCCGGTCAAGCAGCGGGATGCTGCCCATTGGTCCAAAAGTTTTCGTTTGCGGAATTGATGTGTTTTTTGCCATGTTGTTCGTACCTCCCGATTGATGATAACAATGTGTGTCGATCTTGTTCGTTTCGGTGACGCAGCAATAAACGGCGGTGTGACAAAGCGGTGTGATCTATGAATCGTGAATAATGACGGGATTGCGATATCGTGTACAAAAGGTAGGCAATCGTCCGAGTCCAAACCCAATGAATAGCTATGCTCCATTCGTTTTGGACACGATATGGATACAGGCTTGATTAACATGAGTTATTCATGAGCCATTTGTCCAAATCCGTTCGTTACGTCCGTCCATATTTCGTATTTTGACTGAGATGAGTTTTGACTTTATATTTGCTTCCAATCATGAGCTGCGTTGTAGATCTGCCCGCACACGATTAAAATTAATAGTTAACTTAGGTTAGATACCAGGGCATTGATGCAAACTATTGTTGCCGGGGCATCCATCACTCCGGTAAAGAATACACGGATAAACGCGTCAGGACATGCGCAGTCCGGTATGGCTCAGCCATTCACGCAATGTTGTCGTATTCCAATTCAGCGTAGAATGATCATCGCCCATCGCTTCTGCCATCATGCTGGCCAGTGTGAAGCTGGAGAAATATTGCTTGAGCAGCGTATCTGCACCAGCAAATACATCGTTGAGCAGCTCCACGCCGCGCTCTACATAGGTGCCGTTTTGAAAAATATTGCTCATCAAGCCGCCATCTTCATACAGCGCCAGTTCTCCTTCCATCGCCTCGATAATATGCAGCAATGTAATATCCTCAGCAGCACGCCCGAGCGACAGTCCGCCGTTATTACCCGGGGTGGAGCGAACAATGCCTTGCAACACGAGCTTCCGTGTAATTTTGCGAAAATAGGAACGGGATACACCAAGAATATCGCTAGCCCGATCAGAGGATAGCGCAATGCCCGGCTTCTGCGTAGCAAGCAGCACCAGTACACAGATCGCCTGCTCCAGGCTCGGATTAAATTTCAAACTACCAACCTCCTTATTTAACCTGCCGCTGGATCGAACACATGAATGATATTTCAATTCCATCCGCAGCTTTGTATACTGTTCAAACTGGATAACATGTATCCACAATGAATGTTGTAGTTCTATTGTAAATCTCTTCCACGGCGAATTTCAAGTTTACGCTCCAGTAACCCGATATGATAAAGAGCACGTAAAAAAGCCTTTCTCTGCTAACATAGAGAACGGCTTTTTACGATGCCAGCTTATTTTACCGCCTGCATGCTAACACTCTCGTTCATATGAATGTTTCGGTATTTTCTACCGATTTGCTACGATTTTATATAGATTTCTATTTCTTGGAATGTACGCGGCGATATGGAATATATACTTTATTATTCACTATTTATCGTTCATTATTTATTATTCATCGTTTCCTTCAAAATAATCTTCCGGCAACCCAAGCTGCTGCAATGCCTCTATAAACTTTAACCGAAATGCCGGATGATTCCGGTACTCTGGCCACATGGTTGCATAATAGGGCAGCAGGCGTTCATGCGGAAGGATGCCCCAGTACATTATCATTTGATGGCGCATATCAGGCGACGCATCAGCCAATAGCTGCTCGATTAACCCCACATCGGCAAGCTTATCCGTACAATCCCGCGTCGCATACAGCGCTGCTAGTTGTATCTCTTCATCCGAGCTGCGTAACACATGCTCATAGTGTCGCAACGTAACCCCAGGCTGTTCATGCAAAATATATCCGGCAAAACGCAGTGCCTCCGCCTGCTCGATTCGATCCAGCTGCTTCACTACGATCGGTGCAAACTCCGCCGTATTCCACCGCTCACGCGAATGATGCACGATCTGTAGCCCTTGCAATAGATGATCTGCATAGTCAGACGTTAGCAGTTGTATGACATACGGCTTGCCTTGCTCCGGCGTACTTTTGCAAATTAAGCGAATCGCGATTAAACGATGTTCATGTGTCACGGTATGCTGCCCGACCGTGTCATTTTCCACTAGCTGATGCAGTAATGCCAATCCTTCCGAGGATAGCTGCTTAAACTTAAATAGCGCGTTAAGCGCATCCGTTTGTATATCCGAATCAGCAGCATGAGTATACGTATGTAACAGTGTCTGTTCATCCCCTGGCATACGGCTGCCAAACCACGCTCGATCATAGTCCAGCCGAATTTCATCCAACCAGCGTTCATACCAGTCGAGAAACGTCAGATCATACACGAAGAAAAAGGGCGCATCTTCATAAAAATCATTCGTATATACGACTCTGCCACGGTACTCTCCATCCAGTACAAGGTACATATCATAGTCGCAACCCTGTGTACCGATGCATAACATGCCGCCAAGTATTTGAGATTCCGTAAACTCATACTGTTCATCTGAAATATCTTCATCCCAAATAAGCGGTGCAATCACCTGATTCCATTCTGCCTTCGGCATACGCGGACGAAGAATTGCAGGTAACGATAGCGCTGGCGGCTCCGTATAGGAAGTCGCTGTTGATAACGAGTACACGCCATAATACGGACCTGCACCACCGTTACCGATCGTCAGTAGAAATTCGGCATACGGCTCAGGCAAGATGATTTTGTGCTCTCGCTGCCACTGCTCTAGCTCTGCCTTCGAGAGAACGGGATTCATGGCATAGCGATGCGAGCTGGAGCCAAATTCAGTGAATTCGGTATCTTTCGCCTTTACCTGTTCCAGCTTATGCTGAATAGCTGCGAGTTGTGCTTGCAGATCAGTCCTATGCATAACGATTGCTCCTTTCTCAAACAGCTTTATCCCTACGAGGCTAGAGCTGCACATTGTTTGTTAGCGTAGTAGATGTGCATCATACGGTTATTGAGGAACATATTCCAGTGTAGCGTATGCACGTCTTAGCGATAATCGGTAACAGCTAGATGAAGCACGTCTACCAGCGGTGCCTCAGGAAAATGATCATCCCAGCATTCAATGACTAACTGTTGTAAAACAATCGGCAGTCGATCATACGCTGCTTTTATATCCTTGATCGTAGTAGAGTCAGGAAAAGATATATTATCCTCCGTTGGCTCGGATAATTCATACGTAAAGCTGATATTGAATTTCGCCTTCAGCCATGCCAGATCAGCTTGAGCCAGCTGCAAAAAATCTTTTTTGTACGTATAGGCAATGTCGAACTTAGGCCCACGAATCGCCAGCAACGGATCGATATCCTGTCGTGTACGTAATTCATTTTTGCGATTACACAAAATAATCGGACACTTCTCATTAATGAATGCTATAAATCTTGCTGCCATGAACGACATACTTTCATTCGCTTTTTTAATATCAAAAGATAGTATATCTTCTTCCGCATAACCGAGCTGCTGTAGAAAATATCCAACCGGACCATACACAGATTGCACAGCATCATCAAAAGAATATACCGTCAGTGCTTTTTTACCAAATACACGCATCAAATTACCAATTCGCTGCTGAAAAAGCTGTGGAATAATCGCTCGCATTTTCACATCCAAAATCGTCTGTAAATGTTGCCCCGACTTTAATCGTTGCTGGGTAGCGCTGATCAGCCACGGAACAGGATGTCGCACACACACAATCACCCGGATCGGCACACGGTAACCAGTTATGTTTTGTAAAAAAAGACGGAAGCTACGTAGCTCACGATACGTTAATAGCGAAATATTTTCACCCGATAGCACGAGCCGTGTTGGGGTAGAGGTTGCGATTTCCTGTTGTAACACTCGCATAAAGTGCTGACGGGTATGCTCTATCTCCTGACGACTCCGCTCCTCTACGATATTTTCAAAATAAGACGGGTCTCTTTTGAATAGGCTAAATATCGGTATAGAGTGATTGGAGGGCCAGCATGTCGGATAAAGAAGGTCACGCTGCTTGAGCTGATCAGCATGAGCAAACAACGTTTCTTGAATACTGGTCGTCCCCGTTTTGTGCATGCCTGCATGAATGATAATTTCCTGAATAGCTCTTGTGCGCCGTCTTCGTATTCCAAACATATCGTCGCTCCCTCCTTTCTGAACGGTAGAACTTAATTCCAATCAAACTGTGCTCCAATACATGCAAATAAGCGACGATTAGGTTCTTCATAATAATCCTTTAACCATGCAAGCGTATCCGCTGGTATCGATTGCTCATAATCGCCCTCATTTAGTAGCACATACTGCTCTGGCTCCCATAGCGGCATGTCGAGAAAATTCAGCACCTTCTCGTAATTGTGTGCGGGTTGCTGAAAGCCATACTCACTATGCAAGACCAGAATCTGATCTCTCGGGAAATGTCGATACCATCGTTCTAGCTGCTCCACATACAATCCACGCTTTACATACGAATAAACGGCACAATTGGAACTGTTAAAACGGGGATCGCGTTCCATACGCGCATAATCTTCCTCGATTCGTGAGCGCTCTGCCTGGATCGCCTCGGCAAAGGATAGCGGCTCTAATCCACGCCGCACCATCATCTGATAATGAGAATAGGCACGATCTATAGGATTGCGTAACATGACGATCAGCTTCACATCAGGAAGCCATTCACGTACTCGTGCAGGCACCTGCGGATGAAAAAGATAATAAGGGCTTGCCTCACCTGTCATATGACCGGCAGGCAAATCAGGTGGAAAGTTCTTTTTATACCAGTCAAACCCATGCTGATACTGGTCATCGAAGAAATGAATCTCTTTGACAGCGGCAGCGTGAATATCAGGGTGCTGTACCAGATCATGATACAGTGAAGTTGTGCCGCCCTTTTGCGTACCGATAATCAGAAAGGACGGCTCGGTGCTGGTGTTATTGTATAGCTTGGTGCGATCCGATTTCACCCACTCCACTTTACGTTTATTCACAAAATGAACATGCTCCACTACGCTGTTCATATCTGTGCCCGGCGGAGCAATTTCCAGACATCGAACGGCATCCGCAGCCGCTTCTTCCTGCATACCCAGCTCCAAATAAACCGATGATCGCAAAATTTTGACCGAAAACTCGTTATACCCTTTATCCAGTGACTGATTAAAAAACGCTAATGCCTGCTTGAATTCTTGCTGCTGCTGACTACGACTGCCCATACGATAATAATATTCAGCCAAATAATCATGCGCTGCTTCGCTTTGCTCGTACGCCTTCAATACGTCACGTGTTGGGCCACTCAGCTTAATTCTACCGCCCTCCAGCCAGATCGCTTCATCACAAATCATTTTCGCCTGCTCACCTGCATGACTAACAAACAAAATGGTCGTGCCTGCACTTTTTAATCGAAGAATCGCATTAATGCATTTTTTCCGAAATTCATGATCCCCTACAGCTAGCACTTCATCGATAAGCAAAATATCTGGCTCCATATGAATAGCAACCGCGAAGCCAAGTCGCATATACATTCCAGTGGAATAGCTACGTACCGGTTGATCGATATCCTCGCCCAGCTCAGAAAAGTCAATGATGCTCTGAATCTTCTTCTGAATTTCGCGACGTGTTAAACCGAGTGCAGAACCATTAAAATAAATATTTTCTCTACCTGTAAAATCAACATGGAAACCGGCTCCAAGCTCTAGCAATGTAGCCACTTTACCATTCACTTTGACCGTACCAGATGTTGGATACAGAATGCGGCTGATTAGCTTGAGCAGCGTGCTTTTTCCAGAACCATTTTTGCCAAGCAGCGCGAGACTGGTACCCTGAGGAAGACTTAAATCGATATCGTGCAGCACCCATTTGTCGTTAGCTTCTTCCGTGCCCGGAGTCAAAAACAGCTCTTTGATCGTATTACGCTGTCCGCCTCGCTTGCTGAATTTTTTGGATACATCGTGCAGCTCAATTGCATTCATCATACGTATGCTCCTTTATTACGATCGTCATACCTCTTCAGCTACATTTTTTTGCAGTAAAGCAAATACGACAAATACGATTACATTTACGCCGCATACAATTAAAAATATAGGCCATAGCAAGTCAATCTGCGGCCATTGTCCGTAGAGGAACATCTCCCGATAGGCCTGCACAATTGTGGTCATTGGATTGTATTCAAACAACCAGCGATACGCGGCTGGAATAAAGGATAAGGGAAACAAAATAGGGGTAAGATAAAAACCAACAAGCATCATCACACCTAAAATATGCTCCAGATCGCGGAAATACACCGTTGCTAAAGAAGCTACCATAACAATAGGTAAAATGAGCAATGTCTGTAGGATCAGCACGACCGGAAAGCTTATCAACGCTGGCGTCAGCGAAATGCCATCCAGCCATAAAGCCGGAATAAGAATCATAAGGGTGAATAAATAGTTGATCAAATTACTGCCTACTACAGACAATGGAATAATGGCTCGTGGAAAATATAGCTTTTTCATCAAATCTGCATGATGGATCATGCTCCTGGACCCTCCGGTAATCGACTGTGAGAAAAAATTCCAGGGCAACAAGCCAATTAGAATAAACAATGGGAAATGAGGAATATTCGCTTTCATAATAAACGAAAATACCGCTGTATAGATGCATAGCATCAATAGCGGATTCATAAATGTCCATAAAAATCCGAGCATGGACCCTTTATATCGTGTACGTAAGTCCTTTAAAATCATATTACGCAGCATTTCACGGTATCGATAAATCTCGACTGGAGAGGGAAGTGAATCCTTTTCCTGCCATAGTCGAATAACTAGCTTGCCGCTTTCCTGCAAGGTGATACATAGGCCGCACCAGATACGATCCAGTAAAAATGAACCTACTCCAACCAGCACGACTACAATCGGGATATATGCAAATGGATTTTCATGAATGAGATCCCAGGGACGATATTGATACAGCCATTCCAGCACCCATACATGACTTAAATACATAGGAAATACAGCAGCGCCAAGCATCGATAACAAACGTGAACTGACCGTATGTGCATTCATCAAACGCTTTACTGCGATAAACACAGCAATAGCCATAAGCAGTACGAGTAAGGAAGTATAACTATACACATCGAACTTCATCCGTATCGTTGTGGCTGGAATGGTGCTGCTCCATATGACGATGATGACACAAGCAAGCAAGCCGCCTCCATATAGCAACCACTCTGTCCTTTTGCTGCAATGCATTAGCGACAATCCATAACCGATCCATACATATCCTATATAGGCTGGTAAGCTAAACATGTCCAGCACAAAGCCCGTAGGATGCCAGCTTCCAAATAAAAACGATAATATATTGGATACAACGAACCCTGCTATGCCAATACGTAGTAAAGCATGTGGCGTCATTCTTGCTGTCATCTGCCTGAACAGGGGGACGCATAGCCATAAAATGAACATCATATACACGTACCATAGGTGATAATGGAGTGTGCCTTTGCCTAAACCTGTTAACCAGTCTGTCCAGCGGAATGCTTGTGAAGCATGGCGTAGATCCCATACGGTATACACGATGCTCCAGAGTAAAAACAACGGCACAGCAGCCCTGCCGGTTTGCCAGTAAAAAGCCCATGCCGACTGCCTGGGCGTTGAATACAGCCATACTGCTCCGCTCACCATCGTCAATACAGGAATGCTCCAGCGAAAGATGACATTCATACTATTGGCGATCCACCAAAAATGAATGTTTTCGATCTGATTTTGAATATCAACCACGGGTGCCGTTAGATGGATCAGTACGATGCCAACGATCGCCATAATCCCAAGCAAATCCGCATAAGCCCATCTTGTTTTCGTCATATGCTGCTCCTAATTTTCATGTCCATTGCCTGGTATGATTAGCGATTCACGAGACGCTTGAGCAGCTTTTTGCCCTGTTTGATTACATTGCCGGCAATCTGCTCCACACTAATATACCGTTTGAAATAATCGTTACTGAGTGCAAACGGATTTTCTACCCGATACGGCATCTCCGGTGTATCTCGATAGATCAGACGAGACTCCCGCTCAATTCGCTCGCCACTCATATAAAAATCATAAGACCAATCTGTATGGCCAAGCTTGGACTGATCAGCATGTTCCAGCTCATGTACATATTCGTCTCGTAACGTATACACAGCGTTACTACGATCAGGCACATACTTATTAATCATCCCTTCATTGGCACCTGAATCAAAGCCGGAATAATGGAAAAAACGTAACGGTTGACCGTTCACCGTCCATTCAGAATTCAGCTCAAGCTTGCGCTTGGATAGATTCCACGGTGCCACATTATAGCCTGGATGTTTGAAAATATGTACATCAAAGTAGCATGGTGCTAGATCTATCCATTTTTGATCGGTAAAAATACCTCGCGGAATATCATCATAGCAAAACATTTCCAGTCGACTTGCCCACCAATCCGCAAATCGCAACGACTCCTCTGAACGGGCAAGCGCCAGAAAGCCCAGATTAAACACGCCATGCTGTAATGCACTCAGTTCATTATCCATCACAGCATCCATAATATCTTCAGGATGACACAGATGAGGGGTTAATACGATAGCATGCTCATTTAATGCATCATTTAGCTCATGCATCTGGCCATACACCTTAATATCAGGGTCCAAATAAACAAAGCGATGTTCATCAGGATAATGCTGAAACAGATAGCGAAAAAGCTGTCCTTTGATAGCGGTTGACGCTTCCACGATCGCATGCTTAAAAATAAATTTATCAAATTGCTCAAAGCCAAGATCTTTGCCTAGCACAATATCATCAAAATAAGAGCAGTTCTGAGCGGCGGGATGAATATTTCGCTCCAGTAAGCACAAAATAAAGCGGACTTCTGGATTCGTCTCTTTTATGGATCGAGCCAATACGATAGCTTTCGGCAAATAATTGGCGCATATCGATGTCGTAATGATCATGAACGAACCTCTCTTTCATCAGTCGGCAGATGATTATATGTGAGTGTATAGCGTGCTCGTTCGCCTGCTACATACGCTCTAACATAGTCAGAATCCAATAAAAAAGCTTTCAGCTCCTGCTCGTCACTGAACACTTTGCCAATCTCAGGATGGGCATCGATCGTCGCGGCAATATTGCCGCTAATCGGCGATGTTAACACAGGAATTCCCGCTGCTATTGCCTCCTGTAACGTATAAGAATAACTCTCTGGCACGATGGACCATAATACAACGAGATCAATGTCCTGCGTAATCAATAGATTGGAGGCTCCCATCGTTCCTTCACGAAGAAAGGAATACCGATGGTGAATCACTTGATTGGAGTAATGTTCTTGCGAGCCGATATGATGAAATTCATATAAGCGACTCAGCGCATCATCCTGGTACAATCGCTCCCATGTTGACCAGCCTTTGTTATCCATACGATATCCCAAATAGGCAAGCCTGATTTTTCGATGGTCTGGCTTGGGCTTCGTCACAACCTTCTGATTGTCAAAAATAAGATGTTCTTGCACAAGCAGCTTGCTCTGCATCTCTGGATAAACCGCGATCACCGTCTCTCGAACAAATTCAGAAGGCACGATCACCCGGTCAACTTGCAGAAGTGTAGGTTCTAAAGCTTGTCTCCACTCCTTTAACACCGTGCCGTGTATGCAGCTTTGACAGATCGATGCTGACTGGCCAGCCGTAGCAATAATATCAGGTATACAGGTATAGCGTTCCTGTACTTTCTGAACATTATGACTGATTCGTGACTCATACATCATATGGTAGCTGGAACAAACGGCAAAAAAGTCGTGCATAAAAAAAGTGTGGGGCAGCAGTACATCCGTCTCTACTTGTTGCAGCAACATTCGATAATCTCGGTTTTGCCAGTTCAGTAAATGATGCGTATACATATGAACTAGACGTGGATGAATGCTGGAAAGCCACGCTGCAATCTCACGTATGGAATAAAAGCCGCGGAATTGATTACCTACAACAACGCCATAATACGTATCTTCCTTCATGTCCAAAAACAAATATCGCTGACCTGGATAAATCTGAATAATACCGATATTGCTTTCAGAAAGATGAGATACCTGCTCATGAATGTACTTTTCAGTGCCGCCCATCGACTCTAAATAATTCGTATGGGAAAACATTAACGCATACTGTTTATACGGCAGCCTGTCATTTAGACTGGCAGAATGAGCATGACGTTCTCGGCGGATCGTATATCCTTGTAATAGACGTTTAGCCCATCGTCTGCAACGCTTTCTGGTGTTACGCTCCACTTCTCTTATTATGCGCAGCGGCAATGTGATTTTCCATGACAATGAGTCGGCATACAGGGATGCTTCTTTTTTATATTTGTCAATTTCCAGCTTTTTTTGCCTTAACAGAAGATTGTACTCGTTATGAAGTTGCTGCTCTTGCTTCTCCAGTTCCAGCTGGAGGCGAGTGGTCTCTACCTGTTCTGTCTGAAGCTCCAGACTAACTGCCTGCAATCGTTCTTCCCTGCGTCTTCCTTCTTCACAGAGCAGCTCCAATATTTCGATCTGCTGTTCAATATGTGCAGCCGCCTGTTCGATCATTTCTTCTTGCTGCGCATGTAAAGCTAATAAAGCCGCCTGTTGTGCATCCGCATCCTGTAGACGATGAGTGAGCATCGTCTCCTTCGCCTGAAACGCACGAATCATGCCATCATTCAATTCAAACGAATACAGCAATTCCAGGCGTAAACGAACTTTCCCTTCACATGCAGGCAGATTGTGAATAACGATATACGATTTTTCGTCTGTCGTAATGCCTGAAATTGAATCGCCATGTGTAGTCGCATTTGAAAAAGCTAAAAAATGAACACCCTTTACCGGGTAATGCAAAAGATTAATATCGTGGTCACCGTTCAGCAGGGATAGACCAGACAGCTTAATGTAAGCCGGCTGCGCAAAGAAATCGATCCGTAGCGCCGATCCAGGCGATTCTGGAAATTCCACGATATGCACACTTTTCTTTTTGACAGGATGAACAGATATATATGTTGAGCGATCTTCACCAAATGGCGCGTCAGCTTCAGCCCAATAGATGCGAATGCGATGCGATTGTGGATGATACAGTAATCTTTGAGCCTGCAATAGCTGCTCATATGCTTGCTGTATACGGCGATGCAACATGTTGCCCTGTACAGGCTCGGACTCCTGCTCAGCGATTAAAGCTAATTCATAGGTATGCCTGACTGCGGATGGAATCGAGACATCATCCCAGACATCCTGAACGGAGCGACGACTATGTCGCAAAGAAGGCTTGGATAGCAGACTAATTTGGGCTTCATCCGCCGATGTGTATGGAATATTCAGAAATGCACTAATTTTGCGTCCCGTTTCTACAGGTTGTTCAATGAGTTGATCGTAATCAATGAGGATACGTGGACGAAGATATGTATCATGCAGGCAGGATAGCATGTATAAATGATACATAGCCAAAGATTTATCGTAGTCAAATTGATCTCGCTTATACAGGGAGTCTGCTACATTAAGCGGATTACGCAAACTCATCACATAACGTACATCAATCTGTAATTCATCCAGAACAGACTGCCACAAAGGTAATAACAGGGAGGCTCGAGGATCTTTAAATCCCCATAATGACAAATGAGCAAAGTCTCTTGTGATCACCTGAATGAGTCGTTGTCGAAATGGCTGCACCTCTTCAGTGAGCCACCATTCGTAAGGCAGTGGCTGCGTTGTATCCCATGAAGAAGATAACGTTCGCAGCAGTTCATCATGAATGGTTACTATTTCTGCATGTTCCCAAAAGCCTTCTGGATTATCTTCACGAGGAGCAACCATCTGCTCCTCTTTACCAAAATGAACGCCTAGAGCACGAATCACCCCGGCCAACAGCGATGTTCCACTACGATGCATTCCGATAACAATGACTGCCGCAGGTTGGAGTGACATGAATTACACCTCTTCAAAAGAATATGCGTGCATGGAGATACTTTACTCTGTTTTATCATAATCTATTCCTTCTGATCCTACTATATTCTGTGAAAAAAAGGCTAGACATCATTCATCTTCTTTTTGTTTCTCCGCAATAATCTGCTCAATCCCTAACAAAATGACACGCAGCCCAAACTCAAAGGCGCGATCTGATCCCATCAACTCAAATAGCTGCTGCGTATACATTCGGCGAAACAATCCGGTATCTTCATCGCTCATCGTATCCATAATGCCAAGCATCTCGTGATCCAGCTCTGCATGCCGCTGCTCCGAAATCGTCTCTACATTGCGCTCCTGCTGATAATGATCCAGCACGAAAAACAGCACAAAGTTCGACAGTGTCGTTATCGCCTGCATCTGTTCATCCGGCTCCAGTGGCGTATCCTCCACACAACGCAGCATGTAGTTGGTGAACCGGATCATATCTTGCTCGAATGGCATCGTCATCATCATCATTTGAGTGGAACACGGATACTGACTAAGCACACGGCGCATCGTTACCGCTAGCTCAGTCGAACGTTCCTTCCAATCGCCCTGACTGTGACACTGGTCGACGATGAGTTTGGACACCTGATTAGCAAGTCCCTGATATAAATGTTGCTTGCTTTTAAAATGCCAGTATAACGATGGTGCCTGAATGCCTAATCGATCGGCAAGCCTTCGCATGCTGAGCTTTTCGATACCATCTTCGCCCAGCAATTCCCACGATGCTTCCAAAATTTTATCCTCTGAAATTTGAGGCTGTTGTTTTTTCATCTCGTTTCATCCTTCAATTCGCATTTATCTAACACTGTAAGTTTATGCTTTACTTTTGATTATCCCCATGATACCATCTAACACTGTAAGGCACAAACTAACAGTGTTAGATAAACTTCACAGAAAGCAGTGATCCTATGGATACCGAAAACCTGCACTATTTTGAAAAAGCTCCGATTGCTAAAGCCGTTGCACACTTTGCCGTTCCGATGATGCTGGGCACGTCGATGAGTGTTATTTATTCCATTTTGAACGCATATTTTCTCGGCACGCTTCACAATACGTCGATGCTGACTGCACTGGCGCTGATATTGCCATTGTTCGCGATCATTATGGCGCTCGGCAATCTGATCGGCATGGGCAGTGGTACGTTTATCTCGCGTCTGCTCGGCGAGAAGAGATATGACGATGCAAAGCATGTATCCTCGTTTGCCTTTTATAGCAGCCTGTTGCTTGGTGTACTCGTGATTGCAGTCGGCTTGCCGTTGATCGATTGGATCGTTGGTAGTCTTGGTGCAACGACAGACTCATTTGCCTATACGAAAGATTATGTAACAGTCATGTTGCTTGGATCACCGGTTGTCGTTTTATTTTTCACATTGGAAAATATCGTACGTTCCGAAGGATCGGCGATCACGTCGATGGTCGGTATGATCTTGAGTGTAGTCGTTAATATCCTACTGGATGCGCTGGCGATTTTCGTTTTGCACTGGGGCGTCATCGGTGTAGCCACAGCTACCGTTGGTTCTAATCTGGTCGCCTGTGCCTTTTATACGCATCATCTGGGGCTGAAAAGCTTGTTTCTCACCGTCTCGATGCGCTGGTTCAAAATAAGCAAAGAAATCCTGAGCAATGTGTTCAAAATCGGCGCGCCCGTATTTGTGATGAGCGTCTTTCTTGGCGCGATGTCACTTATTTTCAACTATTTTCTGATTGAATATGGGGATAGCGCGGTAGCGGCGTATGGTATTTCGTCACGGCTGATGCAATTTCCGGAATTTGTGTTGATGGGGCTGTGCGAAGGGGTCGTGCCATTGATCGCCTTCTCGTTTACAGCGAACAGATTGCGCATGAAGCAAACGATTGGATTTACGATCAAGACGATCGTAGCGCTGGCGGTCGTATTTGGCATGATTGTGTATGTTGTATCCGATCATCTGATCAGCCTGTTTACTAATGATCCACAGCTGATTATGATGGGCAGTTATATTTTACATGTGACGTTTCTGTCGCTGTTCATTACCGGAGTGACAACGCTGGTGATCGGTATTTTCCAGGCAACCGGGCAGGGGACAGCGGCGATGATTATGTCGGTTATTCAAGGGGTGACGCTGATTCCGGTGCTGTTTGTGGCGAATCAGTTGAATGGATTCCACGGGGTCATCTGGTCGCTGGTCATTGCGGATGCGGTAGCGTTCCTTGTAGGAATAGGGTTGTTGTATGGGTTGCGGCATCGGTTGCAGCCGGATATGGAAAGTTTGGTGCATTAATTGACAGATGTAAATGGATAGATGGAGTGATCTATGGAGTGTATGAAGCGGCGTAGCTATGACGTCAAAAAAGTCCAACCGCATTAGGCTGGCTGGTTGGGAGTCGATGAACGGGGATTTAAAAGTAGATCGGTCAAAAAAGCAAAGTATACCCTTCACTATTCATTATTCATTATTCATTATTCATTATTCATTATTCATTATTCATTATTCATTATTCATGCCTGATTTTCGGCGATGGGGAAGAGCGAAAGCAACTACAATAAGCGTAGATTTCAAGCCTATCGTTGTTTTTCATTCATTCCATTTGGAGGTCAGATTATGAATCAACAAGCAGAACAAGCAAGACGTCTACACCAACTCCATCAGCAGGATCACCCACTCCTACTCGTCAACGTATGGGATGCTGGTAGTGCACAGATCATTCAAGAAACAGGCGCGACAGCGATTGCGACTGGAAGCTGGTCGGTCGCTACCGCGCATGGCTATGCGGATGGCGAGCAGCTGCCATTTGAGCTAGTGCTAGCCAATGTACAGCGTATTTGTCAGCGCGTCGATGTGCCCGTTACGATTGATATCGAAGGTGGATATGGGCAGACAGCGGCACAGGTGAAGCGGCATGTAGCACAGATCATGCAACAAGGTGCCGTCGGTATTAATCTGGAAGATCAACTGCCACAAGGGAATGGCTTATACTCCATTCAGCAACAGCAGGCACGTATTCGTGCAGCACGCGAAGCAGCTGACGAGGCAGCCATTCCGTTATTTATTAACGCGAGAACCGATATCTTTTTGCAAGCTGCTGTGGAAACGCATGATCTTGCTCATATTGAAGCCGCCTTGCAGCGTGCACACGCCTATGCCGAAGCTGGCGCGCATGGCATTTTCGTACCTGGACTCGTTGATGAGCAGTTAATTCAGCTCGTTTGCCAGCAGTCTCAGGTTGCTGTCAATGTAATGATCTCGGCAGCATCTCCTTCGATCCCAGCATTGACAGCTTGCGGCGTTGCGCGGATCAGCTATGGACCGCAACCATACATCCAATTGATGGATACGCTGAAGCAATCCAGCCTGCGCGTTTTGGCAGGGCAATCCTTTTAAAGGAGTACTAGCAGCGCGATGACTTCTAGTACCCTGACCAAGTTAAATATTGTATTTGACTGTGTGCTAACATGTTTATCTATCCGAATTTGAAGCAGATATTTTGAAGCAGATGTGAAGTTAAAACTAATCTCAATCAACATACTAGCTATACAGCGGATATACACACAATAGCCCCAGACTACCGAACAACCGATCGGTGATCTGGGGCTATGGATCATTATGCGATCCTACTGTTCAGAGGTAGGTACTCGTTTACAGCAGGTACTCTTTTCCTTTTACCGTCCACGTCCATTCCAACTTCAGACCTTTATCGGTTGCTCATTCGCCTTGCCTATGTCCATCTGCCTGTTTATCGATTAGTGCTATAATCACTTCTCCGTCACTGGCTCCTGTGCATATTCCAATCCGGCGCGATACGCCTGCTCCAGCAAGCGCTCATAATGCTCCGGCTCCATGCCACCCGTTTCATACAGAAACTCCACTCTGGAATTGGATACACCGCAATAATCAGCGATGCCGACATTAAGTAAATTCTCAATCGCTACTCGATAATTACGCTTATCCATCTGCGCCTTCGACACACCTGCCAGCGTTAACCATAGCACCTGCTGCAAATGCAATTGGTTCGCTCCATACGCAAAACCATTATTCAGCACACGATCGATATAGCCCTTCAGCATCGCTGGCAAATGCCACCACCAGAGCGGAAATACGAATGCGACCGCATCATGCCTTTTCAGACGCTGCATCTCCGTTTCAACCTGAGCCGAAAAGGTCTGATGGTGAACCTCCATATTCGGTTCGTCCATCCCCTGCAAAATCGGATCAAACCCGATCCGGTGCAAATCGACGATCTCATACTGATGCCCGGCATCTGTCAATCCTTGTGCAAAACGGTCTACCGCCTGAAATGTTAGCGAATCCTGTCTCGGATGCGACACGACAATTAACACGTTCATCTGAATATCCTCCTCTTGCTGCGCCTATACTCGGTAGTCATCACTGGGGTGTAATGCTATTATAAACATGGCTATAGGCAGCGCGGAAGTACGCACTTTGATGTGCCATAGGCACGTCAATGTACCTTAGGAACAGCAACGTACCTGCATTTCAGGACGATCCATACCGTTTGAATCGGCATGATTGTAGCGTGTAGCTTCATCAGCAGCGTTGTACCTTTTAAAAGGAGATTCAATCTTTCAATCTTTCAATCTTTCAATCTTTCAATCTTTATCATAACATCCGCACAATCTGCGATTTTCAAAGGAGGAAGCACCGGTGACCGACCATAACGAGCACAAACATGGACAATCCGCGAAAAAGTACAGAGTCGGCGTTGAAGCTGCACTCGAAGTTATGGGCGGCAAATGGAAGCCGCTCATCATCTACCACCTGATGGACGGCTCCAAACGCACCTCTGAGCTGCGCCGCTTAATACCCGATATTACGCAAAAGATGCTAACGACTCAGCTTCGAGCACTGGAAAAAGATGATATTATCATTCGTAACGTGTACACCGAGATTCCGCCCAAAGTCGACTATGCCCTCACCTCGTATGGCAGAAGCCTTAAGCCTGCGCTCGATCTACTGTGCTATTGGGGCGAAGAACATCTGGATAAAGTGTATGGAGATAAGTCGAAAGTGCTGGAGGAATTTTGAATAGAACGTGAGAGGAATTTAGAGTATTTGAAGCATTAAAGCATTTGGAGCACCATGTGGCGGAATTGAGATTGATTACAACATGGATCGTAATTTTAAATACCAGTGAATTTTAAACATGAATAGAACGTTAAATATTCCAGCATATTGCGTATTCTCCGCACATGAAGCATCCCTTTCCTTTTCCTTGCTTGTTAGATCGGGATGCTTCCACACCTTACCTGTTGAAATCATTTAATCCTACATCTAATCCCACATGTATATCCACGCCCATCGCTTCAGCGATCAGCTGAAAATCATCTGCCGTAATCTGAAACTGCCCTCTACGGAACAAAACTCCCCAGTTGCGATTGTCGCGTGTAAAAGATAGCTGATCCAGCAGCCCGCGAATGCTCGCCTGCTGACAATCGATATAATCCATATTGCGGCGAAAAGGAATAAACGTATCGGACATCGCATAGGCATACACTTCATCATCTTGTACGCGTCCAATGGCGGTAAATGCTTGTAATGGCTCACCGCCTTTAATTTCGGTGCGCGGCGAATAATATACAAACCAATCGCCACGCTTCATTTTACGTAACGGTGCTGCCTTACCATGACATAATTGGGCAAAGCCCCCTGCAACACCGCGCTGCACATGCGTTTCCGAGACGACACCGATCCAGTAGGATCGTTCGGATGTCGGTGAGCATAGATGGAATAACGGTGAGTGTAAATCGAATGGTGGTGAGCATTGTCTGGCAGAAGTGAAACCAGATTGGACTGCTACAAGAGGAGCCAAATCGGCAGACGTATCTGCCGTTATCCCTTCCCCATCACGATCCGCCGAGCAACGATCCATCCGTTGTGCTGCATCATTGTCTTTAAGCATGCTCATATGCCCAAGCCTCCTCCAAACGTTGTTGTTGGTGCAGATGATGCCGATAATGCATCTCGATCAGCCAAAACCATTCCCATGCATTCAATCCACCAAGACGTGGATGAGCGACTGTTGGCAGGGATAGCTTATGTTCGCTATGGGCGCATTTTGGTATATCATCGGCATCTATACTTTTGGCTGTCATGTGCTTTAGGAAATCGTCTGCATTGGGATTGGGATTAGCATCTGTATGGGAATCTTTCGTTGAATCGGTATGAATTATATTTAAATTTGAGCTTGAATTTTCCTTTGAGCTTATATTTGAATGTGAGTACGAATGTATATTTGAATTTTGATTACGATTGGAATCGATATCTTCTGACTTCGCATAAGATGCTGAACACCTTGCCAGCACCTGCTCCCGTACCTTTTTTACAGCTGGAGCAATTTCCTTCACCTGGCGCAGCGTCTCCGTTAATCCATCTACAAGTTGCTCCTTATTTTCCGGCGGTAAGGGCGTATAGTACGGCGATGCTGGCACCTCAATGCGCTCCGGTGGAAAGCTACCGTATTGGAATAACGCTTCACCGTGCGCGGTTTTCTCTACCTGAACGTCATCTATTAGCTGACCGGATACAGTCTGTGTATTACCGTCTGCATTCGCTCCTGTTCCTTTCACAGCCAGACAACGCCGTACATTCGCCAGTTGCATCCCTTGCGCCGATTGAATCAGATGCATCAGCATCTGTCCAAGCGACCATTCTGCTGGAGCTGGCTTCCACAGCAACTGCTCTAACGATACATGCCCCAATGTTTCCATATAGCTATTCACCGTCTGCTCCAGACTGCGGACTACCTCAGCTACACATACTTGCTCTGTTTGATTCATCATTCCATCCAGCTCCTTTAATCCCATATCGAAGATGGATTCAGCATAACAAAACGCTACTGACAGCATAGTGTCAGTAGCGTTTTTGCATGTGTATAATTTCTTCGCGCAGTCGTTGGCGTAGCGATTCTGGCTCCAATACTTCCACAGCTGCCCCCCAACCGAGTGTCCATTGCAAAATTTCCTCAATCCGCCGTACGCGAAACGTCACCAGCCATCCCTCCCCGTCCGGTTCCAGCGATTCCATATAAAAATTTCCCGTTTCCTGCACCTGTTCTCCAGCGGCGGCATCAAATCGCATGCGTACAACGACATGACGGTCGTCCACCACCTGACGTGTATGCAGATCAAAGCCCGGCTGTACCTCAAATGTCTGCTCCAGTACCGTCAATGCTCGTATACGCGACAATCGAAAATGCCGAATCGCCTGCCGCTCATGACAATAGGCGACCAGCATCCATGCCGCCTGGGTGAATACCAATCCATACGGATCGATGGTGCGCACACTATGACGGGAATGTGCTGACTCCGACACACTTTTCGAATAATGAACATGCACGCTTTGCTTATGTAAAATCGCTCGTCGCAGCGGCTCCAATCGCTCTTTTTCCAGCATCGTCGTTCCGGCCATTCGCTCATGCAGCAACCGAATCGCCGATCGTACCCGCGCTGCTTCCTCCTGCACAGGCTTCGTCAAAATCGCCTCAATCTTCTCCTGTGCATGGCGCGCCTTCATTCCATATTCCGCATCCAATCGCATATGCACAAAGTCCGCCCCAACGAGTAATGCTACCGCTTCTTCCGCCGTAAAGCTAACCGGAGGTAGAAAATACCCTTCCATCAGCGAATACCCTATGCCCGGCGCCCCAATCACCGGAACGCCTGCCTCACTCAGCGCCTGCACATCCCGATAAATCGTCCGCACACTCGTCTCAAACTGCGCTGCCAGATCTTCCGCCCGCCGCATTCCATAACGTTGCAACTCGATAATGATCGCTAGCATGCGATCTGTTTTATTCATGTTGGATTCGTCCTTTCTGTGAGTGAGATCAGGTAATTGAGACCAGGTGATAATGAAGCAGCCAGCATCTCTATCTAACTTACTCCATCGTTCGCGCAGTGATCGGAAAATAGTTCATCTGCACGGTGGAAACTAACTTTTCCTTTTCTTCCACTGTGATGGCGCCTGTACAATCATCCTGCTCCCGTTCGGCAACGTCACGGCGATACTTGCCTTCTTCTAGCTTCCGATCGACAAAATCAACAATCTGCTGCAACGAAGCAATCTGGCCTACAATATGGGCACGATGATTGCGTAAAAGATCGACCAGCTCCGGATATTCCGCCGGATCAGCATCCGCAGACACATCCAGAAAAGGGCGCATTTCATCCAGCGACATACCTGTCTTTTTCAAACAGGTGAGCAGCTGAATCGTCCCAATGTCCGCGGATCGGTACATACGATGTCCATTTTGTTTGCGAGCAATTTTCGGCAACAGTGCAATCCGCTCATAATAACGAATCGTATCTTCACTGATGCCAGTTTGCTCAGCGACCTGTTTGATCGTAAAAGTGGTCTCCGTCCTCATATGATGCTCACTCCCGTCGACTATTATACTGTTCATGTTACAACCTGGAGCTGACTCCAGGTCAAGCTGATCGTCCCGTCCATATTGTTTTTATTTCTATCTGTATCTCTGTTGGTGTTTGTCTCTGTGTCTGTATCTCTGTTTGTGTTTGCGTCTCTATTTCTATACCTGTCTCTGTCTTTATCCATGTTTATGTTTATATCTATGTTTATACCTATGTCTATCTCTGTATTTTTATCCGTCTTTATCTCCACCCATTTCCCTGCTTGACCTGGAGTCGACTTCAAGTTGTACGATGGGTCTCATCATCAATTCACCCTATACGTAAAGGAGTCTAACCTATGCCTACTCATCCTTACACCGCCTGTATTACAGGCGCTAACGCTGGAATTGGTCTGGAGCTTACACGCAAGCTTCTACACGAAGGCTGGCAGGTCATTGCCATTAATCGTTCCGAATTTCCTACAGACGATACACATATTCAGCAAGCGACCCAGAGCAGACAGCTGCGCCCCTATACGGTCACAGACCTCGCCGATTATGATAGCCTGCGTACTGTTTTGCATCAGATTCAACAACAGGAACAACAGATTGACGTTCTGTTTAACAATGCAGGTAGAAGCTTTTCCGAGTTAAGCTATTCCCGTCAAGGGCGCGAGCTTCATTATGAGCTGATGACCGTTGTACCGTATATAATCCTGATGGAATTGCGACAGCTCCTTCAGCGCAGTACGCTCCGAACGGTCATCAACACGTCATCGTCTGCTTTTCAATTCACTCGTAGCATTAGTAACGATACGCTAAAACGACCGCAGCGCTTCCGCAAACTGATCGGTCCCTATGCTTCATCCAAGCTAGCGCTATCGCTATGGACAAAGGCAGCTGCGCCATCCTTCGCCAACGAAGGCATCCTGCTGCGCAGTGTCGATCCGGGCGGCAACAATACGCTACGCAAAGGTAAAAATTCCGGCTTACCGCTACTCGTCAAACCGCTCATGAAGCTATTCTTCCCTCCACCTACACACGGCGCCGAGCAGTTATATCAAGGCGCGATAGGCATCCACCGCGATCAAAGGGGCGTTTTTATATCCAAAGGCAAGATCGCAAAGCTCAAATTCAGCGATCAGGCGCAGGAAATCTGGCAGCAGGTACAAGCAATTTATGAGCAGGAATATAAGGTTGGCAAAGTTACATTACCATGAGACCAACATTGTCATGAAAGCAGCATCGTCATAAAAAGAATACCATTCTAAATCCAACACCGCTGGAAAGCAGGTCATACGAATGTAAGAACTATTTTATGTAACGAGTAAAAGACACTCGTATTCTTACGCTAAACAATAAATATGCAATGGGTAACTGATTAACTACCGATAGGCTGATGCTAAAGAACCGATAGCAGAGAGGACCGATCGATAGTACGATGCTCAACGACAGAGGTGTAATGAGTAACTATATATAGCACAGTTATCAACGACAGATGCGCAAAAGGTATCATGGATGCAATGAGTATCCTAGCAACCAGATTGCTTTAGTTCGAATATTGTAAAGTTATCCGTATCATGGGTGTAATGAGTATGCTAGCAACTCCACACTATAAGGCGATCAAGCACCGCACCTCGCTATTGATTGCGTGCACCCCATTCACATAACTGCTCCAATACAGGCAGCAATGTCTCTGCCTTAGGCATGAGCGAATACTCTACTTTCGGTGGAATCTGCGGATATTCGGTACGCTTCACCAGTCCGTCTGCTTCCAGCTCTTTCAGTTGTGTACTCAGTACCTTGTACGTAATCTTGCCCAGCTGGCGCTGCATCTCATTAAAACGAACCGGTTGCCGTTCCGCCAGCAGGTACAAAATCGCCAGCTTCCATTTACCACCAATGACCGACATCGTATAGCCAAATGGCGTATCCGCAATAATCGTCTCGTTCCCTTTCAAGTCTGTTATACCCATTTCCACACTATCCTTTCCGATCGTACCTATCTTTATTGTGCGTACTATCTCCAGATTTGTGCCCAGTTTATACTAGCCTTAATTCAAAGTAAAGGGGCTACCATCATGACAACGATCCAAACGTACAACCACTCCCTATGGGATCACGGCATTTCTCAAGGCTATCGCGTCGATAACACGATTTATATTTCCGGTCAATTTGCCCACAATGCAGACGGCGAACTGGTAGGTGCGGAAAATATCGAAGCTCAGGTACGACAGACGCTGAATAATTTGGATAGCGTACTGGAACAATTCGGTGTGACCAAATCCAACTTAGCGTATGTGGAGCTGTACTTAACTGATGCACAGAAGCATGGAGAAAAAGCGATTGAGCTGTTCAAAGATTATGTTGGTGAGCATCGTCCGGCAGGCAGTATGATCGGGGTAACGTATCTGGCGTTTCCAGAGCAATTAGTAGAAATTCGCGCTGTGGCGCATAGAGGATAGTAGATGGCAGGTAATAGCTAAAGGTCGATCTCGAACGTAGAGACGTCAGCATTCGTCGAGATAACTTTATTGAAAAAGGAGGACTATGAGTACCGTTCCTCCTTTTTCGATTTTGCGATTTGTAATTGACGACTTGCGATTTTGTGATTTGTGATTTGTGACTTGTGACTTACGATTTGCGACTTTGTGACTTGTGACTTACAATTTGCGACTTTGTGACTTGTGACTTACAATTTGCGATTTGCGATTTGCGATTTTATAAATTTGTGATTGTGATTATTCGATATAATGCGAATAGAGCTGAAATGCATAGATTGCTATTAAATTAAACTACATAACGTGTGCAAACCATTACAATACAAACCTATTTACGTTCATACAAATAAATCTACACCGCTCCAACAAACTGTATCGTCCGTCTAAAGTCTCTCCCACACCTATGCCTATCATCATGTCCTACATGTCCTATAGATAATTCCAATTCGCTCAATGATGCATCGGTTTATTTTACATGAGCCGACCCATTACGCTGTGGACGTGCAATCGTGAACACATCGGACATACGGGCATAATACTCCCCTGCCAGACGAGCAACCGGTTGAAGCTGGAACAGATCAATTTTCCCATCGTCATAAAGATCATCTTCAATATGCATCTGTACAACACGACCAAGCACGAGATTCGAAGACCCGGCTCCCTCCCCAATCGTTAAAATATCCTCCAACACACACTCCATATGAATGGGGCTTTCCTTCACACGATATGGCTGTACCTGTGCACTCGGAATCGGTGTTAATCCTGTTTGTTGGAACTCACTCACACCATAAGCAAACTCAAATGACGCTTCATTCACCTGCGATACGATTTGCTCGGTCACAATATTAATGACAAATTGCCCGGTCGCTTCAATATTGCGCAGCGTATCCTTTTTCATCCCATCCTCCGGACGAATCAAAGGCGCAAAGGCAACCGTAAATGGCTGCGGACATACGCCGCAAAAATTACTAAACGGCGCCAGATTCGGAATACCTTCCGCAGATATCGTTGATACGAGTGCAATTGGCCGCGGCACAATCGAACCTGTATATAATTTGTAGCTGTCTTTCCACGTCAGTTGGTCGGTAATAATCTCCATGCTTATCGCATCCTCTCTCGGCATCCATTCTTATGCATCATATCGATCTACTCCATGTGATGGATCTATGCACTTGTAGAGTAGCTTGTTCGCTGCACCAGAATGGGTCTGGTTGCAGTATACAAATTCGAGCCGACTCGAAGTCAAGCATCGGAAATAAAATCGTATCCAGCGCAATATCCAGACCACATCGTATGCAATGAAGCGTAAGCATGCACCATGTCGCAACAAATGTAGTTTAAACGAACGTACATCGGTACATTAGCCCGTGATAAACTTGACTTCGAGCTAGCTCGAAGGTGTACGATCATAACAAACGTATCGAACGAAGGAGAGACCCACCCATGCTAACCATCAGCCAGGTCACCGAACAAACCGGATTAACCGCCTACACGCTTCGCTATTATGAACAAATCGGCGTTTTGCAAAGCCCGAATCGCAAACCGGGCGGCGCACGCGTATACAGCGAAAGCGATGTTACGTATATCCAATGCCTTGTCCATTTAAAAAAGCTAGGTTTATCGCTGGAGGAAATTACCGAGTTCACCCGTGACGGCTGTGTGATGGATAAGATCAAGCAAGGTGAAGATCCAGCTCATTTTATACCGACACTGAGCAAACGAACTGAGATTTTATCCAAATATCTCGTGGAATTAGAAGCGAGACGTCAGGAGCTGGATCGGATTATCGCCATGACACGGGAGAAGCTGGCTGGTTATCATGAGCTGTCGCAGGATTTTTGAGCACATTATATCGGATAGCGAATGTGGGTCGAATATCGATTCCATGTACACATTATGGTGGATGGAATCATATCCGCTCCTACCCGGTTCCCATCTATAAAGGCACAAGCCGAATCCTGCATAGATGAATGAGTTTGCTGGAAGAGAAAGTTCATAGGTTAAATGAGCCAAACACATATAATTGGTTATTCATCAGTCGGGGTCTTCACACAAGATGTTTGCATAGTCGCATATAGCAAGGTATTTGCATGGTTGCATATAGCAGCATGTTTTGCCCCTACTCTAAATGAAATAAAGAAAGGATATATACGGGATGCCGCAGCACACAATAATTATTTTCTAAAGGAATCGCGGCACTTTTCCGAACCCTTCTCTGATCTATCTAGCCCCAAACCGCCGCATCGCCTCTTCCGTCACCGGCTCAAACAGATTCACTAAATTCCCATCCGGATCACGAAATAGCATCGAGCGATTGCCCCACGGCATCGTAGTTGGCGGCTGCACCCACTGCGATGGCTCTATGATTGACTCCAGGCGCGCATACTCCACTTCAATATCGTCAACACGAAACTCCAAAATCACCGTGCGATTGCTCGCGGCTATGACAGAATCCACACCAAATAACTGCGCTGTCTGCGCATGCCCAATTGCCAGTGTACAAGACGGTAGCACCAGCTCCGCAAATACAGGCGCAAGCCGTTCTGGTTGAACGCCAAGTACCTTTTCGTAAAAAGATACAAGACGATCCAGCTCGTCGGTAATGATGCGTACAGAAGTGAAATTCATTATCTATCATCCTTTCTGTTGGTCAAATTGGGTTGTTTAGTGGAATGGCACGTAGTCCAGCTAGTCAAAGTAAAGGTTGTCTATCTTTACGCCTGCCTGCCTGCCTGCCTTCCTTCTTCGCTCACCTATCTGATTATAGAAAAAGGCTACTGACAGCGTAATGTCAGTAGCCTTTTTAAAATATATTGCTGAAATGATCTAGTGATATATCGAGATATTATCTAGCTTCAATCGCGGAATCGATCGTATTCATAATCTGCGTATAATTCGTTGTAAACAATATGTAATTCCTATCCTTCGTCTGAATGGCTACCCGATCAGTCGTACCATATGGCGTCCCAATTCGAATCGCATCCGCTTCTTTGCCACCATACGTATCATCCAGCGAGACGCTGATAATATCCGCAACCGGAATGACAATCTTAGTGAATTGATGCTTGATAACGATATCCTGATCTACTTTCTTCACGTCGAGTCCTAGCATGTTGAAATTCCTCCTTTGGATAAAACAGGGATACGTTTATGATATCATAAGTGGCAGTAAAATCTATTTGGGACGCGATACATATACATAGACTGAGATGAAGGAGAACGAATCGACCTATGAAAACTTCGCTTCGTAATATAACGGTACACGATCAAGCATTTGTATACTGGTACTCCAGCGGCGCTTGTTTCACCTTGAATCTGTCTGCGAAAAACAACAAAAATAGTAAAGTTACGTTAAAGTTCCAAGCAACGCCACCCCAGGAAAAACCTTATACATTCTGGGCATTTTATAATGTAACTGCACAATATAACGAAACAGAAACAATTATTCACTTAGCCTTACCGAAGCATATCGCTGAAATTCTCGCTTATTTGTTACAGGAGCGACCGGAATTATGGTCGCAAGGCAAACCGCAGATGATTGATTCAGGGTGGGAGATTTTAGAGGGGATGGGTTATGTAGAGGCAAAGCCGGTGTGGGTGGCGGAGTGGTAGAGTATTTTTAGTTTAAAGAGCTGATGTATGACATGATCTGCTAGTAATGCATATAAAATGAAAACCACTCCTTACTCCGAAGTGGTTTTCATTTTAACATTTATTTTCGACATACTTTATAACGTATATAGATGTGTATTTTCTCTAGGATGATTTACGAGCTTTCAATTCACACTCGCTCGCGCTGGTCTACTAAACCAACTTAATCAACCCTTCCAACTCCTCCACCAACACCTTCGCCTTCTCAAACTCTCCAGCCTTCAACAGCAGCTCAATCTGCATCTCCACAGCCTTCTTCTTCTCTTCCGCCTGCAAATAATCCTTACTAAAATGACTCGCATAGATCATCTGTCTGAATTTCCGCATGCTCATCTTCCGAATCGTCTTATTGTCGATGATCAGCACATAATCCATCCCATTCACAACCGAATAAAAGTCATGGGAAATCATCACTATCGCACCTTTGTACTCGATCATCGCCCTTTCCAATGCAATCTGCGTATAAATGTCCAGATGACTGGTCGGCTCGTCGAGCAGCAGCAGATTGGCTCCACTGGCAGCTACTTTCGCCAGTTGCAGCATATTCTTTTCGCCGCCGGACAACGATTCGATCTTTTGGTTCAGAATTTCGCCTTCAAAGCCATACGTCGCTAGATGGGCGCGTACATCGTCATATGTGGCAAATCCAGCTTCGATGAACTCGGTCAGCATCGTATTGGAACCTTGCAGCGTTTCGTCTTGAATCTGGGATAGATACGCGACTTGTGCTTCCTCGTTGATCGTGATCGACTGATGCTGATTTCGCGCGATTTCGCGCAGCAGCGTCGTTTTCCCCGTTCCGTTAGCGCCGATAATCGCGACTTTATCGGTCGCTCCAATCTCAAAGCTTACGTTTTCCAGCAGCAGCTCATCGAACGAAATGCCATAGTTTTGCACGCTGACGACCACCGCATCTTGCTCCAACGGCTTCTCCAATTCAAAATAAATCGTCGGTTGCTTCACATCCACGAATGGCGCTTTAATCCGGCTCGCTTCAAAACGTTCCTGTAGCTTCATTCTCGCTTTGAGCGCTCTACCGCGCGATTCATCCGAATTGTACGTGGCGATCGTGCGCAGATTATCGATAAGCGCTTCATTGCGTGCCACTTCTTCCGCTTCCGCTACGGCAATCTCCTGCATCTCGATCTTCGTTTGCAGTAGAGAGAAGTTATAGTCGATATATCGTCCATCGAACTCTTGCAGTTCTTTATTTTCCAGATGAATAATTTTATTAAAGCAATGATTGAGCAGATAGCGATTATGCGTCACGACGAGCAGCATGCCTTTGTGGGAATTGATCAGCTTTTTGAGTGCATTCAGGTTTTCAAAGTCCAAAAATACATCCGGTTCATCCATGATCATCAGATCGGGGCGACTCAGCATTTCTTTCATCACCTGAACGAGCTTGAATTCGCCGCCGCTCAAAGCGGATACGTTCGTATCTTTCAGCTTCATCAGGTTCGCTAGATTGAGCTGCTTGTTGATCGTATTTTCAAAATTATGTCCATCCACCGCTTCAAATGCGTCCAGCGCCAGTTGGCATCGCTCCATCAATGCATCCATATCGTCTGTCGTTTCCATCTCCGCGTAGATCGCGTTGATATCATTTTGCAGCTTAATAAACGTTTCGCCGATATATTCAAAAACGGTGATTTCTGCATTAGCATCCACCTGTGAGAACTGACTGACATATCCAATCGTGCAGGCTGGATCAATCTCCAGCTTACCATCGAACAAGTATCTGCTTGGTTCGAGCAGGATATCGACCAGCGTACTTTTGCCACTACCGCTCGTTCCGATAAAGGCACAGTGCTGACCTTCCTCAAGCGTAAATGTAATATTCGTATACAATTCCTTCTGTGGGAACGAGAAGGACAAATTATCAACTTTAATCATTCGTGTTACCTTTCTTTGCAGCTAAAATGGTTTGGTTGCCTGGATGTGCTGCATAACATCCCGTTTGCGTTTGCCACTCCTCAGAGTAACATGGTTTTCATAGGAGTACAATGGAATTATAGCCAGTCACTGTATACTTATGGCTCATGCTTTGTATGCTGTGTTCCTGCTGGCAACGCAACAAACAGCCCTTGCTACCATTATCGGTGAAGGGCTGTTCGTCCATGAATAGGGTATGGTGTACCATGTCGCCTAACTAAGCCAGCGCTATACGGTAACACCATTCCTACTTGTTATAATTTACCGCGCGCTACCTGTACTTCCCCTGGGCATTCAAAAATTAGCTATGCTACCGTCCGCCCGAATCCAGCAGCGCTTATTGCTGAGCTTGCCCTTCCGGAACGGTAACTTTCTTAGCCAGGCTAGCATTTTGCGAATCGGTTTTTATATATCGGACATAATAATTGCCGGCGGTCAGACCTGTAACCTCGTTGCCTGTGATGGCAGTATATTGTGTTGCATCTTCTTTTTTATACTCCATCTCTGTTGTGACATCGATCAGCTTGCCATCATTTCCATTTAAGGTAGACGGTGCTACCCCAGCTGGAGCTGTCGGCGCTTCACGAGCCGATTCGGTTGCATCGGAAGACGCTTCCCATTCCCATAGACCAACCCCGTTAATATTCGCTGCTTGCTTTGTCAGACTCACTCGCAGTGCTTTCACTTCCAGTCCATTGCCAAACGTATACGGATTTGAAGATTGGGCTGGGGTATGATCCACTACTTGGATTCCGTTCGTAACCGATCCCGCTATAACCCATTCGTTCGTAACGCTATCTGCCGGAATATACGAGTAGACTAATCGGGTAGGTGCTTGGATGCCACCTCCATCTGACCACAGTACCAGATTCGAACTTCGGATTGTAGCGCCTTGTGGCCAGTCGTATTGCACCCATTCCTCTTCATTGTCATGTCCCCATGTTCCCCAATGCAAACTATTGCTCTCTTTATTGCCGTCATTGACCGCTGCTAGATTTTCCCACGGCGAAGTATAACTAGACGAAACATTAGCTAAGAAAGCCATATTGCCCTCGCGTGGACGCAGCAGACGCAGAGCGGCAAGCAATTTTTCACGTGCTTGAGCCACTTCTTCATCGGTAGCCGTTCTGTTTTTGATGACGGCAGCCGCTTCCGCTTTTGCGGTGGCAATCGGTTCAAGACCCGGCTCTGCGAGCTTCGTTTCATCTAAAGAGTTAGCATAATTGTACAATTTGACCAATTCTGAATTATTCACTGCATCCGTATAGCCGTTTACTTTCCATTCCAGAATACCGGTGCCCAAGGCAGTAGGCTTCATATCCAGACGGATACCGGTAATATAGGTGGGTTCAAACGTCGTCGTATTGTATTTATCCAGCTCATTGCCAAGACCGTTTATACCGCGTGGCGTATACCATTGTCCGTCCTCATCACGAAGCATAAGCTGCATGTCTTTCGGACGGAAGTTACCTCCGCCATCTTGGAACACATACACATTCATCGAAGAAGCTAAGAAAGGCTGGTCCCATTCATACATCACCCATGACGGTTCACCTTCTCTGCCCCAATTGTGCCATGCGCTGTTGGCAGCATTACGGTTCGGTGAGAAATCTGACGAGCTTTTCGGATCGATGCCATTGTTCATCGCTTCCGGGTAGCCATCGCCGCCAGAGAAGCTGGCGGAAGCAGTTGCTGTCAGTGCCTCATTGCGCAGCTCTGCATTTACTACATATACAGCAGCTTGTACGGTTAACGCACTGTCTTTGATTGTACCGCTTGCTTCAAATTGACCTGTATTGGCATACTTGTTCGGATCGATGTTATCCCAAACGATGTCCCGTTCACGGTATCCATCCTCGGCTAGCACGTTAATTTGACCTGGAAGCACCGGAGCTATACCTTTGCTGGTCACTACGTTAAGCGCCCGATAAGCATTAACAGCATCTTGCTTGATCTGAAGCGTCACATCTTTGCTGACCTGCTTATCTCCATCTGCAACGGTCAAAGTAAACACATACGTGCCTGCCTTGCTTACCGAAGCATAGGCGGATGCTTTAGCGCCATCGATGAACGGAATAGTGGCGCTACCTTCCGGTTGTTGTTTAACAGACCAAGCATAGGTCAGTTGCGTCGTTGCTGACTCGCTGTACAACGGATCAGAGGTCGCCTTGCCGGACAGCAGTACGACACTAGTATTATACGTATCCTGAACCGCCGTCGCCTGCGTAATCATTGGCGGCTGTTTATCTGGCGGTGCAGCCAACTCGAACGTTACTTGCCCAGCAGCGGTTTTCTGTCCGTCGCTCGCGCTAAGTTTCACGGTATATGCACCTTGTTTGGTACCGGTAGCTTGCGTAATACTTGCTTGCGGATGATTAAAGCTTAGCTTTCCGCCCTCTGGAGCGCTGACGACTTCCCATTGGTACGTCAATTTCCCTGCTGGTGCGCCATCATCGGTTACTATACCGTTTAGCATAAACGGCTTTAGCGCCTGCGGATTGCTTGTTGCCAGTTCAACTGTACTATGCGGTGTTGCATTTTCACCGCCGGTCATTTTGGTAATGGTCAATTTTGCGTTTGGCGCGCTGTCCATTTCGAACATCGCTGTACCCTTGTTATTTTTCACATAAAACTGTCCGGCTGCTGTGCCATTCAACATCAGGCTATAGTAGCCATTGTTCATGCCTACTCCGTCAAATGAAATGCGAGACGTATGCTCTTTGCCGGCTGTATTCAGCAGCTGCAATGTGAACGCACTGCCGTCTTTTTGAATTTGCGCACTTTCGATTTTGTCGCTTTCCGCATTCAGATACATTTTTTGATCTAGCAGGTTGATTCGCTTGCCAAATCCATCTTTTGGTGTAATCCGGTAGGTGTCACCTTCGACGGTAACCAACGCTCCATATCCGAACAGACCGAATACCGGATCGGTTACGATATCAGAGCTGATGCTCAGCAAAGAGCCATACAACCCTTCTTCCGATTCACCAGAGAAATCGTTCCAACCGTTGCTCATCACGCGTGAGCCACCATCGTATACATCTTTTGTGCCGGTGCCCCCTTTGTACATAGAGTAGCGCCAGGATGTGCTGCCAACCGAGTTGGCTGTAATATGGCCCATGTTAACGGCATTAAAGTTTGAAATCTTTGCCGCATAATTACGCTGCTGCGCAAGCGCGGTCTGTGCTAATGATCTGTCGTCATTTTCATAACGAAGCCAGTCATCCATAATGTATCCGGCTAATGAAGCGGTATATTGGAAGTTCCACCAGCCTTCACCCCCACGGAAAACTGGGACGGAATAATGAAACCAGGTTGGCTGAATTCCTCTCATCGCACGGGTTTTCCAGTCTGCCATTTCCATGCTTTTCTCAGCTGCGCCTGCACGTGTATCTTGAGGATAATACGTTCGCAATGCCTTCGCCGCGGCATAAGCTCCTTCTTCACCGGTATTGTCATATTCAAATTCCGAACCGTACGGATAAGCCGCGTACGTAATATTCCGTCCTTTATCCAGAGCAAACTTCTTCTGAAGATTAGCCGATTCGGTCGGCATGCCTTCTTCCTTGAGCGCTTCAATCATATCCGGAATTTGCTGTTCGCCATAAAATCCAATTGCATCAGCGGAAGCACGTTTGTAATAGATGTTATACGCCTTTTCCAAATAAAATTGTGGTGATTCCCGATATTCAATCAGATTCGGATAAGCCTTCTGAATCCGGTACATATTAAAAAATCCAGTTGCTTCCATCACTTCGGAAAATGCACGCGTATAGGGCTTGTCTTTATCCGTATACGCACCCGAATCTTTGAGCCAGTTGGCAACGATATAGCTGTCCTGCGTATTTTTCATAAACCGCTTCCACATAAAGTCGATCAAGTACGTTTCAATGGAGCGAATTTCGTCAGGATTGGGAGCAAGCACATTTTTCATCGTTATAAAGTTAATGTTATCATGGCTCCAATCGTCGCCCCAGTGATTGATATTCAAATCTTTCCCACCGCTCAAATACCAATCGAAGTAGTTGCCATAGGTCGGGCTGGTCGGGTCTTTGTCTTGGGTCTTATCGACCATAAACTTGGAATGAGCTGTCACCGTAGCATCCAATTCAGCCAACACATTAAATTCAAATTGGGTAAATTTGTCCACCCATTCATCGCCTTTTTTCAGCTTATATTGTACACGCACGCTATTGTTGCCGAGCGTATCGAATTGGAGCGAATAAAGATGATGCTGCTCACCATTTACGATTTTCGTTTCCAGAAACGTACACGATTTGCTGTAGCCCACATTACCGCCGGGAAGCCCGCGTCCCGCACGCGAATGATCCACCATCTCGCTCCGGCTCTGGCCTGGCTTAATATTCGGAATATGTGCGGCATCGAACGGATCATTTTCGCCTACATTCTGAATAGTAATCGAATTCACATCAATCAGGCTGTCGTCATAATGCAAATCCAGCTTTACAGGCATATTGATGGCGGTCTGAAAGCCTGGCAGTGCTACGGCATCAATCATACCGGATTTGTAAAGAACGGATCGCAAATTAGCTTCGCGATCTTCCATCGAGTGGGAGCTGTTATTGACGCTCGCCGCATTTTTCTGCGGTGTATTATCGCCGGCACGAATCGCCGAAAATTTAAATGTATACGTTTGGGATTGCTCTGGTGCTAGCACCAGACTGGTGGCGTCGGTAAAATAACCTCGCCCTGTTTGCTGGATATCTTTGGAATGAATATACAGCACATTCAACCCCGGATACCAGCCGCCACTGTCGCCCGTCCAGTTGGCAAATGTATCCCCAGCACGTCGCTCTCCATTTTCGTGCATCCAGTAATCCACATATTCAATCCGCGCACCGCTTTCCGGCACCGGGCTAAACATCATAAAGTTTCCTTCACCGCTCGTACGAATGGCATATGAATAGCCACTATCGGCACCAGCAAAATTATGCACTGTTACACGGTCATCATACGTATCGGCTAACGTCTGATATTTATTGTTCCAAGGCATCGGCAAGCCGATATCGCCAAATTCTATATATTTATTACTTTTGTTTTTGATGGTGATTTTCCACAGCAGCGAGCCATCATCGGTTTGCATATCGAAAACGGATTTTACATCGAAGCCTTTCATTACACGCTGGGCGGAAGAATCCAAATGTTGCCCGATAAAATTGATTTCGACTCGTTTTCCATCCGCGGATACCGTTTTATTAATAGAAGGGTTATCGGGATTGATGACCGAATATCCGGTGGAGCCGCCAGCTGCCAGCGTTTTGTTCGTATCCACCTCTACAAAACTGTCCCTGTTCGATGGAAATTGTGCACTGTCCCCTGTACGATACGAAAAGAGCATCTCCCCCATCCACTGATGCTGGATATCATTTTGTGGCGAAGTCGTATTGGGAAGCACAAAATTGATCGGCTGTCCTTGTTTGTTAAGAGGATTATTATTGATATACAGTTCTTCGATTTGTCCGAGATCACCGACCTTTGCCGATAGACTGGCATTGGCGATTGTATTCTCTTTCACTGTTGTTGCTGTCGCGGACGAAGCGCTCACATAGAGGGGCAAATTTGGAAAGAGCAGCAGCACCGCAATCGTAATACATGTCCATTTCTTGGAATACGTATTCATTGTAGCCTCCTTCATAGGGATCGATCCTATTCATGTCGGTATCGACGATCGTTATAGCAGGATACAGAGGGATGATGACATTCGATAACGCTTCATTGCCCCAGCTTTCGTCAAATCATCAATTGTGCACTTTCAAATTTACCGTTTGTCAGCATCACACGCTTCACGATTTCTCCTGTTGGTGAAGTAAATACTAACCCTTGCTCCAGCAGTACATATTGGGTTGGATAAGCGGCATAGCTCGTAATCATCCAGCCGCCGGATTCATCCGGTTCAATTAGACCGTTGATGCACTGAAGCTGCCCTTTACTGTCGGTATACAAATAAGTCGTTGATCCAAAACCGAGCAAATAAGCCACCAGTTCTTCGCCCATATCCCAGTCATCTCCTTTAATATCTGCAAACAGACTACTAAATAACGGATCATTCGATGTTTTGAAAATGGATTGTCCAAAGCGGTTTCGGGACAGTTGCGGCATATTCAGATTCGGCGCGGCAATGCTGTATGTTGAAGCTGCCTCGCCTGGTTTGAGCTTGCGCATCGTAGAATGAACATTCCAGTCATAACAATGGAACATCGTCATCGTGGCGCGATAACCGGCTTCGAGCAAGTGAACATGGGCAAGCTTTTCATAACAGAACAGAGCAGCACTTGCCGCCAATCCACCCCATAACGAATGCGTCATAAAGGATAACGCTTCCCACCAGCGATCCGGGGCATTGGCTCTGTAATCATTGCTAAACCCGATATTGGCAACAATCAGTGGCGCATACCGTTCCGCTTCAACCGTTAACCCTGCCAGACATAATGCTTGACATGTGAGCGCAAAGCCTGCGTTATCATAAAAATGCTCTGTAATCGCGCCCTTGTAAGTAGCAGAATCTGCCTGCAACCTGCTTACCAGTGTCAGCCATAGCTTGCTCAGCTTATCGTGCCAATCCGTCAAACGATGCTCCTGCAAATCGTGTAACAAATCAGCGATATAAAGCACGAATACGCCCACAAGCTGGGATTCTTCCTGCTCACGCTTATTCTGGTGGAACTGTTCGTCAAGCCTCATACACATCACCTCGGCTGCCCACTTCAAATACATCACTGGGCTTCCATAATGCAACTGGGATGGCTCAAATTGGGACAGCAAATAATAGACATGACCGATATAATCAAAATCATAAATACGATAAAACTCGCCATATAACGGTTTTGGACACTGAAAGTTCCCATTTTCAAACCAGTGCTGCTTCAGATCAAAAAAAGCGGTTTCTTCCACCTTGCGTATTTGCTCTGTTATCGGAATTGAAAGCAGATTTTTCATTAAAATAAATGATAATTTGCCCAGTGATTCTCCTTGATTGGATAGTGGCAAAATCGCATACGGCCTTGTCGCAACGTCTGCGTTAAAGCTATAGTTACATAGCCAGGCTGCTCTTTGCTCCATCATGATATGGAGCGGTTCAAGCACATTGCCGACCAGCACATCGCATTTTCCGTTAGACAGCGTAGCCACCAGCTTGATCTCTCCAGCAGCTTGGATAGGCCGTACTATTCGCAATCGCTTACATTCGGAATCAGGCACGTTTTTAAATTCATTTAAAATATCGGTTTCTTTAACAACGCCTGTAGCACCGGTCACGCTATACATGATCGCCGACTGCAAAGTTTCATTTTCCGGCAATTGCACTTCAGCTATAAACTTTCCTTCCGTCGTCGTTACAGACGAATAGTTCCACACCGGGTGCTCATATTGCTTTGCTTTAGTATAAAAGTCGGCTTGTTCATGAAAAGTCGTAAACACAAACGACCATACTTTTTCGTCCAAAGGCTCAAGCTTTATGGAACTGTAGTCGCCACCGTAAATCCAATCATCGTCTGCCGACTGCTGTAGCGAGCTGCCATCCTCCACAAAGGACAGTCGGTGGTATAACATTCCATCCAGTGATGGTGACACCTGCTCCAAAAATCGATTGACATAACTGCAATGGGTGCCCAAAGCGGCAACACGCTCACCTGTACTGTATACGGCAAGATGAGGAGCCTCATTACTGCGACGTACAGCCGCAAATTTGCTATAGTCTCCGCCTAGATGAGGAAAAACCGCACAGGAATGGTTCATATTTTTTAACACATTATGATCGCGAAACATAATATACGCCAGCGAGAACCAACAATGAAAACCGCTGAGCACGACAGCCGAATGACTTGGATTGGAGCAACGAATATTCCAAGTCCACTCCCCGTCGTTGTTTAGCACGTATTCATGTTGCACAGTCAGTTTAGGATGTGCAAAATGAACGGTAGCCGCTTGATCCTCTACGACTTCAATATGCAGGGGTAGGCTGGTGCTCTCGATCCATTCACCATCTGCGATAACACTCCACTGCCCGAATCGCTTATCTTCATCAGCGTACCCGGCTTTTGTCACATAATCGGCATCGATGACCCAATTCATCTTTACCGGATCGTCGACAATAACTAACGATTCCAACGTTCCGTAAGGTGACAGGAGCATTTCAAATGTATGGTTCCGAAGTAAATGCAAGTTCTCACCTCTATCCTTCATTATTTACATAGTCAGCCTATAGGAGCCGCCTGACTTTGCTTAATCGCAACAGCACCAGTACACAGACCAAGTTAAATTCTAATTTTTTGTGTACAAAAATCATTATAAATAAGCGTTTAAATCCGACTTAAAACTCAAATTAATCTCGCTCAATGTACTAGCCTTTAACTCCGCCTACAGTCAGTCCTTCGATAAAGTACCGCTGGAAAAATAAGAACAGGAGCAAAATCGGTAAGATCGCCAGCACCGCACCTGCGATCAAAGCTTCATAGTTACTGCCGAGCGGTGTCACAAATGAAGCAAGCCCAATCGGTAATGTAAACTTGTCCGTCGTTCTAAGCACGATTAGCGGCCATAGAAAATTATTCCAGCTATTCATCGCCTGTAAAATCGCGATCGCTCCATATGCTGGCGCCATCAGCGGTGCCATGATCCGAAAGAAAATGCCAAATTCGGTACATCCGTCAATCCGTCCTGCATCCATAAAATCTTTGGGCAAACCGAGCGCAAATTGGCGAAAAAAGAAAATCGGCAGCGGTGCGACCACAAAAGGAAGGATGACACCCCAGATGGAATTGATCAGCTTCAAGCCAACTACTAATTTGTATAATGGCAGCAAAATAATCTCTACCGGAATCATCATCACGATCAGCACAAGCGTGAAGATCAAATTGCGGCCTTTAAAACGATACATCCCCAGTCCATAGCCAACCATAGAGGAAAAAAGCAGACTAAATATCGTAAACAGAACCGTAATTATCACACTGTTAAAATACCACTGAAAATAATAGCTTGCTTCACCTTTGCCACCAAACAGGCTGCGGTAATTGTCCAAGCTCATCAAGCTGAAATCAAGCCGGACATTTAATCCATACCGGAATAATTCACTCGCCGGCTTCAACGAAGCCAAAAACAAGGCATATAGCGGAAACATCATCAGCACGCCCAAAATCGAGAACAACGCGAACAGGAGCAAAGAAGCAAGCGAAAATTTTTTATGCTGTGCTGTGTTCATTACTTTACTCCTCCTTTTTAAACATACCGGTTAAAGTAAGCTGCACCATGCTGACTACGAGCGTAATGACTAACAGTACGATCCCTATGGCAGCACCTAGACCCAGATTGAAATATTGAAAACCTTGCTGATAAATGTAGCCGACTATCGTTAGCCCTATATTTTGTGGAGAGGGCTTCCCTGCCCATAACATATAGCTTTCGGTAAACATCGCATACCCACCGTAAATGCTAATCGTTAACACATAAATGGTAATCGGCTTCAACAGCGGCACCGTAATTTTCAGCAATTTCGTTCTGGTGTTGGCACCATCGATATCTGCCGCCTCATACAAATCAGACGGGATATTTTGCAAAGCGGACAGAAAATACAGCAAATTAATGCCGATCCAGCGCCATGAAGCCAGCACGAGCAAAGCAAACATGGACAGTTGGGAGCTGTATAACCAACGCTGACTAGAAATACCGAACAAGTGGAGGAACGAGTTCATCAATGCCCCGTCCAGCTCTCCAAACATCATCCGAAACACGACACCAGCTACTACGACCGAAGTCAAAGCAGGAATAAATAGCGTGGAGCGAAAAAAATTGCTGAACGGCATTTTTTTGGAATTTAACAGGACAGCAAGCAACAAAGGAATCGGAATCAGCAGCACGAGCGTAAACAACGTATACCGACTGCTGTTATACAATGCATCAGCAAAATCTGTATTCCATAGCTCCCGATAGTTATCCAGACCGACAAATGTTACTTCTCCAGGCAATACGCTCTGAAAACTCATCATGATCGCACTTAGCAAAGGATAGGCAAAAAAGAGCAGAAACGAAATGATAAACGGCAATACAAACAAATACGGGGCAAGCTGCTGCGGATTGACTAATCGACGTTTTGGTTTGATCGCGAAAGTTGTTGTTCTCGTTATTTTTTGTTGCATCGAATCACCTCCGCTCCTTTCACATTTTTCAGTATGTTTAATGTTGATATGACGGCAGCGATTGAATATCAGCTACCGTCATACCGATTTTAGATGCTTCAACTCCATGTTTACAGAAGATCATTCTAATTTTTGTTGTACTTCTTTCAATACGGTTGCCGGGTCTTTCATATCGATAAAGATCATGGGCATCGCTACATTACGAATATCGTCAAACACTTTTGGCGAAATGTCACGAATGTTAACCGGGGCGATTTGATCCTTAACGCTTAGCAATGTATCAAAAATATCCGTACCAAAATAGTCGGTATATTTATTGGATTCCTTCATTGCCGGATCAGTCCATACATCGGTACGGATCGGATCAAATCCAAGCTGCTTCCAGATTTGAATGTTACCTTCTTTGGACAGCTTAGCATACGCCAAAAACTGTTTCAGCAATTCCGGATTTTGGGCCTGGTTCGTAATCGAGGTTGCGGTACCGCCCATACCTGCGGAACGATTGCCGCCTTTTGTCCAAGCAGGCATCGGACGAATGATCATTTTGCCTTTAAGGTCAGGCATATGGTCTGTAAAGCGCCCCATAAACCAGAATGGCATAAATACCGATGCGGCACCTTCAGCGTCCATATAACCAAAATATTCTTCGGTATCATGACCAGCGCCTGGAGCAACAGCAGCGACTCCTTCTTTCACCATATGTTGAAAGAAATCCATCGTCTTCACATTGATCGGTGCATCTACAGTCGGTTTACCGTTAACATCTACCTGGTCAGAGCCTTGCTGACTGATCGCTGGCCACCATGACCAGTTACCGTTACCTTCAAATGTAATCATCGGCTTGCCGGTTTTAGCCAACATCACTTTACCGGCATTTTCAAAATCAGTCCACGTTTTAATATCGTCGGCGTTTAATCCCGCTTTATCCATCAGCTCTTTATTGTAATACATGACCGTTGCGCCAACATGATAATCAATTCCGTAATACGTATGATCCTTGCTGTAAATGTCCACTCTGGACTTTACGATATGGCTTAATTCAGGTTCAATGATATCATTCAGGGTAATCAATTGCGGCTTGCCTTTCATAAAATTCGGGAATTTACTCTGTTCGATATCGACCAGATCGGGAGCACCCACACTGGATTGCAGTGCAATTAGCAGCTTTGTATGCATATCATCATACGGAATCGTTGTGCCTTCCAGCGCGATCTGCTTATCGGGATGCGCTTTATTCCAACTTTCCGCCATGCTCTCCATAAATTTCTGATGAGCATCCACAAACGTCCAAAACACAACTTTTGTTGGCTGTGTGGTTCCCCCATTCGCAGTAGCGGTAGCGCTCTCATTATTGCCTGCATTTCCTCCGCAACCGCTCAGCATAACGCTTAGTGTCGTCATTGCGGCTAGTACCCATACGGCCAATTTCTGCTTTTTCATCCCTATCCCCCCTGAATAATTGTTCAATATTCCATTCTGTAAAAACATACATGGATACTACCGATTTATATCATTACAACATTTAAGAAAGCGCTTTACTTATAATATGTCATACTATAGATTAAAATAAACAAGCGTATTTAACCTAAATTTTAATATTTTCAACCTTTGGAGGAATTGTGTATATGAATGCGTCCATTTTGCATTTTATTTCACCGCCTATCCCTTATTTCGTTGATTGTGGTCATGCTTCGTACGATATTGGCGACTATCATATTGACCGCAACTGTATCGGCGTATTCGATCTGATCGTTGTGATCAAAGGCAGTCTGCCTGTCAGTGAAAACGGGGGGTGCTGGCAATTAAATGCAGGCGAATGGATCATTTTGCTGCCGGACGGTCATCATTATGGATTTGCACCCTGCACCGTACAAACCGAAATTATCTGGATTCACTTTCAAACCTTTGGCAGTTGGCAAGAGTGTGCAGATATGAAAGACTGTCTCCATCAGCAGCAGGCACTCATGGCAGAGCATAAAAATAAAGCGTATCTGAATCATAGCGATCTATGCTCGATCTTTATTCCCAAACATATGAAAATCTCTACCAAAGCGATGGAACAACTGGAGCTGTTTTTCAAACAAGAAGCCGAACCGAAATCGATGCGGAACTGGCGACGCCAAGCTATCTTTCAGTCCTTTTTGCAACAATTGGATCGTGATCTAGCAGAGCCGAGCGATATTACTGCCTTTCATTTGGCAGAGCAGATTGAGCTGTACATTCGTAACCATTACATGGACGATATTACGAATACAGTGCTGCAAAAGGCACTCAATTACCATCCGAATTATTTGGCAAAAAACATGTTTAAAGTTTTTGGCATGACACCGATGGCTTATTTGCAACATTATCGGATTGAACAGTCCAAACGACTATTGTTGCTCACTTCTTGGCCTGTAGCACGAATTGCCGAAGAAGTTGGTTTTCATCATCTTTCTCATTATTCTTCCTGCTTTTCCAAAAAGGAAGGAATCACGCCATCGGCATTCCGCAGTAAATTCGCAAAAACCAACTAGTTAATGCCCTTTTTCAAACGGGTCACACTCCACGACAATGCTCGTAACATAGACGTTAAGCGCCCGTCCACAATCTCGGCATCATTCACATATTGCGGAATGACCGTAGTTGGAGCAGCAACTGTAGGGGTCGCTTGTACGTTCTCCCTATGCAGGACAACGTTCTCTTGCTATTTGCAAATTACTAATATCGTGCAACCGGTCACAAATTCACCTTATATACATTTTATTCGTTTGATGAATGGGCATATGCAATCGATTTATATATATTTTCAACCTGTTGGATGGGTGGACAATCCGGTAAGACTGAACGGGTTCACTTTCCTTCCACTATGAACCAAATGATCACCACCTGAACGCACATCAAGGAATGGGGATGTACCCTGAACGAAAATCGAAACGCAATGATCCCATACTAAAAGCTCAAGCAACTTACGCGCTTGAGCTTTATCAACTTCCTATTCCAGGTCTTCTGTTCAGCCTGTTGCAGAAGATTCATCGTTGTGTATACGTGTGGTTTGGCGCCCTCTTGAAGCAATCGTGCATAATCATACGTAGCAAGTAACATTCATTGCTATTCACCAGTTGTTTCGCTCAAGCGAGAGCGTGGATCGAAACAATGATCCGACTGGTAATTGTGGTAGGATGTATAGGTGTTGCCGATCGCTACACTTATACATCCCGCAAAAGTGCAGTATCCAACTCCGCTCTGCCCAGATACCCGCTGCACAAAACAGGACGCTCGGCAATCTCATAAAATTTCTGCATATCCATATTATCGTTCCGACCCCAGACTTCAAACGAATCAAACTCCGCTTTGGAAATCTGATGATACTCCGGTGTATCGGTAAAGCCAGTTAGCACTTCATACGCATAAATATGTTCGCCAAATTTGCCGACAGAATGGTAGCCGCCATCTTTCAGGCGTATATATTCTTTATAGTGGAAACTCATGGTGATCAGGTATCCTTTCAACGGGTAAGGTGGAAGATCGGAATGATTGGGTCGCTGGGCATTGCAGATGCGTTAGCGTTGCTTGTTGGAGCACGGTTGTTGTATGAGTTGCGACATCGCATCGGTTGCAGCCGAATATGGAAAGTCTGGTGCATGGATTGACAGATGGAATACATGTGTACACGCAATTTTTGCCCCTCACTTCTCACTTCTCACTTCTCACTTCTCACTTCTCACTTCTCACTTCGATCAGGCTAATCTAGCATGAAACAGAAAGGCAATACAACAAAATCGCCTGCTGCACATAAATTAAATTCTTTTTAAACGCATGACCTACAAAATAATCCGAATCGATCGCATCCCTACTCACTTCCTCCTCTCGGAAAAAGGGCGGACAGGGATTCAACATCGAGCCAGGCTTCGTTAACTGCATTCGGGCTAATGTGATGCCATAGCGGCGAATATACTCCTCGGTGCGAAATTCATTCGGTAAAGAGTCGGTCAAAATCACATCACTATACGGTAAAACCTCTTCCAGCTCCGTATGGAACGTATAGTTAGACGAAGGCTCCGCAAATGCCTGCCCTGGTACACTAACATGGTGGAAATCTAAATTCATCACGCTGGCAATGTCTGCCCATGATCTGGATATGTTACTGGCAGGGCCGATAAACGTATACGTCAGCTCCGTATAGTCACTTCGCTGCTCACGAATCGAATAAAGATCCGTCAAAATTTCGCAGGGATGATTAACCGATGTCATTGCATTAATGATCGGAATACGTGCATGCTCCGACATCTCTACTACTTTCGAAAAGTCAGCATGCCTGACAACGATCGCATCTGCCCAATTTTGTATGTAGTTGATCGTATCGATTAGTTCTTCTCTGCGATCCAGCGTCTCCGGCGGAAATAGTATCGATTCGCCGCCCAATTGTTTGATCCCTTTTTCAAATGTAATTCTCGTTCGCAAGCTGCTCTCCGGGAAAAACAGGATGACCGTTTTACCGTGTAGTAATGGCTGGTCACCCGACTGCTGTAGTTTATCGGTTAGGTTGAAGATGTCTGTAATTTGCGATGAGGAAAGTTCATTAATATCTAACAAATGCAAGCCGAGTCACTCCTTTACAGATCTCGCAGCCGCGACGTATCCAAATACTCACTGCCCAGATAGCCACCGCACAGCGCAGGTCGATTTTTAATTTCATAAAACTTCTTCATATCCATTGGCTCTTGCTGCCCCCAGCTTTCAAACGAATCAAATTCCTCTTTGGAAATCTGATGATACTGGGGAGAGTCGGTCACCCCTGTTAAAATCTCATACGCATAAATATCATCGCCAAACTTGCCTACAGATTGGTATCTGCCTTTTTTTAAACGAACATAGTCGGTGTATCGCATGCTCATGATCTTCACGCTGCCTTTCGCTTTTTGCTTATACCTTCGGGCATTACCATTCAGTGTCTTTAAGAAAACTGCCAGAAGCCAGCTACAAGCTTTCCGATCTCGCTTCCCTTTATTTTAGCGTAAACATACAGCGCACCAAAACCAAACGGATAACTACCATCGTCCGCAATTAACGTTTCAGGATACCCTTCTTCATCCACTTGCAAGAAGAACGAGAACGATTCGGCATGCAGTTCTGTCATATAATAGTCTTCCTGTTGGATCCATTTTGGCGTACCGCCTACTTTAATTAGAAAAGGCACTGCCATCGCTTCACTATCATGGATCATTTCTCCGCGCACGATATGATGCTTGATCAGATCGGGATTTGTAAATGTATCTTTACTACTCTCCATTGAAACAGGATGCTCGATCACCTGGATCGCACAATGAGGATAGATGTTATGTTCCACATAGTCGTCATAATCCCCAGGAATGAAGATCGAAATCATATGGTCTGGCTTAAAGGGATGCATTAGACTCAGGTAAAAGAGATAGGTTGTACTTTTTTGCTGCTCATCGGTTGAACTTTTTTCCTGCTTATCGATAACATGTTTCTCATTGTCAAAATATGCTGGCGCATTCCCACCGATCCAGCCTGCTGTAGATTCGTTTGGCATATCAAGTTGCGCGTAATACAAAATGCAGTCTGTTCTATGTTGTAGGATATGAATAGGATTCTCCCTCATCATGGTTCGACTCTCCTATTAAGAATAATAATGTACTAGCGTGTGATTAAAATAGATGAAGAGATGTAGGTAGCACATCTTTCCGGTGTTTTGGGTGTTTTGGGTGTTTTGGGTGTGCATCAGATATGCATTTAATATGAGAACATGAATACATTTATCCCAATGTGCTCGTCTTACCAACACTATACGTGCGTATTCATATCGCTGAAATCAACTTGGTTGATTACCTGTATTACCATTGTACTCTTTGAATCGGCATATATGCATACATCTGAACTGCCATACCCCACCTATACCTATACCTATACCTATACCCGACAAGGATCAATAATCTCATATTCGCTGTCTTCCATATATAAGTCGAACGCTTCCACACCATCTTGTAAAATCAAACCCGCTTCTTGCCCGGTAATCGGCACCGCCCAGATCACCTGCACGATCTCATCCCCGATTCGAATCGCTTCCAGCTCCTCACTTTCTCCCCTCAGCTCATCAAGCAAAAGCGCTCTCGTTGACCAGTTATCCGGCGCAAGCTCACTTTCCCCCATCACTCGCGGTATGCGAGAATGTGGAGCCACCTCAATATGGTGCGCAAGTAGATCACAGATATAAGCAAATATTCGTTCAACTGGCTCGTCCCCCAGATCAGACGTCAGCGCCATCATCCATTCTGTACCAATGGTTTGCCCGGTGGACCGAACGGTGTTGGATAACCCAACCGTCGCAAATCTAGCCACATCCTCCTCAGTAACGGCTGGAAAATAATAAACTTCCACGTGAATCGCTTGATCCGGCTCGTTCAGCATCACCCGATACGCTGGCATCGACCATTGTTGGATAAATGCATGTAAGAGGATAGACCGCCGAATATCGAATGACAATTGTTGCTCATGATTGGATTCGGTAAACATGCTTAACACGCTCCCACTTGTATGTATGATTTGTTAAAAGACTACCCGGTTTAGTTGCGTTCTTTCTTCATTATGGAGTAATCATTTAAACTCAACAATAAAAACTCAAACTACACAATAAAGCTCAAGCCGCTAGAGCTGCTTGAGCTTTACTGTTCTCGATACGCTGTATTTTGTTCTGCCCCACTTAGCCGCCGGGCTGACTATTTATATTTATTTCTAGGCCCTTCATCCATCACGACCTCAACCCTAAAGAGAATAAATAAGATGTAGATCGATATTTAAAGAGAAAAACGTTCATGTGTCAGCGTGATCATACTCTAAATTAATACACTAATTACAAAAAAGTCCACATATATATGTGGACTTAGAAATTAAAGATTTATTATATCCAATTTCACACTTATAGATGCATAATCAAATTTTTGACTAGACTCTAAAGCATTATATACAACCTCATTATTACTCTAGTAAAATCCTCTTTAAATTAAAAGAAAATCTTCAAATGTAACCTGTCCAACATCAATATTTTGATTTCTTATAATCGGCTCATTTTCCAATTCACTAATTACTAGTTTAGCTACGATTTCTGCTAATTTGCAAGGGACTGCATTCCCAATCTGTCTATAAATAGCTGATTTGCTACCTTTAAACACATAATCTTCAGGAAATGTTTGTAGAAGAGCTGCTTCTTTAATTGTAATTCTTCTTAATCTATTAGGAACTTGTTGAAATTTCGAGTCTATTTTACCGTTAAGTAACGCAGAATGATATTCTACAACCCAGTCATTTATAGCATTCCCGTACAATAATTCCTCATCTACTATAGGTGTTTTATTTCCTCCCATTGAGGCAGGCAAAGTATTAGCATAATGATCTATATCTAGCGGTCTTCCCATACCGTTAAATATCATTCCTGCATAAGGTGATTTTCGCATTATTGGATTAGAGGCCAATGTAATTTTGGCAGTACAAGTTAACGGGTTTCTCTCAGTATTTGCAGGTCCTAAAGGAGCAAGAGTCTCACGAATTGACGTAGGTTTTTCCATTAATTGTTTCAGTCTTAACATCATTTTTTCATACTCTATTTTTTTTTCTAAAAAACCTATAAAAAAGACTCTTTCTCTTTTTTGTGGGACTCCATAATGAGAGGAATTTAATAAAAATGGAAAGCATGTATATCCCATACTAGATGTTCTTTTAAGAATACTTTCTCTAACATCTTTCCATTTTTCTAATGTACCTAATGCTTTAACATTTTCCATTACAAATACTTGAGGTTTTAATCTTTCTATTGCTTCAATAAATGTCCAGATTAATTGACTACGAATATCTTCTGGATCCATTTTTCCAGCCACTGAAAACCCCTGACAAGGAGGACCACCAAAAAGTATATCTATATTTTTTAAATCATTTAGTTCATTTATATAATGAGAAATATCACCTTCTCTAAGAAATGATTCTCGATGATTTTCTTTAAAAGTAGCACAGGCATCTTTATCAATTTCATTAGCCCAAACCACTTGGATCCCCGCTTTTTCAAAACCTACATCCATACCTCCAGCTCCAGTAAACAGCGAAACGCCTTTATATTTGTATGGCATGCATTAAAACCTCTTCTCTACAATATATTGTATAATAAACTTACATAGTCATATCGAACTAAAATTTTGCTAAGGAGAATAAGCAATGAACTTTCAAACCGCTGAAAAATTACTTCTTCAATCTTACAATGAAGCGCAAGAAATCACTTTCGATCCTGACGATGCTTTAAGCAAAGCTATAAATACCGTATTACATGGTACTCATAAAACTTACAAATATATAATGGTTAATGCGTTTCTAGCTAAAGCTACTGACCCAAGCATTAACCCTATTTGCTTACAAAAGAAATCAAAATTACCAGGAGCGTATGATGCTCGTTCTCTATGTCATCAAGTATTAATTAAATTTGAACGTGAATTTTTACAAAATGCTTTAGGTGGATCAAATGAACCTTTTTTAAATAAACCTGCTCGATTCGAAGAACTAAGCTTAACAAATGCAGTTAGAAGTGGGAAAGATAAAGAAACTCTTCAATTATTGTGCATGCTTTTGCCCCAAATTACAGACTATGGAACAGCGATGACAGCATTAATTTCTTCAATGTATTATTTACAAAAAATAGCCAAAAAAAATAGTGGAATAGCTACAATTTCTTCTTTAAAAAACCCAACCTATCTTGAAATTAACAGTCTATTGAATGATCTAGTCGCAAAATCAATGGGTGGCGAAGCTCTTGCTCTTGCTATCGGTGCTTTATTGAACATGTATTCTTTCTCATTAAAAGGAGATACAAAAGTAGAAACACATGTTGTTAATCAGGCGGGTAGCTCATCAAAAGAAGTAGGCGACATAGATTTTTATAATGATAACATTCTTACTTATGTGATCGAGGCAAAAGATAAAATCTTTACACCAACAGACGTAGACCATGCAATTCAAAAAACTTTCCAAAGTAATTGTAATAGATTAACTTTTATTTATGGCCCTCATGCTACTAAGTTAGGCGATAAAAATGAAGAAATTCTCATACAACAAGCTGCACAGAAAGGGATTTTTTTAAACATAATTAGTTTTGATGATTTTAAGATTAACTTACTCTCTATGATACTACCGGTTACTACAGATTTGTTTTTCACTTCAGCTAGAGAAGTTATAAGGGAAGCACGCATGAGAGAGGAAACCTTAGAACAATTCTTATTTATTTGCAAAAAGTATGACTTAGTATAAATGTATCAACCAACAAAAACAATTCACTTTCAATCTACGCTCTTATATTTTTTACTTATAATTTTAAGCATTCAACTAACATTATACTAGTTTTCAAACTAATAAAATGAGGTAGATTAAATAATTTTCACAATTCAAACTAGAATTATATCCATTTATTTTTGATCCTTAAAACAGATTTTTTTGTATTCAATACTATTTTTTCTAATTTCTATTCACAAAAAACTACTTATAAGTATTAATATATTTTAATTATAGTACTCATGAGGAGTAAAAACAATGACTATGACTGACTTTATTATAATAGTTTATAATTAATTACTCTTTTAGTCTTAATATCGAGGTGAGTAAAGAATGGATTTAAGGCATTTAGTGGGTACTAGGATCAGAGCAATCAGAAAAGTTAAAGGACTCACACAGCAGAAACTATCAGAATTATCAGGACTAGATGATGCTTATATAGGTTCAGTAGAACGAGGGGAACGAAACTTCTCTATTGACACTTTAGAAAAAATTGTTAAAGCATTAGAAATCCAACCTACAGAACTATTTGATTTTTATAGCGGAGTAGAAGAGCTAGAGTTAGCTCAACGAGAGGCACAAGATAACTTTGGCATCATGCTTACTACATTATCTTTAGATCAAATTGAAACGCTAGTTCGAATACTCGCAGAGCTACGCAACGCTTTTAAATAGAAGAAACCTTCTCTCTCAATACATGGATTAATAGACCCACTTTGCCTTTGAAGATGAATTTTCGAGATTGTCCCTGTAGTAGAGAGAGTTGCGATTTTCTTTTCATTGAGAGAAATTTGTACTATCTATTCAATCATTCAACTTCAATTTTTATGTAATCATTTTAATTTCGATCATAAAAGTCTACTGCAATATATCCTTTTTCATTGACATGGATATGAAAATGCACGATTTCATCGTACACAGCGAATTTCTAATCCAGTGGCAGCGCTATAAATTTCTCAAACGAATCGTACTGCCTGCCCATATAATCTCCTGCAAACCACTCAAACACCGTTATATAGCCGCCGCGGATCTCCTTATGTTCGATCATGCCAATAAGCGTTGGATGACGTAAATCCTCATAAATCGAAACCGTAGCTTGCAGCCGACTAATCGCTATATGTGCACTTACATTGCTGTATACCGTTGCTACGCCTGCTACTTTAATAAATAGTTTCCGTTGATCGTTTTGTACACCAAAACAAATATATCCCGAATCCTGGCTTTCAAATACGACAAATACCGTTCCATATTCAGCTAAAAAGCGAAAATCAAACTCTTTTTTCAGTGTAAAAGTTATGCCATCGATCGTTTTCGTGATCATCATGTATACCCTCCATATTTCCTGTAGTCGTGTTTATAAAATAGACTCTTTCCTTCTGCCAATTGTGTCCAGCTGATGCCGCAGATGGTTATCATCTCATTACACAAGACTAAAACTGGAAGACGGCACTAAATAAACACCGTTCTATCATCACGATCACTTGAAGATTGAACTAAACATCAATTCCAGCATCCAACATCCTCAAGCATTCGACATCGCCGGTATGAGCGTTTCCCATGCCTCTCCATTTAAAGTTCCAGTAAAGCGATATACTGGCTGGTAATACCCTTTTGAATCATACGTATATGCCAGCTCATGTTTTTCAACACGCAGCAGGTCGCCTTTTTCCAGATTAGCATACATGTAGAAATCTCCTGCAAGCACTTGCGCATACGCTTGTGCCGGACTAATCACATCCACTTTGCGCACATACTTATTCTGATTCATCATATAAAATAAATCACGAGGTGCTTCCTGGTCCACAGCAGCAGGGATAAGCATAACCATCCCGTCTGCAAAATCGGTTTCATCTTCGGCCATAGTATCCACTGATTTAGTGATATCCCATCTCAGTGTATTTTCGCTCTGAATGCTGAATACGGTGTTAGCTGGCAGCATATCATGATCCTGCATCCATTGTTCATAAAATCCTCTGTGCTGGATCAGTTTTTCCTTACTGAGCTTCATCTCTTCCCCACCCTCACCATACAGCTGCCATCCACCGTCCTTTACATTATAATTGTATGTGTACGGATTGCCGTTAATGTCGGTAAATGACCAGATGCGGTTCATTCCATCGATACGGTTGCCTTGCTTTTGCTCAAGCTGGAACGATTGTTGCACAAGCGCAGCTATACGCTTACCATATGCCAGATTGTAAATTTTATCATTTACATAAAGGGAAACTGGCTCGACCGTCTCTGGAAGCTTCGTATTCAGATCAATCTCGATCCCATCCATATTTTGCTTGATTGCTGGGCGAATGGCGAGATTACCCAGCTCTTTGGACTCATACACCGCTAATGCACTGGTGAACAATACGACAAACGCGATGGGAATACATAACGCAAGCCCTACCGATTTAAAGTCAAGCTTTCGCTGCTTCATACTGTTCCAAATCGCCTGCACCATCAAGTAGCCTGCTATACTACCCAGTGTGTTATGGAAAATATCGTCTAACTCAAAAATTCCTCTACGGCTCAGCATCTGGGTCAGCTCAATACCCACCGTGATCATTAGCGAAACGACCAGCACAGGCGTAAAACGCCGCATGCGCATACCGAGCAGTGGCAGCAAAAAACCAAGCGGCATAAACATCATCATATTAAAAATAAGCAGTTGAAACTCACTAAGCGACCACTGATTCCATGCACTCAAATAACCGCTAAACAGCCGAAAATTGACCCATCCCTCAAAGTTTGCTCCCCTGCTAAATGTAGTTAACATCATGACCAGACCAAACCATAGGATGAGCAAATAACCTGCTGCAAATTGGGTGACGGTAAACTTTATCTTGCCACCCCTCTTTCGGTAGAACATATAACTGAGAGAAATCACGCCTAACAACACGAACGCGATTACCAGTACCTTAGGTAGCAACGGCAATAACGTGCTAAGTATCCCTTGAATATCCATATGTGTGCCCCCTTCGTATTAGCTGTATGTAGTAGGATATAGTAAGATGAGTTGTGCTATAAGTAAGACGCCGCTGGCTCGTATTGTGTAACCGTTTATTTAAAAAAAGATTGGAAGCTTCCATTCGCAATCGGATATAGACACCTATAAAAAAAGCATCCTTAGAAAGGAGCCTACATGCCTACTTCTTCAAAGCAACGCATGATCCCATTACTAGCAGCAACGTTTCCAGGTGTAGTGATCATCCTGCTCCTATTTTCGCTTGATTATTTCCAACTGCAACTCGTCGAAAAGTTCCTGCTGCTGGCGGCTTTTGTCATCGTACCGCTAGTCATTATACTGTTGAAATATGATGAAAAGAATACCGCTCAACGAGCGATCTATTGGGCAATCAAATGGTTTCAATTTCCCGCCGCACTGCTGGCACTAGTATCTGTAATGAGCAGTACAATGTGGGGATTAGCCGGTACGTCTATACCGGGCGCACTTTCGCTGGGCTGGTTATTGCTCACTTTACTGCTTGGCCTATATGGAATTGCTACGATGATCATACATAAAGGGAAAATAGCCGAAATTGCGATTGGCGCAGGACTGGTGTACTTTTTTATCGGGGGCGTGTGGTTTACGTTGTATCAGTATCAATGGACTTTCTTTCAAGCCACTCCGGCAACACATGCATTAAGCTCCATCCACTTTCATTTTTCCTCAGCGATTGTTCCGATTTTTATCGGCATGTTAGGGCGGATCATGGCGAAAAAGAACTGGTATCCGTGGGTCGTTGTCATCGATATTATCGGGCCAATTTTGATCGCGATCGGGATGATCTTTTCCAAGCCGATCGAATACATCGGTGTCGCATTGTTTGCCTGTAATATTGTAGTGTATACTACGTATTTGCTTACGTACTTGAAGCGAAACGTGTTATACAAAAAGGCGACGGTCTTTTTAGTTCTTTCCTGCCTTGCCTTCTACACCGTTATCGTCGTGTCCATGTTCTATCCATTGCTGAAAAGAATGTTCGACTTGACCATACTCGATTTCATTCCGATTTACGGCGCACTGCATGCGTTTGGATTTGTGTTGTGTGGATTGATCGGGTGGGTGTATCTGGTCGATTCTATGAAGAAGCAGTCGTCTATACCCATCGGTTAGTGATCGAGAGTGTATACGCAAACTGTTTTTACTGAAGCAGACACTACTACGGCAAGGAATAAGGGGACGGACTCCGGTCTCGTATAGGAATCTACGGAGTAAGTGATCATTGTAAATTCCCGTGCTCAAAAGCAGTAAGATGTTTTGCTTGCAAACCTCACTCTCTCATTGCACCTTATGCCAGGAAATCACTAACATTACAGCTGTAAAACAGCTTTCTTCGCAAATATCACTTCTCATTGCATCTCGTGTGAGAAGATCGTTAACACCGAAGTCGTTCTTTCGCTTAGGTTGTTCCCACGGTGAAAGACGGCTTACACATATATGCGTGTTTATTGTTTTAACTTCTTCACCTATTTACAAGCTCGGACTATCCAACCTAAGACTACCCAACCGTAAACTTGTATAGATATTTCCTCACCTCACTTCCACTTTCCTATATCTCTCATTCCACCTACTTTCTAGTATAATAATTCGATACAGCAACCATTTGAAAATGAGCCTGCCTTCCGTGTATAAGCGGTTTTTAGCGCTTTTTGAGGTAGGAATAAGGAGATGGATTATGGAATATCATGTATCTATACATGGCAACGATCGCAACAAAGGCACAGAAGATCAACCTCTACGCACGATATCATGTGCTGCGGGACATGCCTTGCCCGGCGATACCGTTATCGTTCATGCAGGTGTGTACAGAGAATGGGTAAATCCAGCGAATGGAGGCACAGCCGAGCATCGCATCGTGTATCGTTCCGCAGGTGATGGAGAAGCGGTCATTACAGGTGCTGAACGGATTACCAACTGGACATCCGAAGGTGATCACGTGTGGAGTACCGAAGTGCCGAATTCCATCTTTTCCGTGCGTAATCCGTTTGAAGTAGAACTTAGCGGAGACTGGTTATTCGATGGACGCTTTCCCGTTCATCTTGGTGATGTGTATCTGGATGGTAAATCATTGTATGAATGCGAGAGTTATGAAAGCGTTCGCAATCCTAAAGTTTGGCCGGAAGCCAAATATGCTCACGATTCATTGTTGACGTGGTATGCAGAAGTCGGTTTGACGACAACCAAAATCTGGGCTAATTTCGGCGGCAAAGATCCCCGTCATGAACATGTTGAAGTGAATGTACGCCCGTATTGCTTCTGGCCTGACCAGCCGGGGCGTGACTATATTACCGTTAGCGGCTTCACCCTTCGTCAAGCGTCTCCGCAATGGGCACCACCGACGGATTATCAGGAAGGCTTGATCGGCCCGCACTGGAGTAAAGGCTGGATCATTGAAAACAATACAATCTGCGAATCGAAATGCGTAGGGATTAGTCTCGGTACTGCCGTCGGCACAGGACATAGTCAGTCGCTGGAGCAGCAAAGCAAAGGCGGAACACAGCGCGAGCAGGAAGTGATTTTGCGCGCATTACGTGACGGCTGGCATAAAGATACCGTTGGTAGCCATGTCGTGCGTGGCAATGTAATTCACGATTGCGAACAGGCTGGCATTGTCGGTCATATGGGTGCAGCGTTCAGCCATATTGTGGGGAATCGGATCTACAATATTCATCACAAACGGCTTCGACACGGTGCGGAAGTGGCTGGCATCAAGCTACATGCTGCATTAGATACGCAAATTAGCGACAATATTTTGTATAGCTGCTACCGTGCGCTCTGGCTCGATTGGCAGGCACAGGGTACGCGCATTTGCCGTAATGTGTTTTGGGATAATCTGTCGGAAGACCTGTTCGTAGAGGTTTGTCATGGGCCGTATATGGTCGATCATAATCTATTCTTGTCGCCGATGAATTTTAGAAATATGGCGCAGGGCGGGGCATTTGCTCATAATCTGTTTGCAGGGCGGTTTGTCGTTCGTTCTGAGGTTACGCGTACTACGCCTTATCATTTTCCGCATGAGACGGCAATGGCAGGGTACTCGAATATTACAGGTGGCGATGATCGGTATTACAACAATATCTTTTTGGGAGACGATGACGCCAATGTAGAACCTGTGCCGATTACGTTTTTCGAGCATCTTCCGCTCAAGCCGAGGGATGAAGCTGGAGCGGATGGCAAGACGGTAATGGACGGGGTGCCAGATGATTCGATTTGCTATTTACATGCGGTGGGATTGGGTGGCTATGATCAGCATCCGAATGTCAAAGATAAGCGATGGTGGGAATATACGAAAGAAGAGCTTATCGAGCTTGGCGATGCGGCGAAGGACTTTTTTATCGGAAATGCAGTGCTGCCGGTGGCGATGGGTGGGAATGTGTTTCTAAATGGGGCAGTTCCGAGTCGGCATGAATTGGAGTCCGATGGGAACGTTTATGAACAAAAGGGGATACAAGTTGAGGTTGATCCGGTGATAAGTAAAGTGCGCGTTCAGATCGATGCGGCTAAATGGCTACGGGGAAATAGTGCTGCTATGGTGGTGACGACGGATCTGCTTGGGAAGGCGTATCATACGAATATGGGGTTTGAGGAGCCGGATGGACGTGCGTATCTGTTGGATTCGGACTTTTTCGGGGTGAAGAGAGTGAATGGGCTGATTACAGCCGGGCCGTTTGCATTGACTGAAGATGGGATGGCTGAGTTTGAGGTTTAGTTTAGTTTGGTTAGAGAAGATCCAGTCATGTTAGGTGGCTGGATCTTTTTTATGTGAAATTTCTATTCTGCTTATGGTGTCGCTCTCCGTATTATCTATAAAATAAAGTAACGGACACCAGGCTAAATATTTGGAACAGAGCTATGTTATTGGGTATCTAAACTCTACGGATAACTCTAATTCCAACGTCACTAAAAAACCACTGCTGGGTCGATAGCAGAGTGGTATAAATCCAGTTTCATTGATAATTAGCTTGTCAGTCTTCCCAAATTGCTTTATGGTGATTCCATTCACTGAGAAAATCCCGTTCATCCAGTACATGATTGTAAATCGGTTTGAGAAAAGTATGAATGAATTCCATTACTTCTTGAAAAGTAGGTGAATGATCAGGTTTCAAATTGTCGATGAAGTTGCTCCACATTGTTAATCGACGCTTATCATTATAGAATTCTTTGGAGAAAATAATATGATCTTTATCAGTAATCGTTGCTCTACGCTTAAACGTTTCTGAAACCGCCTGGCACAATTGAAATCCCTTAAACGAACTAGTTCTTGCTAGTGTAAAGATGTCATAGAAATCTTTCATTCGACTGTTCACGACTGATAAAGAAACCATCGCTTCAAACTTTTCAGCAATGACTGATTCATTCGTATAGACGAATAATTCTGGTGTACTCATATGAGGTAAAAGCACAGGATAATCGATTGTTTGCGGATTGGGGATGATGACATCACCAAAACCAATATCCAACTGTAGTCTTTCTTTCATATTACCAAGGGAACAAGGAATTGTAATTCGAACACCTTCATACTCAGCATCTTCTTTAATGATTAGGTGCTGAATCTGTTCAGTATGAAAAACGATTCCGTCATTCTCAACATCGTTCGGCTGTACCTTACAAATATCTGTAATAATCTTGACTAAAGTAACGGAATCATTGCTTAGCCTTTGACCAGAGAAATCCATATCCTTCGTTGGTCTGGATTTGAATTTCGTGACTGAATATAAATATAATCCACCTTTTAAGATGAAATTTTCCTGATAATTAGACATCGACAAGCGTTTAAGAAAACGTTCCTGATAGTAAAGAATGGATATTGCATTGAAGGCCTTATTATTTTCTTTAGCCACATTCTTAAGTTTATCAATGATTGAAGCAGCGAAGTTCGTAACCAATCACAACACCTCAAGATAATTATTTAGGATAGATTTAACTCTCATTTTCTTCGCATACTGAATTAACTTACCGTAATTGATCTTTCTATTAGTAAAATACTGTTTTAAACTTTCCTTTACGATATGAGCATCAAGTTTATTTCTGAACTTTATAACATCGCAAATAGTACGTTCAAGATCGTAAATTTTTACAGAAAACCCGTTTATATCGAACTCCTCAATTCCTATTCCGAATGTATCATTATCAAAATAGTGCAGACGAATGGGTGGATACATTGGAAGTGACGGTTTGCTTCCCTTACGTGGTATTGCAAAGTGATACTCACTCGGAGTAAATGTACTTAGTTCATGATGAGCCAATGCAGAGTAGAGACATACTACACCTCTAGGAACATACAGCGCCGCCTCCACCATATCATGTAACTCTTTTTTAACATCTGATAGCACATAAAGTCCTCGTTTTATTTTTGTGATTATACCTTTTTTCTCAAGTTTGTTTAACTGATAATAACTAAATCCTTTTTCTCGCAGGGTAGCTGCATCAATGATTCCATTATGTTCCTCAAATAATTCCTGGATATCTGAATTATCCTCACGATTAATTTTCAAATCAATTAGCGTATGTCGTCCCTTAATCGCTAAAATAAAATCATTTAGACTATTAATATCAGGATTTTGTCGTATAATTTCAAAAAATCTTTCTTCCGTAAGACCGGTCTGTTGAAAAATTTCTTTTATTTGTTCTATGATGATATCATCCAAATCAACCACCTCCTTTTTTATAATACATACATTTAAAATTAAGTGTATATATTATAAAAATAATATAATTATATTTAGCGTTATTTTGAATAAACTATATACACTTACATGAAAGTGTCGATAATTTATCGTAAATTGGCATTTTTATCAAGGGTATGTTTTTAATAAAAAAAGAAGCCGATTCCCTACCGTGGTGAATTTCCCATCTCTACATTTGTTATTTTTAGACTTTAATAGATAATATGTAATAAACAGATTACCATTCACACCTTATGTATGTTTATAAAAAGTGGATAGAACAAATGAATACGTTAACAGAGCTACTGAATAGTCGTTATTAAGGAAATGATCTACGAATAATTTCAACGATTATTCTATACCGGTTAGCTATGAAAGTTCAGACGAGCATTACCACATACATTATAAGCCTAACTTCGCCTTTCTATCAGAAAAAACGCCCTATCTGCCGATTCTCAACAATCAGCAAATAGGGCGCTTCATCATATTTTACACTTACCATCAACAGCAGTACTTCCGAACAACTCCCAAACCACTTACTCCGGAATATAAGGCAAATCCAACATCTTCGGCACATTAATCACATGCTGCTCCGTATACGTGCGAATACCTTCTGTACCATATTCGCGGCCGATCCCGGATTGCTTGACACCACCAAATGGGAACCGAACGTCCAACCCCTGAACCGCCGCCGTATTAATCATCGTCGTGCCGGCTTCAAGCTGACGCGCCACAGAAATCGCATCCTCTTCTTTGCCCCATACTGAACTCGTCAATCCATAGATGCTTTCATTGTGCAGACGAATCACCTGCTCTTCGTTATCAAACGGCAAAATCGGAACCGTAGGACCGAACTGTTCCTCTACCACGATCGGATCATGCACATCGCAACCTAGAACGAGCGTCGGTTGCAGATAATACCCTTGCTCAAACCGCTGCTGATCCAAAATGCGACCTAACGGAATCACCTTCGCCCCGCGCTGTTTTGCGTCTTCCACCAGACTTAGCACATAATCCCTCTGCTTCACATTATTGACCGGACCTACCGTCGTATCCGGGTGGAACGGATCGCCAATGCGAATCCAGCGATTAGCTGCCTCAATATATTTTTCTACAAACTGATCGTAGATTGAACGATGTACATATACACGTTTGGCGATCATACAGATCTGACCGGTCGTTAAGAAATTGGAGACGACAATCCGGCGCATCGCGCGCTCATCTTCAACGTCAAAGCTGTCCAGGAAGATCGCCGCATCATTACCGCCTAGCTCCAGCGTCATATCTTTAATCGTGTCCGACGCCGCTTTCATAATATGCTTGGCTGTCTCGGTTCCGCCTGTAAAAGCGATCTTCGCCACATGCGGATTCGTCGTCAACTCCACGCCCACATCGGCAGCTCCATGAACGACATTGATCACGCCCGCTGGAAATTCGCTTGCAATAATTTCAGCTACCTTTGCTGCTGCCAGCGGTGCATACGGACTTGGTTTCAGCACGATCGTATTACCCGCCAGCAACGCAGGCGCGATCTTAATCGTCGACAACGCAATCGGATAGTTCCACGGACTAATCGCCGCTACTACGCCGATCGGATCATACGAAACAATCGTTTTACCATGATCATGCTCTTGAACCTCTCCCTGTAAAGCCGCTGCCGCTTCATTGCAAACAAACTCCATCCACATCAACGAAACATAAATTTCGCCATGTGCATCATACAGCGGCTTACCGTGCTCTCTGGACAGCAAATGGACGATTTCGTTCTCAGCTGCTCGGATCTTCTGGATCGCTTTGCGCATGCTCGTAATGCGTTCTTCGATATCGGTTTTCTTCCATGTTTGGAAAGCTGCTGCTGCCGCTTCAATCGCTTCAACAGCCTGTTCTTTTGTCGTAACAGGGAAATAGCCTACGATCTCCGCCCGGTTCGCTGGATTTTCTTTGGCCGATTGCGACAGAGACGGTACATTTTGTCCATTGATTAACGCTTCCACGGTAATCGCATTCACGGCATCCTGGTCTGCTTGAATTGTCATTGTATAACCCCTTTTTTATCTAAATAGATTATGCCCACACTTCGTCTGCAATTTCCTTCACATAACGCAGCTTACGCCACTGCTGATCTTCTGTTAAAATATTGCCCTCTTCCGTCGAAGAAAATCCGCACTGTGGGCTTAAACAAAGCTGTTCCAACGGCACATACGTAGCCGCTTCGGCAATCCGTGCTTTGATGTGTTCTTTATCCTCCAACTCGCCGGTTTTGGATGTGAGCAGACCGAGTACGATTTTCAGATCTTTGCGATTCACATGTTTTAAGGATTCGAAGCTACCTGAACGCTCATCGTCAAACTCCAAAAATAATCCGTCTACGTCCAGACCACCGAAGATTACCTCAGAAGCGTAATCATAGCCACCGGTCGAGAAATAGTTCGACTTATAATTACCGCGACAAATATGCATCGTGACGACTAAATCCGCCGGTTTATGAGCCAATGATTCGTTAATCATACGCTGCATCGTTTTCAACTCTTCCGCTGGCTCTAGCCCTTTGGCGCGTAGCTTATCATGCCCTGCTTCCGAGAAAAGATCTGCCCAGGCGGTATCGTCCAGTTGCAGATAGCGACATCCCGCATCATAGAACGCCTGAATCGCTTTTTGATACGCTGCGATCGTATCTTGCAAAAACGCTTCGCGATCCGTATACACATTCGCACCATTTTCCAGACGGTAGAGCAGCATATTTGGACTCGGAATCGTCTGTTTTGCTAAAGCATCACCTGCATGCTGTAGGACAAATTTGAAATCCTCTAAGAAAGGATGCGCTGAGAAATCGACTTTGCCGATAACGCGAATCCCTCCTTTGCGCGTTTGCATATTGTGGAATTTCGGTCCTTCGATTTGTTCATACAATTCTACGCCATCCAGACCACCCAAGAAATCAAAATGCCACCAGCTTCTACGCAGCTCACCATCGGTAACGGCGAGTACACCGTTCTCTTTTTGCTTTTCAATGATACGAATAATTTCTTGATCTTCTATAGCTCGTAATTGTTCATGCGTAATGCTACCTGCTTTATATTGTTCGCGCGCCTGACTCAAGTTGCCAGGACGTAAAAAGCTACCTACATGGTCGTGTTGAAACGGAATCATATGACTTGCTCCTTCTGTCTTTTGGTTCTCATGAGTATATCATGAGGGAAGAGGAGTTCTGTCATATGAAAAAGGCATGTCTGGTCATACACTTGGGCTATAGCTAAAAGGTTAGGGGAATCGACAAAGCCACCCCGTAGATGGAGTGGCTTCTCTGTATAAAACTTTTCTATTATGTTACTTCTCACTTCAAGCGAACTAGTTGCGCATTAGTAGCGGAACATAGCTAGTATATCCATATCTTTTGCACAGGAAGTTTGAAGGACTTATTTAGGTGTATCCGCCAACTTAATCGAATCGGTCGGACAGCCATCAACCGCATCGTACAAATCGTCTTTCAGTGCAGCAGGAATTTCGGTCGTTCCCGTATTCCCGTCACCGGCATAGACGACTTCGGCCATTCCTTCATCATTATATTCGAAAATATCAGGAGCCGTTGATCCGCAAGCCCCGCAAGCAATACAAGTATCTTGATCTACCCAGGTATATATAGCCATAACCTATTCTCCTATCCTCGTATTTTAATCGATTGAATACTCGACCTGCTATGCGAACGTCATATTGCTGCTATGTCCGGGTGATAGCTTTGCCTCCGGGTTGATATACACCATCGCATTATTGACCGCCGTTGGCGCTTCACCGAAGCCGGCGGCGATCAGCTTCACTTTGCCAGGATAATGAACAAGGTCACCCGCCGCAAAAAAACCCGGAATATTCGTCTCCATACGAGTATCGACGACAACCGATCCACTTTCAATCGCCAGTCCCCACTCTGCAATCGGCCCAATGGAAGAAACAAAGCCATAATTGACAATGACTTCATCGACCTCGATCTGTCGCTCCGCTCCAGAAGCGGTATGGCGAAGTTTCACTTTCTCCACCTTTTCTTCTCCATGAAGCTCTTCAATCTCCCATGGCGTCTGTACGTCTACCTTTGAATTTCTTAAGTTGTCGATGCTGTACTCATGCGCCCGGAATTTATCACGCCGATGCACGAGAATTACCTGTGCAGCTACCGGTTCAAGCATCAGTGCCCAGTCAACTGCGGAGTCTCCGCCTCCGGTGATCAGCACACGCTTGCCTGCAAATCGCTGAACATCACTGACAAAATAATGTAGATTATGTCCTTCAAATCGTTGCGCTTCCACCATTCCCAGTCGGCGTGGTTGAAAGGCTCCGGCTCCACCTGCCAAAATAACAGCCTTCGCATAATGTACCTTTTGGTCCGTCGTTACTGCGAATCTACGTTCTTCCAACTTGGCGACAGAGAGCACCTTTTCTTCCAGTCGAATTTGTACCGGGAATTGTTTCATCTGTTCGACAAGCCGGTCTACAAGCTCCTGTGCCCTAACCCTGGGAAATCCAGCCACATCGTAAATATATTTTTCTGGATACAGCGCCGCTAGCTGCCCACCCAACTGCGGCATGCTATCAATGACTTTGACCGTAGCTTTCCGCATTCCGCTATAGAAGCAGGCGAACAAACCGACAGGCCCTCCTCCGATAACAATCAAATCTGTTGTCTGCTCCATTATGCAATATCTCCTTTTCAGTTATATGTTCTGTTATTCGATCCATCAAGCCTTGTAATTGGCATCGGATATTTGCTGCCCTACCAGACCTGTCGGGACTCTTGGTATTGACTCCATTGACGTGATGTAATCTCCGCTGTTGCCACCAGTTTTGGCTAGCAGATCTTCCTTGGTCTTCTTGGTTTTCTTGGTCTTCTTGCCCCACTTCATCCTGCCGTCGTTTCTTGCTTCATCTATATGACATAACTGGCGATAGCTGAACGGTTCATATCCAGCTTATCGGAGAACATCCACCATCTAGGCTCGCTTTTCAGCATTGAAATGGGTCAGTCGAGGATGGGAGTCGGTTTCACTCTAATCTATGAAAACCTTCTGTTCCATAGTTTCGAGGTTCACAGTCGGATTCCATGGACCGGTCTGATGACCTTTCCATTCGGACCCGTCTTCCCATACTTCTTTTTTCCAGATCGGAACGATTTGCTTCAACCGATCAATCGCATATCTGCTCGCTTGATACGCCCCATCACGATGCGGTGAAGATGTGGCGATAACAACGCTCGCTTCTCCAATGCCGACCTTTCCGAGACGATGCGTAATAGCAACTCTGGAACCTGGCCAGCGTTGTGCAATCTCCTGTCCGATCTGTTCTAACGTTCGAATTGCCATTGGCTCGTACGCTTCATATTCGAGCAGTACAGTGCGCTGTCCCTTCGTATGCTCGCGTGTAGTGCCTACAAATACGATAGAGGCACCGTGATCCGGTTCAAGCACGGCATTTAAGACGGATGCAGTATCGATTGGATCATATACAATTTTGTAAAATTGCGAAGTATACATCGCCGTTCATCCTCCTGATACTGGTGGAATGATCGCCAGTTCGTCAGTAGGACTGATCGCTTGACTAAGCAAGGCATACGTATGGTTAACAGCCATAAACGATTGCTTTAGTAGCGGTGCCGCTTGCGGATATTGATCGATCAGCCGTGATCTTAACTCCCCAATTGTCATCTTCTCTTCCGGGGCTTCAAAGATAATGATCGTGCTGCCCGTCAGTGAAATCAAACCGGCAAAAACTTGAATTTGGTATTGCATCGGTCACCCTCCTTATAGCATCTCTTTACTTTCCTGTCGGTGTATGCAGGGCGAATCACCATCTTAGTCGAATCAAACTTGCTTGCGTATCATCAGGCTTATTAAGCTACAACAAGCCATTTAATTGCGAAAACTCGTTGATTGAAGAATTTTGTGAATTACAGATTTTTGATGATAGATATTGGTTCATTATAGAAATGGCGTCGTACACAAGCACTCGATGATGTTTATGTACATTCGCAACGCGGATCGTCTTTATACGAACAGATGGAGCAAACGGTGCCATCCGCCCCAAAGCCAAATCGTACGTTAAACATCAATATATATCAGTCATCACTCCGTTCTCAAAGAGTCGAATGATCCTAAGCAATGATACATGTTCTGCTTCGTCTATTGATCGACGAAGCAGAACATTTTATTCCATTATCTAACGCTTTCCACTTCTACCTGCGTATCTGAAAAAGTTGGCGCTCGGCCGAAGTCGGCATATTCCAAAGCAGTGAGCGCATTAGAAGTCGATGAGTTGGCAAGGCTTGACCAGTAGCCTACTGGAGCCACGACCACGCCTGGAAGCACGGTTTCGTTAACCTTAGCGACAGCTTCCATAGAACCGCGAGAATTAAACATTCTAACCTTCTGGCCGTCCTGAATGGAACGCTTTTCGGCATCATTCGGGTGCAACACAATATGAGGCTCGCCAACGATTCGACGTTGTCGATCAAGATTACCAAAGCTTGAATTGATAAATGCATGAGATTTGGGCGATATCATATTTAGCGGATACTGATCCTTAAATTGCAGCTCCGCAGACTCACGATAATTCGGTAACGGATCGAGCGGCTCGCCTGGCTGAAATTCGTTGTAGCCTTCGCGGAACAGGATGGACACCATATTCCCATTAGCTGCCGCAGAGGAATATAACTCGACTTTACCCGAAGGCGTTGGGAAACCTCCTTCCGCGAATGGCGCATATTCATCTGGATGCGGCAAATTCAAACGTGCAAACCCGGTTTCTTGAAGGCTCTCTACCGTAATTCCCTGCAATTGAGGCGCTGACCATTCTAAAAACTGCTCCACCATTTGTTCATCGGTCAACTTGAAGCAATCATCATCAAATCCCATCCGCTCCGCCAGACGACGGAACATTTCCGTATTTGGAACAGCCTCTCCCAGCGGAGCAATTGCCGGCTGATTCAATGTCAGATAGTGATGCCCCCATGAAAACATAATGTCCAGTTGTTCAAGCTGAGACGTCGCCGGTAGGATCAGGTCAGCATAACGAGCAGTATCGGTCAAAAATTGTTCACTCACAACTGTAAACAGATCTTCCCGGGCCAAACCTCGTAGAACTCCCCCTTGATCAGCCGTCGATACGACAGGATTGGAGTTATAAACGACCAGCGCTTTAACCGGCGGACCTTCCACTTCTCCAGCCAGTGCCTTACCAAGACGCCACTGATTAATAACGCGAGTACCGGGCTTGATCATGTCTGGACGAAGCATACGATCCCAGCGAAGTGGGAAGTTATACAGACTTAGTTGCAGGATGCCTCCACCCGGTTTGCGGAACGCCCCAACCAGCGCTGGAAGGCTTGCGATCGCTCTCATGGACTGACCACCATTGCGGTTGCGCTCCATTCCGACGCCAACCCGAATTGCCGCCGGCTGCGTCGTTGCGTATTCCCGTGCCAGTTGCGTGATAGTCGCTTCAGACAAGCCGGTAATCTCTGCTACACGGGAAGGCGGGAATTGCTGCGCCCGCTCCTTAAGTTCGGAATAGCCAACCGTATAGTTGTCCACATAGTCGGCATCGATCAGATTCTCGTTAATGATTACATTCATCATTCCGAGTGCCAGAGCACTATCCGTTCCTGGACGAAGAGCAATATGCCAATCGGCTTGACCAGCTGTCTTCGTATGAATAGGATCGATAACGACAATCTTGGCTCCTCGTTTGCGAGCTTCTGTCATAAACTTCCACTGATGAAGATTGTTGCTCAGCAAATTAGCTCCCCATACGATAATATATTTGGAGTGAACGATGCTTTCCGGGTCCAGACCTACTGCCGGTCCGAGTGTAAAATCATAAGCAGATGTTGCGCCGCTGTCGCAGAACGTGCGCTCAGATACGGAGGCGCCCAGCTTATGGAAAAAAGCATCCCCCACAGTTAGCCCATTGAGAATCCCTTGTGTCCCTAGATAACTGTAAGGAAGGATCGCTTGCGAGCCATATTCGGATATGATCGATTGGAACTTGGACGCTATTTCATCCAGTGCTTCATCCCATGTAATTCTGGCGAATTGGCCTTCACCTTTCGGACCGATCCGCTTTAACGGATACAGAATTCGATCAGGGTTGTACACTTTTTCTTGATAATGATTCATTTTGGCGCATAGATGCCCGGCAGTCATAGGATGTGTTGGATCTCCTTTTACAGAGGTTGCTACACCATCCTCAATCGTCACCAACATCGTACACGTATCAGGACAATCAAGTGGACAGGCTGCCTTTACGATGCGCTTGGATGCAACAGGTTGTGTACTCATACTTCTCGTCAACTCCTTATATACGTTTATAGTAAAGCCATATAGGAATAGGTAGCCTGCTATCCTCCAATTTGAGACATTCTTCTGACGGTGGGCTGATGAGAACGCTCCTGATTAGCTAATGCTTTGGCCATCTCATGCGTCTCTGGCTTCAGCGCAAGTGTCTCCCTGAATAGACGCTCAATCAGCTCCGGCTGACCGATTGCTGAGCGAACATGGGTTTCGTAATTCCAGTAGAGACATGGCTTGATCATCCCATCCGCCGTTAGCCTCAATCGGTTGCAGTTAGAACAGAAATGGTCACTGACTGGATGAATCAATCCAAAAGAACCCTGCGCTCCAGCGATTTGATAATTCTCGCTTGGGCCGTTGCCATATACTTCGTTGATGGGCTGATATGACATTCCAAGCGCCTGACATCGCTCCAATACGGTAGATAAGGGCAAATACTGACTTTTCCAATCTTTACTCTCATGACCGATCGGCATGTATTCGATAAAGCGGACAGTCAGTTTACTATTTAATGTTAACGCCAGAAAATCATCTATTTCATCGTCGTTTATGCCTTTCATCAGCACGACGTTAATTTTGATCGGATCGAATCCAACCTGAATGGAAGCTTTAAGAGCGGCAAGCACCTTGCGTACATCCCCTCCTCGCGTAATGAACCGAAACCGATCGGCTCGCATAGAATCAAGGCTAATGTTAATCCTCGTTAATCCTGCTGCTTTTAGCTTTTCGGCTTTAGGCGCAAGGAACATCCCATTCGTCGTTAACGCCGTATCTTCAATACCCGGAATAGCCGTTAATCTTGAGATCAATCGATCCAGATTTTTCCGAACTAAAGGCTCTCCGCCTGTTATACGAAGCTTCCGAATTCCCATGCGAGCAGCGACAGTGACCACTTCGACAATTTCATCATCAGACATTAATTTCTCTTCTGGCTCGAATTCCATTCCTTCCTCAGGCATACAATACACACAGCTTAAATTGCATTTATCTGTAACTGAGATTCGCAAGTAATCATGTCTCCGACCGAATCGATCCTGTAATATGGATGCTGTCACATAGTCACCTCTTTTTTATGTGATGTAAAATAACATTAAAATATGTGAATGATGGTGTTTTTATTATATTTTTATTGAATTAAAGAATCCAATGCAGATTTAACATACCCCCTATAACATAATGAATAGTATAGGTACATTCCATTTAATAAAATGACAGTTTTCTTTTCATTTAATGTTACTTATTAATTATGAAGTATGTTATTATTGATCTACTAGATCAAGGTGGGGATTGATTGTATGTTCCATAACTATTTGGGGAAATTAATATATGAAGTAGATCAACAACAGAATGTGCTGGTCTGGCGAGTCATCGATCAGTTGGATTATGTCGAGTCCCAACAGATCTGTGATTTGATCAGAAATCTTGTATTAAGCATGCCGCATAGGAAAGCAAAAATTATCGCGGACAAGCGTTATTCTTACGATAAATATGGTCATGCTCTAATTTTTAGCCGCAATGTCAGCGATGAATGGATGAAGCTTCAAGAATGGCTTATCTCACATAGTCCAGCGGTCGCCGTTCTGTGCGGAACGCTGGCTATGAAAGCGCAGACGAATCGCTTATCAAAGCAGAGCGGTTCCTATGAAATTTTGAGATCGTTCTATGATCAAGATCAGGATAAGCTGCTGCGCAAGGCATATGCTTTTCTTGAGATTCAGAGCAATACGCTTGCCGAAATGCCTCATACCGTTGGGAGAGATGTCCCTTGAATATTAGAGATATGGAGATTTTTGTGCAGGTCAATGCATATGGGAGCATTTCAGCAGCAGCAGAACATCTTCATCTTTCTCAGCCTGCGGTTAGTCGAAGAATTAGTTTTTTGGAAAAAGATCTAGGCTACGAGCTATTCGAACGAGTCGGTCCAAAGCTCGTCTTAACTCCAGCGGGGAAAGTTTTTCTAAAGTATTGCATCTCTTTTATAGCCGATATGAAGGAGATGGAACACACTATGCGCTCCGTATCCGAGAATCTGCAAACTTTCACCATTGGCATGGTTGATATACTTGCAGAAACACGGCTGTCCATTGTATTTAGAGACTTTTGCCAGATGTATCCTTCGGTAGATATCCATTTGTATACAGCTTCGAACGATAAAATCGCCGAGATGGTCGCGAATGGACAGGTCGATCTCGGCATTAAATATTTTCAAGATAGCCATGTCAAAAATTTAGAGCAAATCAAAATCGGCAATGAACAACTGGCAATCATCGCGGCGCATAACAGCCAGTATAGTAAGGATTCTCATTCTGTCCAACAGCTTGCTGATGCCAGGTGGATCACCTTTCCAAAAGAAGATCCTTTCGGATCGATTATTGCTTCGTTTCAGCATTATAACCGATTGCTGTATAAAAAGACGGCTAGCCGCCAGCTTGAAATTGGCAGTCTGACGATGCAAAAAAGGCTCGTAGAAGCCGATCTCGGATTATGTATCCTTCCACTCGACAGCGTTGCTGACGAAGTACACGCCGGAAAGCTTCAGGTACTTCAAACCCCTATGCCTGAAATCAATTTCCCGATCATCGCTCAATATCGTGTTACGTCTCCCGTGATCGAGTTTATCGAGATTTTTCTCGATTTGACAAGTATGGAGTGAGTCGTATTTCCGAACAACGGTTATACCTTCTATTTAGAAACATAAGCAAAAGCACTGCATCACTGCCGCCCGGCGAGAAATTATTCGATTGGTAGTGACATAACAAATATGCAGCTTCACTACCAAATTCATTGGTCGACGCGCCAACGATTTGTTAATGATGTACTGCTTCGTTTTCAACTCTGCCGCTGGCTCTACTCCTTTTGCTCCAATCCATATTGGATCGCATAATAGTTCACTTTCAACGAAAAGCTTTCACAGAGGAATGAATTAAAGTGTACACAGCGTATGTAGTGCGTTATAGTCTAATTAGACTATAACGCACTACTAAAGGAGTTACCGCTATATGATAAAGTCATTTTTAATGCTCGGTCAGTCGAATATGGCAGGTCGTGGATTTTTGCATGAAGTCGATCCGATCTATAATGAAAAAATAAAAATGCTGCGCAATGGGCAATGGCAGATGATGACAGAACCGATCAATTACGACCGCCCGGTGTCGGGTGTAAGTCTGGCCGCGTCTTTTGCAGACGCCTGGTCAAACGCTCATCCTGACGAGGTAATAGGACTGATTCCATGTGCAGAAGGTGGCAGCTCCCTGGATGATTGGCAGCCAGAAGGCATCCTTTTTCAGCATGCGTTGTCCGAAGCTCGCTTCGCTATGCGATCCAGTCAAATCTGCGGAATCCTGTGGCATCAAGGGGAGAGCGACAGCTATCGTTCGCTGCACGAAACGTATTATGCGAAATTAACGGCGATCATGAGCACCCTCAGACACGAACTGAATCTGGAGAAAATACCATTGATCATCGGCGGACTTGGCGACTTTCTGGGCAAGACCGGTTTTGGACAGCAGGCGACAGAGTATCCGCAGATCAACGAACAATTACAGCGCTTCGCCCATGAACAGCAACATTGTTATTTTGTAACAGCGGCAGGTTTGACGGCGAATCCTGACGGCATTCATATCGATGCGGCTTCGCAGCGCAAATTCGGCTACCGTTATTTTCAGGCATTTTCCACAATGAGTCATATTATGGAACCCCTCGCTGGGGAAGAGCAGTCCCTGAACGTAGAGCGAGCCTATTCCAAAAATGAACAAATCTACATTCACAGTCTGGAATTAGCTTCAGGTAAAATCACATATGCACAATTCGAGGCACGGATGGCGAAGGTGATGCAACCATGATCCCTTTACTCATTCTTGGCTTGCTCATCCAAAACCCCAGCGCTCACGGCTATGAACTGCTAGCGCTTATGGAAAAACGCCATTACAAATACATCGTAAATTTTACTAAAGGCTCGTTTTATTACAATTTACAGCAGCTTGAAGAAAAAGGCTGGATTGAACAGGTTCATCAGAACCTATTAACCAGTGGGCGAGAAACGCGGAACTTCATCATTACGGAATCGGGCAAGGCTGAATTCGAACAATTAATGGTTAAATACGGCACCAAATCGGAATATGTGAACTTGCAATTTTACGGAGCACTACTTTTTGCCGAGCAATATGACCAAAGTAAATTGCTGGAACTGATCCAATCACAAATCGACCAGACCCAAGCCCGAATCGCGCTGCTCGATGAATACCTGTCCAATACGCAAGAAGCTCCCGGCATCATCGATTATTACCGCCGTATGAATGAAAATTCTCGTGCGCATCATCTCGTTAATTTGGAGTGGTTTGAGCAATTGAAAGCGGGGATAGAAGGGGGACGTTTAGATTGAAGGCAGTACAGAAGTGAGATCCTTTGCTCGTCATAACTTAAACCAATGCATAGTGTGTTCGGGCTATGGCGAGCTTGTTTGTAGACGGGTCATAGCTTTCCTTTTTGTATATGACATGAGCCATAGCTTGCCAATGATCTAGTAATGATCTAGTTAAGTATGATTTAGTATTGTGCCACATCGCCTGTAAGCAGCACTATGCCTTGCACTACCATCATCGACTGCTGCAATTGAATATAGGAGGCCTAAGAGACCGGACAGACTGGTCTATCTGCGCAGCAATGCCTGTTTCCTTTTCCCTTATGATGATGGATGACGCGCATGACTGACTTCCAGCTCAAGACGAAAATTTCACAAGGCAAACGGACAATATCAAATACTAAGCTATAAGTCATGGATACGCAGTTTTATGAATCATTTTGGCGTGGCAGTTGTGAATCATTGTCGCTGCCGCAACCTCATTCTAGCAATTACAAATTCGATAACGAGCAAATTCGGAATCCAACAAGCCCAAGCGACAACGCGAAATGCCGCCTCAAAATCGCCAAGCAGAATAGCCAGCGGCGCTAATAAGATGCGAAGCGTAACAGCCGAAAAAGTAAGCGCATAGCTGCGAAGCATCCATATTTTATGAGCTTGGATGTCTTTGGCGATAATTTTCCTTACCGCAATAAGCGTAGTTGAAACCCACAGTACATCGAGCGACATGAATCCAAAGCTAGAAATCCAACCTCCTGTCGCAAACAAGGACAAATACACGTTCACGATCCCACTCACTGTAATTGAAACAACATATCCATACCCCAATCGGCGATGCCAGCTTCTTCTGGCAAGTGTTGGCTTTATAAATAGTTGAAAGGGTCCGATAATCAAGGCAAAAATCGCAGTGAAAATATGGGTGTAGAGCACATAGATCCACGGTTTGAGTGCGAAATCCGGTTTTTGCAATTTGAACGAGACCAGTCCAGCATTACTCGCTTGAAGAATGCCATACTGCACAATGGCATATCCGGCAATTGAAAAAGCGAGAATGAACACAAGTGTCCGAATCGTTTTATTTGCCATATGAATGAACCTCCTTCGCTACTGTAGGGAAACCATTTATCACTTATACGGGTCTAGTTTTCTGCTGTGCTTTTGATGTAAACGGAGCTTTGGTTTCTTCCAGCTTGGAATCGTATGGGCATCCAGCAGTTCGTGAACGATGGCTCTTCCAATCAAGGCTGTCGCCGCTTTTCCCTGTAACCAATACACTCATTTACACTCATTTTTAAAAGCTCCTTTCTTATTGGTGGAATGTGTATTCTAAGTATAGGTTAAGGAATACTGCGTTCTTTGCCTTTTTCGTTGGAGTTTTTGCCCGATTCAATAGATTCCGTCGCTTAATAAAGAAAAATCCGCTAGGCTGCATGCCTGCGGAAATTGAGAATTAGTTTATTTATAAGTTTAACTGCTTCTGCTTCTGCTTCTGCTTCTGCTTCTGCTTCTGCTTCTGCTTCTGCTTCTGCTTCTGCTTCTGCTTCTGCTTCTGCTTCTGCTTCTGCTTCTGCTTCTGAAATTATTTTGTGCTATTTCTAGTTGGAAGACAAACAAAAAAATAGCTGTAGTCGCGGCTATATCGGGAATCGCTCTAATAGACTGCAAGCCTGCTCGCCGAGTATGTTTTGCAATCTCTATCTGTCTGGTGATTCCCACACTCCACAAGCTTTTCCTACTTGCGATACAGCTCACCTTTGTCACTATAGTTTATCTAAGCACAAACAAGAGTTTGACCATAATCCATACATTCACATATAAAGCCAAAACCACTCCTTACGATGGAGTGGTTTCCAAGAATCTCGCTTTTAGTTCACTATCCTTCTCTATCCAATCGACTACGCATTGGTATCTAACATGGCTGGCATATTGATTTCTTTTACACAGGAGGCTTTGGAAAGGTTCATCACGCATTTCACTAAAGAAACGATGTCTTGAAGCGGAATCTGCGTGCCTTTGTGTGTTGCTAACACTTTCTCAACGCCGTCTTCCAATGGAATCTGGGTTGCAATTTCACCAGGATTAATACAGGTCACACCGATCTGATACTGCTTCACATGCTCCCTGAGCGCATTTCCAACACCACGCAAACCGAACTTAGAAGCCGCAAATGAAACCTGCGTAAAATCATTATGTTCCAAACCTGCCGTAGAACCAATCAAGAAAATTTTGGCGTTATCTGACTGTTTGAGATTCGGTAACAGATTCTGGATGCACGTAATCGCTGAAGTCACATTGATATTGATGATGTTGGCAATCTCAGCTGGATCATCCTGCTCAAAATCATAGTCCTCTCGGAATCCTTTGCTCTCCCATATGCCTACATTGTAGATCAATACATCGATCGTAATGTCATGTGCTGCATTCGCAATCAGATCGCTTGCATCCGATTTTGCTAAATCTGCTTCGATCCAATATTTCTGGATATCATCTTCAACATCTAAAATGTGAGGACGCGTTCGAGAAACGATCCAAACTCGATCACCTTTTTCTGGTAAACCTTTGACGAATGCCTCACCTAAGCCTTTGCTTGCTCCGAATATAATGAAGTTTTTCATGAGTTCTCCTTTTGAAGATGATCGTTTTCTGCTAGAGCGTAGCAACATAGTTACTGCTCTAACAACAGTATGTAGCAATATACCTCTACTTTATAAGGGTAATAAGATCACTTTTCATTTGCAATGCTGCTGTTGTCTTGAATTTTCTTTTCGTGTAATTAAAATGGAAATCGGATAGGGCAACACTCGCTACTCCCTATCCATCATCAACCTTTCCAGGCATCTAGCCAGGTTGCAGTTCAGCTCTAACCCTACGGATTCTAACGATTTCCACAAACTCTATTCCGCCGATTCACAACCGCATATTCTACAGGATAGCCACTTCTCCGTTCTCTCACACCTGCTATCGAAAAGAAATTCCTGCATGTCGAATGAATGCAAAAAACGAACCCGCTAAGGCTCGCTTCATGTATTGAAGTCGCTTGATCATTACCTGTCCCTTATAATTTTGCTTTATTTATAATCGGCTCGTCAGCTCTGATGGTTACTTCAACCCTGACTGTGCCTTCGTGAGCAGTTTCCCGCCTTGAAAAGCAATTACCGCGTTGGAACCATCGCCAGCTGCACCTTTATAGCTGTACACGACCGTGTTCTCCGTTTCACTTAGCGCTTCACCTTCGCCGCCTAGAATGTTGATGACCTCTTCTGTGGACATGCCAACTTCCAGCTTCTTATACTGGGCAAACGTAATCAGCACTCCATCCCCTTTTCCGGCAGAGCCATTATTGCCTGTGCTAGTCGATGTCTGGCTGTTCACACCTTGTCCAGCAGCAGCGCCAGCTGTATCAAGTTCTGTCATCTTTTTCTCCAACGCAGCAATTTTCTGGGCCTGTTCATCACTTTGAATCCCCTGTTCAGTGAGCTTTTTCTCCAGCACTGTGATTTTGTCCTGCAACGCACTCGTGTCTACTGATCCAGCTGGAGTCCCCTCTGATCCACATGCGGATAGGATCAGCATAGATAAAGCCAAACTGGTTCCACCAAGTATATTTTTCTTCAATAGATTCATCTTGAATCCCTCCATTTTCAGATTGGTTAGCCGGTTTTAACGTTATACCGCTATGATTTGCATCCATGCTCTATGTAAACATATTGACATTAGTTTACCATACAGACTAATAAATGTATCTGCGCATTGGCTCCGAGACTTCGCGATGAGAAGCGCTCCACCTTTTAACTAATTTTATATATGAACACGAGTATGCCCCTGCGCCAAACAAAGACTCGTTTCTAAAAATATATCCGTGTGCCCTCGTGCCCCTATGCAGCATCAATCTAAAAAGAGTGGTCAGCATTTCTGATCACTCTCTCTATGAGTACCTGTTTCCAGTATCGCTTTTAACTACATCATTGCTTCAACCCTGGTAGAAAAAGCGATCTCATCACGTTCTCCCAGATTTCTTTCCCAAGCGGCAGTTGTCATTACTGACACTACTAAAGCCACGTCTAGGTAGGTTGTGATACCAATGTGCTCTTCCAACAATCTATTCGCAAGTCAAAACCCGAAGAGAGTTACACAGATGCACCTACTAAAAGTCTTGCCTTGCAAGGAATCTGCTCGATCTCCACCAAAAAAACTTGCCGCTACTTGTGGTACGGTTCCCCCCGATTAATCTTCACCGCCCGATACACCTGCTCCACCAGCACCAATCGCATTAACTGATGTGGCAACGTCATCCGTCCAAAACAAAGCCGCTGCTGCGCCCGTTTCAGTACCTCATCCCCAATCCCATGACTACCACCAATCACAAACACGACATGACTACTCCCATACGTGCCCAGACGATCAATCTCTGCTGCCATCTCTTCCGAACTCCACAGCTTCCCATCCAGCGTCAATACGACCACATGCGCATCCGGCTTAATCTGCGCCAAAATTCGCTCGCCTTCCTTATCCTTCACTATCTTTACTTCCGCATCACTGAGCGTATCCGGTGCCTTCTCATCATTCACTTCTGTTATTTGAAATTTAATATACGGCGTCAATCGCTTGCTGTACTCCGCAATCCCCTGAACCAGATATTTCTCTTTCAACTTGCCTACGCCAATAATTTGAATATGCATCACGCTACCCCTTTTCCTCATCCATCATTCCTATGTAAAACAGCCTCCGACCAGACCATCCGCATCCCAAAACAATATTCACTTCCATCCAGTATATCACTCACTGCCAATCAATGACTTTCACTCACCAGCTAATTAGCTCATTAACTACTAACCTGCTCCATTGCTGATCGTTCACCTACTGGAATCAATCTAAAATCAAAACCTGACAAGCAACAGAAACTTCCTCTGCATAAAATGTACATACTCACCCCAAACCAATGCCAAACATCATAATCACTTAGCCATTCTCCTAATTTAAAAACATCCCGTGTGCTATATAAGTGCTATATAAGTGCTATATAAGTGCTATATAAGTGCTATATAAATTAAGCATAACAACAACATCAATCAACGCACCCTAAATTTCTAATCTTATAAAACAAGATATTGCATAAAGCAATAATCAAAAGCTAACGTATACATATATGACAAATATATACACCCTAAACAACTCACTACTAACATCATCTGATTATGATCGCTTGTCCATAAGCTGCTTTCACTTATAAACTACTTTTACTCATAAGCTATTTTCACTTGTTCACTATGCATCATGGACTATGCACTATAGACCTGGATCTATACGCTGGAACAGCGTACACTGCCGCCACCCCACCATTGGAGCGATGAGGTTCCCGGCACTACAGAAACTCCATGCACCACTTAGAACTTAGAACTTAGAACTTAGAACTTGTCCAATGATGCACACGCTCGGAACGAAGGGAAGGAAATAAGGGGAAAGTACGATTTTGGAGGGGCGTGAATCTACATTCTATCCCTCATCCGTAGATTCACGCCCCTCCACTGAGTACGTCCCCTTATTCCTTCCCGAAGTGTTCCATCTCCCCATCACCCGAAGTACCACTTAAAGGGAACCCCACCACTCCACCCATTTAAATTTGAAAACTCCCTCCACACTAACCACCAACGGTTAGCGCAAAGGGAGCACTTGCCAATCCTATAACATTCCTTTATTACTATCGGCACTATCACTTCAATATTTAATACATTATTGGAATATTGTGTAAATAATTATTTTCCTTTTACAGCCTGAGCCACAAGCGTCGCGTACACTCTCGCACCCGCCGGATTCACGTGTACGCCATCGGTTGCGAAGAAGCTATCCTGTCCTTTACTTGCCGAGTACCAATCGACCACTTTAATCCGATTGTCCTCTGCTGCGACCGCATTGATCGTATCGTTCACCAGACTTTCCCATGCACGTGGTACTCGTGTATTCACAAGTATGATTTTACGCGCACTACTCAGTTCATCCAGTAGATCTTCCAGCTGTTCGCGTGTAAAGGAGCCGTTCGTACCTAGCTCCAAAATGACAGTCGAACCGAGGTGACCGCCGCGGCGAAGCTGACGGATCACATCTGGTGCTTCGGTCATTTGACGACCAACGCGTCCATCGATCGTAATGCCTGGCATCGTCTGGGTTAGGTAATGCGCCACATCAAGCATAACGGAGTCGCCAATCGCGGTAACTCCATTACCGGATACGATCTCACTCAGCGTTCTCTTCGTTGCCGCAGCGGGTAAGGATGGCGCTGGGGAATCCAGCTTTTGTCCGTCACCACTGGTGGAACCGGCATCACTGCTGTCTGTGTCTGTATTACTGGCATTGGCATCGTCAGCAGACTTGGAACTATCTGATGAATCGCTGCCGTCTGTAGCAGAAGCATCTTTACTACCTTCTGTCGTACCGGATGCATTATCTTTATTCGTATCTTTACGATCTGAGGATGGGTTACCATCCGTATCTTTTGTTTTACCATCTTCCGATTTCGTTTCACCTGTGCCGGAAGCATTTTTGCCGCCTGCTGGATCGCCTTCTTTACCATCTTTCGTCGTATGCGATACATTTGTCGGTGTGGTGGAAGATGAGCCGGTAATAAATACCGATTGTGGCTGCTGTTCTGCTTCGGCCGTTTCAGTAGGTGTATTATTCGTCAGCAGATGACCGAGCACGGCTGCGGATAAAATGAATACAGCGGCAGACGAACCACCGATGATCCAACCACGGCGGCTGCGCCAGTTCGAACTACCGACACGACCGAACGCATAGCGGAAGCCTTTGCGACGAATCGGCTGCTCAACGAAGCGCCATGACAGCTCAGCGAGCGCAAGGCTGACCAGCACCTGCAATACAGCACGCATGACCGATGGCTCTCCGGTATCGACCTGCGGTGTACTCAGTGTAATGACTGGGAAATGCCACAGGTACAATCCATAGGAACGCTGTCCGAGCCAGCGTAGTGGCTTGCAGCCGACCAGTACGGCCAGACGACTTGCCGGATGTGCCAGTACAGCGATCAGAATCGCAGTCACGATCGAGATGAGTACCAGTCCACCACGATACAGGAATGGCTCATATTCGTTCGTATGCCAGATCGACCAGAACAGCACAAGCAAAGCAGCCAGGCCTACGCCATCCAGCAACGTTTGTGCTGGAGCAGATACATTCGCTTTTAGCTTCGCGCTTGGCCATACGATCGCCAGTGCAGAGCCGATCAGCAAAGCGAAGATGCGTGTATCTGTACCGTAATAGACACGGCTCGGGTCGGAACCCGGCACGTATAAGACAGCCATCAATAGCGCAGAGATAAGCGACAGACTCAGAATCCAGCCTGCCAGATTACCGCGCTTCGGCAAAAATTTCAGACCGAGCATCAGGACGAACGGCCAGATTAAGTAAAACTGCTCCTCCACCGCCAGCGACCATAAATGACCAAGCGGTGAAGCCGGGCCGAAGCTTTCAAAATACGATACTTTGTGGAAAATAAACCACCAGTTGCTAATGTACAGCAAAGCAGCCGGGATATCGCCCTGTAATGCAGCCAACCGCCCGTGATCTCCGATCAAGCACCATAGTCCAACCACCGCGATCATCGCGTACATTGCCGGCAGCAAGCGGCGTGCGCGCCTTTTCCAAAAGTCGACCATGTCAAATCGGTGGTTCCGTTCCCACTGACCTGCCAGTATGTCTGTGATCAAATAACCGGATAATACGAAAAAGATACCAACCCCGATCAATCCGCCAGGCGCCCAATCTGTATTCAAATGGTATAAAATAACCGCCAGCACCGCGAATGCACGCAATCCATCCAGACCCGGCATATAACGATGCTGCTGGAGCGGCTTAGACATAATCCGTCCACCGCCCTCTATGTATAGTCAAGCCGTTGTCTACGGCGAGTTTGCGAAAATAAGCCTGTTTCAGCGTCAAGTGTTCCGTTGGTAGCGTCAGATCCTTGATGTCTTTCATATTCTTTTATCCTTTCCAGTGGTCACTCTCATTCCATGCACAGCTACGCTGGCAGGAACCGACATGAACCATTATATCCAAGTATTCGGAGTGAATCGTCTCAAACGAGTTAAAATTGGTTTACAGCAACGTCGTATTTTGTCATTTACTATTATATTTTTTCATTTCATCCAGCTGCACGTGCAGCACCAGCTTCGCACATGCAGGCACAGGAAAACAAGGACCCGGAAATCCGGTCCCTGCCCTGGTATTGCGTCATGATCTGTACGCGCTATTGGGAATGTGTAGCTAGTATAAAGTGTAATGTATCGCATTCGTATTCAATCGACTTCAGGCTGAACGATGGTTTAGCTTGAAGTCGGTATCGTATAGCTAGATTCATGAGCGTTCCGGTCTGGCAGGGGATCAGACAACGAGAAATTCACCATGCTGATCACAATAGACACATTTCGCCGGCGGGTCCCAATCGGAAAATTCCGTTTCTTTCAGGTCGACCACATCGGGTGCATCTTCATATTCATCAACAAATGCTTCAAGCGCATCTTCTACATGTTGTTTACATACTACATACATTAATATTCATGCTCCCTTTTCCCGCAGCCATCGTGCTTCGCTATGGCTGTTCCGTCGTTTCAACTGGCAAATGATCGCTCGGTCTAGCTTCATTTGCTCCCTTACTCGCATGATCGATACATACATCGATCGTGCCTGCTTGCATGTATAGTGTATATCATCCTCCAGCCTAACGACTGGAGCGATTGTTATATTTTGATTTCAGGCAAAGGATGGGCACCATGTCATATCCAGCATAGCATTCATCAGATACAGCTAGATCTCATGAGTTACATTTCTTACTTTCACTAGTTCACCTAGCGATACTGGATCATTTGCGCTGCGGTGCATCCTCAAGCGTAGCCGTAACAGTCTCTTTTTTGCCATCGCGATAGTACGTTATTTTAATGGAATTGCCGATTTGTTTTTTGTCGTATAAATATTTGCGCAGCTCCAGTGTCGAGCCGATTGATTGTCCATCGAGCTGCACGATCACATCGTTCACTTTCAGTCCGGCATCTTTTGCAGGGCCGCTCGCCTCCAGCACAATTGCGCCCTGGGTCACATCGTCCGGTAAACGAAGCTGAGGTGCATCGCTCTTTTCCTCTTCATCATAGGAGCGATAGGCAGATTCGTTATCCAGATCAACGCTATATACGCCCAGATAAGGGCGACTGATTTTGCCATGATCGAGCAATTGCTGAACATTGTTCATCACTTCGTTGATCGGAATGGCGAAGCCTAGTCCTTCGACGCCAGTATCGGAAATTTTCATCGTGTTAATACCGATGAGCTGACCGCGCATATTGACGAGTGCGCCGCCGCTATTGCCTTCATTGATCGCGGCATCGGTCTGAATCACATTTTGCTCCCAGTCGTAATTACCATCCTGGTTGAGCGATACTGGAATCAGACGTTTATCATAACTAATAATGCCTGATGTCATCGTACCATTAAACCCGAGTGGATTGCCAATAGCGAGTACCGACTCCCCCGGGCGAAGCTGATCCGAGTTGCCAAGCGCAACGATGTTGTCGATATTTTTGCCATCAACCGACAACACCGCGATATCGCTAATAAAGTCTGCTCCAACGACATTCGCTTTCAGCATCGTGCCATCGATTAATACCGCATCGACTTCATCCGCGCCGGAAATGACATGATTGTTCGTCACAATATAGGCTTTGCCGCCGTCTTTGCGGAAAATCACACCCGAACCGAGCGCGGATTCATCCAGTTTGGATATATCCGGCTCTTTGCCATCCTTATAGTTCACAATGCTGACTACAGCAGGCCGTACCTGCTGCGCCACTTGCACGATGCTATCAGACGAATAGCCAGACGTTTGCTGAGTCGGAAGCAGGCTGCTGGCTGTAGCTGCACCAGAATAGCGATCGTGATACAGAAACAGCCCACCCATAATCGCACTGATCGTGACCGCGCTCGTTACGGCGCTAATCACGACAACACGAATGGTAGACAAACTACGGCTTACCGGTTCCTGAAAAGAGCGAAACGATGCATCGCGCCCACCCGACATGGCGTGGCGTTTCGATCTCCGCGATACCCGTGTAGAGTAAAACTCGTCATCAAATAGCGCCATGCTCATCGCTCCTCTATTATGTTTCCCTCAAACGTCATCGTATAAAACATCAAAGCATCTCTGTGCTTCTGATTATGGCACAGTCAGTCGCTTCCAGTCTTGATCTTTGTGACTGTCCAGCATATCCCTGTGTTGCTTATTAACGTACAACGTACATTTTACTGTTTAGTCTTACGATTTGTCGTAAAATCGCTTGTCTGTCTTGCCATTTATTATAGAATCGCCTATCAACAACAGGCATCCTTTATATTCATGAGGACATGGATCAGTGCACCTATGTTATTCCACATCGTCATATGTACACGCGACGCGGCACAAGGCACGTTACCACTTTATACCATCCATGAATCCGGTTCAAGCTTCGCCAAGCGCATCCCACGGTGTAGGACGATCATAGTAGGTGTCACACAACTTGAACTCATGATCTTTGTAAAAGCAGCCCCGACTTTCCATCGCATCGCGAACGGTCATTTTGGCAAGCTCCATCATATTATGATCACGGCTCAAATGGGCTAAATACGTGCGTTTGAGCTTTTTCGTCAGCAGCTCGCTTAGCACCTCTCCTGCCGTATCGTTGGACAGATGACCGATATCGCTCAAAATACGTCGCTTCGTATTCCACGGATAACGACCCATACGCAGCATTTCAATATCATGGTTCGCCTCCAGCACGAGCACATCGGAATCGGTAATACTCTGCATCACTTTATCGCTCACATAACCGAGATCGGTAGCGAGACTGAGCTTTTGCTCGCCATCGCGGAAAAAGTACCCGACCGGCTCTGCCGCATCATGTGAAATTCCGAAAGACTCAATGCGTAGAGAGCCAAAGTTTAAAAAGTCGCCCGTTTGCATGACTTGCTTTTGCTCTGGGGTAATTTTGCCGACCGCTCTCTCCATCGCCAACCATGTTTTCTCGTTGGCGTAGATGGGCAGTTTGTATTTGCGTGCAACCGCGCCCAGACCACGAATATGATCCGAATGCTCATGCGTGATCAGAATACCTTCCAGCTGATCGCCGCTAAAATCACGTTCATTCATCAATTCATCGATCCGTTTTGCACTCAGCCCTGCATCGATGAGCAGGGCTGCATCTTTGTTGCGAACGATTGTGGCGTTGCCTGTCGAACCGCTCGATAATACGGTAAATTGTATGCCAGTGCCTATCATGCGTGTCTACTCCTCATTTTCTGCCGCTGGGGTTGTTGTAACTTCCCCGGTAATCCCCTGTACATAGTAAAAGGCTCCGCTTTCCAGTGCGATACGCCATACAGGCACCGCAAGCTGAATATTGTCGCCGATCTTTTGTCCATAATAACCAAGTGTAATATCTTTAACGACTGCGCCTTCGGGCAGATCGTTTTCAATGACTGTGCCCAGTGCGGTCGAAGCCGATAAAATTTCCTGATTCGGCTTGCTTGCACGATCCTGCTCCAGCGTAAAACGTGGGGCAGTGTAAGAAATAATCTTCTGATTACTATAATACAGCTCCAGATTCATATTAAACAGGGGTAAATCATTATTTATGAGCGGATGCAGTACAAAAATACTCTGTTTCGTAATTAAAGCATCATATTGATATTGTCCGATATTGGGAATCTGTGATGCCAGCTGTACAGCAAGCTCATCCTCATTAAAAATAAGCTGACTATCTACCGGACGCTGCAACGGGACAGGCTGAGTGCCGGAAGCTGGTTTTGTTTGATATGGAATGGGCGCCAGCATTGGCGTTTCGCGCGGAATTTGAGCGGTCACCTGAATACGCTTGTTCTCCAGTGCACGCTGTGCACTTTCACTGAGCGAAGCGATATCCAGATTGGACTGAGCCTGATCACGAACATCCATCCATAGCTGGTATCCCAGTACGATATTAAGTAATAAAAAGGCACTGATCAGTACACTTTTGGCTCGTCCCCAATCCATCTTCTTCCTCCTGCCTATCCATCAGCCTGCTGTGGCTGTGTATGGAATCAATTTGTACAGCACAGACAGCGCCGATTGCCTGATCTGACTTGCGTGGACTTACTTGTATGATCTGACTTCCTTTCAGTTGCCTCTATTTGTAAATACAAATCTTCTTTACATTTTGTCACTTCGTAGCCGTCAGAAATTGCATACTACCATCCTGTAGCTTTGCCATCCATACCGGCTTCAGCGTCACGACTCCATCGCCAAGTGATGGGCGGTATACAGGCGATAGATCCACAATTTGCTTGCCAACTGGAATCTGTGTCTTGATCATTTGTACAAGCTGCTGCCCAGCCGGTAGTTGTTGTCCTGCTGTAGCCGCCTGGCTACCCGAAACTGTCGCTTCACTCGCAGAAACTGCTTCTAATGAAGATGTAGCTGTTGTGTCCGATTGTGTAGGGTTTGCCGCCAGATAAAGCATGGAGCGTTCATACGTCGATACCGTATTGCGTTCCACAGCTAGACGCATATAGCCAAATTTAAATGTGTCTGTTTCCATAATCGGATACGAACGATAATATTGTCGGAAAATAAAGCCGTTTTTGTCGCTGCTGCCTGTACCCATACTGAGCGTATACATACCCGGCCAACCACCATGCTGATTCACAAAATCAACCGCAGACAGCACATTATCGCTCACATTGTTCGTACCGGATGTGGGTGCAGTCGGATCGGTATAGGTCATCCAGCGCTGACGCGTGTCTACCTGTAAACTGCGCTTACTGTCGGTATAGATCTCTGTGCCATTTTCCTCGTTAATATTGCGTGTCGCACCTGGATCGAAAAATAGATTGCGCTGCATTTGCTCGGTAGTAAGGCTATCCAGCTTTAACGTTACATTCGGTGCAGTAATCGCTGTACGCGGCAAATAATAGCCAGTTGACGTATATTGATAGCTAACTCCATTGGCACCGAGCAACACACTACGGCTAATATCTTCGGTTCGCAAATCCATATCGGTTGCTTCATAGACCACATCACCGCTTGCACTGAAAAAGAACGCTCTAGTTGTACGATCATCCGGTGCTGTATATAGCCAGATCCGATTCACCGCATCGCCTTCAAACAGCGAATCTGGATTAATCTTCAAGCTACGCTCCAGCAGACTCACCGGAATACCACTGCCGAACATCAACTCTACACCCTCATCATTACGAATTTGATTCCAATCCATACTTTGTACCGACAGACGACGGAATTGCCCAAAGCTGGCTTTACGGATGCTATCATAGATACTCGTATACTCCGCAGACGATGGATAGAAGATCGTATGGCGACTATTTGTCAGATGCACGATCATTTTATCCGGAAAGATTAAGCTTTCAATGCTGGAACGTGGCCCGATATCTTCCGCCTGCACATAGCCTGCTTCAGAGTTCACAACCGAATTGGCGCCTGGCATACGATAAATGAGGAAATAACTTTGCACAAGACTGACCAGAATGAGTGCGGCAAGCAAGCCGGATTTTAGATTCTCCTTCATGCTTCGACACTCCCTTCCTCATGCAGCGGTAGCCATACAGTGACGGTAGTGCCTTGATCCAGCTCTGAATCCAGCTCAATCGTACCGTTATGAGCGAGCACTATTTCCTGGGCAATAGACAGTCCAAGTCCGGTTCCACCCATATTGCGCGAGCGCGCTTTGTCGACACGATAAAAGCGTTCAAAAATACGATGCAGATCCTGCTTCGGAATCCCGATTCCCGTATCCTGAATGCGAATCGCCAGCAGATCTTCATCAACCGCACTATGAGCACCAAGTGTAATACTACCGCCCTCAATCGTATATTTGAGCGCATTGGATACGAGATTATCAAGCACCTGATCGATCTGATCGCGATCGATCCAGACGCTGCCCACACCGGGTTGTAGATCAATCGTACATTCAATATGCTTTTGCTTCATCTGCACATAAAAACGGTCGGCTGTATCTTCCAGCAATTCCAGCACGTCGGTACGCTGCTTGCGTAATGTAGCTTCGCTGGAATCGAGACGTGACAAATGTAGCAGATCGCTAACAAGTCGGATCATACGCTGTGTTTCATTGCGGATCACACCGATAAAACGCTCTGCAAGTGCACGTTCGTCCAGTGCGCCATCTTCCAGCGCCTCGGTATAACTTTTAATCGTTGTCAGCGGTGTACGCAGTTCATGGGACACATTGGCGACAAATTCACGCCGTGCCGCTTCCAGTTTCTCCTGATCGGTCACATCCTGCAAAACAGCGATCACTCCTGCATGGCTGCTTTCTTTACGTCGATGGACCGGACTAAACGTCACACGCACCACCGAGTTACTGCCGTCTTCATGCGAGCCGAGATGAACAATCGTCTGGCGTAACATGCCATTTTGCAGCTTGGCTTGATCCTGCTCGGATAAAGGCAACAGACCGATTAGCTCTTTACCGGACAAATGCGACTCCATATCGCCCAGCATTGCCGCCGCTACCCGATTCACTAAAATAATGCAGCCATGCTCATCGGTCGCAATAACACCATCGCTCATATTTTTCAAAATAGAAGCGAGTTTCTCTTTCTCTTCCTCATTCTGTGCAAGCGCATCACGTAATCGACTCGTCATATAGTTAAACGCTTCGCTTAGCTGACCGATCTCATCATTGCTATATACGGTCATATGATGGTCAAATTCACCTTCTGCCACCTGCTTCGCTCGCCTGGTCATTTCCTTAATCGGCTGTGTGATCGTATGCGCCAAAATGACACCAAGCACCGCTGTCATCCCCAGCGCAATCAGAATACCGGACAGGAAAATACCGTTGATGCGCTTCATCGTATCGTACAGCTCTGCCATCGAAGCGACGATATAGACCGCACCTACGGTACGATTGCCACTAATGATCGGTTCTGCGACGACACGTTTGCGCTCACCGGTATCATCGATAATATATTCCTCGTTATCGCTAATGCCCTGTAGTGCACGGCTTACGACCGTCTGGGTGTTCCGGCGCGCCTCGGTTCCGGAATCGCTTTTGAGCGAAGAGATCAGAATCCGTCCGCTCACATCGAGCACCTGAATCTCCTGAATTTGCGTACCACTCATATTGTACAGATTGTCTACCATCAGCTTCAGATCATTAACCGAGCTGGAAAAGTTCTCTCCACTACCCGACCATTTATCCGCAGCCAGCACCGACAATAGCTGTGCACGCTCCTGCAAATCCTGGGTAAAATTACTCGTTAGCGAGTTCTTCATCGCACTGACAAAATACACACCGATCAGCTGCATCGCAATCAGAATGAGCAGCACATAAATTATAATCAGCCGCGCCTGAATTGTGCGGCTGAAGCCGGGTAACAGACGCAGCTTGCGCTTCATCTTACATGCCTCCCACTTTTGGACTGCGCATCATATAGCCGAGTCCACGCCGGGTCAAAATATACTCCGGCTTGCTTGGATCATCCTCGATCTTCTCACGCAGACGGCGAATCGTCACATCGACAGTACGCACATCCCCAAAATATTCAAATCCCCAGACTGCCTGTAGCAAATGTTCGCGAGTCATAACACGACCTGCATTTTTCGCCATATAATACACCAGTTCATATTCACGATGGGTCAGATCAAGCGGTTCTCCATCTTTGTATACCATATACATATCTGTATCAATAAATAGACCGAACAGCGCCAGTCCATTTTTCGCTTCATCCACCTCAGGTACAGTCACAGCTGCTGCGACCGCAGGTTGTTTCTGCCGACGCCGCATATGGGCTTTCACTCGGGCCAGTAGCTCACGCGTACTGAACGGCTTGGTCACATAATCGTCGGCACCAAGCTCCAGACCGAGCACCTTATCGATCTCAGCATCCTTTGCTGTGAGCATAATGATCGGCATATCGAGCCGGGTTCGCACCTCACGGCATACGTCCATACCATCTTTGCCAGGCAGCATCAAATCCAGCAACATCAGATCAGGCTCCTCTGCAAATGCCTGCTCCACCGCACTAATGCCATCAAAAGCACAGATGACCTCATAACCTTCTTTTTCAAGATTGAATTTCAAAATATCTGCAATCGGTTGTTCATCGTCAACGACCAGTATTTTCCCCTGCATGGTGCTTCACCTCATCACGGCTTTGATTTTTTTATTTTACCATATTCTAAAGGCTTGTTCTTGTTAGGACGTATACATAAACGGTTTTTGCTGAGATAGACACCACTCCAGAAAAGAGTAATTTATAATAAACAAAAAAGACCACCTATTTTATATCGTGGATGGTCTTGATCTAAAAAGAAATCAATATTTTGTAACACGATATTATCTGATTCGGTTTAGTCTCTATTTATTACATATCAAATCTTGTACAGTCCAATCATGTGGTTTTAATAACTCGATTTGCCTGTTAAAGAAAGTACAGAGTTTAAAGAAAGATCGGTATTGATTTACAACTTCCTAACAAAAAAATGGCCCACCCTTTTATGCATCAGATCTATAACGATCTGCTAGGCCGGGTGGGAACTGTTAATTATACTGTACTATAGATTGCATTTTTTTCAACAAATTTGCTATCAAATCTAACTTAGATTAACGCAAATAGGACAGCGGATTTTGCAACGCACCACCACTATGAACTTCAAAGTGCAAATGCGTACCAAACGAGTGGCCTGTATTGCCCATCACGCCGATATGCTGACCTTTTTCCACCACCGTGCCGGTACTCACATCAATCTGGCTCAGGTGACCGTACAGCGTCTGATAGCCATTGCGATGGTCAATAATGATTGCATTACCATACCCTGTCATCGTACCTGCAAACGTAACGACACCATCGTCAGCTGCCATCACAGACGAACTGCCGACCATATCGATCCCTTTGTGCATCCGACCCCAGCGCTGTCCAAATGGACTCGTTACCGTCGCACCGCTAACCGGCCAGATAAAGTTACCACTACCTTCACCGACAACGACTTTTGTGCCTTTGACGATAATTTTAGGCGATGATTCCTTTACAACTTCCTGTCCGACCCATTCTTCGCGCAGCACCTGCCCATTTTCCTTGATGACGCGATAGTCAATCCGTTTCAAACCTTGCGAGCCGCCAGAGATCACTTTGCTCTCGCCTGCACGCATACTGTCGCTTTTACGGATTTCTACATCGGGTTCGGTGACCACTTGCTCCGAATAATCCTCCACCGTCGTTACGGTGATCGGTGGCTGTGGTACGGTCAATGTTAGCTCGTCTCCGATTTGCATCGATGTTTCCTTGATGCCCGGATTATGAGCGAAAATTTCTTTTTGTGAAATATCATAGTTGGAAGCGATTGAACTGATCGTATCGCCTTCACGCACTGTATATTTCAATGGTGCTTCCACACCGGTCAGCATCACTTTAGCCAGCTGTTTGCTGCTCAGCAATTTTTGCGGATTCGCTTTGATCTGATTAGCGGCAACCTGCTGATTGATTTTCACCGATTCCAGCTTATTCACCTTTTTGCTGTAAGCATAGCTTTGCGCCAACTTTTTGACCGAGCTTTTGTTCATATTGGCAGCGGCAGCTTCGGCTTTTTGCGTATACGTTTTTTCGACGATTTTCAGTGCAGAATCGATCGTAGCCTGATCTTTAACGACACCGATTTTTTTATCGCCTACTGTAACTTCTACGCCTTTTGCATAAGCTGTCAACATTTTATCTAATTGTTTCAGCGTGCTCTGCGAATCGACCTGTGCTTTAAACGCTTTTTCTTCGGTGGTTGTAATGCCATTCGTATTCAGCACCATATTGGCATCCGGGTACTTTTTCTGATAGGCCGCACGTTTTTGCTGGAACAATTGATCCAGCTCGGCTTTGTTCAAAATACTGCCAATCGCCTGACCTTTTACCGACACGACATAATACGGAACGGTGTTCGCTGTCACATAATGATTTCCCGCCAAAACAAGTCCGCCTGCTACGGCAACACTGCCGATCACAATCATAAGACGATTGCGTACTTTGTTTTTCCCCTGACGAAGATGATCAACTGTGATCGTGTACCATTTATTTCCCGGTGTATCCTGCTCCCCCGCAGGTGACTGTGCTTGTTGCCCCGGCTCAGCCTCAGAAGCATGCTTTTGTGCCAGCTCTGCTTCCTCTTTTCCTTTCAACCTGTTCATGACCGTCTCCTTTTGCTTTTCATGCTAAAATTTGATACCTATATCCCGTTTCATGTCCATTCATTCCCAATTCGTCTGCAAACATAAGCCTTCTTCGCCATACCGCCATCATGTCTGTGTATGCTCTTTACCGTCTGTAGTGTACAGCTTCATTCTAATGTAGCCTTTCATGATCATAAGAGAACATACGGTAAAAGAAGAAGCCATCGTGTGATGTATAAGAGGATAGGCGTAGAGTAGGGCGGACAGACGATCATTGTGTACAATAAGTAATACATCCAATACAACCATAATTATTAAAATCTGTCATATAAAAGTGTCAAAAAATTAACCTTTTTAACTCCACGTTTACTTTACCATAATCTCTGCCCACGTTTCAACTTTACAATTCATATAACAGAACTGCGCATAAGGGCATACAACCATTTGCTACCTATACTAAACAATACAAAAAAGGCATCCCCGTAAGGATGCCTTTTACCAACAATCCATATCACAACAGGCGATAGCCCGCATTTTACTTAGCAACCATATTGAATATAACGATGTTATAAGGGAATGATCGTCGGTCTGTTCCCTATGACTGCACAGTAACCGAATAATACTGTAACAGCGACGTACATCTCTCCAATTCAATCGGTATCATGATCAAGTACAATTAAGTGTAAATCGGAGCTACTTGATTCGTCTGCTCACGATTACGTCCAACCGAGAAAATCGCGATTGGAATACCGGTCAGCTCGGATACACGGTTCACATAATTGCGAGTCGTTTCAGGCAATTCTTCCAGCGTCTTCACGCCCGTAATATCCTCGCTCCAGCCCGGCATTTCTTCATATACCGCTTCACAGTCAGCCAGATGCTTCAAGCTTGCTGGATAATGCGTAATAAATTCGCCTTTGTATTTGTAGCCTGTGCAGATTTTTACCGTATCCAGACCTGTCAGTACATCGAGCGAGTTCAGGGACAGACCCGTAATACCGCTCACACGACGTGCGTGACGGACAACGACTGTATCAAACCAGCCTACACGGCGTGGACGGCCTGTTACTGTACCGTACTCATGCCCTTTTTCACGAATTGTATGACCGATTTCATCATGCAGCTCGGTCGGGAATGGGCCATCACCTACACGAGTTGTGTATGCTTTCGCTACACCGATTACCTGCTGAATACGAGCAGGGCCTACACCGGAACCGATACACACGCCGCCAGCAGACGGATTAGAGGAAGTAACGAATGGATACGTACCCTGGTCGATATCAAGCATAACGCCCTGTGCACCTTCGAACAGCACTTTTTTACCTTCGTCAATCGCATCGTTCAGTACAACCGATGTATCACGTACATATTGACGCAGCTTGTCAGCATAACCGAGATAGTCAGACAAAATTTGCTCCACATCGACTGGCTCGCCGCCGTACACTTGTGTGATCACCTGATTTTTCTCTTTTACGAGATGGCGCAGTTTTTGCTCAAATTCTTCTGCATCCATCAGGTCAGCGATACGGATACCAACACGGGACGCTTTATCCATATAACAAGGGCCAATCCCTTTACCGGTTGTACCGATTTTGTTCGGGCCTTTACGCTCTTCTTCCAGCAGATCCAGTACCATATGATACGGCAAAATGACATGCGCGCGATCGCTGATCGTCAGGTTCTTAGTGGAAAAGCCATTTTCGTGCACATAGTTAATCTCGTCGATCAGTGCCGCCGGGTTGATGACCATACCGTTACCGATTACACATGCTTTATCTTCATAGAAAATACCGGAAGGTACCATCGTCAATTTATATTTTTTCTCATTAATCAAAATCGTATGTCCAGCGTTGTTACCGCCTTGATAACGTGCAACAACGTCCGCACTCTCCGAAAGATAGTCGGTAATTTTACCTTTGCCTTCGTCTCCCCATTGTGTTCCCACAACGACTACAGTTGACATATTCATTCCTCCGTAGGTGTATGTACACCGTATATTTGCGCTGTCGCTTTCTGTACTTCATGGCAACCAACCAGGCATATATGCCATAGCCGATTCACCAGCGACAGAAAAAGCACAGCATGAAACCTCCTTGCGAGGAACGGCTGGGCAAATGCAAGCATACAAACCGTTTTCGCGGGCGGAAGTTCGTCCCATTGCGGTAAAGGATCAGAACGCCGTCCGATCTAACAGGATAGTAACATCCAAAAGCACTATTGCGCTTTACCGCAGCATTTACAGTGTAACAGGACAATTTTTTAAAGTCAAATGAAAAGCGAACGATAACATGATATAAAATTATCATCGTTCGGAAATAAAACATTATCACTTGCAAATTTGAATTTTTTTCGAAAATGGCAACTTTATTTTCAAAGATGCCTTTCTGCCTATAGGGAATATTTCAGTACAAAATTCAATTTTATTGTTTAATAAGATCGCTGACGTTTATTAATAGTTAATAATACATTTTATACAAGATAATTACTCAGCAAAGGAGGAATGGATAATGGATAAGATTGCAGCCAAAGTTGTCGTGAATACGATCATTGTCGTTGCGTCACTCATGATGCTCAGCAATGCCGGACTATGGGGTTCTATTCTGACTGCGCTCGTGCTTGGTGTGATCGCTTATGTCGTAGGCGATATGCTTATTTTGCCAGCTACCAGCAATATTGTAGCTACATTAGCGGATGCGGTGCTGGCGTATATCGTTCTGTGGGCTGCTTCAGCGATGGCTGGTTGGACGATGTCGTATATTGATCTGTTCGTACCGGTCGTTATTCTTGGTGTGGTGGAATATATCTTTCATATCTGGTTGCTGCGTGATGGCATTCCTGGCAGACTAAGCCGTACAGATATGAATGGACGGGCTTAATCAGAATTGTGAAATTCTAGCTTCATTTTGATCGAAACTGTGCTTTATATAATTGCGTATAGACTGATTAGATACAGCTTAGTCTATCCGTGTAATTCGGTATGATTATGTATAAACCCTAAATTTAAAAGAAACGCCGCCCCATCCGTTATCCAAACGGAATCAAGGCGGCGTTTTGTTATCCATCTATCCAGTAAACATATCCGATTGGACACGTTCATAATTAACGAATTTATTAAAATTTTTCAAAAACACCAGCTCGACCGTACCGACCGGACCGTTACGCTGTTTGGCGATAATGATCTCGATGATGTTCTTTTTCTCGGTATCCTGATTGTAGTAATCATCCCGATACAGAAACGATACGATATCGGCATCCTGCTCAATCGATCCGGATTCCCGCAGGTCAGACATCATCGGCCGTTTGTCCTGACGCTGCTCGACACCACGGCTCAGCTGAGACAGTGCAATAACCGGTACATGCAGCTCACGGGCGATCTGCTTCAGTGTACGCGAGATTTCGGATACTTCCTGCTGACGGTTTTCGCCAGCTTTACCTCGTCCAGAAATGAGTTGCAAGTAGTCGATAACGATCATACCAAGACCCTTTTCCTTTTTCAGACGACGGCATTTGGCACGAATCTCGGATACGGTAATACCGGGTGTATCATCGATATAAATATCCGATTCCGACAGGGACGCAATCCCCATCGTCAGCTTCATCCAGTCCTCTTCCTTGAACTCCCCTGTACGCATAACGCTTGCATCCAGATTGGCTTCCGCACAGATCATACGTTGTACCAGCTGTGCAGCCGACATCTCCAGACTGAAAATCGCTACCGTTTCCTTCGCACGTACTGCGACATTTTGCGCAATATTTAGTGCAAACGCCGTTTTACCTACCGATGGACGTGCGGCTACGATGATCAGATCACTGCGCTGGAAACCAGCTGTCATTTTGTCCAAATCGATAAAGCCGGTTGGAATACCGGTCGTATTCCCACTCGTTTCACTAAGCATTTCAACCCGCTCGAACACTTCCATCAACACATCACGAATAGCGATAAAGCCACTACCGCTGCGGCGATTGGAAATTTCGAGAATTTTGCGCTCAGCGTCACCCAGCATGCTGCCGACGTCTTCGCCGCCGGTATAGCCTTCGCTCACAATCTGCGTCGCTGTACGAATCAAACGACGCAGCATCGATTTCTCTTCAATAATCTGTGCGTAATAATCTACGTTGGCTGCGGTTGGCACCGCATTGGCTAACTTCGCCAGGTAGCTGACGCCGCCCACATCTTCCAGCTGCGCACGATCTTGCAGCAGGGATGTTAGTGTAATCAGGTCAATCGGCTGATTCTCTTCCCCCAGATTAACCATGGCTTCATAAATTAACTGGTGGGATTTGTCGTAAAAGTCTTCGGTGTCAATACGCTCCATGACGCTGATTAGCGCTTCCGATTGCAGCAAAACTGCACCTAGAACCGCCTGTTCAGCTTCCAGATTCTGTGGAGGAACCCGGTCGTAAAATATTTCGCCGCCCATGCTTATTCCTCTGTAACTTGGACTTTAAGCGTAGCTTTCACTTCTGGATGAAGTTTTACCGTTACCTGCGTCACACCCAGCGTGCGGATTGGCTCATCCAGATCAATTTTACGCTTGTCGATTTTGTGGCCCTGTTTGGACAGTGCTTCAGCAATTTGCTTGCTCGTAATCGCACCGAACAGGCGACCGCCTTCACCAGATTTGGCTTTCAATTGAATCGTAAGCTCCTCCAGCGTTTTGCCCAGCTCCTGTGCCGCTTCTTTTTCCTCTTGCTTTTGACGCTCTACCGCAGCGTGCTGTGTTTCGAGAATTTTGATGTTACCGCCTGTAGCTGGTTTCGCGTGACCATTTTTGATCAGGAAATTTTGTGCGTAACCGTCCGATACTTCTTTAACCTCACCTTTTTTACCAGTTCCTTTAACATCTTTTAGCAAAATGACTTTCATTCAAATAACCCCTCTTCCTCATTCATTTGATTCAGTATATCGAGCAGACGCGCTTCCGCATCTGCGATATTCCCTTCAAGCTGTACAGCAGCGTTCGTTAAGTGCCCACCACCGCCCAGACGCTCCATCACGACCTGTACGTTCATCTTGCCCATCGAACGAGCACTGATGCCGATCAAACCATCCATACGCTCGCTAATGACGAACGATGCGTACACATTGTTCATATTAAGCAGTGAATCGGCTACCTGCGCAATGAGCATCTGTGATACTTGATGCCCTGCATCGGTAACGGCAAGTGCAATATGCTCATGGATGATGCGAGCCTGCTTCATAATGTCCGATTTGGCGATAAATTCAGCCAGATCTTCCTTCATCATCTGCTGCACCATTACCGTATCAGCACCGTTACGACGCAGGAAGCCTGCGGCCTCAAATGTACGCGAGCCGGTATGCAATGCAAAATGCTTCGTATCGAGCGTAATTCCTGCCAGCAGAGACGTAGCTTCAAGTGTAGTGAACTGCACTTTGTCATGAATGTATTGCAGCAATTCAGTGACCAGCTCACAGGCAGATGACGCATACGGCTCCAGGTAGACAAGTACCGCATCATTAATGAACTCCTCGCCGCGGCGATGATGATCAATGACCACCACGCGGCGTGCGCGCTCAACTAATTTAGGCTCAATCGTCATCGATGCTTTATGCGTGTCCACGACAACCATCAGCGTACGCTCGGTGATGATGCTGAGTGCTTCCTCTGGCGTAATAAGCCGCACAGACAGACGCTCATCATTGTTGATACGCTCCATCATACGTTCAATCGACGGATTGACCCCATCCAGCACGATATAGGCCTCTACCTCGTACATATCGGCTGCTTTAAGTATACCGATACAAGCACCAATCACGTCCATATCCGGCACTTTATGTCCCATCACCAGCACCTGATCGCTATCCAGCATCAGATCGCGCAACGCATGAGCGATCACGCGCGCACGCACACGGGTACGTTTTTCGATCGCATTGGATTTGCCTCCGTAAAAGGACAGGCGCTGCTCGGCACGAACAGCTGCCTGATCGCCACCACGACCAAGCGCCATATCGAGACTGGATTGCGCCAGTTCGCCCAGCTCACTAATCGTCTCTGTACCAAAGCCAACCCCAATACTGAGCGTCAGCGGAACTTTCAAATCCGCTGTCATCTCACGCACTTCATCCAAAATGACGAAGCGGCTCTGCTCCAGCTCACGCAGTGATTTGCGATTCAGCAGCAGCAAATAACGCTCAGACGACAGGCGACGTACATAGATGCGATAAGTTTTCGCCCAATCGGTAATGCGAGTCGCTACCCGTGCGATCAGACTGGCGCGAAGCTGATCGTCCATCCCTTGCGATGCTTCATCAAAGTTGTCGAGCAGCACCACACCGATGGCCAGACGCTCATCTTCATACCGATCACGCAGACCGGCAAACTCGGTCACATCCTGCACATAAATCAGACGTTCATCCGGCAGCACGATACACTCTAATGTACGCGCATCGTGCTGTAGCTCAAACCGAACTTCCTTGATCGCACTCTTGTCACGGGATGCTTCCTTACGAGCATCCAGCGCCTTTTTATACTGCTCCTGAAAATGATTAAAACATTCATCCAGCGGCGAACCGACCAGCGTCTTACGTCCAAACAGACCAGCGATATAGCGGTTATGCCATTCAATCGCAAACTTGTTATCATACAAAACAAGACCGAAAGGAAGCGTACTAACCGCTTCCTCTTCGACGCGCCGGATGCGAAACGACAGACCGGCAATGTATTCATCCAGTTCACGGCGAAAAGCAAGTTCTGAACGAACCAGAATCGCAGCGAACACGGCGACTGCACATAGCGCCACCAGTCCGACGACCCAGTTGAACCAGGAGAGCACGATCACAAGCACCAGCATGAGCAGTGATGCCCATACTGACCGGTATCCGTGCCAGCGGTTTAGCAAAAAATTAGGCATCATTCATCACCCTTACCGTTTCGGTCTCGTAATATACTCACGGAGCGGAAATGCCAGATCCAGAATACCGATAATGCGCAGCGGCGGAATCAGTACAACTACGATCGATAGCACAAAGGGCAAGAAAGAACCCCATTTCCGATGATTCGCCCAGAAAAATACAAAGCCAATCGTTTGAATCGTAAATGCCAGATGCACGAGCGGCATAAAGTTTAATACAATCGCAGCCAGTACACCTGTAATATTGGCACGCGCAATGATCTCTAGAAAGACAGCGATCAGATAATACCAGATGAGTGAACGCGGCAGACGCCAGTCACGCGCTGGTTTCAGGCGTGGCACCGAATAGCCCATACTTTCCAGCAGCGGACGCGAGATCGCATGCGTAATGATTGCCATCGTAAAGGAGGCAATAATCAGTCCACTTGGAATGAGCGTGAGCGTATAATTGCTCAGCCCGATAATATACTCTGGTGTCAGCACATCGCTCAAATCGTTGTTCACATCCGCCATCGCACGCAGTGGCGTGATCGCAATTTCGATCACATCACGCACATACTGACCGAGGCTGAAATGGAACACGGCTGTCGCAATAAGCAGCAATACGAGCAGCTCGACCAGAGCCGTTAATCCGCCTGCAAAAATAATCCGCAGTGCAGGGGTGAATTTTTTGTACATCCTGCCCATAACGATACCCGGAATCATAAAAAACAGACCGAGTAACGGTAAAAACAAACCCGCCTGTCCGGCAAAAATTAAAGCAAACAGCCATACCGGAATCATATGCATAATGAATTGGCGCAAGGTTAATGTTGAATACAGCACGACGATGGGTACGATGAGAAATAGCATACCAATGACTCTGAGAGATGTTATTAAAGATAGCAGCAGGAGCAGATATGCAGCGCTCCAGGCTATGGATGTCCAGCGCAGTTTCAAACGATTCACCTCTTACGCACAAGTTGTTCGGCCTCGCAAAAAAAGATTTACTCATAATTATAGCATAGACGAAGGCACGGACGCACGGATTTATACAGCGGGTACAGCCTCCTGCATTAGTTGCCGGAGATCCGGTTTTTCTCAGCGACATACTCGCCGCCACGTACAAATTGCTCACAATATTCAATAATCTGACTCCGGCGGACGATTCCGATAAATCGGTTCATATCATCAACGACCGGCACAAAGTTCTGCACTTTAGCGAGATTAATCAAATCTTCCATATTGGCATCAATCGATACCGGCTTATCATCCCGTTTGAGCGGAATTTCGGACAGCATAAATTTTGAAGCATTTTCAAACGTAACCTTACCACCGGAATTTTTCATAAACCAGAGCAGGTCTCCTTCGGTAATCGTACCGACGTACTTTCCGTTCTTATCCAGCATCGGAATTGATGTATAGCGATGGTACTCCATCCGTTCCAGCGTCTGGCGCAGCGTCGAATTAAGGGTGACGCAAACGACCTCCTGCTTCGGTAGCAGAAAAAACGCGATATTCATGAACAAACTTCCTCCTCGTCGTATTACGGCCTTCAGGTGCCAGGGAGCACCTGGTGCAGCAAAGAATGACTCGATGTAGCGACAGATATAACTAGGAATTACCCGGCTTAGCTTTTCTATCGCAATAGATTGATATCGTACCGTATAGCATGGTGACGATGCTTCTCTTCTATTTTAAGCGATAAAGGGATCACAATAAAGCGAGTTGCCCAAGTTAACGCACTTCCGAGCCGGATGTGACCGTTTCTGCGTTACCTTCAGCGGCATCTTTCGTTGGCTCGGACGGCTTTGCGTCTGGTCCTTCCTTGCTCATCCAGTCATCGATCAGCTGCTTGGCCTCTTTTAATTCATCCTCGTGCGGGATATCGTAATAGACGCCATCGATCTTTTTACCTTCGCCTGCAATCGTAAATGCTTCGACCTGTGGTTCACCAGTACGCAGCAATTGACTCAAAATACCGGTTAATAGCTCCGGCCGCATATCGGTTTTAAAATTATCACCCATAATTTGAAGCAACTCTGGCACACGATCCAGCTGCTTTAACTGAAACGCCTGATCCGCCATCGCCTGCAAAAAGATCTGCTGACGCTTTGTTCGATTAAAATCGCTATCTTCGCGGTAGCGCACATAATAAAGCGCTTCCTGTCCTGAATATATCGGCTTATTCGCTTTGACCGTGAACTGCTCATGATTCGGATCACGGTTAACGATATCTTTGTCGATCGGCAGCTTCACCCCACCTAGAGCGTCCACAGCATCGACCAATCCATGAAAATTAATCGAAGCATAATAATTTAACTTTTCATCTAAAAAATGCTCGACCGTATCCATCGTCATTTTGATACCGCCAAATGCGTAAGCATGATTAATCTTGTCCATCCGATCGCGCCCGACAATTTCGGTATACGTATCGCGTGGAATCGAAATTAACAAAATTCGATTTTCCAGCGGACGCACGACAGCATAAATAAGCGTGTCTGAACGCGCCTTCTCGTTCTCACGCTGATCACTACCGACGAGCAAAATCGAGAACGGTTCGGTCATCACGACAGCCGGCTCCGTTTCCTCCTGCTCACCGCCAACCTGACGCACAGGCTGATACGTCTGCTGAAGCTGAGTTTCCAGTGAATCGGCAACAAACCAGTCAAACATCGTCGCAGAGATTGGCTTCCACCATATCCACAAACTCGCGACGAGCAGCAAGCAAGCAGTCGCAATACCCGTCCCTATTTTTTGCTTTCTTGTCATTGTCCCATTCCTCATTTCAGGCAGGCCTATGTTTTAAGTTCATTAAACGTAAGATGCGCGGAATGACACAAATTACATTATTTGACACCACCAGCTCCAGTGTGGAGGATGATCGGCTTCATTGCAAGTATTTTGCAGAAACCATTCTTCATGCTGTACTTTCTATTATACCAAATATAGATTTATCTTTTTAAGTATACTATTGATACGTTGTATACGTATGTTATTTATACACAAGGCGATGGATGGCTGCGTATTTAGTAAACAGAACCTTGTGATATGCCGCAATACTTATAATGTTCTTACTCATCTAATGTTCTTACTCATCTAATGTCCTTACTCATCTAATACTCTTACTTATTCCCCAATAGATCACCGCCGCCAATCAGAACGTAATCACGCAATACCAATACACCAATACGTAGTCTGCGCTTGCTCATCCCTTCACAGGCATATAAAAAAGCGTACAGCTAACCGATTTCACGAGGAAATACGGCGCTGTACGCTCGGGCTGATTCGCAGACAGGCTGCAAAGTCAGAACCTATTCAGTAGTGTATGGCAGCAATGCGATTTGACGGGAACGTTTAATCGCAGTAGTCAGCATACGCTGATATTTTGCACTTGTACCAGTCACACGACGCGGCAAGATTTTGCCACGCTCGCTAATAAATTTACGAAGCAGGTCCGTATCTTTATAGTCGATGTGAGTGATTTTGTTTACAGTGAAGTAACATACTTTACGGCGTTTGTTGCGACCGCGGCGTCCACCTGGACGTCTGCCTTCGCCATCTCCGCTTTCACGTCTATTAAAGCTCATCTGATTCATCCCTTTCTTACATTAAAATGGTAAATCATCATCGGAAATATCTATCGGTTTACCGTCATCGGAAAATGGATCGTGATTGTCGCGAGAAGAGCTGTTTCCATTGCTGCTGCGGTTATTGCTGCTGTTGTTGCCGCCATTACCGCCGCCGTAAGGTGCTTCCTCACGATAGCCTCCACTATTGCTGTTACCACCCTCGCGATTCGATTCAAGGAAACGTACATTATCGGCAATAACTTCAGTCACGTATACACGTTTACCTTCGTTATTCTCGTAGTTACGCACTTGAATGCGACCTTCAACCGCCGTTAAGCGGCCTTTGCGCAAGTAGTTGGCGCAGGTTTCTGCCAGTTGTCTCCATGTTACGACCGGAATAAAGTCCGCTTCGCGCTCTCCACCCTGGCTCGTAAAAGGACGATCCACTGCCAGCGTAAACTGCGTCACAGCCACACCTGCAGGTGTATAGCGAAGTTCCGGGTCTTTGGTCAACCGTCCGATCAAAATGACACGGTTTAACAATCCAATCCCCTCCTCAAACGAGTTTACAATTCAATACTTAGAACTTACTTCGTTACGTCTACAGTAATCAGATAACGAATAACGTCATCAGAGATCTTCATGATACGCTCAAGTTCAGCTACTACAGCAGGAGTTGCTGTAAAGTTAACCAGAACAAAGATACCATCACGAATTTTGTTGATCTCATACGCAAGACGGCGCTTGCCTTGAACATCATGGGCAGTTACTTCGCCATCAGCTGTAATGATGCCTTTGAAACGTTCAGTCAACGCTTCAACAGCCTCCTGTTCCAGTTCTGGACGCAGAATGTACATTACTTCATAGTTGCGCATAGTTTTCACCTCCTCTTGGACTAAGGCCCCTGATCCATGCCAGGAGCAAGGAACGAGCACAAACTCGAACTGTAATATCATATCATATATAGAGACCATATACAACAATTTGTTTAATAATTAAAGACAAATTTAGATTACTTGCTTTATGGTAACATAAATGTTACCATAAGTTTATATTAATCAAATATTTTGTAAAAGAAAATTATTTTAGGAGCTGGAAAGATGAGCAATTATCGTATCCAGCAGTTTCAGAATCTTTTGTTCTCTCAAGAAGCATTTCAGCTCATACAAGGCAATAGCGATGTTCCAAAAAAAGTACAACTCAAAATGCTGGAAGGCTTCGGATTACTTAATATGCATGGAACGGATAAAGATTTTCTAGGCAACAAAATAGAAAATACTAAACGTTCTAAAATTTGGGAGCTAAAGATTAAAGGTCCTTCCAAGACTGAATGGAGAGTTCTATTTAAGCACATCGGCCACGGTGAGTATGCAATGCTTCATTTTTTTCTCAAGAAAGACGAGAAAATTCAAGAAAGAGATTTTGATGCTGCAAAACGTATTTGCGTAAGAGAAGGCTGGTAGCCTTCTCTTACAAAGATATTCCTAATAATATTTTCTAATTTACAGATTAAGAATGTTACAAAGCAAAATCATTTTCAAAAACTTTTAATCGAGGAGGAATAATTCAATTTCAAAACAACAATGTGTAAAAATCTATTTAATTCACAAAGTTTATACTTGAGTGTCTATGTTATTAAGAAGCTAGATAAATTCAATTAAAAAGGAGTCTTAAATAAATGAAAAATAATCGGGATACTGTTGTCTTTGATCTTAGAGACCTGAGCATCCCCGATGACTATTATTCAATATCTCAGCCAAAATTAGAAATTATTGATTCAATTAAAAAAGAAATAAATAAAAAAGGACTTACTGTTAGAAAACTAGGAAATATTATTGGGATGAAGCATCCTCAGATTGTAAGAGTAACCAATGGAGAAAATTATAATATTGAAACTTTGCTTAAGATTCTTAATGCACTTGATCTTGAGATAGTCATTCGGGAGAAAAAATAAAAACTTATATAATTAACTTAAAATTATTGTAGATTCAGCTGAATTTAGAATCATATTAAAAAATAACCAATAACTTTAGACAAAGTTATTGGTTATTTTTTTACATAAAAAAGCTCTGCCGCAGAAACTGCAACAGAGCTTAGTCACGAATCATATATGTAACAAATCAATAATGGGATGGCGGAGAGAGAGGGATTCGAACCCTCGCACGCCCTAAGACGCCTAACTGATTTCGAGTCAGTCCCCTTATAACCGCTTGGGTACCTCTCCATAACCATATCGCTGTTGAACATCGTCAAACGAAGCGATCAATTTACAACAAAATTGATTATACTTCATCCTTTCCCGATTGGCAATAGACACATTACCATTTTGTAGATGACGTTTGGTGGACTATACTACGATAACCTTTATTTACACGCTATCCGGCATCTTTTACACTGAAGAGACATCATCGCATACGGCCCGAAGATACCGGTACAGGTATTCACTTCAATTCAATCAGGGGGAATGTTCACTATGCATCAATCACAACATATTCAGGAAGCAAAAGACTATATTTTGAGTCGTACAGGCGCGATTACGCCGGCGATTGGTCTTATTCTCGGTTCAGGTCTTGGCGGACTTGCGGACGAGATTGAGCAAGCTACCGTTATCCCTTATTCGGAAATTCCTCATTTTGCTACATCGGCTGCTGTTGGTCATGCAAACGAGCTAGTCATCGGTCAATTGATGGGGCAAACGGTCGTAGCGATGAAAGGTCGCCTGCACTACTATGAAGGTTTTACGTTGAGTGAAGTCACATTCCCTGTCCGCATTATGAAAGCACTTGGCATAGACAAGCTGATCGTGACAAACGCTTGTGGCGCTGTGAACACAAGCTTTGCGCCAGGCGAGCTGATGCTCATTACCGATCATATTAATCTGGTGATGAACAATCCGTTGATCGGACCGAACAATCCAGAGCTGGGCACACGTTTCCCGGATCTGTCCCAAACCTATCATCCTGAAATGCGCGAAATCGCCCTACGTGTTGCCGCCAAGCAAGGCACCTCGCTACAACAAGGTGTGTACGCATGGTGGACAGGTCCTGCTTATGAAACGCCTGCCGAAATTCGTATGATTCGCACACTCGGTGCAGACGCCGTTGGTATGTCTACCGTACCGGAAGCGATTGTAGCTGTACACGGCGGCATCAAAGTGCTGGGCATTTCCTGTTTGACTAATATGGCCTGTGGTATTCTCGATCAGCCACTCAGTCATGATGAAGTGATTGAAGTTGCTGCTAAAGTAAGAACAACCTTTGTCGATTTGATTAAAGGTATTTTGCAGGAGGTTTAAGTTCAAATTTAGGTTTAGGTTTAGGTTTAAGCTTCGGTTTAAGGCTTCGAAAGCTTCGAAGGTTTAGAGATTTAATAGTGATTAATGAGTAAGTTTTTTTCTAAACGCAAAAACGTTATTACCATTTGGGGATGTTGTCTTTTGGCAACGACGGATGGTTGACGGATTTAGCTGATTGATGTTAATTTGGATAAATTCTCAATTTGCCTGTATTCTGTTTTATGCATGATCATACGGTCGGTACATACGACGGATGTTCAAGCAGATCAATAGATGTTAGGCGATCCCATGTCCATATACAACAACGATAGGATAAAACGGAACGACTATGTAATGATCCTATCCGTCAACTATACTTTCATATCGATCATTGCGTATAACTGCTCAGCCCAGATCAATTAAAATCCTATTAAAAGCCACTTTAACACTCGCTTCTTTTGACCCGTTGCATTCGATCTATTTTTCCTGTTTCAAAAGGACTGAAGTTCGCAGCTATACCTATTAAAAAGAGGTTATCCACAGTGGATAACCTCTTTTTGTACGCGTTTTCCGTCATTATTGACTTTATATTCATAGAAAAGCGCTATCATTGAAGCTGTGGATAAACTGTTCATGACTTTTTTCGCTTTGACCCGTTGGCAAACTGCTACGATCAATCCGCGATTCTGTTAAAATCGTCTTTCGCTCGTAATGGGTATGCTCGTTCGAGCTTCGTCATTCTGGTGTCGGTGCTGATGCGCTGGCATCATGGGCAGAACGAAGTACCTTTTTCATATTTTTCTCAAACTTCGCTCGTGGCACGAGTACACTGTGTTTACAGCCTACGCACTTGATGCGGATATCCATTCCCATCCGTATAATCTCCATCTCATTGCTGCCGCACGGATGCGGTTTTTTCATCTGTACGATATCTCCCAGCTCAAACTGCTTACGCTCCATTCGGTTCACTCCTTCCGCTCATCTGCATGATCTATGCCTCATTATATTATCGTTACCAGCCTGTGGATAACTATGTGAATGAATGAGATGCACCTCATCATGCTCTTATCCACAACCATTTTAGCAGATTTTGTGTGTTTTAGGTTACTGTGGATAAAATTATACGCAGCAAAACGACCTGCAACTGTTTCGTCACAGGCCGTTTGGTTTGACTTCATATGCAGTATTCGATATTCAATGTCTCTTATTTTGTAATACAAATAGATGAACTATTTTAACATACGTAAACCATTTTACATTCAATTCGGCTCGTATTTTCCATATTATTTTCAATCGTGTAGAGGAGCGGATAGAGAACTTCTGTACTCTTCTACTACCTTTCCATCGCGATCATTTATGCTCGTCAGTCGTTTATTCCATCAGTATCCCTACAAGCTATACCTCACGACCATACGTTCACTACTGCTCAATCATTTGAAATATTCGGATCACGCGCCTCATTGGCTTCCGTCCGTAGCTGCTCTCCAGCCGCTGCTTGCTGTGCGGCTGCTCGCTCTGCTTCTTCGATCGCCTTTTGCTCCTCATCTTTGCGCTGCCGCTCCTTCTCCCGATCCAGCTCTTGCTTCACTGCGGTATGAATAGCGCGTTCTACATCTGAGCGAGAATTCGGTTGACACTTCGCAATAATACGCAGCGAATATTCCCCTGTCGTCAGCGTTTGAATACCAAGCACCTCAGGTACATCGAGCACTTCAAGCTTATCGGTTTTCATATTTTCGGTCGCACGCATCACTAGATCTCTTGCATCATCGAGTGAACGCTCCATACTCATCGGAATGTCCACTACAGCGAGCGAATTGGAGAGCGAGAAGTTCGTCACGCTAATAATCGATCCGTTCGGAATGATATTGACCTCACCATTCCAGCTGACCAGTCTGGTCGTGCGTAAGCCTACCATTTGTACCGTGCCTTTATATGTACCGGTTTGAATCACATCGCCCACCGCGAATTGATCTTCAAAAATAATGAAAAAGCCGGTAATAATATCTTTTACGATACTTTGTGCACCAAAACTGATAGCCAGTCCGGCTACACCGGCACCTGCCAGCAACGGTCCCAGATTAAAACCAAACTCATTTAATACAAGCATGATCATAATAAAGTTAAACACACTTGAAACGACATTTTTACAAAGCTCACCGATCGTTATAAAGCGGCGTGGATTCGTAGCAAGTCGACTCTTATCTCGTCCTGATAACGAGCGCTCAATGACCTTATTGATCAACTTAATCGCAATTCGTGTCAGTATAAAAATAATAATGATGCGAATTAATGAAAAAGCGACATGCGTCCACATCGGTACATCTGTTATCCATGACCATAAACTATCTGTAAATCGATTAATCTCTCCTGTTGCATCGCTGGCAATTCCGCTACTCAGCAAACTCGTTGTCCACTGATTCGCTGTGTCGTACAATTTCATACGTTATCCTCCTTGCTGTTTGTCATGCTGACTCGTTATTCGTATGACTCGATGGCAATATACGTCTCGCCTTGCTGACGAAATATCCCTCTAATCTCAACCTGCTCCTGCACGACAATATGCTGCACCTGCTCCAGTGCATGATCAGGAAACTGTAGGCATAGGGCGCAGCCTGCTGTAATCTGCTTTGGTGTGGGGAACATATCATTTTCAATGTCTGCATATTCCAGCAGCATTTCTGCACGTAGCGCCTGCTGAGTCGAGTCAAAAGCCATCACCAGATTACAATCCATCTTTACCTTTACCCCTCCTGGCATCAACTGTCACGTTCAAGCTATATTTGTATCCTCTTATGCATCCTATGACGATCTATGCAAATAGGCAAACTATGAGCCGGTATGACAGGATGTAGCTCAACATAATATCCCTATTGTACGCAAAATTAGCTTCAATGTTCAATCTTATCTCCATAAAGCTAGCACGATCCCCATATGAAAAACCGTCAAATACAGTGCTACTCTTGCTGTAGCATGACTTTGACGGTTCATAATGAGGATCTGTATTTACGACTATGTTCCAAGCTTGTTTGTTTAATCAGTTTTTGGCTGAGGAGCGTGCCAGGTTAATCGCTTCCTGCTCTTCTGGAGACAGATTATACGTGGATTGACCTGCTGCAATCGGCTTTGCATATACATAAGAGCTATCCCGATTGTGTAGACCGGTTAATACAAGTCCATCCATATTGTCATTCAACAACGCAACGGAGAAACTAAGGTCACTACCATGCTCGGAGAACGCATTGTAACGCTTAATACCTGTATACGCCTGTACGGTACGCAGCTTCGCTTCAATCGCGGCAAAGCGTGCTGTTTTCTGCTTTTCTCCATCTTCCAGTGAATCCATTTGCAGCTTCAGATCAAGCAACAGAGATTCCAGATCGTCTACTCCACTGCCGGCCATCATTAGCTCGTAGCGTTTACGCATTTTACGAAGCTTGGCGCCCTGCACGATTACAATAATCAGTAGCAGTAGGATCAGAAATGCGATTACACCCAAAATCAAAAATAGTTGCTCCGCAACCAGACTGTTCAATTCCGCCATCGTTGTCCGCTCTCCTCTTGTTTCTTTGCCTTACCGGGATGCTATGCCTATATTGCATCCGCATAGCTCCTGTACTCTGTCTGTCCGCCATCCATCATAATCATTTCGTTCATCTTTACTATTCGTTTCGGCTTCATGTCCATTATGAATCCTATAGAATTATACTTGGATGAACGGCTTTGTTCCATTACCGTTACAAATTTGTAATTTGTTTTATGGAATGTACATCGTCTGGAGCATACTCCATCATTACAGCACATCATTCAATTACATTTCAACGTAGCCTAAACTCACACATTCGCTGTACGCTGAATAAATTGTACAGCCTCTAGCAGATGATCGATATGCTGCTCGGTAGTGCCATAACCGACACTTGTGCGTACTGCGCCGGTCGCTAGCGTTCCCGCAATCCGATGTGCAAGTGGCGTACAGTGCATGCCTGCACGTACAGCAATGCCATACTGCCGATCCAGTATAAAAGCAATTTGCGCCGGGTCCTGCTGCTCCATCACAAACGAAACGATACCTGTGCGCGGCTCTCCAGCTGCTGGCCCTAATATCCGCAATCCATTGATATCAGATAAACCATTTATCAGACGTATCACCAGCTGCTGTTCATGGGCAGCAATGGCTTCGATCCCTTGCTGGAGCACATACTGTACACCTGCTGCCAGTCCTGCGATTCCAGGCGTATTAGGCGTCCCTGGCTCATAGCGATCCGGGCGCACAGATGGCTGATTCGCTTCTTCTGATTGGCTGCCCGTCCCCCCATATAGCCAGGGAGTCAGATCGAGATCAGGAGCTATGTACAATCCACCTGTTCCCTGCGGGCCAAGCAATCCTTTATGCCCTGGAAATGCCGCCATATCGATCTCCCACTCCTGTAGCTTGACCGGAATATGCCCGGCACTTTGCGCAATATCAAGGAGAATACGAGCACCATGTCGATGAGCAAGCTGCGCCAGTTCTGCAACAGGCAAAATGCTACCGAGCAGATTCGAACTATGATTGCAGATTAATAAACGGGTCCGAGCGGTAAATGCTTGCTCGACCTCATGCAGCTCCAGCTGTCCCTTTGCATTCACCGGAACATAGGTCACTTCCACGCCCATAGAGCGTTTCAGCGCCTCCAGCGGTCTCCAGACCGAATTATGCTCGGTCATCGTAGCCACCACGTGATCACCAGCACGTACATAACCGAAAATCGCCATATTGAGCGCTACAGTCGTATTCGCCGTAAAAGCGATATCTACCGGATTACGCACATCCAGTAAACGAGCAAGCTGCTGCCTTGCTTTGAGCAATGTACGACTCGCCTGCACTGCCATGCGGTGACTACCTCTCCCCGGATTAGCCGATTCATGCGCCAGCGCATAATGAACAGCTTCCAGTACAGCAGGTGGCTTAGGCCAGGATGTAGCAGCATGATCCAAATAAACAATATCCTCAGATGTACCCGTGACCGATTTCTGAACGTTCAATGTGTACCCTCCACCAGCTATCCATCGATCCCAATTTTCCATAGGCAGCTGTATTGTTGTTCATACGTAGAAGCTTTTTTTGATATTACAGTTTGGCTGCTAGATTGAATTTATTGATCATAGTTGGCTACATTACAATTTGCAAAAAAGACATCGGAGTAGGGCAGCCTGTGATGACTAGTTTCATAGATGACTAGTTTCATAGAGACATAGCTTGATGGACATATAGCTTCATCTATCCATAGATTGGTGTGTGCATAAATTCATACATACGTAGATTCATTTGTGCATAGATCTGTATATGCATGAATTTATTCTATTTCATCCCAATCTACCCTAATTCTCATTCTAATCTACCCCATTTTACAACGTTCCTTATTTATTCATAAAAAAGACGCCCGACGTGATAAAGACGGGCGCCTGATCAGCCTTGTAGTGATGTTGCTCTCTTATGATGTTGTTACTTTTATATATAGCACTGGTTATATGAACACAATGAAACACGAAGATTCAACAATACATATCGCACATACATATCGCAGCCGTTGAGATCAGCATGAGATCACTCAAATTCATTGAATCAAATAATCAAGCTAGGATCAAATCTGTTTATATCCATTTCGTTATATCCATCGTGAGCACCGAACCAATCCAAATGATCCTTGCACCACCGATACGAATCGAACCGGTTTACGCTCATTACGAACCGTACAATCAAGCTATCATTACAGCTTGTTGAACAGCTGCAACAGTCGTTCCAGCTCTTGCCGATTATGATAACTCAGCTCGATCTTCCCTTTATCCTTGCTGCTATTACGAATCTTTACAGTCGTCTGGAAACGATCGCGTAAGGAGTGTTCCAGATCAGCCAGATAAGGATCAGCTTTCTTATCCCCTTCTGCTTCATTGCCTTTACGCTTGTTTTCCAAATTTTGCACTGCTTCTTCCAGCTGGCGTACGCTCCACTCGCCTTCAATCGCTTTATGAGCAATGGCAAGCAAAAGTTCTTCTTTTTTAATGCTAGCAAGTGCGCGTGCATGACCCATCGATAATGTTCCACGTGAAACATATTCTTTGATTTCTTCCGGCAGTGAAAGCAGTCGTAAGAAGTTGGCAATATGCGAACGAGATTTACCCACACGTACAGATAAATCTTCCTGTGTTAGCTTAAATTCATCCATCAACCCCTGATAGGCGGTCGCCAGTTCCATCGCATTCAAGTTTTCACGCTGCAAATTTTCGATCAGCGCAATTTCCATCACCTGCTGATCGCTAAATGTACGCACTACAGCCGGAATTGTTGTTTTACCAGCCGTTTGTGAGGCGCGGAAGCGACGCTCACCAGCGATAATTTCATAACCTTTTAGAACTTTGCGGACGATAATCGGCTGAATGACACCATGTTGAGCGATCGAATCGGCCAGTTCCTGCATGCCTTCATCATCAAATGTTTTACGTGGCTGGTACGGATTCGGACGCAGCTCTTTAATTGGAATTTCGATCACTTTATCATCCTCGCTTACAGACAGGGAAGGAATCAGCGCATCCAGTCCCTTACCGAGACGTTTACTCATACGATACCACTTCCTTTGCCAGCTCTAAATACACCTCTGCGCCCTTCGAACGCGGATCATACGTAATAATCGCTTTGCCGTGGGAAGGCGCTTCGCCCAGTCGCACATTGCGTGGAATAATCGTCCGATAGACTTTGTCCTGAAAATACTTTTTCACTTCTTCGATCACTTGCAAACCGAGATTTGTACGCGCATCCAACATCGTGAGCAGGACACCTTCAATTTGCAAATTTGTATTCAGATGCTTTTGCACCAAACGAACCGTATTCAGCAGCTGACTCAGCCCTTCCAGCGCATAATACTCACACTGGATCGGAATAATGACCGAATTGGCAGCCGTTAACGAATTAATGGTCAAAATGCCAAGCGAAGGCGGGCAATCAATCAGTATGTAATCATAGCCCTGCTTGACCTGCTCAATCGCATTTTTTAAACGCAACTCGCGCGAGATCGCCGGCACCAGCTCTACCTCTGCTCCAGCGAGCTGAATCGTTGCTGGAATAATATCAAGGCCCTCAATCGCTGTCGACTGTACCGCATCTGCTGGTGCTATATCATTAATAATAACATCGTAAATACAATTTTCCACATCCGCTTTATTGATGCCAACACCGCTGGTCGTATTGCCCTGCGGGTCGATATCAATCAACAACACACGTTTGCCCAGCGTAGCCAGACAAGCGCCCAGATTTACAGAGGTTGTCGTTTTACCGACCCCACCCTTTTGATTCGCTATAGCAATCACTTTGGACAACTACTTCACCCCAATGTTAGAAAGTCACTTGATGTGCGGTTTGTGAAGACAGAAAAAGCGGCATCATGCCGCCCCTCTGTCAGCGCTTTGGTATTTTAATTACGATCTCGTAATGATCATCATGATCCTGCTCTGATGTATCGATCGCAAGACCAGAGCCAGATACCATATCGATTGACTGACGAATCGTATTTAGTGCCAGACGAACATCCTTACTGTATGATACACGCTTGGATTTTTTCTTCGTCTGACTTTTTTCTTTGTAAAAAGCAACGCGCGCTTCCGTTTGCTTCACATTTAGTTCTTTTTCAATAACTTCCTTCATAATTCGTAGCTGTAACTCTTCACTATCGAGTGATAACAACGCACGTGCATGACGCTCGGTCAATTGACGAGCCATCAGCGCTTGCTTAATATCCTCTGGAAGCTGAAGCAGACGAATTTTGTTAGCGATGGTCGATTGGCTTTTGCCTAAACGTTGAGCCAGACTTTCCTGTGTAAGCGAGTGCAAATCCAGTAGCTTCTGATACGCGATCGCTTCCTCGATGGACGTTAATCCTTCACGTTGCAGGTTCTCGATCAATGCAATCGAAGCAGCTTGAGAATCGTTAAATTCACGCACAATCGCCGGGATCGTGGGCAGACCAAGCTTGCTTACTGCTCTCCAGCGCCGTTCACCTGCGATAATCTCATATTTTCCATCACGTGCGCGCACAACAATCGGCTGAATAATGCCATGCGTTTTGATCGTCTGGCATAACTCGTCGATCTTCGCATCATCAAATATCGTGCGGGGCTGATATGGACTGGTCGTGATGTTCGCAACCGGGATTTGTTTGACTTCATCCCCATTTACTCGTTCGGACAAGCCAAACAACTTGGAAATTTGTTCTTTCATTCCGTATGAGACCACCTAATCTTATGATAGCAGCACCTGTCCATACAAGGCAGGCGTACTTAAAATACCGATAACCGGCAAGCATATTCGCTGCCTGTATGCCCTGTATTGGGGCATGTTTCGTCTCCCCATTTTATCACTTTTCCATACATAATCCTACGATAACTGAATAAATTTCTGTGAAATTTGGTGGTGAAATTGTTTTGAGAATTTAGCATGGTTTACAGTTTTTTTCGTAATTAAACAGTTATAGCAGCTATTGTGTTCACGTATTCATGTGAATGATTGTGTATAGCGTTGTATAACGATTTGTATATGCTTTTGTACAGTGAATATGGGATGCAGATAAGTTAGTTAATGTTCCACGTGAAACATTGAATTGAGCTTTGGTTACAAGTGATTTTTAATCAAAATGTAGCTTTTTATTTTGTATGAGTGAATATAGGAGCTGGTGCAGATAGCACTTCAATTAACTTTTTCAAACCGTCTTTTTACATAATCTCAATTTAGAATTTTGGACTATATACTATCTATACATCGTGAATAGCTTCATCTACGCACTCCCTACATTTCTTTTCCTTAGTACAAAAAAGCCCCTCTATCCTAACGTAAGGATAAAGAGGCTACCTTTTCATACTTATTTTATTAATGGCATTATCATCATTAACAATTGGATCAACCAGCATGGTCTACAATGTTCATATGCTATTTTAGCAAACTGTACATAACAATCTACCAAACGACATATTAATGAGCGATACAAACTCCAACACCATTGCATAGCTTACACACCAACTATCAAATCAGCGGTTCTTTCAGCGGTGTGCCTGCTTTACGTGGATATCTAGCAGGTGTAGCGGCTTCCTTTTCGATCAAAACGATATGGCGGTCAGACTGCTCAACCGGTAATTGGAAATGATGTACTTGATCCAGTTTACCTTTCAGCAAACCGAGGCTGCGACGCGATTCCTTAATCTCTTCGGTGAGATCACTACCTTTCATCGCGGCAAATGTTCCACCGGGCTTAACGAAAGGCAGACAGAATTCGTTCAAAACCGCCAAACGTGCGACAGCTCTAGCTGTGACTAGATCATGTGCATCGCGATAGCCTTCTTTACGTCCCCACTCTTCCGCACGTCCGTGAATGAGTTCCACATCTTCCAGACCGAGACGATCCACTACACTTTGCAAAAACTTGATACGCTTATTTAGCGAATCGATAATGCGCAGTTTGAGATGTGGGAATACAATTTTCAGCGGAATGCCTGGAAAACCAGCACCAGAGCCAATATCGGCAAGGCTCGATACCGCACTCATATCGGTATAAAAGGCCAGCGTGAGCGAGTCATAGAAATGCTTGGTGTACACTTGATCTCGCTCTGTAATGCCGGTCAGATTCATTTTTTCATTCCATGTGATCAATTCTTCGTAGTATGCTTCAAATTGCTGGAGCTGGCGTTCATCTATAGTGATGCCCTTGTCTGCCAGCATATCGGTAAATTGTTGCTGTATGGAATCCATCATTACCCCCGGGATGCTGTTACGCGGTTATAGTGCTCCAGATAGACGAGCAGAATCGAAATATCGGCTGGTGTGACACCAGAAATACGGGAAGCCTGTCCAATCGACAACGGACGGATTTTCGCCAGCTTTTGCTGTGCTTCGATCGCCAGTCCTTTTACTTCTTCGTAGACGATATCTTCCGGCAGCTTCTTTTTCTCCATCTTTTTCAGACGCTCCACATGGGCGAGCTGTTTTTCGATATAACCAGCGTATTTGGTTTGAATTTCGACCTGTTCTTTCATATCGTCCGTCAGTTCTTCCGGTGATGGAGACAGACTTTCGATAGCTGCATACGATACTTCAGGACGACGCAGAACGGTCAGCAAATCGGTGCCATTTTGCAGCGGTGCAGATTGCAGCGATTCCAGCATACCATTCACATCAACCGGTTTTACTTTCACTTTGCTTAGGCGCTCGACTTCACGTTCCACTTTTGCTTTTTTATCGAGGAATGTATGATAACGATCTTCGGTGATCAGACCGATATCATGACCGATTTCCGTCAAACGCAGATCGGCATTGTCATGACGAAGCAGCAGACGATATTCTGCACGCGAAGTGAGCAGGCGGTAAGGCTCATTTGTGCCTTTCGTAACCAGATCGTCGATCAATACGCCAATATACCCCTGCGAACGATCCAGCACGATGCCTTCTTTGCCCTGTGCACGGCGTGCCGCATTAATACCTGCCATCACACCCTGTCCAGCAGCTTCTTCATAACCGGATGTACCATTGATTTGGCCCGCTGTGAACAGACCGGGTACACGCTTCGTTTCCAGTGTTGGCCAGAGCTGTGTAGGCACCATTGCATCGTATTCGATTGCATAGCCGTTACGCATCATCGTTACATTTTCCATACCTGGAATCGAGCGTAGTACACGCAGCTGTACATCTTCAGGCAGACTGGTAGACAGTCCCTGTACATAATACTCCGATGTATTTTTACCTTCTGGCTCCAGGAAAATCTGGTGCTTTGGTTTGTCGCTAAAACGAACGACTTTATCTTCAATCGATGGGCAATAACGTGGGCCGGTACCTTCGATAATACCGGAGAACATCGGCGCACGATGCAGATTATCGTTAATAATCTGATGCGTTTCTTCAGAAGTATACGTTAACCAGCATGGCATTTGCTCATTGCTGGACGATTTCGTTTCATACGAGAAAAATTTCGGCTGGTCATCGCCAGGCTGAATTTCAGTTTTGCTAAAATCTATCGTATCACGGTGTACACGCGGTGGTGTACCGGTTTTAAAACGTACCAGCTCAAAGCCCAGCTCACGCAGGTGCTCGGACAGCTTGAGGGATGGTTGCTGATTGTTCGGGCCGCTTTCATATGCCAGCTCACCCATAATGATTTTACCGCGCAAATACGTACCGGTCGTCAAGACGATCGACTTCCCTTTATAAGTCGTACCGGTTTGTGTGATCACGCCTGTACATACGCCGTCTTCCACGATCAGATGATCAACCATCCCTTGACGCAACGTCAGATTCGGTTCATTTTCCATCGTTTCTTTCATCGCATGTTGATACATAAACTTATCTGCTTGCGCGCGCAATGCATGCACCGCAGGTCCTTTACCTGTGTTCAGCATACGCATTTGAATAAACGTTTTATCGATATTACGGCCCATCTCGCCGCCCAGTGCATCAATCTCACGCACAACATGACCTTTTGCCGGACCACCGATTGACGGGTTACATGGCATAAATGCGATCATGTCCAGATTGATCGTTACCATCAGCGTGCTACAGCCCATACGTGCCGCAGCTAACGCTGCTTCTGCACCCGCATGACCAGCACCAATGACGATAACGTCGTATTCTCCACCCACATAGCTCATGGGTATTCCTCCTCTATTGCTCAAGTCACGCTTACCGCGACTGCAAGTAAAATAAATAAACAGCTAACTTCCTACATATTACTGCGATATATCGTTGTCGATGAATGGATGACAGATACATGCTATCCATCTACCACGCCTACACAACCCCATCGACGTATCGGCAACAAGTCCAATATAATATATCCCACTTTAACAGTTGATTTACTATGCTTTTACAAGCTAGATCGCATGGACTACATCATTCACACACCCGCCATAAACATAAAGACCGAACATTCATCGTATACCAGAAACGGAATATTCATTACCTACCCAAATCCATATTTTATTTGATCGTGTTCTATAACAATAGCGTTCACGCAAACCAACCGTCTGTCTACGTCCACTTTCGTCCTGTAGACACGCCAGAGTAGCCCTCAACCATATCGAAAAGGGCTACTCCAGTAGTATAACGTATAATTTACGATTTTATAGACGTTTTGCACAATAAAATCGGCAAAATATTAAAATTTAAGCCTATTCTATTTGTATTCAAGCCTATTACCGCTATGGATACGTTTTATTTATCGATTATTTACCGAGACAGAACTGTGAGAAGATCTGATCGATCAGCGAATCCGGCGCAGAATCACCGATAATTTCGCCCAGTTGCTCCCATGCGAGTCGTACATCGATCTGGATCATATCGATCGGAATGAACTGATCAGCTGCCTCATACGCATCCTGCAACGAACGCTTCGCCTGTTTGAGCAGACCGATATGACGCACATTGCTGACATAGGTCACATCATTCGCTTCTAGCTTGCCGCCGAAAAACAACGACGAGATCGCCTGTTCCAATCGGTCCACACCCTGCTCATCTTTCACCGACATCTCCACAATTTGCTGCTCGTCAAAATGCTGTAATAATACGCTACGATCCAGCTGCGGCGGCAGATCAATTTTGTTCAAAATAACGATCACCTGACGACCGCTAATTTGCTCCATTAGCTCGATTTCATCCGCATGCAGCGGTTCACTGCTATTGAGTACAAACAGCAACAGATCCGCATCGTTGACCGCACCACGTGAGCGCTCTACACCGATCTTTTCCACCACATCCATCGTCTCGCGAATACCAGCGGTATCCAGCAGTTTGAGCGGAATATTGTTAATCGTCACATATTCCTCAATCACATCGCGCGTCGTACCTGGAATATCTGTCACGATCGCTCGATTATCGTGTGCCAGCGCATTGAGCAAAGACGACTTGCCCACATTGGGACGCCCAACGATCGCCGTCGTAATGCCTTCACGCAAAATTTTACCTTCGTTCGCTGTACGCAGCAGCTTATCGATCTCGGTCATCACTTCAGCCGACTTATTTTTGATCAAATCCGATGTAAACGACTCCACATCATGCTCAGGATAATCGATATTGACCTCAATATGCGCCAGTGTTTCGATCAATGTTTGCTGTAATGGCTTAATCTGGCGTGACAATTTACCTTCTACCTGCTTGAGTGCGACCGAGAACGCACGATCCGACTTTGAACGAATCAGATCAATGACGCCTTCTGCCTGCGACAGATCAATACGTCCATTCAAAAAGGCACGCTTCGTAAACTCACCTGGCTCAGCGATGCGAATACGTTGTTGTAGCAAAATGTCCATGACCCGGCGTACAGCAACTACGCCGCCGTGCGAGCTAATTTCGATCACATCTTCCGTCGTAAACGAACGCGGTGCACGCATAATCGTTGCCAGCACTTCCTCCACTCGCTCACCGGTAGCTGGATCGATAATATGTCCGTAATGCACAGTATGGCTATCCGCCTGATCCAGAGCAACACGTCCCTTGAATATACGACTGACTTCGGCAACTGCCTCCGGTCCGCTCACACGAATAACCGAAATACTGGCTTCGCCAACCGCGGTGGCAATTGCTGCAATAGTATCGCTAACCATCTTTACTCATCCCTTCCGATCTATCTACTGGTACTTTGATTGTCCTACTCGTTTTTTAACTGCGATTCCATCCTACCGATCTTCTATACGTAAAATGTGCAGCAGCTATACGATATACGTATACACCGCCATCCTCATCTAATGGGCAGAATCATGTCCTAAATAAAAAGCAATGATTTTCTACCCGCAGGTAAAAAATCATTGCATTCCGATACGTTCTAAACGTCAATTCCGTTCGTTTCCAGCAGAGCCTGCACGCAGTGCGATCACAACGCGGCGATTCGGTTCCTCACCTTTACTGGCGGTTTTGACACGATTATGATTTTGCAGACGTGCATGGATCACCTTGCGCTCTTGCGAAGACATCGGCTCCAGCACCACCTCTCTACCCGAACGAACGACCTTGTTAGCCAGCCGATCGGCTAGCTCTTCCAGTGTCTTACGGCGGCGGTCACGGAAATTTTCCGCATCCAGCACAATCCGAATGAATTTGTCCGAGTATCGATTAGCCACGATATTAACCAGATACTGAAGTGCATCCAGCGTTTGACCACGCCTTCCGATCAGCAAACCTAGATCACTGCCGGAGATGCTCATCACATAGCCATCGCGGTTACGCTTAACATCCACCTGCAACTCCAGACCGATGCTTGTACCGACATCGCGCACAAGCTGCATCGCTTCCGCACAAACTTCTTCCGGCGAAGCCGGACGATCTGTCGTAGCGGCCGTTTCCTGCGCTGGTGCTGTGTTCGTCGTAGTAGCAGACTCGGTAGAGCGTTGTTCACGCTGTGGCATCGTCGCAGCAGGCTTAGGTGTACTGCTCGGAATCGAAACTTCAGATTCTAGCAACGTTAGCTTGACCTGGGCCTGCTTTGCACCGATCAGACCGAGAAATCCTTTGGACGGTGCTTGCAAAATCGTCACGTCAACATATTCTTTGGTCGTATTCAGACGGGCAAGCCCTTCCGAAATAGCATCATCAATGGTTTTTCCAGACGCAATGACTGTAGTCATCTCGATGTTCGGCCCTCCTCAACTGTAGTAAGGATACTTAAGAACATTCCGGATTTACATGAAAAGGTATGCGTTTAGCGACGTTTCTTTTTCGATTTCTTCTTGTTGCGGTTTCTGTTCGCTGATGGCGTTTTACCTGGATCAACAGCGACACCCAGATCGGTAACAATCGGCTGATTGTTGCGATACAGGAAGTAGTTTTGTACGATCGTGTAAATGTTGCTGTATACCCAGTACAATGGCAATGCAGCCGGGAATGTCCACGACATAATTGCGATAATAACAGGGTAAATATACATCATCATCTGCATTGGACCCTGCATCGAAGCTGGGTTCATACGCATCATCATCCATGTTTGCAGGAATGTCGTTGCAGCAGCGATGAGTGGCAAAATATGAAATTTGTCAGGCTCACCAAGCTGGAGCCATAAGAACGTGTGCTCACGCAGAGCACTGTTATAAATAATCGCATTATACAAGGCGATAAAAATCGGCATTTGAATCAACAGCGGGAAACATCCAGCAGCTGGATTCACCTGATTTTCCTGGAACAGCTTCATCGTTTCAGCTTGCTGTTTTTGCGGATCATCCTTGTGCAGCTCACGTAGCTTTTGCAATTGCGGTTGGATCGCTTGCATCGCTTTGGAGCTTTTGACTTGCTTGAGCGTTAACGGCAAAATCAGTGTACGTACAATCAATACCAGAACAAGGACAGCCAGACCATATTCACCGTTAAACCAGTTGGCAAATGTGTCCAGTGCATACGCAAACCAGTACACAACATACCGGTTCCACCATCCGTGGTTTAATAAATCTGCTGTTGTATGGGTCTGTACCGTACTAGGCGTACAACCAGCCAACAGGGCTACCACTGCGAAAGCAGCGATAAGGAGGAACCATTTTCCCCCGCGAGTCTTCAATTGCGACACTTCATAACCCCTCTCTTGACCATTGCATTTCCTTGCAAATCATATCATATTTGACAGCACAAATAAACCGAAAGCGTTACCGCCGCGAGCGTTTTAGCAGTGAAGATTTGCGCAACACGTGCAGAATGCTTTTCTCCAGCTCCTGATAAGAGAGCGTAAGCGCTCCTTTACGCACGATAAAGATCATATCGATATGCGGCACGATCTCATCGGCATGATGACGCACAATTTCTTTCACCACCCGGCGCATTCGGTTACGAACAACCGCATTGCCTACCTTTTTGCTAACCGATACACCCATGCGGAATTGCTCGATGTCCTTTTTTTGAAACCAGTACACAACAAACTGGTGATTGGCAAAAGACCGTCCATGACGGTATACGCGACTGAAATCAGCGCGGTTTCGCAAACGCAGCTTTTTTTGCACCCTTCATTCTCCTTAGCTGTGGCGTCCGGCATATCATCAAGTTGGCAGCAGGCCGGTACGCTCTATTTTTGCCAGCTTGTAACGCCAGGCAAAAATGCTTCCTTGTTTCTGATTCGGTAACAGCGTTCTAGTTATTCTATAGTTCAAGCGCTTGCCCTACATAGAATACGAAACATCATATTCCTATCGCTGGATAAACAGACGATTTCGCTAGCTTTAGCATGCTGAAGCTTCAATGGATCTTAAATCAAGCTCCACGTGGAGCAGATCAAGCACCAACATAGCGCATATCTAACTTCATTGGCGAATTTGCAAATAAATCGTCGGTTAATACACCCTTTGCAGGCCAAACGGTAATATTAAGAAAAAAAGACCACCGCAGTGGTCTTTGTGTACATATTAGGCACTGATGACTTTTCTGCCTTTAAGGCGACGAGCCGCCAGCACTTTACGGCCGTTTTTTGTACTCATTCTTTTACGGAATCCATGTACTTTACTGCGTTTTCTTACATTCGGTTTAAACGTCGGTCTCATATTGTGCACCTCCTTGCAGGTAATTATATCCCATATTGATTCTATGTCTGTTCACATAAAAATACCAATTTATATTTAATCATGGAAAACACCATGCCGTCAATGAATTTTCCGCATTTCGTAGGAATAATTTTTTTGACATGCAGGCTGGGATATAGGGTGAGAATTTCACTTCTATATATGCAGGCAAAACTTTAGTGCAAGTGGGTGTGACGGGAATTTGATCTGGATTTGATCGAATGCGTACAGGCAGGGTTGGCTGATGTGTATGAATTGAAGATGGCATGGTGTGCAATACGCGCTCCGAAAAAGGATAGGGGAACGAATTCCGGTGGAGGAATGAGAATCGACGGATTAGAAATACATATAGATTCTTACACTTCGGAAACTGTAAACTATTTTCCCTTCACAAAAATCACTTTTCATTCCAAATTCGCGTTAGAAAACCAATAACACGATAAATCATTGATAAATTATTCCTTATTCCTCTTCCTCTTCTACGTGCTGCTTATTTCATTTGGATCAAACTATACTCCAATCAAAAAACTTCACTATTGCACATTAGAACATGATAAGTAAACCAACTATTTACACCAGTAGATTTTTAGAATTTGATTCCTTAAAATTTAGCATTACATGCAATACTCCAAATTACCGTTCTGCATCTTTCTGCATGTTAAGGCTTCACTCTCTCATCACCTATCTCACATGTATATGATCCCATACAAGATGATCAACGCATAAGGTCAAAATAAATAGTATTGATCAGACTCAGATAAGTGCACAACATCCATACATAAAACAACTTTTCTCACTTATTGATTTGCTATGTACTAACAATTGCTTAATTCATCCACCATATATTGATGTCTAAAACAGTAGCTTGCTTTCATTCCCTGCCCTCTCAAAGTATAGGGTCTTGTAATGTTCTTTTATATCCAGTTTGCGAGCAGCACATAGCAGAAGGAACGGAATAAGGAAAAAGGGCGATTTGCAGTGTTAGCGATTTTCTAACACGAGGTTCAATCAAAATGGATTTTTGCGCAGCAAAATATGTTACTGCTTCTGAGGGGTGGGAATCTACAATTCACTTCTAATCCGTAGCTTCCTACGGCTCCATCCCAGTCCGTTTCCTTCTCCCTTCTAATAGCGCTTCATGCACACAGCAAAAAAGCAGCACAAGCCATTTATCCACAATCATTTTAACCCCCAAACTTATACACAGTTATCCACTACCCGCCCATTTTCCTGTGAATAGTGAAAAAATTTTTTCCACAACCCTCCCTATGGTTCCAAACAACTTATAAACAATATCTAGTGGTGTGCATAACTTTTATACACAACAGATTGAATTTGTGGATAAAATGTCAGTTTTCATTGAAATCAAGGGTTCTTTTTGCTATTATGATATTGTTTTCGATGTGAATAGATCGTACTAATCTAAAAATTATCAACAGCCTGTGGATAAAGTTGTGAACAATTTCCTCTTATCCATTTTTTCACTTATCCACCGCTTTGGTATTCTGGGGATAATTCTACGCCATTGATTATAAACATTTTCATCATTTTCGATATCCTTGCATGGCTTCAGCCACAATTGGAAGTTTAAAGGAGTGACAGTCTGTGGACAGCCATACCTCCGAATTATGGCAGCAAATACTATCAATCATTCAGACAAAGCTCAGTAAGCCGAGCTTTGATACCTGGTTCAAGGCAACCAAAGCGCTGACATTTACGGAACATTCGATCGTGATCTCAGCACCGACTACCTTCGCCGTCGAATGGCTGGAAAGCCGCTATACCAAACTCGTCAGCTCCACGGTTTATGAAGTTTTAGGAAGACAGGTCGATGTGAAATTCGTGATTGAAGAAGCAGTGCCAGAAGAAGCGCTCATTTTGCAACAGACACCGGCACAGCCGGCAGCTGTTCAGATGGACGAGCCTGTGGCAAATATGCTAAATCCCAAATATACATTCGATACATTCGTAATCGGAGCGGGCAATCGCTTTGCCCATGCGGCCTCACTGGCAGTTGCAGAGGCCCCGGCCAAAGCTTATAACCCGCTGTTTTTGTATGGAGGCGTAGGACTGGGAAAGACGCACTTGATGCATGCGATCGGGCATTACATTTTGCAGCATAACCCGAACAGCAAAGTCGTCTACATTTCGTCCGAAAAATTCACGAACGAGTTTATCAACTCTATCCGCGATAATCGGGGCGAGAGCTTCCGCAACAAGTACCGCAACATCGATATTTTGCTGATCGATGATATTCAGTTTCTGGCGGGAAAGGAATCGACACAGGAGGAGTTTTTCCATACGTTTAACGCGTTGCACGAGGAGAGCAAGCAGATTATTATTTCCAGTGACCGTCCGCCAAAAGAGATTCCGACGCTGGAAGAACGCTTGCGTTCACGGTTTGAGTGGGGTTTGATCACCGACATTCAGCCACCGGATCTGGAGACACGGATTGCAATTTTGCGGAAAAAAGCAAGAGCGGAAAATCTGGATATTCCGAACGAGGCGATGATGTATATCGCTAACCAGATCGATACGAACATTCGTGAATTGGAAGGCGCGCTAATCCGCGTTGTCGCCTACTCGTCGCTGACGAATCAGGATGTGACTTCGCATCTGGCAGCGGAAGCGCTGAAAGACATTATTCCTTCCAGCCGTCCCAAAATGATCACTATTCAGGATATTCAGCAGCGCGTCGGCGAATATTACAACCTGAAACTTGAAGACTTCAAAGCGCGGAAGCGCACAAAGGCCGTAGCGTTCCCACGGCAGATTGCGATGTATTTATCGCGTGAGCTGACCGACTACTCGTTACCGAAGATCGGCGAAGCATTTGGTGGTCGTGATCATACGACCGTGATTCATGCGCACGAAAAAATATCCCAGTCGTTAAAAGCCGACCAGGATCTGTTTAAAGTGGTTAACAATCTGATGGACAAAATCAAAAATCCATCCTGAACAACAAGCAAGCCTATACACACTTTATACACATGTGGATAGGCTTAATTTTATGCGGCTTTAGGGCACTTATCCACATATTCAGTGTCCCTACTACTGCTACTATTAATTATTTAAAACATTCTTCTTGCTAAACGCACCTTTCGGTGCCGATTGAAAAAAAGGATATGTACAAGCATGAATCATGCTGGTTAGGAGTGAAACCATGAAGATCCAAATCTCTAAAAATTATTTAAACGAATCGATCCAACAAGTATCTAAAGCGATTTCCAGTCGTACCACTATTCCCATTTTGAGCGGAATCAAATTCGATGTGAGCTATTCCGGTGTAACCTTAACAGCGAGCGATACCGATATTTCTATTCAATCTTTCATACCCGCTGAAAACGATAGTAAAACGATCGTAGAGATTGAACGCCCGGGTAGTGTCGTTTTACCAGCGAAATTTTTCGTTGAAATTATTAAAAAACTGCCTTCACAAGAAATCGAAATGGAAGTGAAAGATGGCTTCCAAACATTTATCCGTGCAGGTGCTACCGATATCCAACTCGTTGGTTTAGATCCGGAAGAATTCCCGGTATTGCCTAACATCGAAGAAAACCAGCAAATCTCCGTTCCAGGCGATCTGTTGAAAAATATGATCAAACAAACCGCATTTTCCATTTCCACACAGGAAACAACGCCTATTCTAACCGGTGTGCTCTGGAATCTGGTAGAAGGCGAACTTAAATTCGTTGCTACCGACCGTCACCGCCTGGCCAGTCGTACTGTTAATCTTGGTGAAGATACCGGTGTTCGTTTCAGCAATGTGGTCATTGCTGGTAAAACACTAAACGAATTGAGTAAAATTATTCCCGATCAAAACCAGCTGCTTGATATCGTTGTAGCCGACAATCAAGTGCTGTTCAAAATCGATCGCGTATTGTTCTACTCCCGCATTCTGGATGGCACATACCCGGACACATCCAAAATTATCCCGACCAGCTTCAAAACCGAGCTTGTAATCGATACGAAAAAGCTGGCTGATTCGATCGACCGTGCCTACCTGCTTTCCCGTGAGGAAAAAACGAATATCGTTCGTATGCAAACACTGGAAAATGGCGCAGTCGAAATTTCCTCCAGTTCTTCCGAGCTTGGACGCGTAACCGAGCAGCTGGATATCGCAAAGTTTGAAGGTGAGCCGCTGCGCATTTCGTTCAACTCCAAATATATGCTCGATGTGCTCAAAGTGATCGAAAGTGAGCAGCTGTCGATCCAATTTACCGGTATTATGAGCCCGATCATCATCAAGCCGCTGGATGAAAGCCGCAGTCTGTACATCATCCTGCCTTACCGGACAACGAATTAAACGCATTGTTCAACATTTTAGCTATGTATGTTATGCTAATCAGCTGCTGTTCCAACCGAGACCCAAACTTCGGTGGAACAGCAGCTTCTCATTTGGCCAACTCCAGGCGAGTCTAACCAAATACGCCAGAGTCGAGCAGCTGTGAATAAATCAATTTCGCAAATCTTATGCACATGTGTATAACTTTTGCAGCAGTACAAACGATTCCAGTTCTCCACATGTGACTAGTTTTCGTCCATTCCGTTCATAGCATACAGAACAATGAAATTGAGATTTGCCGTTCTTGCGCAATTATCAAAAAAGGCACGTACCGACATTACGCGGTACATGCCTTTTTATGCTGTTCCATGTTTTGAACGATAATGATCCTCCCATTGTGAAATCTTCCGAGACTCCATTTTCGCTAAAATTTTTCTTTTTTCTAAAAAGGAATCTGTCCTTTGAACGGAGCAAATCTAGTTAGATCTGCACCTTGATCAACCAGATACGCCAGTGCTTGCTCTAATTCGCTAAATTCACGTTGTTCCTCGGTAGCTACATCCTCGTAGATGTCCATTTGATCCGCATCAATCTGAAAATAATAAGCGACGTATCGATGATTCCTTTTCTGGATCGCATATTGTATCAATCGATTGGGCGTCATGTTGTCCGCGTCAAAAGACTGTTTATGATCGGTGTAGAAGGAATAACCTCTCATTTTGCCAGCTTTTAAATCATTCCGTAATCGCTGCATCCTGTCATTCATCGTTATGACCTGCCTAATGTATTTATAGAGTTGATCATAATTATACTTGCAAAAGCGTATGTATCCTACATCAACACACACTTATCTTGAACCGCATACTATACATCACTCCTCCTATAGATCAACTAGCGAATGAGCATCCCGTCAACAATAAAATTAGCAATTTCAATCACAAAACGATTCCAACTAGCAAAAAAGAGCCGCATACTTTGCCTGTAACCGTAGTAGTGCAACTTTGACTATGGTATGATGCTAAGATCTGGCTATTCATTTGGATCGGCCCAATAACCCATCGTCGAAAGGACGGTTTATAAATATTATGAAAAACATTTCCATTTCCACGGAATATATCAAATTGGATCAATTTTTGAAACTGGCAGATTGCGTCTCAACTGGAGGAAGTGCAAAAGCGCTCCTGCAAGAGCAAATGGTCAAAGTTAACGGAGAGCTAGAGGAGCGTCGTGGTCGCAAACTTTATCCTGGTGATGAGGTTGAAGTACAGGGCGAAGGTAGCTTTAAGGTTCAGAGCGGGCAATAAACCGGAGGAGCTTATCCATGTTCATCAACCAAATCAGCCTACAAAATTATCGCAACTATGAAAGCCTGAAGCTTGATTCCTTTGGCCCGGTCAATTTGTTCATCGGACAAAATGCGCAGGGAAAAACAAATCTGATTGAGGCACTGTTTGTATTGGCACTGTCCAAATCGCATCGGACGAGCAAAGATAAAGAGCTGATCTCGTTTGGCGCCGATCATGCACGCATTGCATGTGAGGCGGACAAACGATACGGCAAGGTCAAGCTAGAACTGAACTTTTCTGCACGCGGCAAAAAGGCAAAAATCAACGGGCTGGAGCAGCGCAAGCTGAGCGATTTTGTCGGTACGATCAATGCCGTGATGTTTGCGCCGGAAGATCTGGAAATTGTCAAAGGCTCGCCTGGTATCCGCCGTCGTTTTCTCGATATGGAGATTGGTCAGGTGCAGCCAAGCTACCTGCATCATTTGCAGCAGTACCAAAAAGTGCTGCAACAGCGCAACAATTTCCTTAAGCAAGCATGGGGTGCTGGCAGCAAAGACAGTACGATGCTTGATATTTGGAACGAGCAGCTCGTGGAGCACGGCGTGAAGATCGTACAAAAGCGCAAACGGTTTATCCACAAGCTGCAAGGCTGGGCGGAAAATATCCACATGGGGATAACCGGTGGCAAGGAGCAGCTTCTTTTATCCTATGTGCCCTCATTTGGTGCGGCCGAAGAAGAAGATGAAGCTGTCTTATTTGAGCAATTTATGGTAAAATTATCACAGGTGAAAGAACAGGAATATCGCCGTGGCGCGACTCTGGCAGGTCCGCATCGAGACGATCTTGCCTTTCACATTAACGGCAATGAAGCAGCGGTGTTTGGCTCACAGGGACAACAACGTACAACCGCTTTATCGCTGAAACTTGCTGAAATCGAATTAATTCACGAAGAGATCGGGGAATACCCGATTCTTTTGCTGGATGACGTTTTATCCGAACTGGATCCTTACCGTCAAACTCAGTTGATTGAGACATTTCAGGACAAAGTGCAGACTTTCATCACGGCTACCGGAATCGAGAGCCTCAATGCCGGTCGTCTGAAGGAAGCCCAGATTTTCCATGTCCATCAAGGGCATATTGAGAAGTAAGGGAGGTCCGTTCCATGTATATACATTTGGGTGGTGAGAAGATCATCCGTTTCTCGGAGCTTGTTGCCATTTTCGATATATCGATTGAAAAGTCATCCAAAATCTCCAAACAATTCGTCAGCTTTGCTCATGAAGACAAAAAGGTAGAATCGATCGGTGAGGAGGAACCGAAATCGATCGTTGTGACCAAAAATAAAGTGTATTATTCCCCCATCTCCTCCGCCACGCTGAAAAAGCGGACCAACAGCTTTTTGATGAACGCTTAGGTACAGCCAGGAAGGCTGTCTAAAATACAGAAGTAGGTGAAAATAGCATGTCGACGAATCAACCGGCTTATGATGCCAGTCAGATACAGGTGCTTGAAGGTTTGGAAGCCGTACGTAAACGTCCGGGTATGTATATCGGATCGACCAGCTCCAAAGGCTTGCATCACCTGGTCTGGGAAATTGTAGATAACAGTATTGACGAGGCGCTTGCCGGATACTGTGATCATATCGAAGTAACGATCCATGAGGATAATAGCGTAACCGTTGTCGATAACGGACGTGGTATTCCTGTAGGCGTAGAAGCGAAAACACAGCGCTCTGCGCTTGAAGTCGTTATGACCGTACTCCATGCCGGCGGTAAATTCGGCGGTGGCGGATACAAAGTGTCCGGCGGTTTGCACGGTGTTGGTGTATCGGTTGTGAACGCATTGTCTGAGCATGTACGCGTAGTCGTAAAAACAGACGGCAAAGTACATCAGCAGGAATACAAGCGTGGCGCACCGGTCGAGGATATCAAAGTGTTACGGGATATGACCGAGGGTGAAGGAACCGGTACGACCGTAACATTCAGACCGGATCATGAGATTTTTACCGAAACGACCGTTTATGATTACGATACATTGCTTGGACGCATCCGTGAGCTAGCTTTCCTGAACAAGGGAATCGCTCTAACACTCACAGATGAACGCACAGGAGTATCGAATCATTTCCGATACGAAGGCGGTATTATCGAGTACGTGCAGTATTTGAATCAAAACCGTGAAGTGATCAACGAGCAACCGATCTACGTTGAAGGAACACGCGAGCAAATTCAAGTTGAGATTGCACTGCAATACAACGAAGGCTATACCGAAAATATTTACTCTTTTGCTAACAACATCAACACCCATGAGGGCGGTACGCATGAATCCGGCTTTAAGAGCGCACTGACACGTATTATTAACGATTATGCGCGTCGTAACGGTTTGCTCAAGGACAATACGGGCAATCTGACGGGTGAGGACGTGCGTGAAGGTTTGACGGCGATCATCTCGGTCAAAATTCCAGAGCCTCAGTTTGAAGGTCAGACGAAGACGAAGCTCGGTAACAGTGAAGCACGCGGTATCGTAGAATCGTTATTCTCCGAGAAGCTGCAAGAGTTTCTGAACGAGAATCCTTCGGTTGCTCGTCGAGTACTGGACAAAGCACTGCAAGCTTCTCGCGCACGTGAAGCGGCTCGTAAGGCACGTGAGCTGACTCGTCGTAAAAGTGTACTCGAAGTGAGTGCATTGCCTGGTAAGCTGGCAGACTGCTCGTCTAAAGATGCTTCGATCAGTGAACTGTACATCGTTGAGGGTGACTCTGCGGGCGGCTCTGCAAAGCAGGGACGTGATCGTCACTTCCAGGCGATTTTGCCGCTGCGAGGCAAAATTTTGAACGTTGAAAAAGCGCGGTTAGATCGTATTCTCGGTAATGCCGAGATTCGTGCGATCATTACAGCACTTGGTACAGGCATCGGTGACGATTTCGATCTGTCTAAGGCGCGCTATCATAAAGTGATTATCATGACGGATGCGGATGTCGATGGTGCGCATATTCGTACGTTGCTGCTGACATTCTTCTACCGCTACATGCGCCAGATCATCGATGCAGGCTACGTCTACATCGCCCAGCCGCCGCTTTTCAAGATCGAGCGCAATAAAACAGCGGTCTATGCAAACTCCGAGCGTGAGCGCGACGAGATCATTGCTGGTTTTGGCGAAAATGCCAAATTCAATGTACAGCGCTATAAAGGTCTGGGTGAGATGAACGCTTCTCAGCTATGGGAAACAACGATGGACCCGGAAAGTCGCATTATGCTACAGGTTAGCATTCAGGATGCGATTTTGGCTGATGCGATCTTTGATACACTGATGGGCGACAATGTTGAACCACGTCGTGATTTTATTCAAGAAAATGCGAAGTACGTTAAAAACCTCGATTTCTAAGTGATGGATCGTGCGCGATCCCGATATACGTCTGGATAGGATACAAACAAATCGGTGTAATTATGCATATGCAAAAGGGGTATCTGCCACATGGTGGATGCCCCTTTCCATGTATATATGCCGGATTGAACGAAGAAATGACGAACATTATACCGTTTACAAGATTTTAGATTAAAACGTTATGAAAAGTGCTGTAAATAGCGCGAAAACACAGGACATCACACGAAAAAAATGGTATAATAAAGTGATGTAGCACCGGGCATAGCATCATTACGAATTCGCCTTTGTGGCGAATCATTTTCCTATCATTCTGGCAAGAGGAAACTTATTTTTATACAGGGTCTGCTGCTGACTGATCACCAACATTCATAGCAGAACCAGAGAGCATCCATTTGTGCAAACGAAGGCTGCAATAAGGAGGCTAAGCTTAGCATGGCGGAAGAGAATTTTTCGCAGATTAAAGACCGGGATATCGGTACGGAGATGCGCGAGTCCTTTATGGACTATGCGATGAGTATTATCGTCAGCCGGGCTTTGCCTGACGTACGTGACGGACTCAAGCCTGTACACCGGCGTATTTTATATGCAATGTCGGAACTCGGCATGGCACCGGATAAGCCTTACAAGAAGTCGGCGAGAATCGTCGGCGAAGTTATCGGTAAATACCACCCGCACGGAGACACAGCCGTTTACGATACGATGGTTCGTATGGCACAGGACTTCTCCATGCGTTATATGCTTATTGATGGACATGGTAACTTTGGTTCGGTCGATGGCGATATGGCAGCAGCTATGCGTTACACCGAAGCACGTATGTCCAAAATGGCACTAGAAATGCTGCGTGATTTGAACAAAGACACCGTTGATTTTATTCCTAACTATGATGGTGAAGAACGCGAACCGGTTGTATTGCCAGCTCGTTATCCTAACCTGCTCGTGAACGGTGTATCTGGTATCGCTGTAGGGATGGCGACTAATATTCCACCTCATAATCTTGGAGAAGTTATTGATGGCGTTCAAGCGATGATTGAGAACCCTGATATTACTTCGATGGAATTGATGGATTACATCCACGGCCCGGACTTCCCGACTTCTGGTTATATTTTGGGACGCTCAGGTATTCGTCAGGCGTATCAGACCGGTCGTGGTTCGATCACGATGCGTGCCAAAGCAACGATCGAGGAAAATAACAACAAAGCACGTATCGTCGTCAACGAGATCCCATATCAAGTGAACAAAGCACGCCTCGTGGAGAAGATTGCTGAGCTGGTACGTGAGAAACGTATTGAAGGCATTACAGATCTGCGCGATGAATCCGACCGTAACGGGATGCGGATTGTAGTCGAGCTGCGTCGTGATGTGAATCCGAATGTCGTATTGAACAACCTGTACAAGCATACAGCGATGCAGTCTACGTTTGGCGTCAATATGCTGGCGATCGTGAACAACGAACCGAAGCTACTCGGCTTGCGTGAAGTGATTCACCATTACATCCAGCATCAGATCGAAGTCATTCGTCGTCGTACAGAGTTTGACCTCAAAAAAGCCGAGGCTCGTGCGCATATCCTTGAAGGCTTGCGCATTGCGCTCGACAATGTAGATGCGATGATCGCACTTATTCGTGGCTCCCAGACAACAGAGATAGCGCGCGAATCATTGATGGAGCGCTTCTCACTGAGTCAGGAGCAAGCACAGGCGATTCTGGATATGCGTCTGCAACGTTTGACTGGTCTGGAACGCGATAAGATCGAGAATGAATATAATGAGCTACAGCGCCTGATTGCAGAATACCGTGATATTTTGGCGAATCAAGCGCGTGTGCTTGAAATTATTAGCGAAGAGCTGAATGAGCTTAAGCAGCGCTTTAATGATGAGCGCCGTACGGAAATCACAGTAGGCGAAGAGAGCATTCTGGACGAGGATCTGATTCCACAGGAAGAGGTCGTCGTTACTGTTACTCATACCGGTTATATTAAACGTTCTCCGGTAACCACATACCGCAGCCAGCGCCGCGGTGGTCGAGGCGTTATGGGTGTCGATATGAAGGATCAGGACTTTGTCCAGCATCTGTTCGTAACGAATTCTCATAATCATCTACTATTCTTTACCGACAAAGGTAAAGTATACCGGATTAAAGCTTACGAAATTCCAGAGCTGGGACGTACAGCACGCGGAACACCGGTCATTAACCTGATTCAGATCGAACAGGGTGAATCAGTCAATGCTGTGATTCCAGTACAGGATTTCGAGGGCGATCAATACCTATTCTTCGGTACACGCCAAGGGGTTGTGAAGAAGACACGCCTGGATGATTATGTGAACATTCGTAAAGGCGGTCTAATTGCGATCAATATGCGTGAGGACGACGAACTGATTGAAGTGAAACTGACTGACGGTAAGCAAGACATGATCATGGGTACTGCTTACGGGATGTCGATTCGCTTTAACGAGTCAGACGTTCGCTCTATGGGTCGTAGCGCTACCGGTGTAAAAGGGGTAACGCTGGATGAGGGCGATCGTGTCGTCGGTATGGATATTATTAGCGACGACATGAAAGTGCTTATCGTTACAGCGAAAGGCTATGGTAAACGCACGCCTGGCGACGAGTATCGTATACAAAGTCGCGGTGGTAAAGGGATCAAAACGATGAACGTAACGGATAAAAACGGTGAATTGTCTGGTTTGAAGGTCGTTGGTGATACAGACGATCTGATGATCATTACAACAAGCGGTACGCTAATCCGTATGGGCATCGAGACGATTTCGACGATGGGACGTAACACACAGGGTGTACGTCTGATCCATATCCGCGACGAAGATGCCGTAGCAACCGTCTGTGTGACGGCGAAGAGTGAAGATAGCGAGGATGAGCTGGAGCCAGTAGAAGCAGGTACAGAGGCAGAAGGAACAGAGTCTGCTGCGACTGCTACGGACACACCATCCGATTCTTCCGACAACGAAACGAACGAAACGACTGAATAATCCAAAAAGCTCTACAGTGTTCGCTTATGTCCTATTATGGACGGAACGCTGTAGAGCTTTTTTTCTAATATTTACTGTTTTACTGTCTTACTGTTTTACTGTCTCAGCTATAAGTTCGCAGACTATAGCTTTTTCCAAGAGATTGAGTTTGACCGCTACACAATTTTGCAATCTTGCGATTTTGAGATTCTGAAAGGTTTTTGAGAAGGTTTTTAGATTGTTGAAAAGATCTTTCTTTAAAAAGATCTTTAATTGTAGAAATCGATATCAGTGTCTATTGCTGCTGCTTACTACTGAGAGGCAGCTAATGTTTTGGACATGACCGCAAGTAAGCTATTCCGATAAAGTTACATTTAAATCCGAGTATGAGTAGAATAAACAATGGTTGATAGCTTGAAATAGAATAATTACCTGATGTGCTCAACATTCATTTTTTAAAATACCAATCGTACAGATCGATACAACTGAACGAGTCTAGCAGGATGCTGTCCTCCATTCTAGTTTTTATAGTTTGAAGACATACCCTAGAATAAATTAATAAAGAAAATAATACGTTCATATTAATAAAGAATATGGTGATACAGAACATATTAATAAAGAAAATGCTCCCCAAACTAAAGAAATCTAAAGAAAAGATAATATGTAGCTTGAGCATAAATCACATATTCCTTTACTATGTTAAAAGTATATTTGAAGTATAATCCTCGATACGTTACCAATACGATCGTAAAATGCCTACCGGATATGTAGTCTATATCGCTGTAAACTTTCATATACATACCCATCTTATAAATACACATGATCCAATACATGCTGAATTCATATGTAGCTCAATTAAAATGTAAATGATGTTATGACCAGTATAGGTGCAACAAATCGGGATCCGGTATACATTCAGTGTAATATATACATGTTCCACATACATATAGAAGGAACTTATCCTCCAGAGTAGAAAACACATTTTAAGAAGCAATACATGAGAAAGATGAGATTTTCACACAAACATATCAGATTTATTGCTTATTCATCGACTATCTTTATTGTCTTGCTAGTTATAGAAGGTAAAGTAATACAAGCGTCATACAAGCAAGAAAGAATAACGAAGCTATAAAGATATAGCATAGCTGTAAAGATACAATATCGAAATGTTATTGAAACTGTTCAACGGATTTACATCCATCTAGGGATGACGACAGGGTCATCCCTGTTCTCATATAAAAAACTATCACGAATAATAGAAATGCAAAGTTCGATGAACAAACGCTAAGCAATATGGTATATGTACCAAATGAGAGCATTATTCGTAGAGAGTATTTTATATTATAAGCTTATAAATCAAGAGGACTAACCAAAGTTAGCTATTGGTTAGCTATTCGAGGAAAGCTTCTATATACTATAGTAATCGTTGCAATAACAATGCCGTACTATCATCATAAATAGGTTTAAAAAAGTATTAAAAAGGAATTTTGAAATTTTGCTAAAAGAAGTGTTGACTCTTCATATAATCGTATGATATAGTCTTATGTATAAGTCTTCGAGACACATTCTGCTTCAAACTCATGTCAAACGGAGCTTGAAAATAACTTCAAAAAAAGTTGTTGACAGATGGTTGAAGAGATGATATGATATAAGAGTTGCTGCGAGATACACTGAGCAGCAACAAAAGAGTTTGATCTTTGAAAACTGAACAACGAGTGAGTGAAGAACTTAGTTCTTCAAATTATAGAGAACAGCAATGTTCTCGCCAGCAAGAAATGAGCACGTCAAACACTTTATTGGAGAGTTTGATCCTGGCTCAGGACGAACGCTGGCGGCGTGCCTA
>NZ_JBCGUH010000004.1:0-322 GCF_039822605.1 Paenibacillus wenxiniae
ACCAGAACCAGAACCAGAACCAGAACCAGAACCAGAACCAGAACCAGAACCAGAACCAGAACCAGAACCAGAACCAGCGGCAGGGGATTCGAGATGGGCAGAAGCCGCTTCTGAATCGGAGGTTGGGGTAGTAAGAGGGGCTATCGTTTCGGCAAAAGAATGACTCAGCGCTTCCATCGCTCCAGAAGAGTGAGCGATCTGTTCATAATCCAGCTCTACACGAAGCGCCGCAGTGGTATAATTCCCTTTTTCATCACGAGTGAGTGTCTGTTTTACAAACACATCTCGCACATGGCTCTGCGCACGACTGAGCAAGTACACA